>JAFECK010000027.1 GCA_018242185.1 Pseudomonadota bacterium
TCCCAAGGACGGAGAGCCAGCTAGACTGTTGAAGCCTAGTACTAGCTGCCCGTCCTTGAGGCCGCAAAATACGGCGCTGCTGAAGCGTTTGAGGTAATCTAGGTAATCTGTTGATGAAGGCTGAATTGTATCCATCTTGTAGCATCGCTATTACGCGTGTTTTTGGACTGTAGAACACAGAACGCACGGCCCGCCCCCACATCACAGTCGGTCTAAGCCTGGGGGCATTATCAGCGACAATGGTCTCTCTCAGGCGTACTGTTCTTCTCGCACACCAACGCCCTAGACTTCTGCTTATGGCGCCAAAGCATCGCTTCGCTACTGTGATTACTTTTTTCCATAGGCTGTTCATATGAACACTCAATCAAATTTCTATGATGCCGATATAACCTGATGTGATAAATAGTGGAAGGGGCTGATAAAGAAAAAATTTTGCATAGGATGACTCCGACAAAATGTATTGATTGTCTTATACCTTGGGTACATGTTCCACGTCCGCAAGACAATAGAGAGTGTATTTTCATCTTTAAGGCGCCAATGCCGTTGTGTCGGGCAAGTACAAATCCCTAATATATCTACTAATAAGACCAGCCAATATAGTGATGGAGGCTGTGGCTAGAATGCCGGTAGTTAAAGATAAATCTGGATTAGTACAGCAGTGATTAATCAGAAAAGGTGCCACTAATGCTGATACTCCAGTGCTTAATGCGGCTCCTGTTACACTTATGCCATAAAAATGCATAAGTTGGTGCAGATCAGCTTGAGAAACACGCTCGCGGGTACCGCCTTTTTTAGCCGATGGGCCGGAGTTTTTATAATATATACATTGTCCTATAGAGAATATAGCAGTTGTTAGGGCTGCTATGCCCATGCAAGTACCAGCTGTTAGCCATGGGGCTTGGGTGGCGGTGCTAATACTTTGCATATAGGGCAAGAGAACAGCAGTGTTGAGGAACACGCTAATACTCACCACTATAGATACATTCAAGGCGTTATGTAGTAAACCCATTTTAGATAATTCTGCAAATGTATATTGTCTCGGAGCTCGTTCTTGAAGAAAACAGCGAGTTGGTTCAGATATCAGCCCTATGCTTAAGGTAATAGCGCCCAATCCTGAGACCCAAAGCGTATCTGCAACCATTACGTTGTTTAACATAATGCCGGATATATGGGCCGGTGCCACACTCATGATGATCGCAGCAGCGGTAGTTAGGATACCAATGATTCCTAAAGTTATACCGACATGTACTTGTATATTAGGTGGCGTTCTGGCTTTGCTCATAAAACGGAGTATTTCTCAAATTATGCAGCATTGTAGCAGATATAGTGGTTACGGACAATATAATCTTCTGTACAACGATCAATTAGCATATACCCATCATAGCGCCGAATCAACGGGATGGTGTAGATAAACGTTTGCCATTTTAGGCATGTTCGAATATACTGCGCCTCGTGCTACGTGTAGAGAACCACCTAATAATTAAGGAGTGGCATTATAAGGGTAAAAAGATGAACAAAGATCCAACATGGGTGAATGATATTAGCCGGTATACCGCACGCTTAAGTGAGGTCAGGAAATGGTATGATCGCACTTTCTCGACCGTTGCTGGTTATGCGCCCCCTGTTTTTGGACCAATTATACATCATGCACTGATTGCAACGGCTGTGTGGTCTAGCTTCACTTATTTGCCAATACTAGGCTCTTGCGGTCAAATAGCGGCGTATTGTATACCTTTTGTATTGTACATTCCATTGCAGAGATTTAGCGGGAATGATGGACACCATAAGCATCAACACGTTAATGAGCAAGATGATAAGGATGGGCATCAACACGCTCAGTACCACAATTTTATGGAGACTTACCCAACAGCAGCAGCTATTGGTGCAGCAGTTGGTGCTGCTACCATAGCCTTTTGTTACTCACCGCTTACGCAAAATACGGAATTCTTCATTTATGCGAACCAAGCTATATTGCAGCAGGTATCTGGGACAACTCCGGAAAAGAATGTGACACTAGCTACTGCGATGGTTTCAATCGTATTAACGGCATTTGCCGCTGAAATTATAATTTACATAGCGCAAGATATTGCTGCTAATATTTACAATTATGCGGTTGGTAAAAATGCGACAGACGAACATCGACATCACTAATATTGATTTACAAGAATACAATTCTGTATATGAAGAAGCAGTCTTTGTAGCTAAGCGTGCGGTGCAAGCCTGGGATAACGGTGATACTGTCGCTATTGCTACTGCAGAGCCGGATTTTCTACGGTTGCTGCGAATTACCTTGCAATCATACGGTGTTAAATATACAGAAAGCGCTCCTCAAACTCTTTTAGACACACAGTTGCCGTCCCTGCTTCGGGCCATATGGCGGCCTGCTCAGCAAGGCTCTTATACTCACTCTATGGTTGCCAGTATTGCAAGGCATAAGATGGTTAGAGTATGTAGTGAGAATGAACTGCTAGAATGGCAGGAAAAGGCTAGGTTATGGAGCAACGCTGTTACGCTTTCTATAACAGCGGATGAAACAGAGCCGGCTTGGGTACAAGCGTTAATGCAGCCAATATGTGCTTTACGTGAGTTAATGCTTGATGGTGCGGATAACTATAAGTTGGGCTACTTGCATTTAGATATCGCTCGCACTCTAGTTAAGGAGGCTGCAATCAAGGTTGCTCTTGAAAAAATGCAGCTGAGAATAAACACAGCTCCTGTGCATGATAAGACAGACTATCTACAATGGCTGCTAATACAACTATCTCTTGAACATTTAAAAGCAGAAGAAGTAACTAAAACATCACAAGAACGGCATGCACGATTAGTGTCACTAATGCAAGTTGGACAGGTGGTAGGTGTAGACGTATTGATTGTACCAGCATTTCATGAACGAGCTATAAGCGAGATGCTTTATAGTGCTGGATTGACGAGCCATGAGGTTAGGAAACATACTATGCAACGCATAGAAGCGGCCATTATAACGTCGCAAGGCGGGCGTAAGCTTTTTTTTACCAGGTCATATCAAATGCAGGGTGCCAAAACCAAACCACCTCGTTTGTTGCGTAAGTTGTATATGGCTGGTTTAAAACCTCTTGAGTCTCCGGTAACCGCAAATAGTGAGCATGGAATTGCTAAAAGCGCGCCTACATTTACCCTGCCGTTGCATCTAAGGCCCAAGCATCTGTCTGCAAGCGCAGTCGAGCTTTTAATGCACGACCCTTATAGTTTTTACTTACGCTATGTGCTTAAGCTAAAGATTATGCCGCAACCTGTATCTTGCAACAGACAGCACTTTGGCATCGCGCTTCACGAAAGTCTTGCACGCGTAACGCATGCTACTTCTATGACTCGTGATGAATACATATCATGTGTAATAGATAACTTTAAGCAGTATTTCATTAACTGTGTGAGTGCTACGGATCTTGCGATTATGAGAATATGGGAGACAAAGTTGGTATATATCTTGAGTAAATTATATGCTTTTGAAAAACAGGTTGCAGGTAAACTACTGGCGCAAGCAAGAGAACGGTCGTGCCAAATCACTATAGATACTGCAAACGGACCAGTGAATATTACTACCATTGCAGATAGAGTAGACGTATATAAGTCAGAACAGGGCAGTGAAATGACCGTAGTCTATGACTATAAAACCGGTACAATTCCTACACAGCAGGAGATCAAGCAAGGGCTTGCACCACAACTGTTACTAGCAGGGCTGCACTATCACATCAATGGGAGAGATGTGGCGATGGGTTATATCCCACTTTCGAACCAGCTTAGTGATGGCGTCATACATTGGGTAAAAGCTGAATTATCTGAAGCCTTGCTGGGGCTACATGATTTAATCGCGGTATATATGGAGCCAGATACTCCTTTTATTGGGGTGTCTCGCGCTAATCAGGCTAAAGCCTCAGAGTACCAGCATTTACGCCGTGAGCAAGAATGGGGGATTTGCGAGATTTAGTTGGTGACAATCATGTCATAGAATGTGATCTGGTTTCTAAACCAAGTATATTGACGTTTTGCATAGTTTCTAGTGTATTGCTGTGCTTGTGCTATCATATTCCCCCAAGTGAGGAAGCCATCTAGGTATTGGCATATCTCGTTTAGGCCTAGCACTTTTGGGTATGACTGATGCGGGTAATGCTGCGTAAGCCAGCGCACCTCTTCTATCGCCCCAGTTGCAAGCATTTCCAAAAAACGAGAGTTACAATTCCTATATACCAACTCTCTATCAGGCAATATGCCTATGATATAAAGCTGTGTGCGTGGGTAATATGGGGTTGTCTGGGTTTGCCAGGCAGTTAAAGCCTGGCCCGTAGCCTTGTATACGGCTATTGCTCTTAGCGCCCTCTGCCTATCGCCAACTTTGATCTTGGCTGCTGCGGCCGGATCGCATTGCATGAGCAGTTGGTGTAGCTCTATCTGGCTAAGATTAGTGGTTTGGGTTGTTAAGCTGTCTACAATGCTTAGGGGCACAGCAGGTACCTGTGCCAGCCCGTTTATAAGTGAGGATATATACATACCGGTGCCGCCCACTATGATCGGGGTTTGATTATTTGTAAGCGCCTGTTCTATCTCTTTTTTAGCTAGCTCCAGCCATCGCGCAACTGAGAAATGCTCATCTGGGTTGATGATGGAATATAGTTTATGTGGGCAGTTGGCCTGTTGTTGTGCGGTGGCCTGGGCGGTGAGTATAGGTAAAAAACGGTATACCTGCATGGAGTCCGCGTTGATGATAACTCCATTTCCAGCGTTTATTGCAAGGTCTAGGGCATATTGTGACTTGCCGGAGGCAGTAGGTCCACATATTATAACGATTTTACCCTGCATGTTGTGTGTTTGAGGTGGGTGGTAATTGGTCATGTCTAATTCGCTTATATGGCAAATTGCTCCTTTAAAACCCGCTCTGCTAGCACATTGCCCGGGTCAAACAATAACTGCATAGAGATATCGGATCTTTCCTTGACTACCACGCTAATAACGTCTCGTACTTCGGTAGAATCTGCAACCGCGCTGACTGGGCGTTTTTCAGGTTCCAGTATGTCAAACTGAATTTCATTTCCACAATGTAATAGGGCACCGCGCCAGCGTTTTGGCCTAAACGGGCTGATAGGTGTAAGAGCTAATATTCTGGCGTCTAATGGGATAATAGGGCCATAGGCCGCGAAATTATATGCGCTGCTACCAGCTGGGGTAGAAACCAATACACCATCAGATACTAGGCAATCCAGTTGGGTTTCATGGTTTATACTAATTTTAATCTTAGCGGTCTGTGAAGTTTCACGAAGCAGTGACACTTCGTTAACCGCTAACGCTCTATGATTGGTGCCTTCTGCAGTTATAGCTCTCATTTCTAGAGGGTGCAGCACGTTAACAGCAGCTTGCTCTAAACGCTCTATGAGCTTTTCTTTTGAAAACTCGTTTAGGAGAAACCCAATGGAGCCGCGATTCATGCCAAAAACTGGGACGGAGTATCCCATAACATAATGCAACGCTTTAAGCATCACGCCGTCACCGCCAAGCGTAATTATAACATCGCAATAATCTGGAGGGTGAGCTTGGGCGTCGCACAGATCATAAGATTTAGCTAACTCTTCCAATGCTTGTGCCACTACTTCGGATTCAAAGTCAGCGATGTAGCCGATTTTTTTATACACCATACATCGCCTTGTATTTTTATTTTATATTCTTCTTAGAGCGGAATTGATCTAACACCACCACGTTATTATCGTCTTTGTTTTTTTTCTGTGTGGCAGACTTGGTGGCGCCGCTTTCCTTTTGGTCTGGATTAATAGTAGAAGCAACAGTACTGATTATCTCATCATCAAAAATTTCCATTGTATCTTCATCATGATCCATTTCCCTAAACTGTAGACCAAACTGTACGCTTGGGTCAGCAAAGGTTGTAATGGCTGAATATGGTATGTATATAGATTCTTTTCGGCCACTAAAGCTTAGAGTAACCCCGAAACCTCTACTGTCCACTTTAAGATCTTGGTATTGATACTGCATAACCACGGTCATTTCCCTTGGATATTTATTACGCAACATTTCTGATAATACCACTCCGGGGTGTCTGGTCAAAAATGATATGAAGAAATGGTGTTCACCAGGCAGCCCGCGTTCACCAACTAATTTTAATACCTTAAATACTATGATATGCATAGCATCGTCAACAAGCTTCCCATAGTCTATAAAGTCTTTTTTCATAACTTACCATAACATTGCATCAATATAAGGTCCCTAGCATAGGGTAGATGGTTAGTTGGTCCCCAACTGCCTTCGAATACGTTAAAGGCACGCCATCACATAAATTACAGCACATTTTAAGTACCTATTATTCCTTATACTGGTAATTCGTTACTTAAGGGTAAACAAAATTGTTACTAATGCCCACCCAGTTCGTACCCTATATCAGCGGACCCATAACTGCAATAGTTGAGTTCCAACCTACCTAGAGAAGAATCCTATAATCATGCTCGGCTTCATCTCAACAGGGTATGGCACATCCGCAAGCACAGGTATCCTGATATATTCTGCGCGCATCTTCTCTGGCTCGGCGCTGATATATTCAGGCACATTGCGTTCTCCAGATGCCAGCGATTCAGCGATAACCACCATTTCTCTTGATTTGGTACGGATCTCAACCACATCACCTGGACGCAATCTATAGCTAGCTATGTTGACTACTTTACCATTTACCATTATATGCTTGTGATTTATCAGCTGTCTTGCTGCAAAAGGCGTGCTCGCAAACTTCGCGCGATATACCACTGCATCGAGACGAGATTCCAATAACCCAATTAGATTTTCGGTGCTATCTCCCCTGCGGCGCATCGCTTCTTTCACAATACGAGTAAACTGCTTCTTGGTAATATTGCCATAGTAACCACGCAACACCTGTGTACTTTCCAACTGCTCACCGTAACCAACACGTTTTTTGCGCCCCATCACCGGCCCATGCTGCCCTGATGGATAGTTACGCTTATGCACAGGATCTTTTGCTGATCCCCAAAGGCTTTGGCCAATTCTGCGGCTCAAAGCGAATTTGCAGTTATGTCTTTTGGTCACTATTATACCCAATAAAGTTAAAAGCTTGTAAGGTCATGCTTGTACACCACATATTGGAACCTGTCAACAACATTTTCCATTTTTAATCTAAGTCGTTCAGGCCTAACCGCACTCGCCTGCAGCTTGTAAAGTATCACTCGTAGCCATAGCACCAGCTTCTACTCTATCATCCTTAATTTCCGGAGTTCCTTGTAATGCACAAACCCTATTCCTGCTAGTGCCTCCCTTTTCACTTTTGGCCTCATACAGAGCTTTATCAGCCCTTTGTACTATAGATTCCACAGTATCGCCGTGAAAGTATTCAGTCACCCCAATGCTAGTAGTGCATTGTTGCGCAGTACCAATGTTTGCATCTATCTCAAACGCTGCATCAGCCACTTCTGTGCGCACCCGTTCGGCTATATCTAAACCCTGCGCTATATCCACCCTTGGCATCAACACCATAAACTCATCACCACCCATACGGCAGATAATGTCTAGTGGTCTCACGCCCAACGCTACACGTCGGACAAATTCCTTCAGACATGCATCTCCTACCAAGTGCCCATTATTACTGTCGTTAATTTGCTTGAAATGATCTATATCCAGGATTGCGATAGAAAATATTTCGTTGCGTGCAGACGCTGCAGCTAACATCGCTGCCAAGGTCTCATCTAAGTGTCTGCGGTTATAAACACCCGTGAGTGCGTCTATGCGGGCGTTCTCTTGCTCAAAGGCCAATTTGCCTTGAGCTTGGTTGAGTTCGGATTTAGTTTCTACCAGCACATCATGGGTTTGTGCTAATTTACACGTAGCCTCAACCAGCTTCTCCTGTTTTTGTAAGTACAGCGCTACCGAGGTAACTAGTACTACAACACCGCTTGCTATTATGGTGCCGATCAACGGCACTTGAAATACTTCAATAGCTATAAACAGATTTGTGTAAGCAACTGCTGTCGCAACTAGAGCAAATAACACCGACCAGTGTTGGCGATAACGTAGTGATAATGCGGTTGTTCCTATAGTGATGGTATATAATAATGGGTTAGCTGTTCTAAGTGCTATACTTGCAATCGAGCTGATTAAGCACATCACAGCTAAACCACTACTTATCCTATAAGTCATACTCTCAGTGCCGCCGTATATATGCAGTACCAACACCAACATACAAGCTAGGAATGAAATAACAATGCTTAGCTCAGGGGCTAGCCAGATAGAGCTTAAATGTAGGTGTATAAAAGTAGTAATAGACCCAAGAGCTAAAACCAGACCAAAGAAGCCGGGGCTTAATTTTTTGTATTCTGGTAGCTGCATCAGCGGCGTACCATCATCTTTGTAAAAACTCCAGCTCTTACGCCAAGTAAGGCCAATTGTGCTGCCAATTAAACCAAAGAGTAGCGCGATAAAGCCAAATTCTCCCTCTATGTAAGCGCCAAAGAAGACTGCTGCTGTGCCGACCCAAACTGATCGTTTATAGTCCTTTTCGGTAAATTTATAGCCAAGGAAACCAAGTATTAGCTGTACTAAAATGAGAGGCTCTGTAAAACAAAGGCTAATAAGTAAAACTGGTAATACGCTATCACCGCATAATGCAGCAAACGCCGACATGCTTCCTAGCAAGATGGTAACACAACGTGCAACCAGAACCTGCTTCGTGATCATGTATTTTCTGGCAAGCAGCTGGGTTATTACAACAGCGCCAGAGTTCAGCCAAGAATCAGCGGTAGACATTGTTACAGATAGCACTCCCATTACTATGGCCATAATCAGCAATGGATGTAGGTTTTGCTTTATAATTTCGAATAAACCAACTTTTGTTAATATGCCATCTCCAGTCATAGGCATGAGCAGTATTGCTATCCCACTAATGGTTACAACTACAAAAAGATCTAACAGTCCTGTGTAGTGGAAAGCTTTACGTAGCTGAGCGTCAGAGCCGCTGATTAAGATTCTTTGTATAAAAGGCGCACCAGCACCAATAGGGTTGAAAGCACATATTATCATGCCTAAAACGGTGAGAGTTGTTTTTATGTCATACGGCATTATCCACGTTTTGCCCTCTGGCAGAGTTTGCCAGAAATCTGGCTGATATGACATCTTCTGTGCTGCTACAACAAAAATTATAGAAACTACTGCCAAAAACAATATAGCTTGCATCAAATCTGTCAATATGACCGCCTTTATACCGCCAGATGCTGAATATAGAGTTACCATGATAGCGCCGCATAGGGTGCCGACAGCATGTGACACACCGAAAAAATATTGCATGACATAGCCAACGACTATTACCTGAATTGCTACAAAGCCTATGCTTGAGATAACGTTCACCATGTTGGAAGCTGAGCGGCCATAATTGCCATATAATTTTTCCATCACATCAGCTTGGCTCAAGCAATCGGTGGCAAACCTTCCTACATTATTGCAAAAGACCAGTTTAGTTATGTACCAACGACACACTCCAAATAAGGTGATTACAGCTGCTACAATGCCTATGTTATTCACTTGTTCTATAAGCCCAAGGGTGGAGCCAGCTCCGAGATGCGTTGCGTAAATAGTAGCCACCAATAAAGCTGTGTTAATTTTATCATAACCAAGAGCAAACGATCGTAAGTCTCTAATATTTGCCGCGTTCCAGAAACCTATTACAACACACAGCAGCATATAGCCGAAAACCGCTGTGCCCATGACCTGTTCTACAGTGATATAGTGCATATAAATTCCTCATATTTGATAAACTTATAGCTACTTTACGTGCATTGCTTTGACAAGTCAATAAAAAGTCTTTGTACCGTTAATATATTAAAGTTATTGCAATAATTGCAGTTTATGTGTGTGCATTCTGTGCATTCAGCATTTTCTTATGTCCACTACTACCCGAATACTTTTGCTATCCAGGCATCCAGCAAACGCACGCCAAAACCGGTGGCCCCTTTTGGTGCAAGTGGTGTACCATTTTTTGCCCATGCCATGCCTGCTATATCGATATGTGCCCATATTTTGTCCTTTTGAATGAAGCGCTGCAGAAACTGTGCGGCCGTTATAGCACCGCCACCACGCCCAGTACCGCTGTTACGGACATCAGCGATCTCCGAATTGATTTGCTGATCATAGTATTCTCCCATAGGTAAGCGCCAAACGGCTTCCCCTGTTTCTTCTCCAGCAGTATATAGTTGCTGCGCAAGCGTATCATCATTGGCAAATAGCCCAGCATGACCTTCTCCAAGCGCAATGACCACAGCTCCTGTGAGTGTAGCCAGGTCTACGATAATCCGCGGGTTATAGCTTGTTTGTGTGTACCACAACACATCTGCTAGAACCAAACGCCCTTCTGCATCAGTATTTTCAACCTCTATAGTTTGACCTGACATACTACACACAACATCTGAAGGACGCTGAGCAGTGCCGGATGGCATGTTCTCAACGAGGCCAACAGCGCCAATTACATGCGCTTTAGCTTTGCGGCGTGCCAATGTATGCATTAATCCTACGACAGTAGCAGCACCTGCCATATCGTATTTCATATCAGCGATGCCGCTGGCAGTGCTTTTCAAATTAATACCGCCGCTGTCGAAGCACACGCCTTTGCCAACTATTGCAATAGGTTTCTCTTTGCTCTTGCCAACGCCGTTCCACTCCATAATAACTGTATATGGCTCTTTGGCGCTGCCTTGCGCCACGCCAAGCAAAGTATGCATGCCAAGCTTTTTCATCATTTTTTGGTCTAGTACTGTTATCTTCACTCCTAGCTTCTTGAGCTTTTTACACTCCTCCATAAAGCTTTTTGGATAGATCACATTAGGTGGTTCAGCCACTAAATTACGCGTAAGCACGACTCCTTCCGCGATGCAGTCGATAGCAGCAAGTTTTTTTTCAGCCGCCTTTGGCTCATTTAACTGTAAATCAATGATTTCTAGATAGAGCTTATTTTTCTCTTTTTTATCTACAAAGTATTTATCGAAGATATAATTCTTCAGGCGCAGGCCTAGAGCCATGTTGGCAGCTATGTCTGCTTCGTTAATTTTTATGTTGCCAAATGTATCGAGCATTATAGATGCTTTTTTTACCTTGAGTGCGTTTAGTTGATCGGCAACCTTAGCTCCAACCTTTTGCATGGATAGCTCGTTGCACTTATCGAGTTCTCCTATGCCAACTAGTACTAATACATCAACTCCTGCAATGCTCGGAGCATATATGGTCATACATTGCTTATCGTCTCCAGTGAACACAGGGCTCGCTAGTGCTGCTTTTTTAATAGCACCATTCGTATCTAGTTGCGCTAAGTTGCTGCCAAAAGTGAGATTGGCACCTACAAGACACACAATGACTTCGCATTGTGGTTTAGTTGCTTTGCTGAAGTTTATCTTCATGGTATTCCTCCATCTTGAATTGTCGTCTAAAAATTTCACATGCCATAATTAATGCCGGAATGTTCAGTATGGCGGAAATGATAAAAAAGGCAACCCAGCCAAAATATACGGCTGCGAATCCTGAAGTTGTTGGCAGCATTACTCTGGCCATGGAATCAAGGCTGCTCAGCAGGGCATACTGCGTGGCAGTGAACTGCTTGCTACATAGATGACTGACATAACCAACCAATGCGGCGGTTCCTATTCCTCCTGTTATGTTTTCTACTGTAATAGTCAGTACTAATGCTGAAACGTTATGCCCAGCGTAATACTGGAATATGAAGACGAGGTTTGAAAGGGTCTGCACTATTAAGCCAACTATGAGAGAGCGGGCATATCCTTGAGTTTTTACCATGTAACCGCCCAAAATGGTGCCAAACATACTGGCGAAAAATCCGTATGACTTAACGTATGTAGCGAGTTCTAGTTTAGTGAAGCCGGTATCTAATAAAAATGGCGTTGTCATAACGCCTAGAAAAGCATCTCCTAGCTTATATCCAACCACCATGACCAGAATAAGTACTGGATGTTTGCGTTGGAAGAAATCTTCTAACGGCTCTAAAAATGCGGTTTTGACCCAAATAAGTATGTTTTGATGTTTTGGAGTTGAGGTTTGTGTTTGATCTTCTTTCAGCCAAAGAGTGGCGATGATGCCTATGCTCATCAATGCTGACATATAAAAGAACGCTATTTCCCATGATAGTATATGTGCGATATATAAAGCTCCAGCTGAGGTAGCTAGCATTCCAATGCGATAGCCGAGTATTTGTACTGTGGCTGTCATAGCTTGGTCTCTATCATTGGATAGTTCGATACGGAAAGCGTCCACGATGATGTCCTGAGTAGCAGAAAAGAAAACAGTGAAAGAGATCATCATTGCTAAAAACCAAGGATCATTTTGTGGGTTTATTTGGCCACATAAAGCGATCAAAACCATAATTATGGGTTGGATAATAATTAGCCAACTGCGGCGCTTACCCATTAGTTTCGTCAATATTGGTATATTGATATTATCAATGAATGGCGCCCAAAGAAATTTGAAGGAGTAGGGTAGGGCTACGGCGCTAAAGAGGCCAATAGCTTGGAGGTCGAGTTGGTTATCCCAAAGATGCGCTGAGAGAGTACCCAGGCTTATGGGCAATATCATGCCGCTAGAAAAGCCTAACATGAGTATTTTAAGCATTTGTAGAGTGAAATAAGCTTTCCAGGCTTCTATGTTCATACCCCATATACTTTGTTTATTTATACTCATTGTATTCTCATAAATACAGGCGTAGGTGGGACCAGTTGCTGGCCAGAGATGAGTTTTTTGTCTGCACTAGCATCAGCGAAGCTCGACTGCTTAACTTCTAACTGTGCAAGGAGCTTGGTAGCTGAATCAGGTACGATTGGTTGCAGTGCAATGCCGATGATGCGCATAGTCTCAAGCAGAACGTATAACACAGTCTGCATGCGTGCATTATCAGTTTTGCGTAGCTCCCAGAAGGGATTACGGGACACATACTCATTAGCTGCATTCCCAAGCTCAACGACATGTCCGATTGCTAAGTTCAAGCCCTGGGTCTCCATTTCTTGACGCATCTTGTCTATTAGGCTGTAGGCTTGTTCTAATAAGACTCTATCTTCAGGCTGTATAGTGCTGCACTGCGGTATTATGCCGTTATTATGGGCATGAACAAAGGAAGTAACTCGTTGCATTAAATTACCTATGTTATTGGCAAGCTCAGCGTTAATGCGGTTGACCAGGGCGGTACGGGAATAATTACCGTCGTTACCAAATGGCACTTCTCGCAACATAAAATAGCGAATGTAATCTACGCCGAATTCTTTTACCAGCTCCAGTGGGTTGATAACATTGCCTAAAGATTTTGAGATCTTCTCGCCATTATTTGTCCACCAGCCATGTGCAAAGACGCGGTGTGGTACTTCAATGCCGGCGGCCATCAGAAACGCAGGCCAATAAACGGCGTGAAAGCGCAAGATATCTTTGCCAACTATGTGTAGGTCGCATGGCCAGAACTCTGATTTTTCCTTATCTTCAAGTGAGGATAGGTAGAAAAATAATGCATCTAGCCATACATACATTACGTGGCCGCTGGCGCCAGGTACAGGGATTCCCCAGGAGAATGAGGTGCGAGACACTGATAAGTCTTGCAATCCAGCTTTGACAAAAGAGAGCACCTCATTGCGGCGGCTCTTGGGAAGGATGAAGTCTGGTTGGTCCTCATATAATTGGAGGAGCTTATCTTGAAAGTTTGATAAGCGGAAGAAATAGCTGGGTTCCTCCACCCACTCTACTTCTGCTCCGGTTGGCGCTTTGCCGTCAACTAATTCATCTTCAGCATAAAATGCTTCATCACGTACAGCATACCAGCCTGCGTATTTATCTAGGTATATGTGGCCGTTATCAACAAGGCGTTGCCATATGGTGCTAACATAGTCTTTATGGCGTTTAGCAGAGGTGCGGATAAAATCATCCTCGGTAAAATTCATCACTCTATTAAGATCGCGGAATCTCTGTGATACTAGATCTGTGAACGCTTGTGGCTCCATTTCAGCTTTTTGTGCTGCCTTTTGGATCTTCAGCCCGTGCTCATCCGTACCAGTAAGGAACAGCACTTTTTTCCCATCTAAAC
This sequence comes from Pseudomonadota bacterium, assembly GCA_018242185.1. GTDB lineage: Bacteria > Pseudomonadota > Alphaproteobacteria > Rickettsiales > Midichloriaceae > SZAS-26. The sequence continues at coordinate 14,096 of JAFECK010000027.1, forward strand.
GCATGAACCTAGCGATAAAATCAGCCGCTGTTGTGGTATAGGCATGGCCTATATGAGGCGAATCATTGACGTAGTAAATAGGGGTGGCAACATAATATTTTGACATTTTGTCTCTTAGCACTGGCATTAATTGCACGCACGATAGCATATAAGCTTATGTACATCAACATATTGATGCGCGGCAAAATACGTATATAATGAGCACTATGAACTGTACGGGTTTTGGGTATGGATACTGCAGCTTTGGATATATATACCGTTAGTGCAATCGCTAATGCGATTAAGGGGACGATCGAGAAGTCATTTTCTAATGTGCGGGTGAAGGGTGAGATTAGTGGTTTGAAATATGCTGATTCTGGGCACGTATATTTTAGTCTGAAAGATGAAGGGGCAGTGTTGCATGCTATATGTTGGAAAGGTGTGGCATCACGGCTGCCATTTAGATTAGAAGATGGTTTGGAGGTGATATGTTCTGGTGCTATCTCCACTTACCCTGGTCGCTCGGTTTATCAGATTACTGCTAGCAACATAGAAATAGCTGGAGTAGGAGCGTTGTTAAAGATGTTAGAACAGCGCAAAAAAGCTTTCGCAGCAGAAGGACTTTTTGATATTAATAGGAAAAAGCCGTTACCATATTTGCCAAAAGTTATAGGAGTGGTGACTTCACCAACAGGTGCTGTGATTCGTGATATTCTCCATCGTATTAGAGAGCGTTACCCAGTGCATGTCTTGGTTTGGGGGGTGTTGGTGCAAGGGCCTGAAGCGGCTGGGCAGATCGCCAGTGCTATTGCGGGTTTCCATAATTTACCATCACATATTCCAAGTCCTGATTTGTTGATTGTAGCGCGGGGTGGAGGTTCAGTTGAGGATCTATGGGCGTTTAATGAAGAGGAAGTGGTAAGGGCAGTAGCGGCGGCGAAGATTCCGATTATTTCAGCGGTGGGGCATGAAACTGATACTACTCTGATAGATTATGTTGCTGATAAGCGGGCGCCAACTCCGACAGCAGCAGCAGAAATAGCATTGCCGGTGAAACGTGAGTTGGAAGCGAAAGTGCAGCAGCTGCAAGAGCGATTAGCTACGGCGTTACCTAATTTGTTTGCTAGATACCAGCTGCAGTTGCGCAAGGCGGCCGTAGGGTTGCAGCGGGCACAGCAGATTGTGGACCGTTTAACTAGCCATATGGCGAATGTAGCTTTGCGTCTTGGCTATTCAATGCAGCGCATGTGGAGCTATAAAAACCAGGTTTATATGGTGGTGATTAATCGCATCCAGCCGCATAAGCTTGAGGTATTATTAGCGCAGCGCACCCATGCATTGGTGCATACTGCCACTCGTTTGCATTCACGTATGAAATCTGTAGTCGACGCATTTGCCGCACGTTTTGTCCTTTCAGGCACTCTGCTGGAGAGTTATCATTATCACAAAGTGTTAGCGCGCGGTTTTGCGATTGTTCGTAATAAAACGGGGAAGGTAGTGCGTGCTGTGGGGCAGGCGATCGCTGCGGGTGCGGTTAATATAGAGTTCGCCGATGGCAGTTGTAATGCGACTATTGAAGAGGGAGTGCGAGTAGTGGCACCGGAGAAGAAAACGTCGCGAGAGCGAGATAAACAAGTGGACGCCAAGCAGCAGCACCTGCAGTTTTGATGTTGAAAGAGCAGAGTGATGATGCGTTATTTTCTTAATTCCTCACACTACTTCACAAACGAAGTGCACACGGCGCCGTTATTCCCTGACAAACGCACCAATGGCGGCGCAAGCCCCGAGACCGAACACCGTTACAATAGCTGCTATACGGATGGAAGCGCTCGAAGCGCTGATATTGGTCAAGGCTTCATTGATCAGATCACGCTGAAGAGTGCTGTATAGCGTAGTGCCTAACATTAATGTGCTGTAAGCAATGCTCACTCCCAGTGCAGCGCCACCGAGCCTGTCACCTTTGCTATGATAGCACCTGTTATATGGGTCATTTATCTTGTTATCTATTAAGATAATGGTAAGAGTAGCAATTAGAAGTAGTATAAAACTGGCGCTAGCGAGAGTTGCGCTCGCCATTGCGGGATCGCCGACAATCTTAGCAATAGGCGTAATCACTGTTTCCACTAACCACTGGGGTGAGCAAATAGCAGTGCCAGCCATAAGCGCTGCCTGCAGACCTATCACTCCTAGTATCGCTATAATAGGAGGTTTTTCGTTTCTGTTTATCATAAAGTTTGGGCCGCAGTATGGTTTTGCCGTTATGCTTGAACTTTTATATCGCCCTACAATCGCTGCTGCATAGCTATGCTCACCGCTTTGAATTTGCTTTACTATTTCTCCAGCATTATTTTCAATATCTTGGAATAAATCTTTGGCGATGCTCCAGTTAGCTTTTGGGTTAGCCAACGGCTTAATTTGCAGCAACATATTCTGATACATATACGGCTTACCATCAAACTGTTCCGTTTCAAAGTTAGTATTCAAGCCGCTCATGCTTTTATATGGGAATTGCGTTTCTTTCAGGATCAAGTTGAAGCTCGCACTAAATACCAGCAGGCGGTTAAGCTTCTGCTCAGAGGTCTCCGCCCCTTTAGCCGGGACTTTACCAGAGCCATAATAAAGCTCTTTTATTGAAATTTTTGTACCGCTATTTGCAGTTGCATACCCACGTTTAATAGCGATTTTAAATGCATCATATAGGGCAAGAGCGTAAGGAGCCCTCAGCAAATCTTGTCCTTCAACATCGCAGTAAATATTATCGTAAGAGTAGTGCAATTCCTCTAGTCGTTTCAGATATTTATTCGTCACTTTGGGGATATGATCCACACTATTGTTGTTGCTTAAGCAGGTGTGATTTAAAGTGTAAATTGCGTAATCTTTTATAGCCCAGTTTGGGTATACACGTCGCCAATCCGATTTGATCTCTTGTTCAAATGATCCATTGTGTGTCAACCTCACCACCCGGGAATTATTGCCGTCCAAAAGTTGGTATTGATCTCCGATTTTCTTCAACCCCAGCATATGGTAACGCAGCAGGTTTTGTGGACTTTCCTGAGGTACTGTACAGAATACCTTGACGGCAACTGCGCCATTAGCTTCAAGTTCTTTGTGAAGCAGGCTGTCCAATGTAACGGACTTATTACCTGATGATTTAACTACTTGCAAGCCAGTTTTAGCCATTAATACATTGCCTAACAAGCTGTGGAACACTATTCTCGCATTGTTTAGGTTGAATTGTGTGGAAAAGTTTGGCAGATTATAGTCTGTTAGTTTAAGGTAATTAGCGCTGGCCAGCAGCCAATCAAACGTCATCGGCACGCAATATCCTACCTCGTTGAACTTCTGCGTTTTACCTACAACTGCGTAATTATTAGGGGAATGATTAATTTGGGTTTGCATAGTTAACATCCATTTGGCTGCGCATTATACCATAAAATACGCAGCAAAGCTATGCACAACTCGAATTTACTGTTTCGGATAGTGGACTATATCATGAAAAGTAGCCTTATGCGTGGAGGTATTGCGGTAGCCGTGGGCCTGGTCTGCGTTAAAGCGCAATCCTTCGTTTTTCATTAGTTTGCGCCAACTACCCTCCACTAACACTTCCATCTCGCCTTCGATAACGACTACGTGTTCGATAACACTGCCTTGATGGGGTGGGGATAAGTGCTCACATCCAGGGAGTAATTCTATGATGAATACTTCGAATGATAATTGTTTGTCATATGAGAACAGGGGGGTTATGCGGATTTTATCGTCATTTGGGTGCAATTGTTGTAGGTCGCCAATGCGGTGCACTGGGGCTACGGAGTCCACAAAGGTATCGTCAATAAAGGAAGAGAAAGATGTCTCAAAGCCACTGGAAATTTTCCAAAGCGTGGCAATGGTCGGGCTAGATTCGCCCCGTTCGATCTGGCCGAGCATAGCCTTACTCACCCCAGTTTTCTGACTTGCGGTATCCAGGCTCCAGCCCTTCTCCTGGCGCAGAGCCTTTAGAGTGGTCGAGATCTTTGCGTTTAAATTTTTCATAAAATTAATTATAAAAGTACTTGTGCGTCATAACGCACAGTGTTATAATACATTCATCGTGCGTTATAACGCATGAAATGTCAAGAGAGAACTTTATTATGGAGGAAAGATGGGTAAGGAACTAACCACGAATGCGCAAGCCATTCAAGATGTCTTGCATAAAAAAGGATTGGAATGCAAGGTGATCGAGTTTCCTAGCGGCACAAGAACCGCTAAGGATGCCGCAGATAGTATAGGATGCGAGCTTGCTCAAATAGCGAAGTCGCTGATCTTTAAAACCAATCAAACTTCGCGTCCAGTGCTAGTTTTAGCGTCTGGCCCTAACAGAGTGAATGAGGATGTGATCGCAGCCCATGCTGGCGAAAATATAGTCAAAGCTGATGCGGAATTTACCAGAGAAATTACAGGGTTTGCTATAGGTGGGATACCGCCGATTGGTCATAAGCATACTATAGAATTGGTTTTTATCGATCGTGATCTACTGCAATTCGACACTTTATGGACTGCAGCTGGCAACCCAAATGCGGTATTTAGTATCGCTAGTAAAGACCTTTTATCTATGGTAAAGGGTAAAGTAATCGCAATCTGTTAATGGAGAGAAATATGAACTTTGAAAATAAATTAGTCATCATTGTTAATAAGGATATAGACGTTGGTGTAGCTATGAATGCTGTCGCCCATGCGTCTTTTGCTATTGGCGCTTTGCTGGGTGAAGAGAAATGCTTCTTGCAGTCTAATATCGATGCAAGCGGCAACGATTGGAAAGTTTCAGGCATGCCTTATATAGTTTTGCGCGGCAAATCAAGTGAGATTAAAAAAGCGGTACTTGCTGCAAAGGATGAAGATATAATGCAGCTAGCGTTTGTGGACAGTATGACTGGGGGAACGTATCTTGAGCAAATAGAGAATATTGCGAAGAAGTCCGAGGAAGAGCACATCTATTATGCTGCTGTTCTATTTGGTAACAGGGAGACGGTAAGCCAAATCACCAAGAGATTCTCGCTATACAAGGGGAATACTGAAAGCTAGGTGGTGCCGGCAGCGCCTAAGGCTTTACTTTGCCTTATGCTCATGTTACATTTATGCTCATGTTGAGCATTGAGGTATAAATGGAAGATAATCCTTTTATTGGTCGCGAAAAAGAACTGCAGTACCTACAACAGCACCTTGCTAGGGGGAGGTCTAGTTTGGTGGTGATAAAAGGGCGGCGCCGGATTGGTAAGAGCCGGTTGGTTACGGAGTTTGCTGCAAAGAGTAAAGGCGCCAGGTTATGGAATTTTTCTGGGCTTGCCCCAGAAATTGCCGTTGATGCTCAATCGCAGCGTGATCACTTTAGTATGCAGCTAGTAGCACATTTGCAGATACCACCACCTATATTCAAGGATTGGACAGAAGCTTTTTACTATCTATCCAAGCATGTGCAAAAGGGTGACATTGTTTTGTTTGATGAAATCTCCTGGATGGGGTCGCATGATCCTACCTTTATCCCTAAATTAAAAGACTGGTGGGATAAGCTGCATACAGCCTTTATGCTAATCTTATGCGGGTCTGTTTCTATCTGGATTGAGGAGAATATCCTCAATAGTACCGCTTTATTCGGGCGTATAAACCTAATACTAATCCTCATGCCACTAACAATACCTGAAAGCATGGAGTTAATGCAGGCAGCTGGCTTCAAAGGCTCAGAGTACAACGCATATAAGTTGCTCAGTATATTTGGTGGAGTGCCGTGGTATTTAGGGCAAGTGACGCTGGGCATGAGCGCTGATGAAATTATCAAGGAATTATGTTTTAAGAAAGGCGGTGTATTGGTCGTGGAATTTGACCACATATTCCATGATTTGTTTAACGGTCATGGCTCTGTGTACAGGAAAATCCTAGATGCCCTGCAAGGAGGTGCGAAAACCCTGGCAGAGATTCGCGACTTTATCGATTTTGCTTATAGTGGCACGTTAAGCCAGCTTATGGAGAACTTGATAACTGCTGGGTTTGTGCAAAAACGCAGGTTGTGGGCGTTCGCTACCGGTAAGGCTAAAAAGCAAAGTCTGTACCGTATTTGCGATCCTTATATCCGCTTTTATTTTAAGATGATTGCGCCGTTAAGGAACAAGATCGACATGGGCAGCTTGGATGATATACCACTTTCTAGTATTCCTGGTATTGATGCCCATATGGGGCTACAGCTTGAATATTTGCTGCTGCAAAATCGTAAGATTTTGCTTGAGCGTGTGGGTATTTCTCCTATTGATGTGGTAAATGATGGGCCATATAGGCAGTCACACACCTCACGGTATAAGGGCTGTCAAATCGATTATCTAGTGCAAACTGTGACGAAAAACATCTTTATTTACGAGTTTAAATTTGTCAGAGGTGATCTAGATTTTGAGATTATAACTGCTATGCAGAATAAAATCGCTGCTTTAAAAGTGCCGAAAGGATATGCAGTTGTTCCGGTTTTGTTCTACATGGGCTGGATGACTCCTGCTATTGCATCAGCTGGATATTTTTACCGTACTATAGACATTGCTGATTTCTTGAACATATACTCGTCGTAGCTCGCACTTAACGCATTTGAAATTTTTTAAATATAAATTATTGCATTTTTAGAGCAAGTCGTTACCCTGGAGCAAAATGCTAAAGGGATTACAATATGCGACAACTACTGATATATATTACTGCAATAGCTGCTAATAGTGCGTGCGTTCTTGCGCAAGCTAATGTGCCACAAGTGACTCTAGGGGGATTATTAGACACCCAAATAGGTATTGTGAGCCAAGAGGATAATTTTCATAGAAACGATTTCATTAATGACATTGCTCCAGGGACTCTACGTGATCTAGCGGTGGTTAATGATACTCACATTTTTATCAAAGCCTTGCAAAAAACTACTTACTTGGATTTTGGTGGTGAGATTAAGCTGAACTCTGATACCTCTGAGACCAAGGATGGGGATAGAAATGTGGCGGAAAAAACCATGGCTTATGTAAACGGTAAATTTGGTAGGCTAGAGGCAGGCAGCTATACTGGAGCGAGTCGTGCATTACAAGTTAGTGCGGTGAGCTTGGCAAAAGCCACTGGTGGGATTGATGGGGATGCGCGTTATTGGTGGAACGACTATCCTGGTGATATAGATGATCCACGTAATACTGACCACGATCTTACGGTAAGTGATCTATACTTAACTGTGCCACAATTATACGCTAATAACCCGGTGTTAGTTGGCATAAAGGGCGTGAATGCTGCTAAAATTACTTATTATACTCCTAAATATCAAGGATTTACCGCAGGTATTTCATATATACCTGATCTTAATAGCTATGGCACCGTGTTTCAGGCATCCAGAATATTCCGTAGTGTAACAGTCGGTGATGTGAGTACTACTGCTAATCCTGATATATTTAGTGCGGCACCTTATAGAGATGTAATAGAAGGTGGTGTGCGGTATGATGGCAAGCATGGTGATTATAAGCTAAGTGTGGCCTTAGTGGGTCAGACTGGTAGTGCCAAATTATATCAAGAGAGAATTGACTCCTCGTATGGTGTGCATCAGACCTCATTGTTGCCGTTCTATAAATTAAGAGCATGGGAAGCTGGAATTGCATTAGGGTACCAAAATTTTTCTGTTGCCGCTGCGTACGCTAATAATAATAGATCTGGTGAAATGGTTCATAATTCAGACATGCTTAATAACATTAAATCCTCTAGTTATTGGAATATCGGAGCGGCATATGATAAAGGTAAGCTAGGAGTGAGTGCGACATATATGCAGAGTCGTCGTGGCTTAACGGTAGGCTCTTTAGCTGTCTGGCCATGGGCGATAAATCCGGAACGCTCTAAATTTACTCTATTCTCTTTAGGGTTTGATTATAAAATAACTGCCGGCTGCAAGCTGTATGGGGAAGTAGACGTATTTAAAGCGTATTCTTTATATGACTCGAATGTAGGAATTGAGTTTGAAGGTCCATCGATTGCTAATGCTGGCCACATAATATTGTTAGGTGTGAAGAACCATTTCTAATTTCTTGGCTACTTCCTCTATTTGAGAATATATCTAAGTTGCCTGTTTGCAAACAATACAAACAGGTACATCATGCAATCCATCTTGCTCAAAAGCGCAGTTGGCGCCGTTAAAACAGCTATTACCAGAGGTGGAGATCATATATCGATAGAAGGAATTGCCACGAATTTCGGACGCAATATCTTGACGCAGCTGCTGGATCATGTGTTGCATGGTAAGCCAAAACATAAAGAAGGTCGGCGCTTATCAGAGCTTATGCTGCAAAGCTCAAGCTATGAGAAAGCTATCCCAGTGCTTTATGGCGTGGCTAGGGTGGCTGGCAATATAATTTGGGCAGATCGTCCAAAAGAGCGCAAAAAGGTAATAAAATCGGGTCATTGGCTGCAGGCTGCGCCGTCTCGCAGTGAGTATTCATATAGCATCTCTTTGGCCATAGCTGTGGCTGAAGGGCCAATTTCGAGCATTTACAGGATTTGGGTTGATGATATGCTATTTGATGCACAAACCGCGGTAGTGCGCATTTATAGCGGAAATGAAGAGCAGAAGCCAGATCCGTTGATAGAGAAAGTGCAAGGTGTGGGGCAAACCCCAGCATACCGCGGCCTTGCTTATGTGGTGCTAGAAGACTTGGACCTGACGCCGTATAACAACAGGATTCCAAACTTTACTTTCGAGGTGCAGAGGGTTTTGCCACAAGATAAGCATCATCCACGCGCAGAAGATTTGGTACGTTCGGTGATAATCATCCCAGGCTCAGGTGAATTTGTGTATGACACTACGGTGCAATATAAGCAAAATGGGGACTTGCATGCTGGGCAATTTCTCCATCGTGGTCCAGGGGTAGCGGTAAACAAGCATACCGCGTATGCCAAAGCTGATGCTATTGTAGCGTTGGATGATATGCGCCATACCTTGCCAAACTTGGAATGGGTGGCGCCTGTAGTTGGCTGGTTTGGCACGTCTTTAGATATCGGCTATTGCAGCGTAAAGCCAGGTGTGGAATATAAGCATGAGAGCAACACAACGCCGCGTGCTTGGCGGGTGGCTGAGTACACAAGATCTAGTGCACATCTGATTACTCAAACTAATGGTCGCCCCATATATGGCGGTACTACTGATGATCAGGCGGTGCTCAATTATTTGATAGAGCTGCGTGCACGGGGCTATAAGATTATGTTTTACCCTATACTGTTCATGGATCTCTTAGATAAGCCGTGGCGTGGGAGGATGTATGGCAGTTCGTTCAGTGTGCACAGCTTTTTCAATAAACAGGATGGCTATAAAAACTTCATTCGTCATTATGCACGATTGGTAGTGGGTAAGGTGGATGCCTTTGTGATTGGTTCGGAAATGGTAGGCTTAAACAAAATTAGTGGAATTTTTACTAGCTATCCGGCAGTGAATGAATGGATTGAACTAGCGCAGGAAGTCAAGCAAATACTGGGAGAGAATACGCTAGTTACATATGCTGCAGATTGGAGCGAATATCATCATACTGATGGGGGCTGGCATCACTTAGATCCTCTTTGGGCTTGCGATGCTATCGATATGGTTGGTATAGATGCATACTTTCCCCTAACTGAAGGTAAAAGGAGCTCTAGCCCCAAATTGGCTGATATCATCAAAGGTTGGGATAGCGGTGAAGGGTATGATTATTACTATAAAGACGAAGCTCGCACGATAAGAGAGCCGCTAGAATCAAGATATGCTTGGAAAAATCTGCGGTGGTGGTGGGAGAATATACATGTTGATCCAAATGGAATGCGCACCAATTGGCAACCTAAGTCCAAGAAAATATGGTTTACAGAGTATGGCTTTCCGTCAGTTAATTGCGCTAGCAATCAGCCTAATGTGTTTTGGAGCGAGGATAGTGTTGAATCGCATTTGCCACGGGACTCTGATGGGCAGATGAGTGTGTTTGCGCAGCGTCAAGGTATTGCGGCAACAGAGATGCGTTGGGGTGATTCTGAGATGGTTGAACGGCGGTTTTTATGGACTTGGGATGCTAGGCCCTTCCCATTCTGGCCGGAGTTGAAGAAGGTGTGGAGTGACGGATTTTGCTGGTATCGCGGTCATTGGGTGCAGGGTAAGCTTGGTGCGCTATCTTTAGCTCAGGTGATATTGGATTTATGTATCAAAGCGGGGTTAAGGGCGGAAATGGTTGATATTAGTGCCTTGCATGAGGTGCTAGTTGGCTTTGTGATAGCATATAATATGAGCGTGAAAGAGGCGCTAGAAGAGCTGCAAAAGGCGTATTTCTTCGATGTTTCAGTGATTCATGGAGTAGTGCATTTTATTCCGCGTGCTAATAAGCAGCCACAGGTAGTGAATTATAGCGACATGCTGCCAATGTCTGGAATACAGGGTAATGTTGATATTATCAGTCAATCTATAACAAGTCAGCATGAACTGCCTGGGCAAGTTGTGGTGCAATTTATTGACCGTTATAGCGATTATCAAATTTCTGCTCAGCATGCGGAAATACAGACTGTTAGTGGGAGTAGGCGGCTTGTAATGCAGTTACCATTGGTGTTACCGCCAGAGCAGGCCGCAAAAGTGGCCGAGCTAACGCTGCACAGTGCTTGGAGTGAGCGGTATAGTTATAACTTCAGACTGCCGCCATTGCCACAGTATATGCTGCTGGCGATAGCTGATGTTTTGCTGATCCAGCGGGAAGAAGATCAGGGCTTTGCGGTGCGCATTACCGGCATTAGATCTGACGGAGCGCATGGGGTGGAGATAAGTGGTGTGCGGGATAATATGGCTATGCATCAGGAACGTAGCTTCAATCAAGTGTTGCCTTTTAAGGTGAAGTTAGGCGTTACTCCACCCCCTACGGTGCTGGAAGTGCTTGATATTCCCCTGTTAGCTACGGAAAGTATGGCGCTTGAGCAGGGCAGGTTTATGGTGGCAGCATGTGGTGTGGGAGAGAATTGGCGTGGTGCAGCGGTGTTTGCCGATACCCAGCAGCCAGGCGATCTAGTATCAGTCGGGAGAGTTTATAAAAGTGCAGTGATAGGTCGTGTGCTTGGTAAATTATGGCCAACACCTCATGTGTGTACTATTGATCGAGTCAGTCGTCTGTATGTGAATATCTTGAGTGGTGAGCTTGCTAGCGCTGGTGAACACGAGCTCGGAATAGGCTGTAATACTGCGCTGGTTGGTGAGGAGATTATTCAGTTTCAGCATGCTAGGCAGACCAAGCCGTATCAGTATGAGCTCTACAATTTAGTGCGAGGGCGCTATGGTACTGAAGGGCAGACTGCTATGCACAAAGAGGAAGAACGCTTTGTGTTGCTTGATGATAGCTTGCTTGCTATTCCCTTATCAGCTGATTGCGTTGGCCAGAGCCTGCAGGTGGGGGCTGTAAGCCTAGGCGCACACCAAGATGATGGCCCAGCTACAGCGTTGACCCAGCTACATTACACTGCTAAGGCTTTATTACCGTTCTCTCCGGTGCACTTACAGGTGCGTTTTACCAAGATGCCTAGCCTGGTGTTGCAATGGTATAGACGTTCTCGGCTGAGTGGGCGAGCGAATAATTCTTGGAGTAGGGGAGTTGACTTGCTGGGGCCTGTTGATCGTACCGCACTTGGTGAGATTGAGGAAAGGTATAGGGTGAGCATATATAGCGGTGAATCGTTGGTATATTCGGCAATATGCGATAAACCTGAGTATCGATTAGATTCTGCAGATTGGCGCAAGTACGGCTTGCCTGAGGAATGGGATGTTCTAGTAATTAAGGTGGTGCAACTGTCAAGCAAGCTCGGGCCCGGCGCTGCTGCTATTTTGAAGCTGGACAGCCATGGGAGAGCGATTTGAGGGGAAGTGATGCTTGGTTAGCTTTTCCGCAGCTTTGGTCGAAGATGTCGGGCAATATCGCAATAATTCCTACAATGGCAGGGGTCAATGCAGCTATACTAACTGCAATCATCACTTCCATAGCTGCTGCTTGAGTGGCATCAGCTGCAGCCGTGCTCATGATAGAGACTAGCGTTGATGGAAGCATAGTAGAAGCTATGACGCATAATCCGGGTGCAATTAAGAATATAACTACGCTGAACGCAGGGCATATCAGTTGCTTGAAGAGTGTTTGTTTAATGCCAAATGCTTTGCCTACCTCAAAAGCAAGTTTTCCACCTAAGAAGAAAGCAGCTGTACCCAAACCAAAGCTAATGCCTATTTCTGCAGCTATTGCTCCAGGTGCACCTAAGCTGGTAAGGTGTGGAGCAATGCCAAGGTGAGTGCCTAAGTAGCCGCAGCCTACACAAGCTGCTGTTATACATAACATACCCAGTAGATTCTGCGCTTTGATATCAGCTATATGATTGGAAGCCAAGGCAATTGCTGATAGAACCAACAAAGAGGTGCTTGCTAGGCCCAGCGCCATAGGCAGGTTTGAAGAGCCTATAGCTATCATGCCTTCCCCAGTTGCGCCTAGAACGATGCTAGTAATAAGTCCGGCGGTGCCGATTGCTGTAAATATTCCTGGCCAACTTTGTTTCATACATTCCTTTTTTACGTTTGTTTAGCCTTGCCGCATTTCTGGTTGATGTTATCAGGTAATGAAGCAAGGCTGTTAACAACTAAAGCAGATATTGCTACTATACTCACAGCGATCATAGCTTCCAGAGCTGCTGCTTGGGTGGCGTCAGCCGCAGCTGCCCCCATTGCAGACACTAGCGCTGATGGGAGCACTGTAGAGGCCATAACGCATAGGCCAGTGGCAGTTATTTCTATAGCGGGCCGTAGTTTAGGGTATTTCGTGTTTGGAGGACCCATATCTGTACCAGAAAGTCCTTCATATATGGTCTTAAAAAGCATCTTTGCTAAGTAAAAGCCAACCATACCTAAGCCAAAGCTGATTCCCATTTCGGCGCCCAGCGCTCCTGTTGAGCCTAAGCTTGTCAGGTGTGGGGCAATGCCGAGGTGTGTGCCTAAATAGCCGCAACTTATCTTAGCGCCTGCAGTTAATAACAGGGCAAGTAATACAAATGACTTATCTGCCTCATCTTTAGCCATCAGTATCGGCAGAATCAAGCGTGAGAATATCAACAAGGAAGTGCTTGCCAGGCCTAACACCATAGGCAAGTTGGAAGAGCCTATAGCTATCATGCCTTCTCCAGTTGCGCCTAGAGCGATGCTAGTAATAAGTCCGGCGGTGCCGATTACCGTAGTTATAAGTTGTAGATTTGTTTTCATAAGTTTCTCCTTTATATTCGATTTGCTTTACCGCATTTCTGGTTGATGTTATCAGGTAATGAAGCAAGGCTGTCAACAAGTAAAGCAGATACTGCTACTATACTCACAGCGATCATAGCTTCCAGAGCTGCTGCTTGGGTGGTGTCAGCTGCAGCTGCGCCCATTGCAGACACTAGCGCTGATGGTAGCACTGTAGAGGCCATAACGCATAGGCCAACGGCAGTTATTGTTATAGCGGACTGTAGCTTAGGGTATTTTGTTTTTCGAGTGGGCATATCTTGACCAGAAAGTGCTTTGTAAGCGTATATATAAAGTATGGTTGCTAATAAAAAGCCAACCATACCTAAGCCAAAGCTGATTCCCATTTCGGCGCCCAGCGCTCCTGTTGAGCCTAAGCTTGTCAGGTGTGGGGCAATGCCGAGGTGTGTGCCTAAATAGCCGCAACCTATCTGAGTGCCTGCAGATAATAACACGCTAGGTAATGAAGTTGCCTTCTTTACCTTATCCTCAGCCATCAGCATGGGCAGAATCAAGCGTGAGAATATCAACAAAGAGGTGCTTGCCAGGCCTAACACCATAGGCAAGTTGGAAGAGCCTATAGCTATCATGCCTTCCCCAGAGGCGCCTAGAGCGATGCTAGTAATAAGTCCGGCGGTGCCGATTACCGTAGTTATAAGCGGCCAATTTGTTTTCATAAGTTTCTCCTTTATACTTGTTTCGCTTTACCGCATTTCTGGCTGATGTAGTCAGGCAATAAAGCAAGGCTGTTAACAAGTAAATCAGATACTGTTATTATACTCACAGCGATCATAGCTTCCAGAGCTGCTGCTTGGGTGGCGTCAGCCGCAGCTGCGCCCATTGCAGACATTAGCGCTGATGGGAGCACTGTAGAGGCCATAACGCATAGGCCAAGGGCAGTTATTGCTATAACTGGCTGTAGGTTAGGGTATTCTGTTTTTGCAATAGGCAAATCTTGACCAGAAAGTCTTATGTAAACTGGTGTATAAAGTATCATTAGCAAGAAAAAGCCAACTATACCTAAGCCAAAGCTGATTCCCATTTCGGCGCCTAGCGCTCCTGTTGAGCCTAAGCTTGTCAGATGTGGGGCAATGCCTAGGTGTGTGCCTAAATAGCCGCAACCTATTACAGTGCCTGCAAATAATAACCCGCCAAGTAATTCAATTAACTTATGTGCCTTGCCTTCAGCCATCAGTATATTCAGAATCAAGCGTGAGAATATTAACAAAGAGGTGCTTGCCAGGCCTAACACCATAGGCAAGTTGGAAGAGCCTATAGTTATCATGCCTTCTCCAGTTGCGCCTAGAGCGATGCTAGTAATAAGTCCGGCGGTGCCTAGTACAAGTGAAATAATTGGTTGGTATTGTTTTAATTTGTCTATCATTTTTATTTTTGCGCATATTAAAGTTTTGCTAATTATACCTAATAAAATTGGTACAGTCAAATATCTTCCTATTTTTTATCATTTTTGCTTATCACCGCATTGTTTATTTCCGCAGTTATCGCATCACTGGTTTTGATGGCCTGCTGCAGGCTTTTTAAAATCTGGCTTAAAAGCGCTAACAAACGCGATATATCCCGTTTGTTAAAGATTAGCACTTTAACATATTCATCACCGCTCGTATTGGAGGCTTTAGTCAGCTTGCTTTGTTTGAATAAAGCTGTTGCCTCCCTGGATTCCATTTGCAAAACATTCAGCTGCTGGGCGGTGCCTTGGGCGAGCTGCACATGCAGTGTTTTGAGCTGCCTCGTCTTATGTTCCCACTGCTTGTAACCAAGAAATATAGCTATGAGCGCCAACAATAAACTTGCTGTGGCGATATAGCAACTCTTGCCCTTCATGATAGTTTCCGTTGCAAACCCTAGTGGTGCAGCTGTATCTAGCGCTATGAGTGTGACGATAAGTATTAGGCCGATTAGGCTACATGGGTGCAATAAGTATTTATAGCCGCCGGCTGAACGCATATCAATTCTATTAAGTATGTATAGCGGGTAGTATAGCAGAATTGATATGGTTTACTAGTCGTTGCTTACATGCCGCGGCCAAAGCCTTTGCCGCCGTCCTCTTTAAGCAAATGCTGGGTAATAGCTTTATAGGACTCCAGGTTTTCTAGCTCATCCTTCGTGAACTTAGCAGCCTGGTTACCCTCATCATTGCGCAAAGCTTCGTCTATACCCCTAAGCTGGACGTTACTGATGAAGTTATCTAGCTCTGTTTCTCCAGCAAGCCGGCGGGGTGAGATAAGTTTATGCATTTCGTATACTGCCAGGCGATGGCGTCGCGCCCGCTCTTCCTCGTTGAGCTCAATCTCCTCTTCTTCCTCCTCCTCGCGCTTTTTCTTCTTATCTTTTTGCCGTAGTAACCTGATACCCAACACCTTCTCTAAGAAGGGAATTAAGGTGTGATCAAGGTTCGGGTTGTTTATGTTTTTGATCAGGTATTCAAGAAGCTGCTTCAACATTGGTTCGATGTCTTTTAGTTGCTCGGTTTGTGGGATTTCGCCTCTGGCCATTGCCTTGCGCAAGGAATAAGCGATCTCCAAAAAACGAATAAAGGACTCTGGGTCTAACTCGTTGATTGTACGTTTTTGCTCGTTTGTTTCTGCCATACTTACTAGGCCCAAAAGTTTATAAAATTAGGTAATGGTAAAATTTACAAATACAGTGCGAGTTCTGCCGCGATCAATAATTTTGCAATTGCCTCGTATTTATTACAGCCGAGTGCTAGCTGTATGACAAGTGTTTTGTTCTATCAATTGCTTGTTACTCGATAATAGTGTACAATGGGCGAAACAATTGGATATTGGAGTGTGAGTTATGTTAGCACGTAATAAGCATATTTTGCACGTAGGGGTTCCACTATTAGTAAGTGGAGCAGTTCTGTTAGGTACTGGAGTGGGACTAGCAGCAAGTGGTGGCCAAGCTTCTGTGGTTGTAGGCAGCACTAACCTTCCTATGTTCCTGGCTTTTTCTGGCGCGGCGGCGTTATTGGCTGGCGGTGTGATAGCGAATAATATTTTTTATAAAGACGGTAAAGACGAAGAGCCAAAGACGCTAAATAGATGTATATGGAAGAGTTCTTACGCTGTAACTAGCAGCCTATTAAACTTAAGCGGTACTTATTTTGGTGTACATTTAGGCATCGGGCAGCTACTGCCTACTACATTGACTGTGTGGGAATCTTTAGGTATTAAAGCCGCAATTGAGATGCCAATCGTGTTACTGCTTTCTATGATAATCAATAAATTACATGAAAAAAGCAATACATGGAGAAGAGAGCAGCAATACACTGAAGATTATAATAGGGAAATGCCTATTATAGCATTTACCTTTTCTTTAGCCGCGGCCGCGGCGGTCACATTAGGTCCAGCGCTCACAACGTTGATGGGCACTGCTGCAAGTACTGTGGTTGAGAAGATAGCGCTGGAGATTATAATCGCCACAGCAATGCTGAGCTTAGCGTTGCCGATGGGTGAGCTTATGAAGGATCTGTTTAAGCCAGGTGCAACAATCAAGGTTGATGAGAATGAGATGTTGCCTGGTTTTTAGTCGCTTTTCATTTACTTTCTTCTTCTGTATAGCTTTATTATGCTGCGCCGCGCCAACTATGGCAGCACCACTTGCGAATGAAATGCAGGAGGATAGAGCGCAGCACTTATTTACTAAAGTGCGCTGTATTGTGTGCCAAGGCGAATCAATTGCCGATTCGCAAAGCTTCTTTGCTGAGCAGACTCGTAATATTATCAGGCAGCAAGTGCAGGCAGAGATTAGTGATTCTGCTATATTGCTAGATTTGCAGCAGCGTTTCGGTGATGAAGTACTGATGAGCCAATCAGGCCTTACTCTTGCTTTATTACCGCTTTGGTTAATACCGCTGGCATTGCTAGCCATAGGCGTGCGCTCTCTATGGCGTTATAAAAATGAGAGTGTGCGGTAGATTATTCTACTTGTTCAGCGTCTACGACTACGTTGCCACCTCGACTTTGAGCTATCCGCAAACCTTTATTCATCTTAACTAATAAGCTCTCAGCGTTATCATGTGCTAGTAGCGTAGTAAAACCTATGCTCGCAGTGCATTCGTGCTGACTATAAGAACCGTTCGTGTTGCACACTGTAAGTGGATAAATGTTGACCAACTCATGAAGTCGTTCAGCCACTGTTTTTACCTCGAGATCATTGGTATCGTTCATAACCACCACAAACTTGGCTTCGTCGTAGTAGATACATATATCTCTATGCCAAACACTGTGCCTGATTCTATTACCTAGTTCTTGTAAGACCATACTGCCAGCATTTTCACCCAATGAGGTAGTAATATGATCAAAATCATCGACGCTTAATGCCAGGATTGAAAGCGCTTTATCATGCTTTCTTGCTTCCTCTATGATGTCTGTTAAAAATAGTTCGACATAGCGTTTGTTATATAAGCCGGTTAGTTTGTTGATGACAGTTAGAGAAGTACTATCTTTGATTTTGCACGCTAGTTCCCAGGTAGCCATAATTGTAACAAACAAATAGGTATAAGAGACGTAGTGGTTAGCATTATCGTGAGTTATATCTTCATGCCCGAGGAATTTTAGATTGCAAAACCCAAGAGTAGAGCCAATTAATATTCCAACACATAAGAGTAGGAGTGCGCTACCCTGTTCCGCAAAAGAGAACAATATAATTCCCGCAACACCAGCATTGGTCAACCATAAGGTATTTGTTGGATCAAGAAATAGTTGATAACTAGCAAGCATTGGCAGACACCAGAGCAAAAGCGCGCACCAATATAAGTTATAGTACCGGTTGCGGTAATATATAGGGATCAATTTATGGAAAAATAAGAAGCAACATGCTATTATAGCCACTGCACGCAGTGATAACCCGGTGGAAGTAGTGTAGCTGCGTATTTCCATTGCGTTAGAAAATGCAAAGAGTGGGCATAAGCAATACAGTAAGCAAATGATTGCAAACCTATAGTAGTGAGGTGGGTATAGCTTGCTCCCCATGGCAACCCGCCTGATTATACCCCGCAAGGTAAAGTCAGTGATCCCCATATTAAACTGGCTTAAACGCGTTGACATGGCATTAATTACAATTCACTTATCTGCGCCTAGAGTATACTATGGACTTGTATTCAAGCAATAGGCAAAGGGCACTTATTTCTCAAATTCCAATTTGGAGAATTAAGTAGCATATAAAGCCTTAAAGATATGTCATCCCCGTTTTCACGGGGATGACAGCGATAAAATAGCAAAACAGTTACCTTTAAAATCGTGCTCAGCGGGCTATAGCCCTGCTTGACTAGGTTAGGGTTATCCTCTAGAATGGAATAATGCCAAGTTTTGAAAATAACTTGGTATTATAAGCAACCAGCTTTTTATGCCTTTAAAAGGGGAATGGAGAATGTGCGTCACTTGGCTGTATAAGTTATTGGGGAAATGCGTAGGCAGGGATGAACTATTAAACGAATACTATGAATATAGTTTTCGTAGTCTGCCGTTCAAGCGCCCCCGCCGAGCGGTCATATACAGGGGGCAGTCTGAACCCTCCAAGCTTCCGGTTATGTGGTATAGATGGTTGCATTATCAGACTGACGTAGTTCCAAAAGCTGGAGCTGAGCATGTTCGTACTCCTAACTTAACTGGGACGGTGAATGCGTATCAGCCAGAGGGTCACCCTGAGAAAAAGGGTAAGAGAGTGCGTGCAGTTGGTGATTATCAACGTTGGCGACCTTAAAATTATGAGTAAAAATTTAGTAGAAACAATAGTGGGTATAATCGTTATTGCGGTGGCGATTATTTTTATTTCGATAGCTTATCAAAGCGGTAGCTTAGATTATGGCATAGGCAGTACATATGAGATTAAAGCGAAGTTCAGTAGGGTGGATGGTGTCAAAGTTGGTACTGAGGTTAAGCTAAGCGGTATTAATATAGGCAAAGTGACCGCGCTTTCTATCGATAATCAAACTTATCTAGCAAGCATTACACTAGCTATAAATTCTAGCGTGAGGCTGCCTAGCGACACTCAGGCAGAAATAGTAGGTAGTTTATTTGGTGATAAATATATCGCGCTTATCCCGGGGGGAAGTCCAGATATGATCCCTAGTGGTGGAGAGATTGTATATACACAATCTTCAGTGAATCTTGAAGGTATGATTGGTAAGTTTATTTTTGGGACTGCTAAGAATGGCGCTGAAGCTGGTAAGTAAGGGGTTGGTGAGTGTAGTTCTCGTTATTGTCATGCTCGGCGTGCTCTACAGCGGCGCTGCTGTGGCAGAAGATGTACAGGATGGTCAGTATAAATCATCGGTGTTTGGATTGCTGTTTGGTAAATTGTTGAATGATAGCGATGAGCGGCCAAGCATGGTGCAAAAAGACGTGCCATATGATTACGTGGAGCACATAGGGCAGGAAGGGGGTGAGTTTTACGGTAAAGCTAATCTCAGTATTATCGACCGGTATACTGGTAAGAAAGTAGAACTTGTCTTGCTACAAGATAAGATAAAGACATTTGACAATATGAGGTTTAAGTTGCTGAAATGTTGGCAAAAGGATGTTGACGGGGTGAGCAATGATGCGCGCGCCCTGTTGCTATTGAATGCGGACAGCTCTATCGCTGCCAAAGGTATGGAAGGCAGTAGGATATGGCTGTTCGCTCGTTATCCATCATTATCGCATGAAGATGCAAGGTATGAGCTTATGTTGCAGGGCTGTTTTAGCGGTTCTGAAGGATCTGATCTGGAAGAGCCCCAACAATGAAGTTGGGCCGGATAATTTAATAAAATAAGTCTTTATAAATACCTGTTATGCTATTATACTCCTTCCGTGGTAGAGCTGCGGACTTTTAATAGTAATATAGGTGATGGGACATGGCTGGCGAGGGGTTATTCAACCATTTTTTAGATTTTCTTAAAACAATTCCATATAATTTTGGTCTATCTGACATGGCACACTTTTTTTCTGTGCATTATAGGGATTCTATCAATATCCCAGTGATGAAGGAAGAGGATGGGCGTGAACATATCTTGAATATGACGGATTTAACCTTTTTCGAAGATAAATCCAGTGGAACTACTCCAGGCGCGATATATACTGATGAGCGTGGTAATAAAATCATGGTTAAGGGTGGGCCGCATGATGATATTCAGGCTGAATTATTTTTTGGGCCTACGCGTAGATCAGTCTATGAGAAAGCGTATAATAAAGGTTGGATAGATACTCCGGATTTAACGCCGATTATAAGGGTCGCAAGGCGGTGCAATTTTGTTGCTTCATATTGGTTCATTCCAACCTTTCAAAGTATCAACGTTGCCTCCAATTTTATTGCATTTAGGTCCCCACCTGATAAAAGCGAGGAAGGGAAAGGGTTAACCGAATTAAAAAATATTGCTTTTAATGAGAGTGCTAATAAGCCATATGATGTGCTGGCAGAAGTGAGCATTACATCCAAAATACTGGCTGGGGTATTATGCGACATTACGTTTGAAACTGATGGCAATCTAGGTAACATTGGATTTAATCTTCTCGGTGAAGGAGAAAATAAACACATAACGATTATCGATGCCGGCAAAAGCGGCGGCATAGAAAAACGTTATATTACTACAGAGTATTATAAGGGCTTGCTCGCGCGTCAAAATATAGAGCATGGGTTTGATCTTGTTGGCCACTTATTAACCAAAGAGATATTGGAAGAGTTTGTTTCATTCCCAGAAATTGCGACACAATTTGCTAGGACCTATGCGGAGATTGAACAAGCTGCTCCGTTTGGGTATATGAGTGCGCATTGTTCTGAAGATAGAGCGAAGCATACTGTGCTATATGGCTTGCAGCAAAAATACCAGAAAAGGTTGGAAGCTACTACGCAAGCTTTAGAAAATTTTGAAAAACTGGCACCAGAAAAGCAAATTCAGATAATTATGCAAGCGCTATCTGGTATAAAATGCTTAAAAGCAGTTCCCGATGATATTAAGAAACAGCTAATAGAAATGGGAGAAAAGCTTTTTCCTACCTTAGAGTTAAGCAAAGAAAATGATGCGCCGCGTGGCTTTATCAGTTTTGCAAACTGGGTGCTGCATAATAAAAATTTACCAAAAAGTGTGGCTAGATTTGCTTTATTGCATATGTATAGCAAAATATTGGGAGATACGACTGCGACTGAGGAATTCGCTAGGTTAAAAGAGAAAGCAGATATCATCAAAGGGATTCTTGAGATCAGAGTGTCTGATAACGCTGCGTTTGAAAAGGCCGTAGCTGAAATGAAGGCTGATATTATTATACAATACCACAAGGTCGTAAAAAGTGCTCTGACTGCGTTGAGCAACTCAAATGATAAGGCAAAATTCCGGAGCATAATAGAGCATGTGAGAAGTATTGTCGAGTTATCCCTCAGTCCGGAGAAAATGCAAGTACTGGACAATGTATTATACAGTATCACTGAGATATCTCAAACTCGTTCGCCAATCCATATGAATGAGAGTGGTGGTAGGCAGTCACGGGCAGTATCACGCGCACCATCACAGGCGCCGTCACGCGCACCATCTCCTCCTGAGCAAAGAAGTGATAGTCATGCAAATATGCCAAGCTCTATGCATGAAGTCTCTAAAATATGGCTAAAATCTCCAGATTTCACTGCTAAGTTTGCTAAAAAGCAAAAAAATAAAGATCATGACAATCATTCCCCAAGCCCATCAACTGGCTCGTCATCTCGGAAAAATAAGGCTAAAGGTGGTAAATATAATGCGCATGATATAGTGAGCGTAATAAAAGGGGTTTTTGATCATATATATGGAGAAGAGTCGTTTCATGGTTTTGGTACGTTTGCTTTTAAGGCGTTGACTGAAGTACAGAAAATCTCTGTTATAAAAACGATACTTGGGATACCAAGTTATGATATAGAATTTGGGGCATTTTCACTTGAGACAAAAATTCAGTTTCTAATGCATACGCAGGATAAAAAATCAAATGATAAGGATATACAAGATCTGCTTAAGGATGTGCTTAATGATTTAAGCGAGGCCGACAAAAAGCGGCCTGTTTCAGGTTTAATACATATAAAAGCTTATGTAGTAAAGAAATTACAAGAGCAGCCAGAAGATACAAAATTGCAGTTTGTACGCTGGCAGCTGAGAAACGTGCTAATGGTTTTTGCACCAGAAGAATTGAAGAAAATGAACAAAGACATTGTCCCGCAACAAGGTAGTGATAGCTCGCAAGTAGTAGAACAGCCTAAGCAAAAAGAACAAGAAGGACAGCAAAAGCTCAAAAAGAAGCAACAAGTTGAAGAGCAAAAAAAGCTAAGAACTACCATGAAGAAATATTACGCACTCTTTGATGGGGAGTTAAGTAAAAAGCGGCGTGAATACAGTGATTACGGCTATCAAATGCAGCATGAATTGTCATCATTTTGGACGGACTTGCCGTTGTATGCTGTGACTTCCCTGTTTTCTATAGCTGCTCTCTATGGTACCACGCACGTGCTTAAATTAGAGACTATATTCAGTTATCCATTAGCGGCTGCTACAGGTGTTGGTGCTCAATTGTGGCGCAATTCTGTATATGGTATCTACCCAGGTCATGCGCGACAAAGAGACTTGATTGGTGGTGCGTTTGCTGGGGGTGTGGCTAATATAATTCATCACGGGATGATCGTGACTTCCAGAACTATTAGTTCCACATATAATCTTGATCCTAATTATGTTACTGCAATAATTGCTTTATGTTCAGTGCTGTTTACTGCGGTGTTATATGACCTGTATGATCACAATCGTTTCAATACTGAATACGTCATGCCGTAAGTGTAAGTTATACCAAGTACGAAAATCACTGCGTGTAGGGGTGAGTATTTATCGAGATTTGGTATTAGATAGTACTCAGTAAGTCCCGGAATTTAGCCAATGAATCAGGCATATTTTTTCTACCGAAGCCAATGCGGAAATGGTTGCCGGAGTGCTCATATATAGAGCCAGGCATTAACAACACGCCATGATTATCTACAGCTTTTTCCGCCAAACTCTCTACTGTTTCTTTTGCTTTATATTTGATAAAGCCCACACACCCGCCTTGTGGCCGCACCCAACTGAAAATATCAGCGTATTCTTGCATAAAATCATCTAATAACATAAGGTTATGCGCTACGATCTGGTTATTGCGTGCTAGAATTTTATCTTTATTCTGTAGTGCAATTAAGCTAAGAACTTCAGAAGGTGCACTATTGCATATGGAGGTGTAGTGTTTCATGCTTTCTACTTTTTTCAGCAATTCTACGTCCTGGCAGGCAATCCAACCGATTCGCAATCCCGCCATACCAAAAGCTTTACTCATTACCCCTAGTGATAGCGCTTTTGGGTACAGTTCAGCAGCACAAGCAGCCCATGGTTGATTGGGGTTGCCCAACAGACGGTATACTTCATCTGAGAATAGCCATAAGTCATGAGCTTCGCAAAGAGATATTAAAGCGGTTAACTCTTGCTGGGTAATAACCTGGCCGGTTGGGTTATGAGGGAAATTAATGACTATGCATTTTGTATTCGCCCTAATAGCTCGTTCTATTGTAAGAAGATCGATGCGCCAGCTATTTTCCTCGCGTAATTCTATCTCGGTAATGGTAGTGCCTTTGGATTTTGGCACTTCTGCTAATGATTGATAGCATGGAGTCAGTACGATAATATGATCATCTTCCTGGCATAAGATATTAAGCGCACAGAATATGCCTTCTTCCGCGCCGGCAAAGCAAAGAATATTGCTGGCTTGCAGAGTTGGATAAAGGCTAATGGCTATTTGTGCACGTAAGGTTGGCATGCCCCAACACTCAGTGTATCCTAGGCGCAGCTCATCCCATAAAGCTTTATTTTCGGGATTTGCCATATCAATAATTTCTCTCATAGAAAAGCTTTCTGCATCAGAGCAGCATAATAAATACGGGGCTGAAAACTCATACTTTGCTAGATACTGTTCTAATTTAAAGATATTAATACTCATGATGATCTCCATTCTTTTAGGTATTTAAATACTGTAGCTCGCCCCAGTCCTAAAGTTTTTGCTACATAATCTACAGCATGTTTTTCTTGGAACGCGCCACAACTCCATAAATATTTGATTGCCTCTTTCTTTTGCTTGCCGTTGAGATTATCAAACTGCAATGAATGGGCTTGTAAGAAGCCATGGATTGTGAGATTTAACCTCTCTTGCCAATCATTTCTAAATAAGCTATCAGGCCGGCTGGAGTTAGGAAACGCCACAAAGCGTTGAGAGAGTTCCAACATTTGTGTGAACACTGATACATCGCAGTTTATGCATATCAGTATATTGTCATCAATGGGAACGGATATTGACTTAACCAATCTGCCGTCAAAATTGAGTTTGGTGTAAGTTAGTTGGTCTATATTTTGTTCAAGTTCTGCGACATTTATTAGCGAAGGGTCGCCAACCTCGCGCTTAGATAAATTGCCATTTATGTAGCAGATCTTATTGGTTTTGAGATCATGGATGACAATTTCTACTAAAGGATCTAATAAGAGAACGATAGCGTTGCAAATTGCAATATAATGAGATAGGTTCATTTGTATGTTACTAAAGTTGTGCTTGAGGTCATTGTATACTATAAAGTCTATATTGTCAACATACATAGATTAAAAGTCTATATACGGAGGTTGTTGTGTGCGCTAAAATAATAAAAAATCATGCTAATCTTTACCGCAATACCATTGACACCCCATTAGGAGATATGGTGGTGGTGGTTGATGAGAAGGCTGTGCGAATATTGGAGTTTGCTGATAGTAAGTTGTTGCCGTTGCGATTGAAGAAACTAGCTGATTCACATAGTATTGTGGAAGGTAATAAGGGTAAGCTAATTGTGCAACTTAAAGCCGAGCTGGCTGCTTATTTTGCAGGGACTCTACAAGTGTTTTCAGTCGCACTTGATCCGTTTGGCACGTCGTTTCAGCAACAAGCATGGTTACAGCTACGTAGTATTAATTATGGTAAAACCATTAGTTATATGCAGCAATGCTCAGGGATGAGCAGGCCAAAAGCGCATAGAGCAGTGGGTAGTGCTAATGCTGCTAATCCAATAGCGGTGATCGTGCCATGCCATAGGGTGATTCGCAATGATGGTGATATTAGTGGTTATGCTGGTGGAATATGGCGTAAAATCTGGCTATTGGAACATGAGCGTCGTTTTATTAGAGAAGCGGCTAATGATTAGTTCATGGGAAACGTTTGTCAAGAATACCACTAATATATACGGTGCAAATGGGGAAGAGTGGCTTGGTAAGTTGCCGCAGCTAACTATAGAAATAGCTGCGAAATATGGTCTTTCGCAACTCACTCCAGTGAGTAATTTGAGCTATAATTACGTACTGAAAGGCTTGCAGGACCAGCGTGAGATCGTGCTAAAGATTGGGTTAGATCCAGAAGCATTAGCTAGGGAAGCAGCAGCACTGCGGGCGTTTGCTGGTCATGGCACAGTGTCTGTGGTAGCAAGTGAGCCAGGTATAGTATTACTTGCGCAAGCAATGCCAGGAGAATCGTTGACCAGCTATTTTCCTGGAAAGGATGATGAGGCGATTAAAATAGTGTCAGTGTTGATGAAGCGTCTGCATCAGGCGCCTATAACTACTTCTACTGTATTTAATAGCATAGAGCAGTGGTTAAGTGCATTAGATCAAGAATGCAAAGAGATTGCGGCTCCGTATCTTGCAAAGGCTAGGAGTTTGCGTGATAAATTGCTAGCTACTAGTAGTGGGCCTGTACTTTTACATGGTGATTTACATCACGATAACATCCTGAGTAATGGTCAAGATTGGTTGGTAATAGACCCTAAGGGAGTTGTAGGAGATCCAGTATATGAAGTGGCGGCTTTTATCCGCAATCCGATGCCAAAATTACTTGAGCATCCTAGGGCAGTAAGTATTATCAGGCATAGAATTAATCAATTTGCTGCAAACACTGGGTATAGTCGACAGCGAATTCAGGATTGGTGTTACGTACAAGCGGTACTTTCTTGGATCTGGGATTTGGAAGAAAATGTTGTTGGCAAGCCCTATCATCAGAGGTTTACCGAGGTGTTATCATGCCTAGATTGATATTATTGCAATATTCTAAATATGTTCCACAAAGATGCAGCGTCCTGACATGGAGTTAAGTTTGTATTAAGTAATTGCCGTTGGGAAATGATGCAATTCTGATGGTTGTCGTATAAACTGTAAAAAAAATGTCATGGT
>JAFECK010000028.1 GCA_018242185.1 Pseudomonadota bacterium
CCTTCAGGTTATGAGCCTGACGAGCTACCAGACTGCTCCACCCCGCGAAGCAAAAAATAAGCAGGGCGTCATCATAACACACTACTTTCAAACATACAAGCACTAAAGTATAGGAATACTAAGTGGGGCGAACGACGGGAATTGAACCCGCGGCCTCAAGTGCCACAAACTTGCGCTCTAACCAACTGAGCTACGTCCGCCATTTTTATTATCGCACGCCAACCTAAATGGTAGTGGATACCTAGTTAACGTGCGGGTACTATAACTACACCACTTGCGATAGTATTGCAAGCATATTATCTCAGGTGGTCACACTGCGCTCTCATACCTCAGAGTGGCGGAAACAGCTCGTTATATGATCATTTACCATCCCTATTGCCTGCATATAAGCATAGATTATCGTGGAGCCAACAAAGCTCATGCCTCGCTTCTTCAGATCCTTCGAAATGGCATCGGAAATCTCTGTTCGAGCTGGAACATCGCTCATCCTTTGCCGCTCATTGGCTAGTGGTTTTCCGTTAACATAGCGCCAGATATATGCATCAAATGAGCCAAACTCAGCCTGTATAGCCATAAACACAACCGCGTTTTTGCGTACTGAATACACCTTTAGTCGGTTGCGGATCACAGTACCATTAGCCAAGATATCCTGCAGCTGGGCATCAGTCATCCTAGCTACCCGCTGAGGGTCAAACTTTAAAAAAGTGCTGCGATATTCCTGCCTGCGTTTAAGGATAGTGCTCCAGCTAAGACCAGCCTGTGCCCCTTCTAAAGTGAGCATCTCGAAGTGTTTTATGTCATCGTGCACCGGCACGCCCCATTCGATATCGTGGTACTCTTGATCTATGGGGCTACTACCTGTAGCCCATGGGCAACGTACCATCATGATTGCCTATTTTCAGGAAAAAGTTCTATATGGGTACTTCCATCACGTCCGAAATAGATTACTTTTTTGCCGGTTATAAACACTTCATAACGGCAACATCCAGCATTTGCAATATAAGGTAAGAAGTCCTTATATTTCATCCGCCCTTCCCGTGATGCAAGTACTGCCTCTTTCACTGAAGCTTGGTCAAATTGCAATGATATTGGCAATTTCTCAAACTCAAAGTCTGTTATATAAACCTCATTATTAATGCTGTAATACGCTGCTTTTAGACTCACAAAGTCTACAGTATAGCGTTCCATACCCACATCTATAAGTGTTTTTACAAATTCCAGGAAACTCATTGTGTCAGCTAAACACATTTTTCGCCCCCTATTAATAACATCTATGTTCATAAATTTTCTCCAATAATTATTCCATACGGTCTTGACCGCGAGTACTTTGATCCCAGCCATTAGCCTTCAGGAGTTGTTGCACAATGTTGAGTAGCTCATTTTTGGCGTTTTTAGATAGAGTATGGAAAAACTCATCATCGTTTTGATCAGCTAATCTAGCTAAATCTAACACTAACCTCTTGCCTTCTACTGATAGGGCAAGCTCAATAGAGCGGCGGTCTTTGCCGGGCGTGCGAATGATAAGCATGCGTTGCACCAAGCGTTCGACGGTTCGGGAAAGCGAGCTGCTATCAACGCCTATCGTACGCGCTAAATCTTTCAGCGACGTTTTCTCGTAGTCATAAAGGGTCCGCACCACTACCCATTGCGCTACTGTCACATCTTTTATTGCCAACTTTTCTGCAAAGCTGCGCGAAACAAAGTTAGACAGGCAGCGCAACCAATAGCCTACGTGTGCCTCAATTTTACTAGGTTGCTGTGCATCATATGCCATACTAAAAACTCCAAATTCGTAAGCTCCTCATATGGAAGAATATATGCGGAAGCAATAGTTGTCAAGATGATAATTGATTAGTTCAATTAAAGATTGGTGAGTGAGGTGGATGGAGAACCTTTATTCAAAATAAATTTAATATAATACTTCTTGACCCCTAACCTCTAGCATGCTTTACCATATGACATAACCGCAGTATATTGTGGTTATTATTAACAAATTTATAGGTATTCATCATGCGTAACAACTTTTCAGGTAATAATCAAGATAATCATGATTCGCCAGCGCAATCTGCGAATTCCAGCGTGGCTTTACCGGAAGGGGTAAACAAGCGGACTGCAGAAATTGCTACCATCTTTGCTGCTCTTAGTATTGAGAGTTTTATTGCATTGGTGAATTCCAATCCAGCTGATACATCGCTTAGAAGGAGTTTTACCACTACAGATCCAGTAAAATTAGAGAAGATGAGAGCAGCCGAAGCAGAATCACAAAAAAAGAATAAAAAATTTAATTTTAATGCGAGCAGTATACAGTCATTCGAACGGGAGATGGTAAAGTTATCTCTAGCAGCTGGGGAAGAAAAGATATCAATAGCCGCAGCAAAATTACGTTTTATAATGCAGAATAAATCAGTTGCCGGAGCGGCTTTGCACGTAGCTATTACTAAAGTGATTGCGTTGGAATTGGTTGGTATAGCAGAGTTTGACCCAATGGTCCACGAGGTAGGAAAAAGATCTGGATTGAATGATGAGCAACTTCGTAGAATTATGTCTCAATATTTTAATGCGACTCTTAACGCTGGGGTAGAACTTGATCCTCTTACTAGAGGATTACAAAATCCTACTCTTCTCGTTCAGGAGTTTCACAAAGACCATGCTGGTAAGCTAGTAGGTCGCGAAGCACTTGTTGCAGATGGTTGTCAGCAGTTAAGTGGGGCGCGGTCTACCACGTCTGGTACGAATGTTGCGAGCACTATCGCTACAACGACAACCACGTTGACGACCACTACAACCTCAACCACGTCTGCGGCAACATCGACAGCACAAGTGAACGTAGAGTCGGGAGTTATAGGGCAAAGCTCGCGTGTAGGGTTAAGTAACACCTCAAGAGAGCCTAGTTATAATATATAGACAATCAAAGGTGTGGTGGCACGTGTTCTAGGCCACCACACCTATACCCGTGCGGACGCATTAGTGGTAGAAACCTAAGAGAACTCAGATTACCTGTATTAATACAGGATCAGGTCCGAAACTTCCTCATCGGCGAGGTTTTGCGCATGGTAAGCGCATCTCATAAGGATAGGGAATAAGACAGCAGCGCCCAATGAGACCATGATTTGTAGGGAAATATTTTCAGCCAAGTTATTAGCTGCATCACCCATCATGGCAGATAAAGCTGGGCCCAGAGCGGTAGAAGCAGAGCAGAGCAAACCTGAGCCTAAAGTCAGTACGATGATTTCGCATTTTTTGTTACTGGCAGATTCCCAAAGCGTCCAGTTAACTTTGCCCCGTCGGCCTGCATACCATAAGCCGTATAAAAATCCAGCGATTACCCCAAAAATAGCCCCTATACCCGCCTGCGCCCACAAGGATGCAGATGCACTCCAGGTGCTAGGAAAAAGTTGTGCTACACCCCAGTGGATAGTAGCGTAATTGGCTGCAAAAAAAGCGGCTGGTAACATCAAGTATAATGCTGTCAATGTAGGGCATACATTGTGTTTATTTTGTTTATTTTTGCATTTCATATAACCATGTGCCAAAGGCCAAGCGGTGGTTGACACTAACGCTAAGGCCGCACCAGATAGAGCAAGCACCATTGCGAGGTTGGAGGTTCCAACTGGAGTAAGTGCACAAGGTGCCTCAAGAGCGGCAAGTTGTACTCCGTCAGCTAAGATCAGCGAGCCTATTATTATAGGCGCAAAGCTGACCCTACCACCATACACTCCCCATACCTGCTTATTAAAAATACTACACTCAACAATACTGCAAAACATAACCAACACCCACTAACAATATGTTGCCACGTGCATTGTATCATATAATGCCAAACAATTCTATCCATTATCCATTGGGTTTACGGTTATTACGCAATAAATAAAGTCGCGCCTCAGCGCCAACAACCCAATATTAGCGATTTAGCGCTTGACTTACTTTGGCCTATCAATAAAATAAGCTAGGCTTAATATTTATTAAAGGATTTAAGATGGTTAGCGGCATTCTTTCACAAATCATCGCACAGGCTGAAGCAATCTTCGCTGAATACATAGGCAAGATGTCAGCCGTTGATCTTTTGGTTATAGCTATATACATGGTGATATGTCTGTTTATTGGGGTGAAGAAGGCTGGCAGCATCCGCAACATCAAAGAGTTTGCCCTTGGGGATAAACAGATCTCCACAGCGGTGCTGGTTAGCACTATGTACGCCACATATTTAGGCGCCGGCGTGACTATTGGCACAATCGAAGCAATTGGTTCTATGGGCTTAATCTTTGCACTAGCAGTATTAATTGGTCCAATACGCTGGTTGATTTGGGGCAAGTTGATTGGCGCTAATATTGAGCAATTCAGAGGATGTCTGTCTATGGGCGAGATAATGTACCGCTTGTATGGGCCGGAAGGGCGCATGATCACTAATGTTGCTTACTTAATGGGGACGATTGCGACTGTTGCCGCACAAACAACCGCAATTGGTCACTTGTTGCATTATTTCCTAGGCATGTCGATAGTGGAAGGGGTGCTGCTAGGGATTGG
This sequence comes from Pseudomonadota bacterium, assembly GCA_018242185.1. Lineage (GTDB taxonomy): Bacteria > Pseudomonadota > Alphaproteobacteria > Rickettsiales > Midichloriaceae > SZAS-26. The sequence goes on from JAFECK010000028.1 coordinate 4,525, forward strand.
GACGATAATTATATACTCGATGATGGGAGGGGTAAAGTCCGTTGTGATGACTGATACTTTGCAGTTTTCCGTGGTGTTTGTGATGATACCAGTTCTGTGTTGGTTTATGATTAAGCAATTTGGTGGTTGGCATGAAGTTGCGCCTCTTGTTCCTGCAGCAAAATGGACAATAAGCTTGGATTGGACGACAGTAGGGGCATTTTTCAGCTTGGCTGCTTACACGGTGATTGATGGTAACGACAACACTTCAATTCAGCGTTGTTTAATGGCGCGAGATAGCAAGCAGCTACGCAAAGCTTTTCGTATAGTGACCGCAATCGATCTATGCATGGTAATTATGGTCATCATCTTAGGGCTACTGGTGAGTACACGTGACCCAGCACAAGCTCCTGATTTACTCTGGGAGACTATGAACTGTAACTTGCCTCCTTTGGTTAATGGGATGATGGTGGTTGGATTACTTGCAGTGATCATGTCCACTGCAGATTCATTCCTTAATACTGCCGGAGTGGTGATGGCACACGATATATTTAAGACATTTGTACCACATGCTAGTAACAAGCAAGAAGTGTTTGTTGCCAGAGCTGCTACTCTTATAGTTGGTGTGCTAGCAGCCTTTTTAGCAGTGACTGGCTCTGGAATATTGCAACTAGTGTGGTTATCAGCCAATTTTTATTATACCGTAGTACTAGTGCCAATAGTTGCAGGTTTTCTATACTTCCGCACTAACCGTAGGTCGTTTATTGTGTCACTTGTATTTGCGGTATCCGGTACACTATTCGGTGCATGGCTGCAAGGAAGCTTTGGTGTTATCAGCTTGATAATGGGCATAAGTTGTTCTGCCTTGGGGCTATTTAGCACGCATTACTGGCAGTTATTACAAGGTACACTTGCTAACGTTGCAATATATGAAAAAAAAGCATTATCAGCCAATATTGCTATAAACGACAATAGTAAAATGCAGGATTCATCTGCTCAAGACAACCAAAATATAAGAGCTGACGATAGCAGCGAGGAAGAAAAGGTAGCCTCTAGTTTGACAAAGGCAATAGTGGAGGCGTTACGTAGTCCATGGAAAAGTCAGTATGACACCATTTTTTCCGTATCTAACGATTACCATCAATTTATAATCCTGAGCTTCTTTTATTGCGTGTGTCCAATATTAATCAGTGGCGGTTATGAACCAATGATGCTGCTGCCGGGCGCGAATTGGTTATTTGGGATAGATCTAGCTTTACGTTTTATTTGCGTTGTTATGTGCATGTTACTCTTATTGCAGTATAACTTACACTCGAGAGCCGGCAAAAAAGCTCAATCTAAATACCTATACCTCGGTCTTTTTTACTTGCCTATAATAGCGATATACTCCTTTATGATCTCGCCACAAAGCCAAATAGCAGCTGTAGGGCTGATGTTCACCCTAGTTTCTATATCATTATTTGTTAACTGGCGCGCGTGTTTAATTATCAACATCGTAGCACTCATATGCGCTCAAGCGTTATATTCTACTGTGTTGCACGTTACTTGCCTTGGTTGTGTTGATCCCTCCCCTATGATGAAAGGTTCTATCATCTATATTACAGCATCGATTGTTTTATCAGTCATTATGAGCTTCAATAACAGCATGAGAATCGGGCAGCACGATAGGAATAGCAAAGCTATATCGTTAGAAACCCTGCAAAATAATGCTAAAGCAAAGATGGAGATAGATAAAGCAATAGAGATATTAAACGCTGCTGCTAATGTGCCGGCAGATGAAGTGAAATACGGAGATCATTTAGTAGTAGTAGGAGGCAGGCAGGTTTTCATCATCTCCGATGCAGAGTGCGCTATCGTGCACGAAGCGCTCACTAGCAGTTACAACGAGCTAGGCCGCCATAGTAATAATACCTCTGGAGGAACTCATGGCACTATGCATGGTAAGCTCAGTGATTATGGGGAGTATTCAGCGCGTCGCGTGTTATTTCTCGCCATTAGCGTGGCACGTTTAAGTAAAGACGAGCGCGAAAGAGTAATGGTAGAAGTAAAGCGAGATTTCACTTTCTATGGCTCCAGCAGCTTGGTGCAAAGTGCTATCCGCCATATTATTACCCATGCGTTTGTGTACAAACAGCCAGAAACAAAAATCCAGATCATAATAGATGCCCCACGCATATACATAATGTATCCTAGCGATACATTTATTGGCGCAGAAGGAGAAGGTATATTAGGACATAATATATGGGTATCTCTTGGGATAGATACATCCAGGGGTGAAATGATCAATATGGGAGGAGATCTGCATTATGAGCTGTTGCCAGAAGATATGATCAGGATAACCATAACATTACCTACCGCGCTTAACCAAGCTGAGCCAGGCTAGTGCGTGATCTTCTGTTCGGGATTGATCGTATCATCATCTTTGCGCACTGAGAAGTACACCTGAGGCGCATCAACGCTACCAGTTTGTCCAGCAGAGGCGATTACTTGCCCTTTGCGTACCTTTGCACCTTGGTTTATCGTAATTTTGTCTGCATGCGCATAAGCCGTGAAGATATTGCCGGGGTGCTTAATTATCAGCATTTTGCCGTATTCCACGCTGTCCTCACCCACATATACAACTTCGCCATCAGCTGCTGCTGCAATGCTGGCACCTTTTGCCACTGCAATATTCATCCCTTCGTTTTTGCCATGCTGAAACCGTGACAACACCTGCCCATAGGCTGGCCAGGCGTAATTTGGGTCATCCATAGGGGTGGCGGTTTTATAGCCGCCCTTTGGTTTAGCAGCAGAACTTAAGGCTGGCTCACGTTGTGATGGGGGCTTTGCAAGCTTTTCTCCTTGCTTAAGTTCCTCTGGCTCAGCTGGCAACTCCTCTATCTCCATATATTGCTCTTGGCTCTGCTTAGGTTCAGCCTTAGTAACGCTAGGCTGAGGTTGTTTATCCGGTTTGCTGTGCTGGTTGGCTAGCTGATCTTCTAAAGTTTGCGATGGCCTATTTAGCTGCTGCTCTACGCCAGGCTCACCCACCATTCGTTGCGGTGTGCGTAGTTGCGGGCGATTGGCTCCAACCTCCGTGCCCATAATAGGCTCGCTGGTGATAATGGCATCATTGTTTGGCGCATTGCGGACCACTGTGTTACTGGCAGCATTACGGCCAAAACGCATTTGCTCTTTACGCTCCACCGCCGCTGGCTCCTGAGTGCAGCTGGTCATCAGCAACATAAGGATAGGCAGACCATATGCTACGTGCTGCCTTCTAGCTGCTGTATTACTGATTTTTAGTCTGATATTGCGCATAATATTCCTGTTTTCATCGTTGCTGCAGGGTATTATATGTTCATCTTTGGCGGATGTCGACTAGATTGTGATATTGCCTTGTTTACTTTTGCTTTGAGTAAGCGCCTCTTCTACCATATTTTCCAGATGACGAGTGGCTGAGCGTTTGCCACTGGCGGTTTCAACTACCTCCGGGCCAACCGCTAAAGCTGTAATAACAGCACCTATACCCAGGCATACGGCGATAGTCATCGCAATTAAATACGGATTATGCGCCTGAAACTGATCCATCAAGGCCTTGCCACCATCTGTTAGGCTAGAATTGAAAGCCTCTATTGCCTTTTCAGCCGCCTGGTCTTTAGCAGCCACACCAATGGCTACAGGTGCGCCCGAGGCCGCCACTCCTGTGAACAAAGTACCCACCACCGTAAGTGCGCGGATACCTGATTCACGATACATCGCTCTATCCCTAGACAGTAATGCTTTAGTTGCGTAATAATCAGCCAGTTCTTTTGGATCGGCTGGTTTTGCAGAATTACTGTCTGTATGTTTGGACAACCTATTCTCAAGAGCGCTCGCAACTGCTTGACGCTGCGGATCTTTGAAACCAGCGCTGTCTGGCATCATAATACCGCACGCGGCTTGAAGACGATCTCGCAACAAATCCTGATTATTTTTAGGTGTTAGCGTCGGATCTGGTAATGCGGTGGTGTCATTTTTTGCTTTCTCTACCAACTGATCCCAAAAGTTAGCCATTCTAAAAGTACCTATTTTTTGCACTTGTACTTGCGATTTGTTAAGCAACACGGCTATTCTGTCCATGGATTTTTTGGTGACCTCATTCTGTGCGCTTGCAGCTATATTATCTGTTAGCATCACAGGGGTGAATGCTAACCTAGAGCCATTTTTTACAACATCTATGCCTCCCTCATCTTTGGCCATATCCGCAAACGGCGCTTCTAAGCTCTCTCCAGCTAGAAGGCCAATAACTGCCACTTTACCCTTTAGTTCTGGCGCTGTTGCCACTGCTTTTAGTTCTTCGGGAAAACTTCGCTGATAATTTGAGTCAGGGAAAGGGCAGACTATAACGGTTAAAGCGGCGTCTGGATAGTTTTTCGCTTTCCAATTGCCGGCTTCAACTCCTATTACGCTGGATTGCGCTCCTCCACCTAACTTGCCCATCAACAGCGTCGATATAAGATTGTCTTGTTCCGGGCTTATACCACCGCTAGGTGTTACTAAAACTACTTTCATTCCAACTCCATGATTTGTTGCTATCCCTTCATTCTAACACATTAACTCTAATAATAACAACGCGGAAAATACTGATATATGAGAAAATCTATATATAAGCGTCTACTTTTACCAGTTCGTGCAAATTCGTGTCAGGACCCTGCCTATACTTGGCGTAAACTGAGGTTTACAACCCTGCAACACTAAACCTAAGCATTTTACCCAATGCATAGTCATTGACTGCAACTAGGCCACCTTTACACATGTAATTTTTCCAAACCCAAGCATTTTGCCCAGTGCATAGTGCATAGGGTATTCGGTCTTGCACTTTACTCTATTTGTGTAGTCATCATCATTCCAGCGGGCGGTCGTTTGAGCGGTAGCTTCTATACCTAAGGTGGCCATAACAGTCATTGCAGCACAAAGCAGGTGTAAGTACTGTAGCTGGACACCGCTCATGGCGTTCACCAACTCTGGCAGCGTAAAATGCTGCATTGCAAACGCCGTAGTGCCAACAGCTATACCGCTAGCGATACCGGATTTGCCTCTGCCACTACCTAGCAGCAAACCTGTAAAAGCGCTGGTTGCTGCGAATATTCCTAGCGTTGCTGTGTTATCGAGCCCAAGCAGGCTAATCCCCTGCTGCAGGCCGTATACAACTGCATATATAGCCGGACCTTGTATGAATACTGAGACAATAGCGGTACCGGCAAGGCCGAACTTTAGGTCTGAAACTTGCGGATCAGGCTTCTTCTTCTCATATTGTTCTTTTTGTGTTGTAAGGAAGTTGATTATTCGGGTAACATTCGCGTCATCCCACACTCTTGGTGGAGCAACCTGAGAAGAAGTAATGCCAACTGTACTGTTTATACTCCAAACTGGCTTTTCTAAAGCACCTTTTAATTCGTTCAACCCACCCGCATCACCATTCAAGTACTTTATAATTGGAGCTTTAAAGGCATCAATTTTGTCCTGCGGTATTTGATTAATTTTGGGTACTTTGTTGATTTCCGCGATCACATCATCAACTATTTTCTCTGTAGTCTGTTTGGAGACTTTAGCACTGAACTCATCTGCTAGCTTAAAGAAACCGGTACGGAACGCATCTTGTAGAGCATGCACAGGAGAAAAAGCCCAAACCAGTCTGATAAATGATTGACTTATACTTACAGATTTTGCGTCGTCGAGGTAGCTGCGTTGCAACCCTGCAGCATGAGTTAGGCCATGGAAAAAATGTTTCATCACAGTCACCACCAATGAATTATAGTGCCGCCATTATATCATATAATGCTCTTATCCTTAACATGATTTTGTTTATCAGCCCCTAAAAAATTAACAAAAATAGTACATAAGCTTCTTCGTCTGGCAATGCCAATGATCTCCATGGTGGCACTTCCAGTATCAATAATCAGTGCTAGAAGGCGTGTGTCGAGGGTTATATAACAACCTCGACAGTTATTAACCCAAATAGGTCATTATATGAAAAAACACATATCTGATTGGTGGCATGGTAAAAAAAGCCTGCTACCCCACCTCACCCATTATCAATTTGACAACACTTATTTCTGCGAGTCTGGCAGAGCCATATGGAGCGAGCGTGATTACAGCAGTTTTGCTGAAGAGGCATATATCCGCAATGTTATAGCATTTCGTGCTATCAGCATGGTTGCGCAAAGTGCAGCTTCGGTGCCAATAATTTTGACCAGGTGTGGCATAGCGGTGAATCAGCACCCGATCTTGGAATTATTGAAGCGGCCTAACCCTATATACAGCGGTAGGGAACTACTGGAGCAGATATATTCGTACCGTTTAATTAGCGGCAATGCTTATTTGCTGGCACTGGTGGATGCAAAGCATCAGCCTGTAGAGCTGATGTCGTTAAGGCCGGATCGTGTACATGTGTTGGCAGGTAATTCTTTTGTTCCTAGCGGATATCGCTATACAGCGGGCAATAAATATATTGATTATCTTATGGATGAGGAGACAGGGCGTTGCGAAGTGTTGCACATCAAAAACTTCCACCCACTTTCGGATTGGTATGGCTTGTCTGCCGTTGAAGCTGGTGCTTATAGTATCGATCAACATAATCAGGCTGGGTCATGGAATCAGGCATTGCTGCAAAATGGTGCACGACCTAGTGGAGCATTGATGATTAAGAAAGGGATAGGGCCAGGGTTTATGACAACAGAGCAATATAAGCAGTTGAGAGAAAATCTAGAGAAAAATTTTTCAGGCGCTATGAATGCTGGCAGACCTATGATCTTAGAGGGGGATCTGGAGTGGAAAGAAATGAGTATGTCCCCCAAAGATATGGATTATATTTCTACAAAGCATAGCGCGGCGCGGGATATCGCCCTGGCGTTTGGGATGCCGCCACAACTGCTGGGTATACCAGGCGATAATACCTATAGTAACTTAGCGGAAGCGCGTTTAGCGCTATGGGAGCAGACGATATTGCCACTGGTGGAGCACACCATACAGGCTATTAATCATTGGTTAGCGCCCTGCTTTAATGATGGTATACAGCTTTCTTATGATCTGGAGCAGGTACCAGCTATGATTGAGCGACGTGAAAAGCTTTGGAAACAGCTGGCTGCAGCTGATTTTATGACGATTAACGAGAAGCGTGCAGCTATGGGGTTAAAGCCTATATTAGGAGGAAACAAGCTATAATAGACGTTACTCCAAGTGAATCATCGCGCTCACCAAGTGTTCGAAGTATTCTCCCATAATGGAACCGACATATGAAAAGCTCAACAACATCGTGATAAAAACCGCGATAATCTTAGGTACAAACGATAGGGTTGGCTCTTGAATTTGCGTGAGCGCTTGCAGTAATGAGATCGCTAGACCTACTAACAGCGCGACCACCAGGGTCGGTAGGGAGAGCTTGAGCAGCACCCACACTGTTTCCCTGGCGATCTCCATGACCTGCAATGGCTCCATAGCCTACCCTACCTACAAATACCTAATTGACAGTTTGCGCTGTGCGTTCTCTTTCTTCAAACACCTTGGCGAAATCTATACGCTCTATTGCAACTGGAGCAAAACCGCTTTCTCTAGTGACATTGGAAATAACATTCACGGTATACGGGAACATCATCTCTACAGCGTCTACCAGCATCAATCGCTTTATCTCACCTTCATCTTTAATATCATGACGGATCTCAAATAGCCCTTCATAGCGCATTTCTAGCAACATAGCGACGTCACCAGGCTCAGCTTCTGCCTTAGTTTTGATCAATAAAGCAACGGTAAAGAAGTAATCTCCGACTTGGCGCGCACTCACATCAAAGGCATAGCTAACCCCCATATTACCAGCGCCCTGCATCAGGCGCTTGCTTACGTCAAAAGTTTCAAATGATAGATCAGCGATGTAGCTATGATGCCTAACCATGGCGGGCATGTTGCGATTGATTTCTTCATGATTATTATTTTCAGCTTTCGGTTGCTGCTGTGGCTGCTTTTGTTTTATTGCTGCTTTGCTAGGCTTTTTCTTTGCTGTCATAATGTGATCCTCATATTAATTAAACCATGGCGTTATGGTAGTGTTCGCTACGTGGTTAGTCAATTGCAAAAAATGGCTTAAGGTGGCCCTTTCTCAATTAATTCAACAGAAAGCAGAAACACCGCTTGACTCATTGTGTACAGCGTGTTATATAGGTCTGCCGTGAGTATAAATTTTTATTGCAAGGTATATGTATGTTTGCAGCGTTGGAAGTTGGAGGTAAGCAGTATCGCGTTACCGTTGGTAGTGTAATTAAAGTAGAGAAGCTAGAAGGTGAAGTTGGCCAGGTTGTGGAGCTTGGCAATGTGCTAGCTGCTGCGAAACATAAGATCGGCTCTGATCTATCAAAAGTGGTTGTTAAGGCTGAGATTTTAGAGCACTGCAAGACTGATAAAGTGATCGTGTTTAAGAAGAAGCGCCGTCACAACTATAGACGTAAGCGTGGACATAGGCAGAACATTTCAGTATTAAGAGTGAAGGAAATTGTTGCTTAAATAGCACATCATTTCTTTAATGAATAAGTTTTTTTACAGGAGACAATACAATGGCAACGAAAACAGGTGGCGGTAGCACGAGGAACGGCAGGGATTCAGCGGGTAGACGCTTGGGCGTAAAAATGTTTGGCGGGCAGAAAGTGATTTCCGGTAATATTATAGTGCGTCAGCGCGGCACCCAGTATCATCCAGGTGAAAACGTGGGCATGGGCCGCGACCACACGATTTTTGCTGTTGCAGAAGGTACGGTGAAGTTTTGGCGTGGCAAAAATAATCGTCAATTTATCTCCGTTGTATAAGGTTTGCAGCAGGTTGTACTCATGAATGGGTCTGTAGCTCAGGTGGTTAGAGCGCACGCCTGATAAGCGTGAGGTCGGAGGTTCAACTCCTCCCAGACCCACCATTCTTTTAGGGGTTCCCTTATATTATGATTTGACAAAGCGTCACTCAGCGACTTGTCCGGCAAAGCCGTAAGGCTGGGACCTATATTATAGGTATTTTTCTGGATGGTACGATCAAGCCGCACTATGGCATCCTCTTCCCACTTCGCTCATTGACCTCCTCCCTTAAGTGTGCTATAACAGTCAGCAATTGCCGTATTTACAAAGGGATCGAGATATGTTGGCGCAAAATAAGCAAACATTAGAAGCTATTTGGAATAGGTATGATGCTAGTAAGGTAGGTATTGCGCTGGGCGGGCTTGAATACCAGATCTCTAATAATACTCAAGGGCAGACTATATCTGAAGTGGTTGGTACTAATATTCCTCAGTCAGTGGATATAAAGATGACCAGCAATTTAAGCATCTTCTTTAATTATAGTACTAAGCGAGGAGATCAAAAAAAACAAACAGTAATGGAGAGCGACTCTCTCAGTGCTAATGTTGTCAAAATGATAGCTGAGTATATTTTGACAACTAAATCCATTATTGAGCTTTCCATCTCAAACATAGAAAAATGGGATTATAAATCTTTATGCATCTTACTTTATCTCAAAATGACACGGCCTGAATTAAAACTGCAGGTGAGTAGTGATAAAGAGATTTTAGGTAGTGGCATTGCTATTTTTGATTTTTTTAATCCAAAGATGGATTTTGCGAAAAAGTTGGATGAGGTTGAGATCCCCACAGAAATCCAACATAACTGGAAAATGCAAAATATGGGAGATGCGCATACTCAAGATTATACGCGCCCTCAGAACAATCCTTTGTATACACCCAAAGCAGCTTGTATAATCACTACTGCTCTAGGCCTGGCTATTATGAGCATCGGCATCGGTATGGCGCTTGGCAACGCTGAAGCCGCTTTCACTAACCTTGGCGGGGTAAACCTATACCAGGCCCTCGCCTTAGGTGGCTCGATTATGGCGTTCCTACCTACCGCTACTTGGTTGATGTATGAGCGGCGCGAGAAAAGCGCGGAAAGAACGTTATTTTCTCCGTTTGCCTTTTTAGATAATTTTAGTCCCGTCCTAAACTATGGCACAGGAATATTCACAGCTCTTTATGGCGCTATGGGCATGTTAGGTGGCTATTCGCCAGTTACAAAACATGCAGCGCAGGGAATAAAAGTTGCGCTTTCGGAAATGATGAGAGAGACAGGAATGTCCGCTGCGTGGATCACCATAGCTATGCCGTTAATATTGGGGATGGTATTAGATAAACAAAATCGTAACCCAATAGATAAGCCATTTATTGCATATACTTTAGTTGCCGGGCTTTCTGCCACAACCATTTCCACAATCACCCCATATCTGATGGAGCAGACTAGCTTATTCGCTGACCCTGCAGCTATTTCTGTCTCCTTCTTTGTCTCCCTAGCCGTGGTGCCTGTGTTAGGACTACTCGCTAGAGAAGCAACTAGGGCTTTGCAGTAGAGGTTTCGCTAGAGTTGAGTTATAGCTCGCCTTATGTTAGAATAAGGCACAATTAGATTTAGAAAGGTCAGCACATGTTAGGCGCGAATAAGAAAAAGTCGCAGGTTTTTGATAATTTGTATTTAATTACTCTCAGAAAAGCGAAGATCTCCTGTGTAGCAGCCACTACGCTAGGTCTCATTATTATGGGTACAGGTATTGGCATGGGGCTTGGCAATGTTGAAGCTGCGTTTGTCAGCCTTGGTGGGGTAAACCTATACCAGGCCCTCGCCTTAGGTGGCTCGATTATGGCATTCTTATCTACTACTACCTGGTTAATATACGAACGGCACCCAAAGCATACGGAAAAAGAACGGGGATTGTTTTCTTCGCCTGATTTTTTAGATACGATCCATCCAAATCTTCGCTATGGCGCAGGGATATATATGGCGCTATATGGAGGTATGGCAATATTGGGTGGTTATTTGCCGATTATGAGGGCTGAAGTTAAGGCTAAAGAGATAGCACTGGCGCAGATGATGAGCAGCTCGGGATTTGCTGCTGGTTTTCTAACTATAATACTGCCGATAGCATGTGGAGTATTCATAGACAGAATGGATGACAAATCCTTAGACAAGCCTTTTTTCGCCTATTGTATGGCAGCCGGGTTATCATCCACTGCTATCGCAACTATGATACCGTATCTGATGGAGCATACTAGCTTATTCGCTGACCCTGCAGCTATTTCTGTATCGTTCTTCGTCTCCTTAGCCGTGGTGCCTGTGTTAGGGATACTCGCTAGAGAAGCAACTAGGGCGGTACAGGAATACACCATGAGAGGGTACCTACCTATTATTAGCTGATCCTGCAGCTATTTCTGTCTCCTTCTTCGTCTCCTTAGCCGCGGTGCCTGTGTTAGGGCTACGCGCTAGAGAAGCAACTAGGTCGGTGCAGTAATACACTTGAGGCGACAACAGTAATTTACCCTTGCCATTCTTTTTCATCATGCTAGCATTAATATATTAACTATATACTGCAAGGAACGTATGGCAGATTTTCGCCTTCCGAAAAATTCGCGAGTGCAAAAGGGTAAGGAGCATAACCCAGAGAAGGAAAGCGCGAAAACGCGCAAATTAAACATATATCGTTACGATCCTGAGTTTTCTGATAATCCTAGGTTAGATAGTTACCATATTGACCCACAAGAGTCTGGCCCTATGGTTCTGGATGCCCTGCTGCATATTAAAAATCACCTGGATTCTACACTAACATTTCGCCGTTCTTGCCGTGAGGGGATTTGCGGTAGCTGCGCAATGAACATAGATGGCACCAATACTTTAGCCTGCATTAAGTCGATGGAAGACGTGAGTGGCGACATAAACGTTTACCCATTGCCACATATGCCGGTGATCAAGGATTTGGTGCCATATATGAAGCATTTCTATGCCCAATTGGCATCCATTAAGCCATGGATACATGCAACCAGTAAACCTGAGGATGGCAAAGAACGCTTGCAATCACCTGAAGAACGCCAATCGCTTGATGGCCTATACGAATGCATATTATGCGCTTGCTGCTCTACTAGCTGCCCTAGTTATTGGTGGAATGGAGATAAGTTCCTCGGCCCTGCAATATTACTGCAGGCGTATCGCTGGATTGTAGATAGCAGGGACGAGAGCATGGGAGACCGATTGGATCATTTAGAAGATTCTTTTCGCCTGTATCGTTGCCATACCATAATGAACTGCGCTAAAACTTGCCCTAAAGGATTGAACCCTGCTAAAGCAATCTCCTCAATAAAACATAAAATATCGGAAAGAAAATAGCACTTCTTAGCAACAACATAGGTAGTGCAAATTGCACTGCAGCTATGAAATAAAAAATAAATAAAAATATCATCTCCCCCCCCTTCCTGATTTTTGTTACCTGGAGTACAGAACGCTATCATAACAAATTATATGGTAGCTAGCTATGTATAGCCGATTTATCATGCAAGACGGCATCTCTCCCTTATATGAGGTGATCAACAAGAACACTACACACTTACGTCTTACAGCAAAAGAGCTGAACTACATCCACAACACTCACAAGGCAGTATTACACACCGCAGATAAGATGCTAAAAGCTCTTGGTGGTCTGATTGAGAAAGGCTATAAAGGCGATGGTTCACATAGTTATGTTCTGGAGATCCAAGAGATTGCACTGAAGATTGAGAATGATTATAAGCAACAACAACGAGTGTTTTTAGAACTAGACAAGCTTGATGAGGAGTTTGATAAACCCAAGGAAAAGCGTAAATCCCAGAAGATTAAACCATTAGAAAAATGGTTTAAAAGCGTTCATAACAACGTCCTT
>JAFECK010000029.1 GCA_018242185.1 Pseudomonadota bacterium
GGTGCTCAGAAACAGCAGCCACAGCCACAACCAAAACAACAGCAAAGCGGTGGCGCTGGTAGTACTGGTAATACTAGCGGTGCTCAGCAACAGCAGTCACAGCCACAACCAAAACAACAGCAAAGCGGTGGCGCTGGTAGTGCTGGTGGATCCGGTGGTCAACCTCAGCAAGCTCCTGATCGGAAGACTCAAATTGCCAACAGCATTGTTAATTTAAAAACTCAATTACCAGCACCTGGTGCCGGTTTAGGTGAGCAAAAAAATCAAGAAATTACTAATATCCACAGCAGGCTTGATGCTCAGGCCGCAGCGCTTCAGCAGCAAAATCCAAACCTAGACGCAATTGATAATGCTGTAAAAGCAATACAACCTTCAGTTAAGAAAATGGTCTGGGCCGCACAAAATAAAGCTATGAAAGAAGCTGCGGTAAGTCTTGCGAGCCAGTCTGCAGCTGTAGTTCAAAGCGTGAGGCTAAGAGGTTTGGTGAAGCCTGGGCATGTTGAGTTGATGGAGGTCTGTGCTGCGGCGAAAGCTAAGAATCCAGGCAATGTTATTGAGATGTTGAAGGAATTTGCTACGATATCGGGTGAGCGTATGGCAAGCCGTGTTATAGAAGCATATAATAAAGCGTCTCCCACTCCAGTGGCCAACAATCAAGCAGTAACGGATGTGTTCCTAGAGGCGATGCGTCATAATGCTGGGTTATATCAAGAAGGGTTTGCTTTTAGCTGGTTAAACGGCGTGCACCAAAATATGCCGGTGCTAGCCCCAAGCGTTCCGGCAGCGGAGCAGCAAACAACACCAGCAACGGTGACGACAACTACTACTACAACTACTACAACTACAACAACTACTACTACCATTGGGACAAGTGCTACTACGACGACTGGGGCAACGACGACGACTGGTTTAGCCACTTCCTCTTCTTCCGCGTCTAGTCCAGTGGTGCCGCGTGTGAAGTTTGCACAGCTTGCATTTGTTTATCCTGCGATAGTTCAAGAATATGCTACAAAGGTGGCAGAATTACGCAATAAGCATTTAAATGGTTTAGCTGATGGTCATGTGAAGAATGTCTTAGGTGCGCAAACTGCTGATAATTTAGCGAAAATAGGGCCAGATGCTTTCAACCTGTCAGTGAATTTCTCTGATATTGAGAAGAAATCTGCTGAATATATTGCAGGTGATGATAATGTGAGAGGCTTTGTCAATAGATGTATCAACTTTGCAGCGGATGTGGCGATATTGCGGGAAGAAACTAGGCTGCAATTGCTAGCTCAGTTTGTTAAAGATGGTCAGGCTAGCGTTCATCCATTGAACGATCAAGGTTTGATTGATGAAAACGCGCCACAGCAGCGGGTTGTGTTAACTGGGCCTCAACAAGATGATTTACAAAAGAGAACCCATTATCATAAAGTTAGGATGGCTATGGTGAAAGTGGCTAGGCTCGCTATGGACGGCAAGCAGCAAGAGCTTGGCATCATGGCGAAGATTGGAGTTGGCTTAGGCATCAGCTTACTTGGTATTATTGCTGGAGTTGCAGTAGGTGGTGGTTTGTCAACCGCTGGTCTATATGCCGGAGCGCCGATCTACAATAAGTTTGTTGATCCGATCCATCCGATTGGTGATTTGGTAACCAACGCACATTGGCAGCAAGCCGTTGAGGTGATTAAGGAGCTCTGCCATGGCGCACCTCATAAGTTTGTTGATGCGCTGCTGACGCAACACAATCCAGCCCTAATAGCGCTATTGAGCGCGGGAGGGCTAGGTTTGGTTGGCTTTATCTGTAGTGTGTTTGGTTCAGTTCATGAGGTGAACGAGCGTTATGGTGGTGGCCAAGAAATAGTTGCTAATGCAGACCTTGTTGCTGTATACTTCAAAGATCAGTTGGCTAAGCTGCTTCAGCAGCAGCAAGGTGGCCAAGGCGTTACTCGGGAATAAGTTAGTGAACTGGTCAGTTTTGTATTATTAAAATATTAACTCAATATTAAGGGTTGTATTTTGCTAGAACAAGATTATGATCTTGCCCAGTAATTATATTGGGCAAGATTTATGACCTTTACCTTGAAGCGGCGGTTGCTCGGACTTGTTGGAGTAGCACTTCTCCTATACACCGTATTTTGGTTCATCGTTGCCAATCAGGCACGCACGCGCGTGGTTGACCTGATTAATGATCTGAACGCAAATGGGGCCTTCCACCTTGAGTATAAACACGTTAACCTCGCTGGTTATCCTTTCCACATTACTTTGAGATTAAGCAAACCGGAGCTCACTATAGATTATCCAGCTTTACTGGGTTTGGCCAATACGTCAGCTAAAGGCGCAGGCTTAAGCCAAACTATAAAATCCAGTAATCCACTAGCGCTTCATGTTGATATGCTTGGGCGCTCATATAGCCTCGACCTACCGTATGACTCTATTTCTGTGCTCAACATAGATGGTAAAACTTTATCTGCAAAGTTGGATTATAACCAAGCGCGCTTAGCGTTAGTTTTTCGTAAAAATGATTTAAAACACGGGGTAGCGCAGTATTTTTCCCAATTTTTGCATATAGATGGTTGGTGGAATAAAGTGAAGTCGATGAATCTTGATATTTCCAATATCATGATGAGTGAGCAAGACAGTGGGAAGACTATATATGGTGCTGGGAATATTACTGTAAAAGCTAAGTTTTTCCCCACCCAGAACGGTGGCATGCGCATTGAGGGTGCTTATAACGGCGAGCAGAGCTATGTGGGCCCAGAGTTTAACGACTATCTCCAACGCCTGCGCCAATCTAGTGCGTTGGCGCCATATTTCCGCGATAACGCTGTGTTGCGGATGATGTTTGCTGATATGTTGCTATGGCCTGAAGCTGGCCAGACCAAGCGGCGCTTTAATTTTATAGCAGAGCGGAGTAGCGCTGGTGGTTGGGGGCTGGAGGTGCGTAAATATGGTGCGCAGGACCTGCTCTCGTCTAGCTCAATGGATTTGAGTTTCTCATATCGTGCGCCTGATGATAAGCCGCGGAGTGGGGTGAAAGTTTGCGGCACCTATGCGATACATTATCAGCCTCAATGGTATGCGGTAGCAGCGCGTAGCTATGTGCCTGGATCTTCTGGTGTTGCCTCGAATTATGCTATGCCGCGGCTTCATGATTTTGAGTATTGGCTGGCAGATTTTGATTTTGAGTTACGCCAAGCTCCTGTGTTGCAAGTGGTGCAGTTAGGCAAGAATGAAGCTAAAAAAGCGCTATTGACAGCGGAAACCAGTAATTCCTCTAATATCGCAGTTCTGCCGACACGGTTTTCTTTGCGTAACAATCGTTATACCGTGTCTATCAAAGGTGGGATGTTTTTGACACAAGAGCCGTTTTTTCAAGGAAAATCAGAGGTGATATTGCATAACTATCCGCAAATGTTAGTGGATTTGGCCGGTTATTTAAATAGGATTGAGCAGGAAGAAGTGGTAGATCAAAGCCAGGCCATAAATGCTCAGCCTGAAGTTTTGCCGGGGGGGTTATTGTTGTTGCTCAAAGAAGCGGCTAATAGTAGCGATCATTCTCGTGCATTGTTTTATTTACATAAAGGTGCGCACGGTGCGATCATGCTAGGTAAACGCAGTTTAGCGGAAATTTTTGGCGCTTAAAAACACCGGGTTCCGAATTTGGCATAAAGCTTGGATTATATAGCCTTCAAGGTAACAATAAATTCTGTTCCTTTACCTGGAGCGGATATGCATGCGATATCTCCACCCATTCCAGTAATAACTGATTTACAGAATGCTAGACCAATGCCGCTGCCACCTTCTGTAAAGTATAGATCGAAGATGTGTGCCAGTTTTTCTGGCGCTATTCCAATTCCATCATCGTGGAAGTGGATTTCGTTTTTATACACCCATATTTGTATTTTGGCATGTGCACCAGCATATTTGATGGCGTTGGCTAGTAAGTTTTGAATTACATGCTGCAATAAGCCACTTGAGCCATCAAAAATGAAATCATGCTCGGCGTTGAAATAGATTCTGGCTCTTTGTGACTCAGACAATGGGTAATTCTGCAAAGCTTGCTGTATTGTGTCTAGCACACTGTATTGGCCGTGATCCATTGCGTTGTTGACACCAGATAGTGCGGTTAAAATCATTTGCGCCGACTTTATTCCATGGCTTAATACATCTTGTATGTTGCTTTTTACATACTGAACGAAATCGTAGTCTTCATCTGACATAATCCACACTTTTTTGCCTGTTAATTGTTCAGGCTCTAGATGTATAGCTCGGGTTGGGGCTATTGTGCCGACTTGAGTTGCTGCGGCTTGCTGAGGGGTTTGTGCAGGATTTTGCTTCTCTGTTCCTGATATGACTTGAGCTCTATTGATGGCGTCTACCATCATACTGATGGCGCTGAATGCAGAAGCCATAGGGGTGCGTACTTCATGGGCGATGGCGCCACTGAATGCTTTAAGCGAATATAGCTCTTGTTCTTGGTTGCGTCGCATCATAACGGAAAGTGCGCCCACTAGCAGCACATAGATCAAAACCCCGAAGTTGACGATATCGTAATTAGGGGCGGCAGTAACACCGTGTAACCATAGGACGGTAAGTATATTGAAAAGATAGCCAGTGAAAGAGCCTATCAGCATTAGAACTAGGAAGCTTCTGGCATCCACGTAGGTGGCGAGTAAGAAGCTAGCGCCTATACTATAAATTGCGAGTGGGTCATTGCTGTGCACGAATAAGTTGTATGTACCCAATAAAGGTAGGCACCACAGAAGTACAGCATGCCATATGACTGGAGTGTATTTACTGTGTTGTAAAGTGCCGTGTATTGAGATGAACAGCAGGCTTAAACAGCCTATGGCACCTACACCACGTATGAAGATACCAAATGGATCAGAATAGGCAGAATATGAGCTATACGCGTCGAGTACCGGGAATAGAATACCGAGCACTGGGTACAAGCAATAGAGCAGGCCTAAGAGTGCAAACTGTTGATATTGCGGGCGACAAATGCTGGCACCGCGATTGCAGAACCTGATTATGCTTTCACAGCGCAGGCTGTGCATAGTTTTAGATATAGCATTTACAACAACTTGCACTAAAGGTTTGATAGGGTGGTGTTTAGATGTAGTAGTGGGGGCATCTGATATATCATATAGCATCACATAAAGCTTTTGTAGGTAATGAGCGCTGAAAAGGCCGAAAGCGCTGCCAGCTAGGCCAAAAACTAGACTAGTAACATCAAAGCTACCCTCTATTGCAGCACCTAGGAACGCTCCTACCATCGCCATAAAGATAGCAATGATGTATGAGACCTCATTGGTGCGGAATCCAAGAAACCCAGCGACTACAGGGACGAATAATAATGGTTCGTTGAAAGTGGCGATAAACCATATGATACCGATAACGCTTGTGCCACTTAAAGCAAGTAATACCGACAGGCTACCTACGCCAAATGTAGCAAGTTTTGCTATGAATAATTCTTTTTGATCGCTGATGTCCCGGTAAAATGGTTTTACCAGGTTATGTGCTACTACTACGCCGACCATGTTTAGCCAAGAGTCAGCTGTGGACATGATAACGGCCAAAAAGCCCACGATAACTAAGCCTTTGATGAATATAGGTATGTGGTGGTCGATTAAGTACCATAGTATAGTGGAGTGATTAGTGCCATCACCCACATGCGCAGCAATTACCATACTGGATGCGCACAACAATAGCACTATAGTAGTGTCTATTAACATCACCACTTTTAGGGCTGTGATCAGCTGTTTGGAATTCTTAGACATCAAAAAACGCTGCATGTAAGCACCAGCTGGACTACAACCATCCAAGAAAGTATAA
This sequence comes from Pseudomonadota bacterium, assembly GCA_018242185.1. Taxonomy (GTDB): domain Bacteria; phylum Pseudomonadota; class Alphaproteobacteria; order Rickettsiales; family Midichloriaceae; genus SZAS-26. Next base: position 5,818 of record JAFECK010000029.1, read on the forward strand.
AGCAGGAAGCCAAGAAACACCCAAGACTGGGTAGGAGTAAACTCCAGAGTCCAACGGTCCGCTGGCAACATAGCATATACTGCGTCCCAGCCTTTTAAGGTGTGTAGCAGGATAACTGCTAGTATTGGTAGCATCACGTAAAACAAGGTGGCTTGGAGCATATCGGTAAGGACCACTGCTTTGACCCCGCCCACGATGGAGTATAACATAATAACAGTGACGCCGAACACTACACCTACGGATACTGGTAAGCCGAGGAAGTAGTTCATTAGGTAGCCTAAAGCAATGGCTTGCGCGGAGATAGTAGACATGGTGCTAAGCACCGTCACGATAGCGCTGACGTAGCGCCCCGTACTACCATATAGTTTTTCCATAACATCGCCTAGGGTCAAGCAGTCGTAGAAGCTTTCGATATTTTTACCAAACACATGGATGGTGAACAGCCATTTTATAGGATTTACTAGCACTGCAACGGCGAATAATGCACCAACCATGCCGATCTTTTCGATCGTACCAATAGTAGAGCCAGCGCCGAGATAAGTGGCATATATAGTGAGTATTAGCGCTGCTGTGGAAAAATTACGACTACCAAGCGCATATTCATAAACGGACTGCTTTTTACCCATTCTACGCAGGCCAAAGACCAAGCACAGCAGCATGTACAACGTAACTACCGATAGATCTATGATGGCAACATTCCCTACTTTTGTGGATAGAAGCGCTGTCATTTCAGAAAAAAATCCTTCCATATTTACCTCGAAATTCGTAAAGCTGCGGTTTAGCAGTATTGTATTGGTTTTATTGCCAATAGTCAATCTTGAATGCAAGAAAAATATATAAAATTTATATTAATATTGATATTTAATATAAATTTAATCTATCGGCTATGCCCCATTAGTAATACTATTGCATTACGCTCTCAAGTTACTTATTATTCGTATCCACAAACGAATCGATAGGTGTATATGGAAACAATAAAAATTGAGAAATTACCGCATGGTTTTACCGTTGCGTCTGACTATATGCCTTCTGTAGAGACGGTGACGGTCAGCTTTATTGCGAAGGCTGGCAGCCGTCATGAGGAGAAAGAGATAAATGGTATCTCTCATTTTCTAGAGCATATGGCGTTTAAAGGTACAAAAACCCGTTCTGCCAGACAAATCGCCGAAGAGTTCGATATGATCGGAGGATATTTTAACGCTTATACTGCCAGAGATCTCACTAAGTATTATGCTAAGGTAATGAAGGAAAATTGGCTACAAGCATTAGATATTATTGCCGACATTATTCAGAATTCTACCTATGTTGAACAGGAGCTTGAGAAGGAGAGAGGGGTAATATTACAGGAATTGGCGCAAACCATAGATACCCCTGATGATATAGTGTTTGACTACTTTCAAGAAGAAGCATATCACGATCAACCAATAGGCCGTTCTATCCTTGGAACTCAGGAATTTATTAAACGAGTCACGCGTGATGATTTGCAGCGTTATGTCAACAAGCATTATGGCTTTAATAACTGTATACTTGCCGCTGCCGGTAATATCGATCACCATGAATTTGCCATAGCAGCGCGTGATAAGTTTCAACAGCTTATACATAGAGTTGATAGCGTGCCAGAGCCAGCGAGATATGGAGGTGGAGACAGGAGGGTGCAGCGTGATTTAGAACAGGTGCACCTTGTGCTCGGTATCCCAGGTCTATCTTACCTGGACGAAGATTATTATACACAAACAGTGTTGGCTGTGATCGCTGGTGGTGGCATGTCTTCTAGGTTATTTCAGGAAGTGCGTGAGAAGCGAGGGTTGGCTTATTCTATTTCCGCTTTTACCAGTAGCTACAGCGATACTGGGATGTTCTCTGTATATTCTGGGACCAATGAAAATCATGCGAATGAGTTGCTGGATGTGGTAATTGAGCAATTGCATGAGCTAACCCGTGATATAACAGAAGAAGAGCTACAGCGGGCAAAAGTGCAAGTGCGTGCAGGCTTGTTGATGTCGCAAGAAAGTTCTATCTCACGCGCTGAAAGACTGGGTAGTAACCTAGCTGCGTATAATAGGTATATTCCGATTAAGGAGATTATAGGCAAGATAGAGCGTATTGAACGCAGGGATGTATGCAAGATGATGCAGCGACTTCTTCACGGTAAGCATAAGCCAACTATTGCGTCTATAGGGAAAGTTGATAAGCTGTATCATTATGATGATATAGCCCATAAGCTTAAGGCTTAGGCTACCAATAACGGGGATCGTGGAGGCAGTATGAATAAAGTAGTGATTTTCAAAGAAGCGGGTGAGCCTAAGGTTTTACACCTACATGAAATGCCGATGCCGGAACCAAAAGCAGGCCAAGTGCTTGTGCGCCAAACTAGGATTGGTGTGAATTTTATAGATGTGCAGATGCGCAAAGGTACATATCCTGTACATAACTTCCCATGTATACCGGGCTTTGAAGCGTGTGGTGTGGTAGAAAAGCTTGGGAAGGACGTCACTGGTTTGCGAGTTGGAGATAGAGTCGCGTATGCCACTAGTCCAGAACCCGGGGCTTATCAACATTATCGCGCAATAGATCGTAAGTATTTGCTAAACGTGCCTAATAATCTTGAAGATAAGGTGGTGGCTGCGACCTTGTTGAAAGGGCTAACAGCGCATTATTTGTTGCGCAGAGTGTTTGTGGTGCGTAAAGGGCATGCGGTGCTTATTCATGCAGCTGCTGGTGCATTAGGGCAGATTATGGCGAGATGGGCGAATCTGGAGGGGGCGCTGGTAATTGGTACAGTTGGCTCAGATGAAAAAAAGCATATAGCTGAGCGCGCTGGTTGCCATTTTGTGGTTAATTATAGCCAATCGCATTGGCACGAACAAGTATTGGAATTCACCAAAGGAATAGGGGTCAATGCTGTGTATGATTCAATCGGACACGATACATTCCGTCATTCGCTGCAATGTTTGATGCCAGCTGGGATTATGGTGAGTTTTGGCTATGCTTCTGGTATGGTGGAGCATGTGAGCATCAATATGCTACGTGAGAGATCTCTGTTTTTAACCACGCCGAAATTGTTCGACTATACTAGCCAGCGTGCTGCGTTGGTATTAGCGGCGGATGAGGTTTTTGATGCGATAGCGAAGAAAATTATCGTACCGCATGTGCATAAGGTATACCACCTATCAGAGGCTGCAAGTGCGCATGCAGACCTGGAGAGTCGGAAAGTGAATGGCTCTTTGGTATTAACCACTCATTAATCAAAAGCACACTAATAAGGAGCGTTTACAGTATTATGCTGCCCCCACTGTTTATAGTAGTGCGTATATTAGAGATGGGTGAGGGAGAAAGTATTTTTCAGCAGCGGCAAGCAGAATGCTGTTGTAACTAACTACGACTGCAGTTATTTTGATAGGCACTAGTATAAATACGAGGTCAAGTATGCCAATAATTTTGCCATATAAAGGGGTGTATCCTAGCATTGCCCCAGATGCCTTTATCGCCCAGAACGCGGTTGTCATTGGAGACGTGGAGATTGGGTCGCAAGCCAGTATATGGTATAACTGCGTGTTACGCGGGGACGTTCACCATATCAAAGTGGGGGCGCGTAGCAATATTCAGGACGGCACCATCGTTCATGTGCATCGAAATAATGGGCCGACGATTATTGGTGATGGAGTAACGATTGGGCATATGGTGCTGTTACATGCGTGTAATCTAGGAGATCAGAGCTTTATTGGGATGGGTGCAAAGATCATCGATCACGCGGTAGTGCAGCCGCGTGCTATGGTGGCGGCCGGAGCAGTAGTGACACCGAATCAGGTGATTCAAACTGGAGAATTATGGGCTGGGGTGCCGGCCAAGTTGAAGCGGATGATGACAGAAGCGGAGTTGAGGCATCTCGCGATATCTGAGGCGAATTATGTGGAGCTAGCTGCATTTTACTTGCAAAGGACGGATGATTAATTGTAATAAACGTTTTACAGAACTGTCATTGTGCGACTTGATCCACTGTTGTCCGGAATAAATTTT
>JAFECK010000002.1 GCA_018242185.1 Pseudomonadota bacterium
AAACTAAAATGAGGACACGCCCTATTATTTTATAGCGTCTTAAAGCTATAAGATTCATTGGTAGTACGGAAATGTAAAGCAGCCGCCTAGAATGGGCGCAGGGCGTGGGGAAGTGTGACGGCAGTTGCTCGCCAGCTTGGGCAGTGCATCTGGACCAGAATTTTCATCAAAGCTTTATGGTCTCGCTATAGTTTATTTCCTTAAGCCCAGTTATCCTTATTAAACATCGTAATCGTAATTATTTTGCTAGTAATATAGTGCCCATGTATAATGCGCGTACTTTTAACACCATTGTTAGGCATACGTCATGTTTTTATTGCGTTCTATTTATATAACTCTACTCTCCATTATCATAATATTAAGCCCCAATTCGGCAAGAGCCAGCACAGTAATATTGACCGGCCAGGACTTATCACTTGACGCAGTATATAACGTGGCTGTCAAAATGGAAGCGGTCGCAATCGCACCGGAGTCCCTAGCAAGAGTGAAGCATTATCACAATATTTTATTAGAAGCAGCCAAGCATGATATACCTGTGTATGGGCTCAACCGTGGTGTAGGCCTCAATAAAGATAAGGTAATTTTTTCCGGCTCTATCTTAGAGCAAGAGGCGCGCCAAGCATCAGAAGCCTTTAATATGAGTGATCTCAGAGCAACCGCCACGAGCTTTGGCGAATATGCTTCGCCGGAAATAGTTAGAGCAGCGATGCTAATCAGGTTAAACAAATTACTGATCGGGCATGCCGGTGTGCAGGTTCGTGTTATAGAATTATTAGCGGAATTCTTAAATCACAATATCATACCACTTATGCCTATGAAAGGCTCGGTGGGTGAAGCTGACATAGGGATCTTAGCCCATATGGGGTTAGCCCTAGCAGGTGAAGGAAATGTGCTATATCAAAACAAATCTCAACCCAGCAAGGAAGTTTTGCAGAAGTTGCAAATCAAGCCATTGAGGCCGTATGCCAAAGACGCACTAGGAATATTTTCTTCCAATGCATTTTCACTTGCACGTGCTGTGTTGCTTTCGCATAAGCTCGATAACTTGCTAGCGAATTATTTAAAAATATTCGCCTTATCACTAGAAGGGTTAAACGGCAATATCGCACCATTTACTCAAAACGTCCAGAATCTCTCTATGACAATAGGTCAAAAAAACGCAGCTCAGTCCATTTTGAACGAATTGACGCGCAGTTATTTGCTTGAAATGGATCCAAATAGAGCCCTACAAGATCCATTGAGCTTTAGAACAGAAGCGCACGTTAATGGCTCTATGCAAGACAACTTAAAGCTTTTACAGCAAAAGTTAAGGAAGCATATCAATACCTCTGATGATAACCCTTCTGTTTTAGATAGTGCTTTGGGGGCCTCAGCTCCCTCAAATGAACGGCAATATTATTTTGATAATGCCAATGGCATGCGTGGAGCGGTTGTGCCAACAGCAGATTTTGAGCCATTAGACTGGGTTTTAAGCTTGGAAACAGTCAAAATCAACGCCGCCCGCCTGGCACATAATTCTGCGCAACGCACATTGCACCTTGGCAGTTATTGCTCTACCAAGTTAAATCGCTTTCTTGCGAGCAATGGTAAAGATATAGCGTTTGCTGTAGTACAAAAATCAGTTTTATACTTAAGCACCTCAATCGCTAAAAACGCTGGCACTATTACTTACTTAAGTTCGCCGCTGGCAGGCAATATTGAAGATACAGCTACCAATTCTGGGTTGATATTAGATCAAGCTGAATTAATGTTGGAAGACATGCATCGCCTGGCTGGGATAGAATTGATGCATGCGGCACAAGCTGTCGAGTTACGCATGAAATCAGAGGATAGCGTGAGGATTTCTGACAAAGGTACAGCCTTATTAGTTAAGTATAGAAAAGAGGTGCCATTCCTTACTGTGGATAGAGCATTGAGCGAGGATTTGGAGAAGAGCTATCTATTTATAAAGAATGTTGAGTGAGGAAGGTTGTGACATTTAGCTGTTTTACATGAATGCTATGATGCCGATATAACCTGAGCTAACAAATAGTGGAAGTGGTGGTCTATCCATTACCAGCATCGCTCTAGTTACTATTTCTTAACTTTTCTGATGTTTTAATGTAGTGTATACTGCAGTTTATAGGACATAGGTGCATATCTAATGAAAAAAAATCTATCAGAAATATTATCAGATGCTCAAAAGCTTACAGATCAGGCTAAAAAAGCGCGAGGTGAAGAAGGTGTAGCACCACTCACTGCTTCTTCAGATGCTCCGACTCCGGCTTATGCGCCAGCACCTGCTCCAAAACCTGTAGTGCGTGAAACAACCCCGGAGGAAGCATTATCTGCTTTCGAAACTCCCGTAGATCGGTTAGTGGATAGGCAGAGCATATATCAAAACGTTGCAGATATAGCGGCAGAAGGGGAAGAGCTGTGCGAAAGAATGCGGGCACTCATTGCCGAAAAAGATGAATTAAGGAACCGCTTAGGCGCACAAATACTGCAGCCGGATCTCACGCTTCAGCTGCAGTTAGAGCAGGATTATAACGCTCTACAAGAAAAATGGACGCAATTGCAAAAAGATGTGCAAGCTTTTGATACTAAAGTAAATGAGGTTGTGACTGCTGGCAACTCAACCATTGCTAAGCAGATAGAGTCAGGAAGTGAGTTATATGAGCGATGCGCTACTGCTTTGAGAGAATTGCAGCAAAAAAAGGGGAAAATTGTTAGGAAGGAGTCAAAGCAGCACGCAGACGCGGAGATCACAAAGTGGAACAGTAATAAAAAAGCGATTAAAGGTAATCTCGCCAAGCTTGAGGAAATGGACGAACAGTATGCCAGGCTTCATGATCGTGAACTCCAGGAATCGCTACAGGAGGCAATGTCTAAGCCTGACACTCTTCAGACAACCGCTGATTTAGCAGATGATAGCCTGTATAAAATGCTGGAGCAGAGCAGACAAAAATTGCGCGGTATGTGGATTACTGCTGCCGAATACGCGGATATGGACAAGGCAGGAAAAGATGTGCAAGAGCGAATCGATAGGAATGCAAGAATGGCTCAAAATGTCCAAGATGATGTGAATGGATCAGTAAAAGATTTCAATAAAGTACCTGCTGCTACTACATCTACGCCACCTTTGATAGATGATGGAGACGATAGCCTAGATATAGATGGTTCAGACAATGAAGATTTTGAAGATTTTGAAATCTCATCTGCGACAGGCGTTGCACCATACGCTACAACAACTTCTAAACATGTTGCACCGGACGTATTATTAAAGAAAGCAAGGCAAGTGCATGAAAGAATCCAAAAAACAGGCAAACAGATTACCAATCTCGAGCAGAAGCTGCAATCCTTAAATACTGAGATTGATAACATAAAACAAGAGCTAAAGATGCTCGAAGCACAAGGGCAGAAGGAGACGGAAAAACCCTTTGAAAAAGCGCGGCGCAAAGGTCTTGAGGCAAGACATAAGGCGGCACAAAATGAAGTGGAGCATTTATCTAATGAACTCAAAGTATTATCTACACGCTCGCGTAAAGATGCGCAGCAAAATGGCAAGATTAATGGGAAAATGGCCCAGAGAAAGGAAGCTTTACAAGAGCAGCAAAAAAAACTCAGTGGCGGGGCACCTATTGTGGATGCTACAGTGACAAATACTTCTAGCACTATAATATCTACCGCGAAGTCCTATAGACAGAAACTAGAGGAGACGAAAACGCAAATAGATCAAGACAGAAAGACCTTGCAGAAACAGCAGGAAAGACTAAAACAGCATTTTGCACTGATAAAGCTAACGCCTGACGAGTTGCGGGAGCATGGTAATATAGCTAGACAGACTGGCCGAGAATATATAGATATTGATAGGCTTGAGCAGTATTCAAAAGCAATATCAGTGAAGATGGGAGATCTAGATGGTGTAGAAGTTAGATGGAAAGCCGCTATGAAGGATTTGGAAGCGGCTGAAAAGCCCATCGTCGCAGAGGTTGCAGAATATGAAAAAATAGGCCAAACATTTGATAATTCTTTAAGCAATCGTGATACTTCATTTAGTACAAGGCTTAACGCTATCGGAAGTAACATAAAAAGATTAGAGCGTGAACTGACGACCGCAGAGCAATTATCTCCTTTGGCTGAAGAGACAACTATAGAAGGGCTGGCGCCTGAGGTATCAATGGCTAAGCGAATCACAGACTTGGCGCCAACCCAAAGTATAAGCGCATGGGCAAGGTCTCAGGGACGCCTTGAAATGAGCCGCTATATCATCAAAAGTGATGGCCGTTCTTTAGACTCTTTTGACCCATCCACTTCATGGGAAAAAAGCTCTGAGGATTTTAAATGGATCAGAGATATAGGCTTTCCAATCAATATTATAGGTGGTCTTTTGACCGTAACATTCACCGTTGTGGGGTTTATAGCGAGAATCGCAAACGCAGCATTGACGTTTATTGGTGCAGTAGTAGAGTTTGGCAGCCGCATGGCCTCCAAAGGTTTAAAAATGCTAGGTAATCTATGTTCTAAGCCGCTAGAGTTGGCGAGCAAAGAAATCGAAAAAGCTGATATAGAAGGCAAAACTGGTGCTAGAATAGGTTGGCGAGCAGTCGCTGTGCTTTGCATAGTACCAAAAGCCATTGGCTCAATATGCAATATTTTATCCAGCATCATCAAATCGCTAGGAAACTTGATATTTGAAGGCTGTTCATTAGTTGGCAAGGCGGCTGTATTCGCTTCTAGGCCTTGGGATAAAGATACTGCCAAAAGTATGGTATTCTCAGCAGGTAAAACAATCAGTGCTGCGGTTTCAGCTGCTACAAATGCAGCAAAGCAGATGGGCACAGAGATAAGAGAAGTTGGCAATAACACCAATATACCTGGAGTCAAGCATATATTTGGTCTGGCTGGAGGGTTATTGCAATCCGCAGGTATCAGCCTTGAAGGCGCAGTAGAAGCGGCAAGGCAAAGCGCTAGCGGTCATACTATTCTTAGTAAAGAGATCATATTAACCGCTTTTCGTACTTCATGGAGTAATATTAAAAGTGCAGTGATGACTCAAGGATATGAAATTTCTCAAACTGCGGGCAAGGTCAGCGGCGTTACCCATGAGCATTTAATGAAAGTGAGCCAACAAGATGTTGGGCAAGGCGAGGAACGGGTTAGTATAGCCAAACCGGAGCCACCACTACCTGCCTCAGCACGTAATCCAGTTAAATCTCAAGGTAGTGACTCTCCTGGAGATATGGCTAAAATGCAGGAAATGTTGGCGAGTATGATGGGCAAGATGGGTGATGCAGGACCCGGAGAAACGGACTCTTCAACTACTACATACCAAGACCGTTTAGAAGAGGAAGCAAAGCAACCAAAAGGCAAAGGGGTAGCTAAAACAAATTAGTTTGCCTCATATCGCGTTCATTATTTCGGGAGATTTGACCTAGTACGCATATTATAAGCATGCAACTTATCGCCTATTCAGTTACCTTTAATTAACCTCTGAATTATATACTGTAATTATGTAATAACATAAAATAAAGGTCAAAATATGAGTAAATTTAAGGCTTATGCTATATTTTTTACCATCTCTCTTTGCTTGCAATCAGCAGTAGCGCAGGCTAACATCGGGAGTGATATGAATGGTTTGGACCAGACCCCGGGACAATATAAATATTGTCCGAAAAACGAAGATGCAAAGGGTTCGCAGGATAGCCAGCAACACTAATGATCTTATTGTTGTTTGCTTGGCGATGATTTATGTGTTATATCATCTCGCGGTAAGGAGTAGAGTAAAAACCTTGATTATAAGGGGCGTGCTGAATGTGTGGTATTGTAGGTGCTGTTAGTAATATAGCTGGTGATGATATAGCTCCGCATATTTTAAAAGGGCTTTCTATATTGGAATATCGTGGATATGACTCTGCGGGCCTAGCTGTATCGACTTCACACGGTATCAGGTGCGTGAAAGTGGTGGGTAAGATCAAAGCATTGGAAGCTGAGGCCCTAGCCCATCAGGTAGCTGGAAGGGTTGGCATAGGGCACACTAGGTGGGCTACTCACGGCGAGCCAAGCGTGCAAAACGCCCATCCGATTGAGAATTCTCACCTGTTTTTGGTGCATAATGGGATTATCGAGAATTACGCTGCAATAAAGCAAATGCTGCAGGCTAAGGGTCATAAGTTCAAAGGCGACACTGATACTGAGGTGATTGCTGCTCTGATCAAAGATCATCTGGATGATGGGCAGAAAGCTTTAGACGCAGTGCGCTCGGCAGTCAATCAGTGCCATGGTAGTTATGCAATATTGGTGATGCTTAAAAGTGCTCCTGAGCAGATTATAGGTTATAGGCATGGTGCGCCCTTGTTGTTAGGCATTAGCGAAGATCGCCATTATTTTGGTTCAGATGCGGGGATGTTGGCTGAGTTTGTACTTCAAGTGGTGGACCTAGACGACGGTGAATTAGCTGTAATTACGGCTGGCAGTGATTACGCTGTATATGATGCAAATACAGGGGCTAAAGTGACCCGCCAAGGGCGGTCAGTTAGCAAGATGGATGCTGCAAGTAAAGGGCAGTACGCTCATTATATGCTCAAGGAAATACACGAGCAGGAAGATGTTGTATTGAAGTGTTTGAGTAAATCATATGATGCACATACTCGCACTATTTTCCCAGAATTAGATGATATTAACTGGGAAAAAGTAAGCAAAATTAGGCTATTGGCATGCGGCACTTCGCGTATTGCGGCAGAAGTGGCAAAACACTGGCTAGAGAAATATACTAAAGTGGCAGCTGAAGTGGAGATAGCATCTGAATTTCGCTATCGCACTCCTGTGATACATAATGATGAGTTATTTGTGTTTATATCGCAATCAGGCGAGACTGCGGATACGTTGGCGGCGCTTAAGTATGTGAGGCAAATAGCGCCTAAGAACAAAACATTAGCGATTGTCAATGCAGTGGGTAGTACTATTGCCAGAGGCGTGAATCATATCATCCCAATACACGCTGGCGTTGAGATTGGGGTGGCTTCAACTAAAGCGTTTACAGCTACTTTAACAGTATTTATTCTGCTAGCCTTTAAGATTGCTGCTGCCAAAGGTTTAATGAGTGCATCAGAAGTGAAGAAACGCATAGATATTTTACATAATTTTGCCTCACATATACAAAACGCCCTCTCACTCGAGCTGCATATAAGCGCATTTTGCAGTGAGATTGATGTTGATAAGATATTATATATAGGTCGAGCGCTTTCACATCCGCTGGCAATGGAAGGGGCGCTGAAGATGAAAGAGCTTTCTTATATTCCTAGCGAAGGAGTGGCGGCTGGAGAGCTCAAACATGGGCCGATTGCGCTGGTGGACGAACGTACCCTTATTGTGGCGATTGCGCCTTACGATGAGCTGTTTCTCAAGACTGCTGCTAATATTCAGGAAGTTGTGGCACGCAAAGGTAAGGTTTTGCTGCTGAGCAATGAAAAGGGAGCTGAAGAGTTGCGCAGTGTCTGCCATGACGTCCTTATTCTGCCGGAAAGCAATGATTTTACGATGGCGCTGTTATATGCTATTCCGCTACAGTTGCTTGCTTACTATACCGCGCTGCATCGGGGTAATGACGTGGATCAGCCACGTAACTTGGCGAAGTCGGTGACTGTGGAGTAAGCGCGGGAGCGCCTTGTGTGTTCTGACAGAAAATACTCGTGATGGGGGTAGGATTTAGTCTTCATTCGATGCGCTATTTTCCAATTGAGAATTTCTGATTTTTTAGCAAAAGCACTTGCGCGCTCTGTTGTTTTACTCTATGATCTTCACCTATTGTTCCTCGGTAGCTCAGTGGTAGAGCAAACGGCTGTTAACCGTTTGGTCGCTGGTTCGAATCCGGCCCGGGGAGCCACCACCCTTTCTCTTCCCTACCAAACCTAAATTTGGGGTTAACCTCTGATTTTTCCGGGGCTGCAAAAAATGAGCAAAGCCCGTGTACTATATTGTAATGCTGCTAAAACTGATAACATCATCACCTCTTTCAGTTCGTAATATGCTGACGAAGTGGAGCCATTCCAGACCCGGCAAAGCCTGGCGTGCCCGGAAGGATTCGAACCCTCGACCTACTGCTTAGAAGGCAGTTGCTCTATCCAGCTGAGCTACAGGCACAACGTAAAATGAGAGCAGAGTATACGCTATATATCTGTGCTAAGTCAATCTGCCATATTACTATTGTTCAACTTCTTGCAATGCCCAGACACTTGATACCTGTATATACTTGTTGTAGGATTCAGGAAGTCATCATCAGCAAAGAGGAGCGCTTTATGAGTAAAGCAAGAGTCAATAAAAAAGGACGGGTCTTTACTCCACTAAAACAAGATCAATGTAGAAATTATACATATTGTATAGTTAGAAAATTTACATATAAGTAGTAATAAAACTAAACAACTAAATAATCAAACAGGTAAAATATGGCAGAAATCTCCCGTTATACAAAATTAGCACCAGAATCAGGCGGCCACCCAAATCAGTTAGTGGTCTTTGTGCATGGTTATGGCTCCAATGCTGATGATCTTATTAACTTAGGCCCAGAGCTCGCTAATTACGTCCCGCAGGCACAATTCGTTTCTCCAGATGCGCCGTTCTTATTAGATAACGACAGTAGCGGAGTTGCACGGCAGTGGTTCAGCTTACTGGATCGTTCGGAAGATAAGCTTATTCAAGGCTTGCGCACCGCCACCCCAATTTTACAGCGCTTCATTGAAGCAAGACTAAAGGAGCTTGGCTTATCCTGGCGCAACACAATCCTATTGGGTTTTTCGCAAGGCGCTATGCTGTCTTTGCATGCAGCCTTACGGCAACCGAAAGATCAGAGTGTGGCTGGTGTGCTTTGTTACTCGGGCACTATGATAGCTCCTCATCTACTCGCTGCAGAGCAAAAATCCAGCCCCCCATGCTTATGTGTGCATGGGGAAGATGATGAAATTGTGCCGGCTATTAATATGGCGTTCACCGCCAGGGTATTGTCTAGAGTTGGAATAGATGTGCAAACTATCCTCAGACCCGGCCTAATGCATGGTATCGATCTACCAGGCCTGAGAGCTGGTGGCGAGTTTTTACAAAAACTACAAGAAAGAAGCAATAAGGTCGATAGCAAAGGCAGAGAGGTCTGATTCATGCGCATTACTGGAGGTAAGTATAAGAACAAAGTGCTTCTGACTCTCAAGCAAAAGGGTGCTGATAAACGTTTCCCTATCCGCCCCACTATGGCAAAAACTAGACAGGCCGCCTTCAACATCCTGATGCATGCCAGCTTCGTCGAGGCAAATATAGTAGAAGGAAGCGTAGTTTTAGATTTATGCTGTGGCTGTGGATCTTTTGGCTTAGAGGCCCTATCTCGGGGTGCTAGAAGTGCTACCTTCATTGACACTTCATATTCTAATCTAGAAATAGCCAAGAAAAATGCTGCAAGCCTTGCTGCGCTCTTAGATTGCCGGTTCTTACAAGCAGATATAACACAGCTCCCAATAGCTGACCGGCAGTATAATCTTGTTTACATAGATCCGCCATATGCTAAAACCGCAGAAGTTGTGGCAGTAGCTTGTACGCGTTTGCGTGATAATGGCTGGTTAGCGCCAATACATGTCATCATTGTGGAAAGCGGCAAAAAAATGGTGATGCAAAACATCCCTGGCATTGCTTTACGACAACAGCGTAGTTATGGGAATAGCAATTTGTACTTCTTACAATGCGAATGAGAATCACATGGTAATCATTATGTAAGGGTAGTTAGATCAAATGAAGGGCTTGATGCAAAGATCGAGGCGCTATGGTGCAGAGCAGCCACTCTACTCTATAACCTTTGGTACCACAAAATAACCATGGCGCGCAGCAGGAGCGTTAGCAAGCACGTCATCCCTATGGCCGCCATCAGCCACAACATCAGGGCGTGGCTGCAAACGAATTGTAGTGTCTACATCGCCATTAACGCTAGAAGTATCCACTTCAGCCAATTGATCTAGAAATCCGAGCATTTTACTCAACTCATGAGAAAAGCTTTGTACCTCCCTAGGACTCAGCTCAATACTTGCTAGTTTAGAGATACTAAGCACCTCTGCTTCAGTCACTATATGTGTTTTCTTTTTAGGCATTGTTTGACACCCCATAATGCTTTATAATCAGCGCTAATTATAAGGCAAAAAAGCATATAGGCAAGTATGATTTACCACAGCAAAAGCGAATTTTTAGCCGCCCTACCCTTACAATGTCAGCGCCTACTAGGCTTGGACTTAGGGCAGCGTAAAATCGGGGTTGCGGTGTTGCATTTAGGAACGCGCATTACCTCGCCCGTTGGGGTTATAGTGCGTCAGAATAAACAAGCGGATCTGAAATCATTGCGCAAGCTAATCGGGCAATGGCAGGCTGGCGGTGTTGTGGTGGGTATACCGCTGGAAATGGATGGAAACCCAGGGGCAGCTGCACAAGGTGCGCGACAATTTATTGTGGATATTGATAAGCAATTAAAGATAGCGGTAATAGGCCATGATGAACGCCTTAGCACTGCTGCGGCCCATAGTCTGATGAAATCTTTGGACGTCAAACGCAAAGCGCGCCACAAAGCCGATGATATGCTGGCAGCCAGCCTTATATTAGAGAATTTTATCAACACGATGGCATAACGACTATGACCATATCCCAACTAAGCCCAGCCAAACTTAATCTATTCCTCCATATAATAGGCCGACGTGCGGATAGCTATCACCTAATCGAAAGCCTGTTTGTGAAGTTAAAGCTAGCTGATCAGATCAGTGTCACCCCTGATCCGCGAGTGCAATGCGTGGTCTTTCAAAATGGCGCGCCACTGGATATCCCTAATAACCTAGCTTTAAAAGCCGCTTTAATGCTCCAACAACGGCATCATATAAACAAAGGTGCGCTAATTACCATAGACAAGCACATCCCAATGCAAGCGGGGCTTGGCGGTGCTTCCTCTAATGCTGCCACGGTTTTGATGATGCTCAATCAGCTATGGGAGCTAAATCTAAGCACGGCGCAACTTATGCAATATGGGCTAGAGCTAGGCGCCGATGTACCATTTTTCTTGCAACCTGCGAATATGGCTTTTATTTATGGCATAGGCGAGCAAATTCTTCCTATTGACGATAGAGCAGAGCTCCAAATACCCTGCCTAGTTATACACCCTGGCATTGGAATTAGCACTCAGGAAGTCTATAGACAAAGCGTGAAATCCTTTGATATTAGTATTTTAACAAAATTGAAATATAATCTAGAAAAAAAGATATTGGATTTTATCCAAGGCTTAGTGTACAAGTCTAAGAACAGTCTTTATGAGCCTGCGCTGCTCTTGCATCCATCTTTGGCCCAAATGGCCGAAAAGATAGCTAGCCTTGATGGTTGTGCATTGCTTAGGATGTCAGGTAGTGGATCAGCTTTCTTTGCGTTTTTTGAGACGGCTGAGAAAATGCAAAAAGCAGAGGTCTATTTGCGCGCTGGACATAAAGAATGGGTTGTACATGGAGAAATTCTATCCGTGTAGAGCGTCTAAAGTAAACACGCGAGGCTAATATGAGTATGATCACTGCGCCAAGAGGATACTTAACCAGTAAGAAAATTGCTGATTTTTCTGGAGTGAGTATTTACGACTATCATGATAATATTGCTGATAAGCACTGTTATATAGTGGAAGGTTTTGATAGCGTCGATATACCACAAGCTCTGCAAGATTTTATTATGCGCAGAATAAATCCGCACCAAAATGTCGCGAGCATAGCTGAAGATTCTATACTTTACTGCACTAATGACGATATCATCGTTTTCCGTAATACATCAGCAAGCGCAATTAGATCTGCGATCTTGCATGACGATAAGCCTCACCCATACTCTATTGCTTTTAAAACCGCTGAATTTCATACTTACTTCACTCTCGTCAACCATGAAACTGGCGATATATATAACCTAGGAGTTTCTCCTATGGCAATTGGCTCATGGGGCGGCCGTGGTTATGTGCGAAATGATACGAAATACGATAAGCAGTATTACCGGGGTGATATATTAGTCAACCCAAATGAGAAGAATGAAAAAATAGACTCAGCATCAATCGCTATTAAATTCGATCTCACCAGAGAGCAGGTATTACACCTGGAAAAATTTGTTGAATATACTGCTTCGTGGTGGCTACATCCTCACGGTGATCCATTTAACTTCCTCTTCCGTAATTGCTCCAATTTTGTTGCTGATGCTTTTACCGCCATCTCTGATAACATGTCAGGCAGCCCAGACCATTTTTATGCCTATGCAATCCTAGATGAGTTAGACTTTATGGATAAAGGCATATTCTATAATTTTATAGTGGCATACCCGTATGATTGGTTTTCTCATCTAGATTTGATAAACGATATTATCTTCAAAAAC
Source organism: Pseudomonadota bacterium (assembly GCA_018242185.1). Classification (GTDB taxonomy): domain Bacteria; phylum Pseudomonadota; class Alphaproteobacteria; order Rickettsiales; family Midichloriaceae; genus SZAS-26. The sequence goes on from JAFECK010000002.1 coordinate 12,385, forward strand.
GTTATGCAACCTGTACCTTATGATAATGTTGCGATTGGCGGCAATTGGGTAGATACCCATTATCCGCATGCAACTTATAACTTTATCAATGAGGAATCGTGGTTCTCACCAGAAGAAATAGCCCAAGTGCAGCAGATATATAACATATATCCCTTTGATATCTCCCAAGATTATTACCATTTCCTTGCGTAGAAATATAGCGTGTAATTCGAATAGGGAATTTAAATGGCAATCGTGAACTCAGTTATTACGCAACATGCATTTGCTGCAGCCATGCAGGAGCTGAGTGCCTTTCCGTCCAATGGTAGCAGGATAGAAGAGATAGCTTTAGCAGTATCTGGCGGGGTGGATAGCATGTGCATGGCTTACCTGATGCACAGTTGGGCACAGCAGAATAGCGCTAAGATAGTTGTTTTAATCGTAGATCATAGGCTCAGAACAGAGTCGACAGCTGAAGCTATCACTGTGCGTAACTGGCTGGAAGCTAATGGAATTGAGGCGCACATACTACCGTGGATTAGCGGCAGGCCAAAAAGCAATATTCACCAACTTGCTAGAACAGAGCGCTACCGTCTGCTAACCAATTATTGCAAAGCTAATAACATAAGTCGTATAGTGACAGCGCATAATGCTGATGACCAAGCAGAGACCATTATGATGCGCATAGCTCGTGGTACCGGTCTGACCGGCCTGACCGGCATTAAAGCTTCAGGAATGCATAATGGTATTAGTGTTCTGCGCCCGCTGCTTCAGTTTTCGCGGCAACAAATCAGGGTGACTATGGAAATGGCTGGTTGGCAGTGGATAGAAGATCCTTCTAATAACGACCCAAAATATACCCGCACCAAAATCAGACGGGCATTGCAGCATTTTCCGCACAAAGAATTGTTAAACCAAAGGTGCAACTTGCTGGCGCATAACCTCAGTAGAACAGAAACTTATTTAGTACAGCAAACCGAAAACTTCATAAAAACCTATGTTGGGACAAGCAAAAGCAACAATGGGAAAGCGAGTATCACCATTAATCACCAGGCATTATGCGATGAACATGAGGAAATCGCACTGCGTGCCTTGCGTGCTATATTCCAACATTACGTCACTGGTCTCAGCATGGATACTGATGGCGGCGACATGGAAGCAGAATCGCATCCCCCACGCTTAGCAAGCCTTGAGAGGCTATACCAGCATCTTATAAAGGGCGGTATAGCAAACAAGAAAGCTCACACTATGAGACACTGCAAAATCTGGGCTAAAGGGGGTATCATCAGCATAGTTGCTGAGTGAGCAGCACTCTTACCATCTGGCATCGGCACGTGGCACATAGGCCCAAAACATAATGCTTACTTTACACCTATGCTTATAGCATTGATGCATCGCTTAACCACGTATTACAACTTGGTCATGCCGGGCAAGGGAGGCATTATATATGCCTCTAGAACCGGCGGCAGGGTTTGGTTTAACACTTCCTTATACGAACCACGTCCTCCCCGCTCACTGGCTGTCTCTACACCTTTAACGATGGTAGCGACAAGCCCAGTAAAGCCGGCAAGGCATGCAAGGATAGCGATAATAACTATAGGATTGCCAGCCTGTAGTTGGTCAATAAATGCTTTTGAATTACCCTTAAACAGCTCAGAGAAGGCATCAAACGCATCTTGGTAAAAATCAGTATTTATTTGGGCAATTAATGTACCTACTCCTACTATGCTTATGAAAGCGCCAAACGCTATGGCTCCAGCAGCTCCTCCCATTATCAGGCTTATTACTCCAATTGCCAATCCTTCGCCAAGTGTTACAGCAGTAAATTTGCCTTCAGCATTAAAGCACTCAAGTGTATCAAGGGCTAACTCCCTGCGGCGGACAAGTTTTTCAAGCTCTTTCAGCGCTGGGTTATTATGGTCAGCTACAACGCCAGGTAACCCACTATCCTTACTAGATACTGCATTTGAATCAGATTTTATATCTGCTAGTTTGCCGCCTTGCTTTACATACTCTCGCAGAGCTTTGCAGATGGCTCTATCACGCAAAATAGCTAGCTTTAAGCTACTTTCTGGTCTTGAACCCAGTGCCTCTATGGTGTTAGTTATTGAGTTGATATCATTATCTTCGCTGTCCTTTAAGTGCACCTGACGCTTCACTGCCTCTGTATAGTCACTCACAATTTTGGCGCAGTAATCTTGCTGCAAAATACGCTCTACCTTAATACCAATCTCTGATAATCTTTGCCGAAACCATAGCCCAAAATCATGACGCACAGGGGTTTGCGGATTATTTGATATCCTAGCATCATAACTATAGTCCAGTTCATGCTTTAGTGCTTGAACTAGGCTTGTTTGCAACAGCGTTCGCTCCTCTCGTGTTCCATTAGGCAAGCATTGTTCAACGGTAATAGCCACGCTTTCTTTAACGGCTCGATCTAGTTTGACGCTTGGTGAAGCAGTTGCTGTAAGTGGTATTGATTTGCTTGCAATGCCGTACATCCGTTGATGTACCTGTGCCATGTGCTGGCCGCCAGCAATCCTTCCAGAAACCTGATGCTTTTTAGCGAGAGCTTGTATTCGCTGTTTATGTGCCACAAGCACTTGTTGCACACGAGCATATGTCTCAGGGAAACCATTTTGCAGCTGCGTGAGAAAAATAGGTCGCCTTGACTCTTTATTATCCATCCACGACGAATCATTCTGCATATCACGGAGAAACCACATTATTACTTGATTGTCACTATTATTATCATATCGCTTAGCGGGATCTAATACTGCCAATTCTCCAAGCGCTATACGTGCCGCAGTGTCCACCACGTCCGCTAAATTATTGATATTCTCTTGCTTATGACTATATTTCTTATACTCGCTAAGACAGTATTCAAATTGAATACGCACTCCTCCACGTATGCCAGTGCAATCATCTCTGATCACCCACGCTATAAACGGTTGATCATCAAACTTGTCAAGCTGGTTTACATTGTATGCTTGCAGCAAAGGATGCACGCCACTCTTATCTGTCTTGCAGCTATTGTACATCTCTCTAGCTGCAAAAAAGCATGGCGCTACTTCTGATGTGGGCTCTACTTCTTCTAGTAAACATAGTTCAACGAAGGCCGCGCGGTATAAATCTCTTATCTGCTTTGGATGATCGATATTCCTATCACCACCTGATCCAGGTCTTGGCGTATTACCAGCTGCTATAACCCCTTCTGAAGCCTTAGCATTCGCAATTATACTTTGCGCATCCGGCAGAACTTTTGCGATAACTGCTCGTTTGGCTATTGCTTCAATCTCTATATCACTTGCCGACCTGCGCATAATTATTACCCCCGTAACCTAGCTAACAACGCCCGCATTGTAGCATATAAACAGTCTACGCACAATATAATTTACCGGCTATACCCCTGGTCTTCGTTTTTGCTAGGTTTTTTAGAAGGCGATTCCGATCGCTCAGAGAGACGGCTATGCTTAGGCAGTACATCAGTTTTTGCCTCAATTACTGCAGCTGCCATCTCAAAAGCCGCACGCATGCTTACAGCAGCAACTTCTGTCCCCTTATCTTGGCTTCTGACAGGCCAATTCGTGCGCTCTACCAAGCTTTGAGAAGTCTGGCTAATGTAATCAGTTGCCTTATTTACTGCATTTCTGAAATTGTTTGAGTCTGTCATAAGCCAGGTTATTGTTATTACAACTTCAGTGTAGCCGCGCAATCATTACCAAAAGGTTAATACCTGCAATGCCATTTGCTTTTCTTGCTTTTCTAAGCTACCATCATGCCATTGTCATAACTACTATATTTGCGAAGAATGTCTATAGATACACATACCATTCAGAAAAAACCAGATTGGATTCGGGTAAAAGCGCCAACATCCGCGCAATTTCATGAAGTGCGTGAACTTGCTCGCAAGCATAACCTGAACACCGTGTGTGAAGAGGCAGCCTGCCCCAATATAGGTGAATGCTGGCAAAAACAGCATGCCACCTTCATGATTTTAGGCAGCGTGTGTACCCGTTCTTGCCGTTTCTGCAATGTCGCTACCGGCATGCCGGACAAGCTGGATCCACATGAACCAGATAACATTGCTGAAGCTGTATTTAAGCTTGGTTTAAAGCACGTGGTTATTACTTCAGTGGATAGAGATGACCTGCCAGATGGCGGTGCTGCCCATTTTGTCCAATGCATTAACAAGATTCGCTTACGTTCTCCTGGCACTACGGTTGAGATCCTGACCCCAGATTTCTTACGTAAAGACGGAGCTATTGAGACGGTGGTAGCAGCGCAGCCGGATGTGTACAACCATAACATAGAAACCGTGCCTTCTTTATACCAGAAAATCAGGCCAGGGGCTCGTTATTTCCACTCTCTTCACCTACTTAACCAGGTCAAAAAACTTAATCCTAAAATATTTACAAAATCAGGAATTATGGTCGGTTTAGGGGAAACACAAGAAGAAGTGCTACAAGTTATGGATGATCTGCGCTCGGCCAATGTTGATTTCATCACTATAGGTCAATACTTGCAGCCAACACCAAACCACGCAGAAGTAGCACGCTATGTACATCCAGACGAGTTTGATTACTATGCTCGTATAGCACGCGTTAAAGGCTTTCTCATGGTGTCTGCAAGCCCCCTCACTCGCTCATCTTACCATGCTGGCGAGGACTTCGCTATCCTACAACAAGCAAGGCTTGCAGCTAATGGATAACTTTTATGCGCAAACCTAAAGCCTATCTAACAGCCAGCGACCTAAAAGGCTTCATACTAAGGGCATCCGCCCTTTTGCGTAAACTAAAAATTCCGTGGTATATATTGCTCATTGCAGTAATTCTAGTACCAATCTACTGCAGCAATAAGCAGCGTCATATTATCCGCGATTATGGCGAACTGATCACACAAGCATTTCTTTATCCAATAAGAATCATCACTGATGTCGGTATGGGTATTCCAAACGAAACCCCGGCCGTGACTGTAACGTTGGAGCAGCTATATAGCCATATATCGGAAGATCAACAGATGAAGATGCTGGTCACAGAAAACCAAAAATTAAAAGAATTACTGGACTTCCGTCAACATCATCATTTGCGTGCTACAGCCGTAAGAGTGATGGGTTACAGCCGAGCATTTGGCCAGCATCGCTTGTTTGTGAATGCGGGTAGCATAGACGGTTTAACAGAAGGCGCTGTAGTGATTCATCCAGACGGGCTGGTTGGTCAAATTATCACAGTTAACCAATATAGCGCATGGATAATGACAATACACGATCCACTCTCCAGAATACCAACAGTTATGGCAATATCCCGACATAAGGCTATCACAGCTGGCTCACCTTCTGGATCCGCCTCTTTGTTTTTGCAATACACAGACTTCTCTGCCCCAACTGAGGATGAAGTAGCTCTGACTTCCGGAGAAGGAAGCTTGATTCCAGAAGGATTGTATATTGGAAAGGTAATCAAAAAACAAGGAGAGTTACGTGTGCTTTCTTCAGTGCCTTGGGCTACCCTTGATTATGTTTTAGTTCTGTCATTCCATCCAACAACTACAAAAAAGTGAGAAATTTATGCGCAAATATCACATACTGCTAATATCAGCTTTTTTAGTATCTAGCTGCACTATACGCCCGCTGGCAACCCATGAAAAAGAGGTAGGCTGCCAAATCAAAATCACTAAAATGAACTACGGTGAGATAAATAATAATCAAACTGCGTATCTCCAGCGCTTTTTTACTCAAGAATGGGAGCGTAACCAATCTTGTAGTTATAGCAACCAACCTTATACCATGGAGCTGGATTTTACTACCCAAATTCGTCCCGCCTTCATTCAAGGTGATACGACCGTTGCTAGGTCGGATATGATACTAACCATTCGTTATACAGTGCGGGATGAGAGTGGCCAACCAATTATAGACCATCAGAAACTCATGCTTATTGATAGTTATGACAACACTGAATCGCATTACTCTAACTTTATTGTGGAACGAGGGATCAGTAATAACCTAGTGCGCAATGCTGCAAAAGAACTGCGATTAGCAGTTATTACTAGCATGCTACACCCAGATTACGCAGAGCCAAGCGCTGATTCTGGTAATTATGCCGAGCAGTTAGGAGCACGGCAATGAAGCAGCTCCAGATCATAGATGGAGCGCTCCGACTATGTGAGGTGCCTATACTTAAGCCTGGCCCTCAACAAATACTGGTGAAAGTAGAGGCTATAGGAGTGAATCGTGCTGATGTCTTGCAAGTCACTGGATTATACCCTTCTCCTGATGGCTCTAATGTACCTGGCCTAGAGATAGCGGGTTATGACGTGGATAGCGGAAGTAGAATCGCGGCATTATTGCCCTCTGGCGGCTACTCTCAATACGTACTTGCAGATCGACAGCTCACCTTTAAACTACCAGATTGGCTGGATTTTTCTACTGCTGCTGCATTACCAGAAGCATTATGCACTTCATACATGGCGCTTATTGAAAAAGGCTCGCTAACGCAGTCACATAATCCTTTAGTAGTGGTTCATGGGGGAAGTAGCGGCATTGGCGATATGCTCTGCCAAGTGGCAAAAATATATGGGGCTGAAGTTATAACCACGGTCGGTTCGGCCACAAAACTGTCGTTCTGCCATAACAATGGAATTGCAGATGCCTACCTATATCAAGAGCAGACCTGGGTTGAAGAGACGAAAAAAAAAGGTGGCGCCTCTCTGGTTATCGATATCTTGGGCGGCCCCTACTTAGCAAATAACGTTAAAGCACTGCGTTATGGTGGCAAGATCGTTGTACTGGCAGTAATGAATGGTAGTAGTGGAGAGCTGCCGTTGAGTTCTCTGCTGATGAAGAATGCCAGTATTATTGGCACCACCCTGCGCTCTCAAGATGAGGAAACGAAAGGACGCTATATATCCCAAATAAGTGATATTATTGCACATATTAAAGACGGGCTAATACAGGTACATATAGATAGCACTTTTTCCATAACCGATGTAGATAAAGCTCATGCTCGCATGAATAGTCGAGAGCATTGTGGAAAAATTGTATTACTGGCTGATTGGTAATCTACTAAGGGGTTTGGTTATTATTTCCTCCCCCTTGCAGCCTTATGCCCGATACCGTCATAGTCACGGCCCTGGTAAAATGCTAACTGCTTTTGTTGCCCTTCAATAACGGCCTCACGCACCATTCTCACTGCATTATCAAAATCAGAATCACCACGATAATCCTCCGCAATAGAGCTTATCTGCTCTTTATTTAAGCTTTTTAACTGCTCAACTGTCGCTACCTTATTACCAACCAAAAAAGAGCAAGCTTCGTGTTTTAACAAGTCTAGAGATGCTAGTTGCACCAATATATGGTTCAAATTTGATGCATGAGTATGATCTAGTGCAAATGACACTATATTCAGTACTTGTATATCGCTGAGTTTACTAACCAGCTGTGGCTTTATCATTCGATCTAGAAGAAATTTACGATTTCTCTCATTTTGCCGCTTATCCATATTATAACCATAATTTACACATGTAATATATATTTGCATGGAATAATTGCATAATAGTTAACAATAATGTCATCGGATTAGCAGTATACATAATATTGCCGTTACCTTTTTATTTTGCTAGCATCAGCTTGTCGCCAACCGAATTTTATAGGTCATCATATATGTCGAATAAGTCAACAGCGCAATCAGTCAAAAGCAGCAAACTAGGTGTTTTACCAAGATGGGATTTATCGGATCTTTACGGTGGTATAGACTCTAAACAGATAAACTCTGATCTGGGGCAAATCGCCATCAAGGTCGAGTATATGGTTGATACTTATAAAGGTAAGCTAGAAAAAAGTGGCGATGGTAAATTTTTGGCCACAAGCATTAAAGAGTACGAAGTGGTGAGTGAGTTGCTAGCTAAAATAGCTAGCTTTGCATTTTTACAATATTCCACAGCGGTCAATAACCCACAGGCAGTCGCGTTCTTTCAAAACATCCAGGAAAAGCTGACAGACCTAACAACACCTTTACTCTTCTTTACTTTGGAAATTAACCGCATTAGCGATGATTTATTGACTACCATGCTACAAGACAAAGAGTTGGCACGATACAAGCCATGGTTAAGAGATATTCGCGCTTTCCGGCCATACCAACTTTCCGATGCTGAAGAGGTGATACTGCATGAAAAAAGCTTAACAAGTACTATAGCCTGGAATCGTTTATTTGACGAAACATTGGCAGCACTACGCTTCCCATTTCGCGGTGAGGAGTTGGGTTGCAGCGCAGTTATGGAAAAGATGGCATCGCCTAATGAAGAAATCAGGCGAGATGCCGCCACTTCCATAAGCACAGTTTTGCAAGATAACACACGCTTACTTAGTATGATCACAAATACTTTAGCTAAAGATAAGGCGGTGATTGAAGCCAGGCGTGGCTTTAAAAAACCAATGTCTTCGCGTAATTTAGCCAATTTTATTGAAGATGATGTGGTTGAGGTGTTACTAACAACAGTGCGCAAAAATTATCCTAATCTCTCTCATCGTTATTATAAGCTGAAATGCAAAATGCTTGGTAAAAAAGTGCTGCAATACTGGGATCGCAATGCGCCGTTTACAGAAATAGATGAGAGCATACCATGGAATAAAGCCGTTAGTACTGTACTTGCCGCTTATGGTCAATTTCATCCACGTATGGAAGAACTAGGCCGACAATTCTTCGATAATAACTGGGTAGATGCTCCCCTTGAGCCTTCTAAGCGCACAGGAGCGTTTGCACATCCTACAATACCTTCAAAGCATCCATATTTGCTGGTAAACTATGCAGGTCGTACTCGCGATGTCATGACACTAGCGCATGAGCTTGGTCATGGAGTGCATATGGTACTGGCCAATACACAAGGACCGCTAATGAGCGACACACCCTTGACTCTCGCGGAGACCGCTTCTGTATTTGGAGAACAGCTCACTTTTCGGTATTTACTTGCTAATGAGCAAGATAAGGAGAAACGTAAAATCATGATAGCTAATAAAGTAGAAGACATGCTAAATACCGTAATACGTCAGGTAGCATTCTGTGACTTCGAGCTGAAAGTGCACTCCGAACGCGCCAATGGCGAGCTCAGTTCTGAACGCATAGGAGAAATCTGGATGGAAACAGCGAGAGAAAGCTTAGGAGAAGGTATACACTTAGATGAGAGCTATAGCTGTTATTGGTCATATATACCACACTTTATTCATTCGCCATTTTATGTCTACTCTTATGCCTTTGGCGACTGTTTAGTAAATTCCCTATATCAGGTATATTTAAGCGGTAAAGTGGCAAATTTTGAGGAATGTTATTTCCAGATGCTATCTGCTGGAGGCACTCTGAGGCATAAAGAGCTGCTTGCGCCATTTGGTCTAGACGCTTCTGATCCAGAATTTTGGCAAAAGGGCTTAGATGTGATATCAGAGTTTATCGATGAGCTAGAGCGTATGGTATAATACGTTAGGATTATAGAGGTGTCTGCAGCACTTCCTTAAATGAAATCACCATCTTTCCACATAAAGCCTGCGCTAATTTAAGCGCGGTCTCCGCTTCATTGACCAGTTCAATAAGATCTACCTTGTTAATATCTCCAGATATGGCTTTCTTTGCTGCGCCCTCCCCCTGTCGCACTTTATCTATTTGCTGCGCTACTACTCCAACAACCCCAGAAAAGCTTGCGACTGTAGCAGAGGCTGGGGCGGCAGTGGTTTTGATTATTTGCAAATCATCGTCACGACGCAAAATCGCCGGCTGCCAGTTAGCTTGCTGATTAAGCTCCGGCTGCTGAGCCTCCATCTTACCTGTATTACCCTGCCCTGTAATTGCGTTAAGCTGCTGTATTTTGCTGGCTTTAGCTGCTGCCTGGTGCTTTGCGTAAGCAGTTAATGCGTTATTATAGGTCACAGAATTTATCGACATTCTTATCTCTCGTCTATTTTAAGGCTTCCAATAGCTTATTTTGGTTGCTTTTTGTTATTTCAAATGAGTGCAGGTTAACCTCAAAACTGCGCTGCGCCTCCTTCATATCAGCGTTTTCAACTAGCAGGTTCACATTGGGATAACGCACCATACCTTCTGCATTAGCAGCAGGGTGATATGGTTGATATTTGAGCACAAAATCAGACTGATCGGCAACTGTTTTTTTCATTTTTATTAACTCAGCCCCGCTACGTTGGTCAGTAATAGTGCTCAATGTGGGTACTTTGCGGCGGTATGGGTCTTGTTTATGGCTATTTGACGCAATATTAGCATTCGCAATGTTCTCCGCAATTACTTTCATCCGCTGATTCTGCATTTTCATGCCACTTGCAGAAATCGCTAATGCTCCACTCATTGGATCTCCACCGCTTGCAGCTGCCATAGTTATGTTAGATAACAAAAATCCTAAAACAGCTAAACAATGCTTTGGAGATAGCTGTACGTTTGCAAATACATACTTTATGCTCATATTATTGACCAGCTCCCATAGTTATTGCCCCATTCACTAATCCACGCATCTTATTATACAAGGTGATTGCTTGCTGAAACTCCATGGCATTATCGCTTTTTTTCAACATCTCTTGCTCCAAAGTGACTGCATTGCCATTAGGCTTTATTTCATCTATTGGGGCTTTTATTTTGCTATATTGCGGATCATTATCAAGTGAAATATGGCGTGGATGTGTGCTATATATACGTACCTCACTAATATCCTTGGATTGCTTTTGTATATCAATAGGTAAAAATTTTGGGGTTTCAGAGTTTGCTATATTGCCTGATATCACCTTATCACGCTCGCTTAAAAACCGCATATGGTCCATAAGAGCATTAGTGGTAACATCGGCAGCACTTGCACTATCTATACATAAAGGCGCTGACAATAGTAGAATCAACATTAAACTACTTTTTATTTTTACTCTGTACATAAGCAATCCCAGCCTGTTCAAATTCTATCACCCCCTTAGCAGTCAATGGATGCGTGACTAAAGACCTTAGTATATGAGGAGAAGCCGTAATAACATCTGCTCCAGCTTTAGCAGCTCCTATAATATGCCCTTGGTGCCGTATTGAAGCAGCAAGTACCTGCGTGTTGATTTCCGGGTAGTGATTGAACATATCACAAACAGTACGCACTAACTCAATGCCATTATGCCCTATATCATCAAGCCTACCCATAAATATTGAAACATATGTAGCCCCCGCCTTTGCCGCTAACATAGCCTGCGTCGGTGAGAAGCATAAAGTCATGTTCACCATAATGCCACGGCTTATTAAAGTCTTACAAGCGCGCAACCCCTCCATGGTAATTGGCAGTTTTATAGTAATTTGCGAGCCAAACCCCATATCTAACCATGATTGCGCCTCATTCAACATAGCATTATACTGGCTTGCGATAACTTCTATACTAACTGATGTTTTCACCAGCTCGCAAATCTCTGCGATTGCCTTGCGCGGGTCCCTGCCAGAACGCGCAAACACTAATGGGTTTGTAGTAACACCATCTACTATACCAAGCTCGAATAGTTCGACTATAGCTTCAATGTCATCGCTGTCGACAAAAAACTGCATAAAATACTCCTCATTTTCCTTATGATCCTGAGCTTAAAACAGCTGGAGATTTCAATCAAGAATATTTTCTTAAAAAACCTTAGCGCCCGATATATTATTATTTAGCCATAGCATTTCGTTCTGGATTATTGGATGTTTGGTGGTGAAACTAAAAAACTTTTTGAGCTCTTTCACTAAGCATTACCTATTGCTATAATGGGTCGTATTAACTGTTATGTGGTGTCAACATCGCATAGTATTTCCAGTGATAACTTATATATAGTAATGCATGTATCGTATTAGTAAAACTGTGCGTTCCCTTTTTATAGCAGCTTTACAACACCCACTACGTGGGTTATTGATGATTGCTGATCGTGCTGCTATACGCTTTTCTCCGAGGTATCATATTTTTTGGATTCTGGGGATGATATTTTGTATATACCCATTTGTGATAGATAATCTACCAGCAGTACCTATAGATTTCACAGATACAACGCACTCCTCTATGAGTGATGCCATAAGCTTGGCAAGTGCACTGCGGGCAATTGGGATTGCATTATGTATTTTGCTCGCTACCCAAGCAGTCTGGCCACTAAAATGGCGGCAAAAATATCTATACGTTACTTGGTTTGTAACGTTGATGTGGTGCCTACCTATGCTAGGCTTATATGGCATCTTTACAGGTGAAAATAAAATATTTTGGCTTATACATACGCTTACTGCTCTCTTTACATTGGCGGCTTTTGTCGATTTATATGCATTCCTATCACTCTCTCTGATTGGAGTCGTCATAGCCACTATTGCCGCTTTAATACAACATTACTTTGGTTATACCGAGCTACACCTTGTAATTCCCCATAAGCTAAGTACTACATTGGCTACTCTTTCTTATATTCCCCTGTATATAGCTTCTATCATAACCGCGTATAAAAACAGAGAGCAGGAGCACAGAATGCGGTGCGCTTTCGGCAGCGCGCTATCACATGAGCTACGCAGCCCTATCGCACAAGTATATTCCGGGGTAGAAGTGCTTGCCGATATTTTGGAGCGTGGCTACGCGATCTCTGGCACTATACCTAGCAAAGCGGATCTTAGTATGCTCCCAGTGAGTGATGACGATTATGAGATGTTGCTTTATTTGCAAGAAAGCATACCAGGCATCATTAGCCGTGGGCAAAAATACGCTACTAGTGTGATTTTAAGCACCAATGGTGTTGGCGTGCAAAGTGATAATGCGATGCACAAAATTGCAGATGCTATAACAATTGCGCTGGAAGAATACAATCTAACTGACAGCGAGGCTCACAGAGTCCATTTCACACCAGATCACGACGAGAAATCATGCTTTTATGGTTCGCTTTCCATGCTGGCTCTGGTGGTGCATTGTTTGCTGCGCAACAGCTTTAAATACGCTGGTCGTAGGGCAAGTATCTATATAGAAGTGGCGCACAACCAAATATATTTGCATGATGATGGCGCAGGTATCGCCCCACAAGCGCTCCCACACATTTTTGATATGCATTATAATACCGGTGGTACTGGGCTGGGCTTGACATTATGCAAATCCCTGCTCATTAGTATGGGCGCAGAAATTGAGTGCCACTCTGAGCTTGGCAAAAAGACTGAGTTCATAATCACCTTTCCAAAGTTATAGCGCGCCATAAAATTATAAGGTATATTGGATAATATTACTTGAGTGACCTATGATAGAGCCCAATAAAGAAAATCGCGATATATTTAATCCAGAGATAGAAGATGCCGGTGAGACGCAGCTGCGCCCCCGCTATTTATCGGACTTTATTGGACAAAAACAGAGCAAAGAAAGCCTTAGTGTTTTTATACAAGCCACAAAAGGGCGAGGCACTGCCTTGGACCACGTTTTACTTTATGGCCCGCCTGGGCTAGGCAAAACAACTATGGCGCAGATAATCGCCAGAGAATTAGGGGTTAATATACGCGTTTCTTCCGGACCAAACTTATCGAAACCAGGCTCTCTTGCTGCCATCCTTACTAACCTTCAACCGCATGACGTGTTATTTATTGATGAGATCCATCGATTAGCAGTCTCGGTAGAAGAAACTTTATACCCGGCGATGGAAGATTTCTGCATCGATGCGGTTGTTGGTGAAGGTCCATCAGCAAGAATCTTAAAGATCCCCGTCCCTAAGTTCACCCTCATTGGTGCAACCACTAGACCAGGTATGCTGAGTGGACCGTTACGTGACCGCTTTGGTATACCGCTACGTCTGCAGTTTTATGAGATTGACGAGCTAGAGGCGGTGCTAAAACGCAATGCTGCTCTGCTTAATATCAATATCACCCAAGAAGCCGCACATATGCTTGCTACATGTTCACGAGGCACACCCAGAATAGCCATAAGGCTGCTGAAACGCGTGCGAGATTTTGCCGAGGTTGCAGGAGAGAAAGAGATATCTCTAGCTTCAGTGCGTCAAGCATTCCATGCTCTAGAAATCGATAATCTTGGTCTAGACTCACTGGATCGTCGCTATATTGGCTATATTCTAGAGCACTATAAAGGCGGCCCTGTAGGAGTAGAAAGCATAGCTGCAGGAATGTCTGAAGATCGCGATACCTTAGAGGACACCATTGAGCCGCATCTTATGCACATAGGGTTTCTTACCCGCACCTCTAGGGGTAGGATGTTGACGCAGAAGGCTATGGATTACATGCGCCAAAAACACGGCTTTGTTTAAATCGGTGGCATGCCCTCACTCCAGCGGACCCTCTCTCCTAAGAAAGCAATTAACGGCACTATAACCATTGCAGATACTATCAAAGCAGCGGGTATGGTTATACCGCCTTTGAAGAGCTCTGGTGAGATAGTCTGGAATAATTCATGGTTAGCAAAAGCTGTATGGGTTGTGACGTTCAATAGCTCATCATGCACCGGAATCGTGTAATGGTTTATACACCATTCGATCAGCGCAGTTCCACCGTGCGCGAAAGCAAAGCCAAATGTGCCATAAAACAAGCCAGCTGTGATATCTTCCCAGTCAACGCTGCGGTAGGTCTTGCCATCATCAGTAGCGCCACCACCAAAGGTTTCAGATATAGCGCTACCTATAGGCTTACGCTTACGCTTGAGAACCTGAAAAACCACCCCTAAGATCGCGGTAAAACCATACCCCATTCCTAATAAAGCTGGTTGATCCAAGCCTACTATATTGAGCTTGAGCAGATCAGGCATTATGTGATTTTGCATGACATGGTAAAGAGTGCTAGCCGCGACTATGGTAAATGCAGCAAAGCATAACTCTCGGCCATAGGCTTTATACCACGGGGTTTGCATTTTATCGATAGCCCGCCATATCAAAAGCAAGTTTTTAATATCATCTGCTTTAAGGTCATTAGGCACATCTTCTCCGTCCTCATTTTTCACTTCTGTCATCAATGCCTTTAATTTAACATGAACCTTCTCATTTAATTGTTTCAGTCTTGCTGGGTCTGTAATTTTTCTAATAGTATGCACCGCAATCACACGACTGTTGTTCACCATACCAGCTTTATCGAGAATATTATCTATTACATCATCGTCAGGACAAATTTTATATTTAGTATGTCCTAGTATAGTATTCACAATATTGCTGTAGCCGTACGCGCTAGCCAAACCAAGCGGGGTATATTCTTTGGTATCAGCTTCAGTAGTGCTAGCACTGGCCGCAAGTTTGCCATTATCAGGCAGTATCCCGGTCTTGTAGTTAGCATAATCCTCTGTGCCATCCTCGACTAATAAAATACTATCCACCATAGACGGACTGTTTTTGTGCACAGCCCAATGCAATGGTATCGCCCCCCCTTCTTTTGATTTTGCACGCAAAATCTGTTTTCTTAAATTCGCATCTTTCTTCTGTTCATCTGTGTCTTTGATTTCGTTTAACAGCTTACTGAATACAGTCTCTTTGTTAAATTTCGCAGCAACGTGAAATGGGTTTTCATCATTCTTATTTTTAGAGATTAAAAAATCTGTAGTGTTACTCTGGGCGCTATAACCAGCCATTGCATTAATCGCATTGTCAGCCGCTTGTTGCACAACACCTTTCTTTTCGAATTCACGAGCGGCTTGGAAGATAAATTCAACCACGTTATCTGCCCCATATCTTGCAGCAAGGTGTAATAGATTTTCCCCATCTTTATTTAACTCAGCTTTAGCGCTCAATAGGTCCACCCCATTCTGTTGCATAGAATCAAGAGCTGTTTTTATTATGAGCGCATTATTTTGTTCAGCAGCAAAAATCATAGCACCTTTATATGCAGCTGAGTTCCACTTACCATATCTGAAGACGAATTGCATGAACTCTTGCTGTAAAGTTTTACTCTTTTCTACATATGGAAAGCCATACTTCAATACATCAAGCGGTGAAAAACCACCGGATAATTTCGCAATAAGCGGTAAGTAGTTAATTTGACCCTTAGAAGCAAAAGCAGAGATTATGCCTTTTTTTAAGCTCTCAGCTTGCTGTTCGCGCCCCGCCTTATTAAGGTCCCAATAAGCATAAGAATGACCTATTGGATTGGACTTAAATGCTTTTGAATCTAGTTCATGAAGCTCAGAATATAACTGCATCCATTCCGCTACCAAACCGGATAACCCATTCTCTGCAGCATATAATAGAGCACCAGATTTTGTCAGAAGTTCAAATTTCGCCACTTTATATTGCGTCGATTTTGGATCTGAGTATGATACTGCTACCCGGGAATAACTCCTACCTACTGCCCCCGCTACTGTTGTCGCTATCTTTGTAGTAGTTGCAGTGCTCTGTATATCATCTATCAGTGTCAAATACTCGCTTACCTGTGCATCTAGTAAAGATCGTATGTATGCTTCATGCTCTACAACAGTCATTTCCTTCTTGACAGGATAGCTACCACCTATAGGTAACTGCTGCAGCGGCTTTGCTTTTTCCTGCTCCTTAGCCGCGCCCTTCTTCACTTGCGAGCTCTGTTTGGGCTTGGTAGGAGGCACTATGATACCTTCTGCAAAATCCGCTCTTTTGAATAAGAGTGGTTCTTTTAATACATCGACACAAGCTAAACCAGAAACACTTCCAAGCAAAATCTTGTAACTTTGCCCCCCAACCTTTTTTGAACCCACTTTAATTGTCACATTACTCTGATGTCTATATGCAATATCATATCTCGATACTATTTCAGTTATATCTCCCGCATTGAGATGCCGGTTGTGAACAGCATGGTGCATAGCACTGTATAAATCGTTCGAGGTGCGTTTGAACAAATAGGACCATTCCTCATCAGGTCTTAGGTTTTCCAGGACATTTTTACTATATAATTTATCTATGTATAACAGGTGATCTAGGAATTCTGCGTCATTATAATCTACAGCAAGAGTCAATATATTATAATTATAATAGCCCTCGTTTGATAGCACCGCTCCATATAATAGCGTCCACTGCTTCACTAGTGCTTTCAGAAAATAATAAAGCTGCTCACCTCGTTCTGTATCATTATTATTTTTGGCGATAACCCTTTGCTGCAGTGCTATATGGAAAGCATCCATGATAGTAATTTTACCGTCTGCCAACGCCTGTAATATACCCACAACGCTCGTGTCAGCATCTATGGTAACGAATCCTTCGCCCTCATAGTTGGTCAAATGATATTCTGTCGATGATGGTGTAAAATAAGAAGGATATGAGAAGTTTCCAGTTCGCTGCTCCGCTCGCCTTTCTTCCACATCTTGAAATTGCTGGCGTATGTTCTCAACGTATGGCGCAGGAGAGATCACTGTTAACTCCAGTAATTTGTGGCATAATTGGGTATAACCTGCTTCTCTTGCATTTTGAGGCATATTCAACAAATAATTTATGTATACTATGCCCAAAGTTTGGGATTTGCGCAGCTCGAAGAAACAGTCTTTATATAGATTGAGCCAATCTATAGCTTCATTAAACCTGTTCTGCACTATCAGTCTGCCTAATACCGTCTGCCCGTCCTCGTCTTGCTGAAAAAACAACTTTACAAAATTTTCTCTTGTAGCGCTTTTTCCAAACTGCTGACCAAAGAATTTTTTGCTGTTTTGTTCAAATGCAATCCGCTCTCGTATAATATTTAATGCTGCCTGAAATACTGTAGACCCATCTCCACTGCTTTTGTATAATGCACATTTAAACTCTCCATCTACAGTGCTACATTTAGGTTTTACTCGTGGCAACGCAGACCATGCTGCATTCCGATCCATATAGGCCAAATGATGCAAAATCGTTATGCCATTACCATATGTTTGCAATAATGCATTGACATTACCTTTAGCAAAGGGCTCTAAAAAATATTGCACCGTAGAGAAATCAGCCATTACCGTTGGTTGGTCATCTTTCTTTGTCTTTGCAGTCTTTTGCGGCATCAATGTCGTATATATAGGTAATAGATCCATCCCTGGGAAATTATTACCCAGGGGCACTCTATATGTCGCAAGCATTTTCAAATATGCTTCAATAGCCTCTTTATCAGTGGTGCTGGTGCCACCCATAAACCATTTGGCTCCCTGTGCTATTGTATCAGCTCCACTTGTCACGGATTCAGCAGTCTTCTGAACGCCTGCTTTTATGCTCGTTGTTGCCTGCTGCACGGTATCGCTTGCTAACAATGCCTCACCGCTATCTTTGACTAAATTAACAAATGGCGCGGCAAAACCAATAACGGCTCCACCAGCAAAATTACCAACTTGCTTCCCAGCATTTTGCGCTGTTGCTGTACTATTACTACTGTCATTAGACTGCACCGAAGAACCCGTGGTGGGCACTATTTTACTGCTACTTGAACTTGACTGTGTTTGTTGCTTTTTCTGCTGCTGTTTCGCATCGCCAGCAGGCCCGCTAAATAAAGATAGTAGGGTAGAGGTGATAGTGCCGCCTCCATCATCTTTCTTTCCCCTGTTTTTGTCTTGCTCTCCTTTTAAAATGCGTTGTAGTTGTTCAAACCCTTTAATCTTTTTCTCTGCTGCAGTTTTACTATTTAATGCATCAAGCCATATATTAATATTCTCACTACCTTGAACGCCAAGCTTTATAACTCCTTCAAAGTGGTTCCGCTCAATCATTTTAGCGACCAGCATCTCCTGCACTGGCCCAGGCTTCATCAGTACAATAGTTCCTTTTTCAACACCTTCCTCAATTTTTGCTCCATATAGTAATATAACCGTGATGATGTCCAATTCTTTTTCATATTTAGGAGAACTGGAAATCAACTTTTCATAAACGCTCCGCCCATCAATTGTTTGCAATAAAATCTCGCAAAATATAGAGGTTTTTTCTTTTTTTGTGTTAAAGAAACCTTCTTGCTCCTCTTCAACCGCATTTCGCAGGTTACGTAGTAGCCAATACAATGGACGATATTTCTGACCACTAACCTTGATCTTGCGCTTCATCTCAAAGATTTTGCCTATTGATGTCACCAACTCAGAATCAGCCTTTTCAAATTTCTCAGTTAAATTCTGCAGAGCTTCGAGTCTATATTCTTTTTGCGCATTCTTATCCTCAATAATATCTATCAACTCAGAAATACTTGGAGTCTTCTCCTTTGGCGACGAAAACAAGCCGCCAAACCAACTCGAACTTTGTTCACTGACAGGGACTTTCTCCTGTTTTTTTGCTTTTACCGTGGCCTTTTCCTCTTTCTTTGCCTGTTGTTTTTCTAGTGCTTCCTCTAAATCCTCTTTTTTCGGCTGTTTGGCACGTGTATCCCTAATATCCTGCGCAAGGTTACTTGTTAACTGCTGCGCGTCTATATTAGTAGTAGTGGTAGTGGTGGCAGTGGTGTTAGTAGTAGTGGTAGTAGTAGTGGTAGTAGAATTAAAAGCAGAGCTATTAGCCGTGGTTTCCAAAACTGCGGAAGATGCTGTAGATGTCGACGAAGATGAAGACGACGCTAGATCTATAGGTGACGGTATATCATTACCCGTATATACAGAAGGTTGCTCTGACAATAATAGGTTTTGGGGCTGCTGCATTTCCTCTATTGACGGCTCTTCATCACCAAATTCTTCTTGTACCCAACTATAGCTTGTTTTCTTATCCTTAGACTGAGCAGGAGCCGCACTTGAACTCGCATCACTGCTTGAAGTTGGCTCTTTCTTGATTTTTTCTTCCTGCTTCTCCTCTTTAGCTTGCAACCTGTCACCTCGCATGCCATTTCTATTCAGGAACCGTACAACCCATTCGCGTATTTCACCGTTGATGTCCAATATCTGATTGACAGTTGCCCATTCTGCAGCTAGCGCGTCTTCAGATTGCAGCACGTCCAATATGTCCCGGTTTTCGTCATATTTTTGAGACAGCATATTGCAAAACTCTCTAGTTCTCCTCCGGTCACTTTCTTTCCACTCTTCCGCGATACCTAGAGCCATGCACTGCAACAGGGCATCGACAGTAGAGGTGCTTTCATTTTTGTTCTCGCCCTCTTCTTCATCATCATTTGTGATTAAGGTGATGCTGTTTTCCTCTGTTTTCAATTGTATAGGAGGCATGTCACCTGCGAGTTGCCCTTCTAATAAACTTTTTACAGAATCTAAATGTTTTGGGTCAGCGTTATAAAAGCTAAGCGCTAACTTCTGCAGGTCTGCATCATCTGAGGTGATAATGGGAGAAAGTGCAGGAACCTTGGGCTTTTTCTCTTGTTTACCATCCCTTTTCATAGCGCCTAAACCTTATCTTCAATTATTAAGCCATATCTTCTCATATCCTAACACATTGTCCTCAACTGGTCAACTGAACATTTTTTATTAAAAAAATATTAAAAATCAGTGTTTGATTGCAGCAAACCGACGAAAGCGATGACCCATCGCCAGTGGATATTCACAAAATGTAAATCATCATATAGCGCCGCATATACTAGATATATAGCTCTTTTTCACCCCATAATCTCCAACACTTTAAACAACTCACCCATTTGATCTAGGGCAATTAAGCGCTCTAGTTGCCATTTTATTAGCTCAGCATCCGCTCCACCTTGGGTCAATATCTTCGCTCTTTCTTGTATATGATGGCGGCATAAAAACTCCCTTTGCGTACATACTCGATGCGCTATATCATGTCCTTGCAGTTGCATGCTTAAGGCGGAAAAATTTACTAATGCGGTAACATCAGCAACGCCAACATGTTCTAGCATATCTACCTGTTTGTGCCGCAGCAAAGCTTGGATCGTGTTTGTATATGGCAGCTCTATATAACCGTAATCTATGACAAGCCCTGCATAATGGCTGAATCTCTTCATCATATAGGATAACTTGGCCATACAATGCTCCGCTTCCTTTGAAATCTCTAGTAGTTGGCCCTCACGAATAGCAAGCTCATTAGGTTCCTGCGCTCCAATTTCCATCAACATGCGTGCCAATTTGCCATCCGAGAGGCCCACGCATACCTCGTATGTCTTGCCATTTTCGCAGGCATATTGTTTAACTGGCAGCGCATCAAAGAACTCATTGGCAAGTAAGAAAATAGCTTCATTTTGCTCATGATTTATAACCTCAACATCATCAATCCAGATCACTCTGCCCTGCTCAACCAGGCTAATAAAACCATGTTGCAGTAATTGTGTACGCTGGACCTCGCGCAAAGCCCTACTTTTCTCCACTAAATATACGGTCTGCAACGCCTCGGCAAACCTAGGCAACCTATAACACGCCTTTAGTATATCTACTAACATCACTCCGCGACCTGGCCCTAATTCTACTATAGACAATATTGGAGAGTTAAAGGATAACCAATGCTCTGCTAACCACATAGCTATAGTCTGACCAAACATCTGACTGATCTCCGGAGCTGTTATAAAATCTCCATCTGCACCAAATGGTTGCTTGTTCGCATAGTAATGTTGGATTGCACGCTCCATGAATCTGTCCATGCTAAGCGGCCCTGTGAGCGTGATCATCGTTTTAACTGAGGTAAGAAAATCAGACGGCATAGATAGGTTCCCAAATACCTGCTACACCGTATCTAAGACCACGGTGCCCAGTGTTACAGCCCAAATGGTCCGGTCAAGCCGCACCATGGCATCTAGAGCACAGCCTCATCCTTTTGCTTGACAAACCCTTGAGATGCCTGTGCAATATAGCAGATAATTAAATGGGTTCAACTATGTTAAAACAACTGTCATTGATGCTAGCACTCCTCTCTATACCAATTAGTGCATGTTGCGCTAATGAATCTCCCAAGCAAATTACTAACGATCTGGTAAAAGCCGAAACAGCTGCAAAACCCGCCATCAAACTTGGTACTAAACGCTACCCAGACGACAAGAGTATTACTATGGATACTGGTAACACCACGGGTGTTTATTATACAAGCGGGGACGCCATCTGCCGCATTATTAACCAACATAAACGCAAGTTAGGTTTGCGCTGCAACAATAAAGCTACTCTTGGTTCTATTCCTAATATAGAAGCTTTACGAAATGGCGAAGCACAGCTTGCCATAGTGCAGTCAGACATCCAAGAAAATGCCCTGCGAGGAGGAGATATATACGCCACGTCTGGTGCATTTGAGCCTTTGCGCTTCTTATTTTCCCTACACGATGAGTCGTTTACCGTGATAGTACGCCGAGATTCTGACATAAAGCGGTTAGATGATTTGAGTAATAAAATATTCAACATAGGACCAATTGGTTCTGGAATTAGGGCAGCAGCAGCCACGCTGATGCAAATTAAAGGTTGGACGCTCCGATATTTCCAATCTGTTACCGAACTCAAAGTAGAAGAACAGGCAGACGCCCTTTGTCAAAACAAAATAGATGCTATGGTGTTAGTGACCGGCCACCCAAGCAAACTAGTTGAAAATATTAGTAAGATGTGTGAAATACGCCTACTCCCACTTGATGATGAGCAAATAAAACAATTTGTCAACAACAATAAGGGATATGAGCTCACCACTATCCCGGGGGATTTATATCATGGCCTCCCATTTGAGATTAATACTATAGGCGTAAAAGCTACTATGCTAACCACTACAGATTTAAGTGATGATATAGCATATAAAGTCACCAAAACCACTTTTGAAAATTTAGTGAAGCTGCGTAAGGTTAGCCCTGTACTCGCCAAATTAGACAAAGAAATAATGGTAACTAAAGGACAAATTGCCACCATACATCCTGGCGCTGAGCGTTACTTTAAAGAAATAGGGTTGCTCAAAGAGCCGCAGCAGCAACCGCACACCATTTCTGAGCCCATCAAGAATAATAGCTAAAGTGTTGTAATACTTTATTCATTATTTTTCCTTAAAGTGAATTAATAGTCTTAATTCATTTGGAGGACATATGATTAATTTCAAGACGATTACTAGTCTGGCTTTAGCAGGCTCCATGCTTTTTGCAGTCACCGCATATGCTGATCATGATAATGGTCGCAAAGGGTGGCGCGACCGCGATGAATGGCGCGGCTGGCGCAAGGAGTGCCGTCAAGAGTGTAGGCATGCTAGATGGGAGAACGCTTGCTTTGAGCGTTGCAAAAGAGAGCATCGACGCCACCACTTCTGGCTAGGTGAGTTAAATGATTGGCTGGATGATTAAAATTTGCCCAGTTATTTAATGCGAGCTCTTGTGAAAATGATTCTTCATTTTTACTAGAGCTTGCTTCTACAACTAAAATACAGAGTATAGAATGATAGACAGCACCCAAATCGCAAACAACGCTGCTCAAGCTGCGTTTGAACAAAACCAGAATTTAAATATGAGCGTACAACAGATAGCTGCAACAATAGCGGCTGTCTTGAGTACTAATGGGATGAGCACAATGGACGGTGCTGAAGCCAGAGCAGTGATGAATGCTGCAGTTATGGCATTTCAGAACACGCCAAGCGGTGCGATAGACACCATGTCTATCAATATTGCCGCACAAAGCGCAGAAAACAAGATTGAAGCAGAAGAACAAGTACAACAGCAGAAAGACAGAGAAGCGCAGAAACAGGAGAAAGAAAAGGAAGAAGAAGAAAAAAGAGCTATGTCGCAAGCAACAGCGGTAGAAGCAGAGAGAAATTTACAAATGCGGTATGAGGCCCCAACTATTACCAGTGCTGGTCTAGCGTTAGCTGTAGAAGTTGAATTAACTAGAGATCGATTTGCGGCACTGTTAACAGCATACAGAGCAGAAAGAGCGGAGAGAGAGACTCTCTTGAAAGAAGTGATCGCCAATCCAGCCCGTGAGGCAACTAGGGAGCAAAGAGCTGAGGAATTGATTTATAATGAACGCGGTATAGAAATGGTAGAGAAGCGTTTTGCAGAAAAGTTGGGGGAAAATAGATTAGAAGCAGGATGGCAACAAGAGCTTAAAGTAGAAAATGGTAAAATAGAATATAAAGGTCAGACGCTAACGGCCGCTGAAGTAGATAAAATGCACCAAACTTTCGAGCAAAATAATAACTTGGATGCTGCTATTACTGCCGCAGATTTACGTGATGAACGTATTATTGGAGCAAAAATGGCAGAAGCGAATAGAAGATTGGAGGTGATTCAAGAGCAAGAGATAATGGTTGAAAGACTACGCGGTGGATTAGAAACATATAATGCAGTGGAAAACCCTTCTCTCGCTGCAATACAACCTGCCAAAAACAATCAAACTGTCTTAGCAGAGATGGAAAAAGAGTTAAACGAGATGAAAGCTGCCGCAGCAGCTTCTGGAGTCACTGCCGCAGCTGAGATACATCAAGAAGTTCGTGGTTTTAATGTATCAAAACTACGTAAAGTAGATAGGAGCGAAATCCAAGACCGATCAGGGGCTAACCTTGAGATGTATAAACAAGAGAGAGCAGAGAAAAATCTCGGTAACCTAAGCCCACCATCCACCCCTAAGACAGAGGATAATGGGAAAAACCGCGGTGGTGAAGTTGAAAGATAGGCTGGCAATAACCTAGCCAATTACCGCAGATCCGCGCGCAGTGCATTGACCAGAGCTCGTAATTCATCAATGTTTTGCTTGCCATCCATTGGCGCCCTTACCTGCCACAGGTTAGCCAAAAGCGCCATAATCTTGCCATAACGATTCTCCTCAGGAATGCGCGGATAAAAATCGTTATACAGTCCACGTAACAACTCATCCTGCCCCATCATCATGTAAGCTACTGCTTGCTGCAAGACCCTAAGCACTTGGCCATCATCCAGATCACTCTTATTAGCTCTAATAGCGTATAAATAAGGCTCAGAGTTTTGGCTAAACTTCTGCCAGTTCCCGCCCTGCCAATACAAATCCGCTCTTATATCATCAGCCTGTTGATTGATATCTTTATCCAATAATCTTTCCACCGCTTCCGTCTCCCCCATTTTCATCAAGGCTCTTGCATGAATATAGCGACGCTCCTTAGCTATATGTTCCGGCAACTCTTCATAATCAAGACCTTTGGCTATCACCTCTATTGAGTTAAACGGTAGGCTGGCAATTAAATAGGCTTTAGATAAACGATTAATAATTTCTTCGCGACGCATACCTTTGAGACGATTATCTACTAAATGGTTCATCAACACAGCAGCCCGGTTTACTAGATCAAGTTCTACCAAATCCGATGTTAGCTTAACGATCAGCTCATCACCAATATCACCAAGTGGCACCAGGTTTTGAAACTCATAGAACAAGGATACAGCTTGGAAGGGAGTGGCTGATTTACCAGCATCACTTAAGAAAAATTCCACGAATGTATCGCTCATCTTCTGCGCCAGCAGTAAGGCGTCACTGGTATTGGTATGATAATCTGTGATCACCCGCCATGAACGCAGCGCATTGAGAGTATCACCCTGCATGGTGTATAGGTCACCTAACTCTTTCATCATTTCTCGTTCTATACCATCACCCCGCCAAGTAACCGCGATTTTCTGCAATTCATCAATATACTCATTATTAATGAACTGGCTCGTTTTGTACAGCATACGAGCTTTTTCAAAGCGGCATCTAGCACGGTTTAGCGTATCATCTATATCACTAGCACACTGCTCCCAGGCTTCTTTAGCGTTATTAATGTTATCTTGTTGTTCATAGTATTGACCTAACTCATAAAGAAATTCGTTTTTCTGCCTCGCAGACATAGCTGGCTTGATTTCATTCAACACTTCATTCACCAACTTGGCGCCAGCCCAATCTTTATTCTGTATACGATTTTCAAACACTATTAGAGCTATTTTGGCCAGCATATCGTTATTATAACCAGCTAGAAAGTTGCTATTGTGATCACTCAAGAGCTGAATCATATTAGTACCTATGGTGATATTATCCCCCATTTCATCGTAATACTCTATGATACTATACCACATGCGCACTTCCCTACGCAGGTGGACTGGCACATCAGCAACATTGAGTTTATTGATGGCTTCATAAGCTTCATCTTCATCATTAGAGAATAGACATGCTATAGCCTTTAATAAGGCTACATCGTAATATTTACTATATTCATCATCACTTTTCTCTAGCTCTGTTATTGTTGTTACCGCTTCCTTATACATACCACTGGCCATATAGAAGAGTGCAAGGCTTAAGTGGGTTTCTTTGGTATCATGTTCAACTTTATAACGCTGGCGCTGCCACTTCTTTAGAGTGCTATAAAACTGTCCATCTGGCACAGTAAACGCTTTGAGTTGCAGTATCTGATGCTCATAGGTTAAAGGATCATCAAGCTTTCTTGGTTCAAGTGATTGCGTATTCGCAGGAGCAGCACTATAGACCTTGGGCGCTAGGTTGAGCCCAGAAGTACTATAAATATGCGCTTCTATTCCCTTATTTTCTATTTGCAGCTTATCATTATGGCTTTCTATTACTACACCTTGTATGGAGCGTTTAATGGTAAAATCTACAAAATTATATTCATCCCCTACTCCAATCCTGTCCTCAAGCAATGGTAGAAAAATTTGATATTGCCCTGTGTCTTTATCTTTGACCTTAATCGGATTAAATAAATTACCAATACCCAGCTCAACGCTAGGGGTCGGCATAGCGTACGGTTTAGCAGTCACCTTAACCTCACGCATATTACTGGAATTTTGCACACTGAATTCACTAGTAAAAGTTATTCCCCAACCATCTTGGTCGTGTAGCATATATGTCATTAGAGGCCGCCCTTCCTTACGTTCTACTTCAACAGTATAACATGCAGTATTATCAGGACAATTTTGAGCATTTATAGCGATGACCTCAGGATTGCGCTTTGTAAATATGGGTTGCTGGTCATTTTGCCGATCTACAGTAGGCTTATTATTGTCTAATTTAGGGATCTGTAATTGCATAGGCTTATCAAAGATCACCCAAAGCTTCTCTCCCTTCATATAAGCAGCAGCTTTCACATCCTTACTCGTAGGAAAGAGCACTACAGTATTCACCCCACTAGCTGTAACAGTGATAGCCGTTGGCGGCTTCTCTATTGTTTTTTGCAACTCTGGCTGTTTTTTAAGAGTATGCGGTTGCGGGGCAGATTTAGAGGTAGCAGCATGGCTTACCCCATATATCAACGTACACACTATTAATACTATATTCCGCATATGTATGGTCATTTAAGATTTATCTTCCGCCTAAACCACATAGGCTTTTGCCATTCCAGCGGTGATTTAGGATGCCAATCAAATGTAACATAAATGCAATATAGAGCAATAGGGGTTTTTATCTATTTAACACAATCCCTTCATTTAGGCGCTATACCTCATTATAAAATATAACTTTAATATATTAAAAATATATATTGCATTTGTTATACAAGCGTGTGAGCATCTAAGCTATGTAGTTCTATATGCGTATAAATATAGCATTGGCTACGGTTAATATAAACTAATGGGAGGCTCTAATGTCTACTGATAAAATCAAAAGGGCCGGAGAGAAGGGCTTCACTCTGGTCGAACTTTCGATAGTAATCTTAATTATCGGTCTGTTGATTGCGGGTATTGCCGCAGGAACACAGATGATTCGCCAGGCTGAACTGCGCTCGATCATCAGTGATTTTTACAACTTCACGATCGCTTATAACAATTTCCAAACCAAGTACAAAGCAGTACCTGGGGACTTTAACGCTGCTGCGTCTTTCTTCCCAACAGGCTGCGTAACTGGCACTGCAACTGGTTGTAACGGTAGTGGCGATGGTTTGATTGACTATGATGCGTCAAGCCCAGGCACTAGCGAAGTGAATTTGGCTTGGCAACACTTGGCTCTTGCTAAGGTACTAGGTGGTTCATTTACTGCTGTTGATAAAACATTAGCTACTACAATAATTGGTACTAATGCGCCGCAAAGCAAACGTGTCGGCCTTGGTTATATCCTGATCAACGATGCTAAAAAAGGTATCAATAAAAACGGTACTGGCGCACCTGCTGCTGTGTTTGAAGCTGATAGAAACGTGATTTTCCTTGGAAAAGCAGAAGCAGCGACAACATTGTTTAACAGCGCTCTATCACCTGAAGATGCATTTAACATCGACCAGAAAATGGATGATGCTTATGCTGACACCACTGGCACCACGGTATTCCGCGGCAGCGATACTGGTGTTGTTCGCGCTAAAAACGGTGATGATGGCACAACAGCTCCCAATACTTGTATTGTGACTGTGTCTAGCTCAAACAGCTATAATGTTGGAGTTTCACCAACACCTACAGCTTGCCGTCTAGGTGCATCTGTGAACTAACCGTTCTATACAAAAGCATCTAAACAAAAAAGGGCCTCTTAGAGGCCCTTTTTTATTGTCTCTTTTTCTTATTATTACTTAATATATTGCAATTATATAAAATATCGTTGACGTATAGATGAAAATCATGTTAGTCTGATAATAAGTCAATTATTTATGGCTAAAATTAATGAAGGGGAAGTAATATGAAGTATATAGAAAGATTATTCGAAAAAACACCTAGCAGAGCTCTTGATCGAGGAGTTAGCCCGGGGTATGACGAACTAGCGAAAAACTGTAAAGAAGCTAAACAGCGTAATGATGCAGCGCGGGGTAACTTATGGACCGGGATGAATACATACCTTGATGTCACCATGGAAGAAATGGCTAAGCGCAGTCAACAAATCGAAAAAACAGATGGTTTTAAGAAAGCAGGTCGCCACGCAGTTGGCCTTACAAACGATCAAGATGCTACAGTACCATTTGGTCAGGCGTTTGTCACGAATCTTATGGGGCTGGAAGTGTCAAGTGGCAAGATATCAGCAATAAAACCCGATAACGGTGGAGCGCTTACCTTTGCTAGTATAGTAAAGGCAGAGCAGTATAATGAGATACGAGTTCAGTATGACGCAGATTTTCAAGCTAAAGTACAAGAATTTGCCGTGCAAAATGGCTTAAAGGCGGACGATGGCCATTCTAAAATTTTAAAGCGAGTGAATAAACATTTGCAAGCAGTAATGCTTGGCAATTACGTAGAGCTGAAGGCTGGTATGGCAGATGTTGTAGATACGACCAAATTGACTACAGCGCATACCGTTGCTAAGCAGATTGATGCTAACAAACCAGCTCTGGCAGGAGTACAAACAGAGGTTGCGCAAGCTACCAAGCTCGCAAAAACAGCGAATGAGCAAACGCCAAATGGCTCAGATGACAAAACAACAGAAGCAAAAAAGACAGCAACTGATGCTTTGGCGAAGTGGTACAAAATAGCTAGAGACATAGGAGTAACAGAAGAACAGATTGACGCAGCTAACGTTAGCGGTATTCAAGATCATTCTAAATTTTCTGAAGCCACTGAAGCAAAAGTTAACGCTCACACAGCGCTCGATAAAACCAATCGAGCTAGCAATTTTATATATGAACTAGCTATCTTACAGCAGCAGGCAGCTGTAAAAGTGGCAAGCCAAATAGCGAAAGAGGGACAAGTTCACTTTAATCACAACGGCAAGAAAGATACACAACAGCTACAGCCTAACAGTAAGACAGCTTTAGCAAACCTGGTCACCTCTCAAAAGGCGACCCTTGCGATGCTGGAAACTGGCCGCGTTGCTATGAAAGAAGGTAAACCACAGCAGCAGAAGCTGGCTATGCAAGTGCTTGTCGGTGTTGGTATCGCCTTCGGTGAAATGCTTGCCGGTGGAGCACTGGGCGGCGGCTTGGCGGCTGGTGGGTTTTATGCGGCATCGCCGATATATAACCAGTTTGTTGATCCAACCCAAGCCATCGATCCTATGATCACCAATGAGCACTGGACACAGGCAGCAAACGCGCTTAATGACATGGTCCATGGCTCATTTGACCAGGTTAAAGATGCGCTGCTCACTCAGCATAACCCGGCGCTTATAATATTAATCAGTTGCGCAGGCCTAGGTTTACTCAGCTTAATCCCTGCGGTTGTAACCACAGTCCATGAGACCCGTGAACGCTACAGCGGCGGTAAAGAGACAAAGGAGGGTATTGAAAATGTTCTAGCTAGCGAGGTGAAGAATAAGATAGGTGAGCTAGTAACAGCTGCTAAATCGAAACAGAGAGACGTGGCATAATTTTTCTTGCTACATTTTATTTGGGGTGGATTTCTTTGGATTTGCAATCTTGTGGTCCATAGTATACAATCCGCCCCAGATATGTATAACAAAAACGTATGCAAGAGAACCTGCAGAACCGGCACAGTACGCCCCTTAAACCCTCTAATCAAACCATTTGGCATATTCCATTCCCAGGAACCGAGAGCTTTCAATTATCACTACTGGCTAAGCAATATAATAAATTACTCTATATATGCGCTGATGAACGGGAGATTGAGGCTATTACCAACAATCTCGCCTTCCTTATTCCTAGTACTCAAGTGCATATCTTACCTGCTTGGGACGGCATGCCGTATGACATAACTTCGCCAAAGGCACAGGTGCTCCTTAATAGAGTCAACACTCTCACAGCCCTTGCCAATCCTAGCAGCACAGGCATATTTATCACCTCTATCGCTGGTATTATTCAAAGAGTGCCTAGCAAGCAGAATTTGCTATATGGACAACAAACGCTACAGGTCAAACATAAGTATGATCGCCAGACACTCCTGAATCAACTGTATGAATACGGCTATCAACGCTCACCAGTAGCTGTCAACATTGGGGAGATGGCCGTGAGGGGGCATGTTATCGATATCATTAATAATAGCGAATATGGTATCAGACTGGATTTCCTTGGCAACACACTAGAACAGATCAAGCGCTTTGACACGCAAACCCAGCTAAGCAATGGCCAGGAGCGTAATGTCACCCTTTCACATTTGAGTGAGCTGATTTTCAATAAAAAAACTTTAGGACAGTTTGAGGTTAACTACTATAAGCACTTCCACACCCCAAATTATGTAATATCTAATGCGATTTTGGAGGGGCGGCGCACAGCTGGTGCGGAGTATTTGCTACCGTTATTCTATGAGCAGCTATGCACTATAGAAGAATACTTACAAGAGGATGCGGCAATAGTGATCAATCATAATATTTGGGACAAGCTTGATAAAAGACTTGAAAGCATCCAAGATCAATATCAACAGCGGCAAATCACCTCAAAAAGTCTGCCTTACCCTGCCCTCAAGCCCTCCACTTTATATATGGATAAGCAAGAGATGTTAGACTTTGCATCCAAGCGGCAAGCGATATTATTCACCCCATGGAGTGAGCATAAAAGTCCGTTTAGAGCCGCTCCTAACCTAGCCCAAGTGGCGACTATGAAACAGACTTCAGTATTCGAGATATTACGAGAATACGTAGGTCGGGAACAGCAGATCTTAATCTCCTGTTTTAGCCAAGGGTCAAGAGAGCGAATGAAGGAAATATTGGCCAAACATGATCTCACTGCAGTTAAAGGTGATTCACGGGAGGAAGCGCTTGCAATAGGTAGAGGGGGCATCTGCTTAATTCTGATGAATTTGGACAAAGGTTTCGCTACTGATGGAGAAATTATTTTTAGTGAGCAGGATGTACTGGGCGAGCGTTTGAGCCGCTCTAGAAATGCTTATAAGGCTAATAAACGCTTTATGACGGAAGCGGTTTCGCTGCATCCTGGTGATATAGTCGTACATGTTGATCATGGAATCGGTAGATTTGCTGGGCTATCTACAATGGATATTCAAGGTAAAACTAGAGATTTTATCAAACTGCTCTATGAGGACGATGATGTGCTTTACGTACCAGTAGAGAACTTTGATCTGATCAGCAAATATGCTGAAGAGCTTACTGTTTCTCTAGATAAACTTGGTAGCAGTAGTTGGCAAAATCGTAAAAGCCGCCTAAAGCAGCGAATTAAGCTAGCAGCAGCGGAGCTTATTAAAACCGCTGCCAAACGTGCAACCCAACAAGCCCCTATTTTAGAGGCGATACCGGAGATGTATACCAAGTTCTGCGAGCGTTTTCCTTATGTTGAAACTGAAGATCAAATGCGCGCAATTGATGATGTGTTAGCTGACCTGGTCTCTGGACGACCTACTGATAGGTTGGTATGTGGGGACGTTGGTTTTGGTAAAACAGAAGTAGCTATGCGCGCTGCCTGTGCAGTCACTCTTGCTGATTCCCCAATGCAAGTAGCAATTGTTGTGCCCACTACCCTGCTGGCGCGGCAGCATTATTATAGCTTTAGTGAACGGTTTAAAGGCTTACCAGTACGCATCGCCCAGCTTTCTAAGTTTGTGAATGCCAAAGATGCAAAAGTGGTCAAGCAAGGCATGGCTGATGGTTCTGTAGACATAGTAATTGGCACTCATGCTCTGCTCAGCAAATCTATAGTATTTAAGAGGCTTGGCTTAGTGATAGTTGATGAAGAACAGCATTTTGGCGTGGCGCAGAAAGAGATACTTAAGAAACTACGTAATGATATCCATGTACTCACCTTATCAGCCACTCCTATTCCACGCACTCTCAACATGTCTCTCACAGGCGTAAAAGAGCTCAGCCTTATTGGCACACCACCAATTGATCGCTTGCCAATTCGTACTCAGGTGCTGCCGCAATTCGACCCTGTCGTGGTACGTGATGCCATACTGCGCGAGCATAGCCGCGGTGGTCGTACATTTTATGTAACCCCACAAATCTCTTATATGCCTGAGCTAGCGGCGCAAATAATGGGCATAGCAC
Source organism: Pseudomonadota bacterium (assembly GCA_018242185.1). Classification (GTDB taxonomy): domain Bacteria; phylum Pseudomonadota; class Alphaproteobacteria; order Rickettsiales; family Midichloriaceae; genus SZAS-26. Next base: position 44,893 of record JAFECK010000002.1, read on the forward strand.
CTGAGGTGAAGATAATCCAGGCGCACGGCCAGATGAGCTCTAGCCAGCTAGACAGTATTATGAATGATTTTTACGACGGTAAGTACGATATTATGCTAAGCACGGCTATTGTTGAATCTGGGCTAGATATCCCAGCTGCTAATACAATTATCGTTGATCGTGCAGATCATTTCGGCCTTACCAAGTTATATCAAATCCGCGGGCGGGTTGGACGCGCCTCCAACCAGGGCTATGCTTATCTGATTGCCAGCGATAAGGTGAGTGAGATCGGCACAAAGCGGTTAGAAGTAATGGCAGCTTGCGATACGCTCGGCTCTGGGTTTAGTATAGCTAGCCAAGACATGGATATGCGCGGCTTTGGCAATATCTTAGGAGACGAGCAATCAGGCCATATCCGCGAAGTTGGTATTGAGTTATATCAAGACATGCTACAGAGCGCGATTGGTGAGATGACTGGGCATCAAGAATATGACCATGACTGGAGCCCTGTGCTTAATATCGGTTTATCTGCGCAAATTCCCGAGAGCTATATAAGTGATTCTAGCACGAGACTGGTGATTTATCGCCAGATCGCCAGAACCGAGAACCAGAGGGAACTACAGGCATTGGCTATGGAGGTAATAGACCGCTTTGGCGCACCTTTACCTGAGGAGCTACAGGCTTTAGTGAAGATTGTAGAACTCAAACAGCTGGCCAAATCCCGCTTCGTCTACAAAATTGAGCGAGGGCAAAAAGGGGTAGTATTCGCCTTGCGCCCAGATGCCAAGCTCGCAGAAGACGTGGTGATCCGCTTGCTTGAGCGGTATGGCAACCGGCTGAAGCTAAAACCAGATGGTAAAATAGCGCTATTAGGCGATTATATAGGAGATGAGGCGTTTTTCAATGACGTCCGTTGCTTCCTGGACGAGTTAGCTTCGGCGTAGACAACCAGTTTGAAATATTTGATAAAAATGGTCAGAATATAAGCAAAGACCCCGCGGGAGCATATCTCTCACGGGGTCTTTTCTAGTTTTTCTTCACTAAGCCGCCATCTGAGCAGATTGCTCTGGAGCAGTTTGTTTATTGAAGAAGCTCTCTATTTGTTTTGCTACATACGGAGCGAAGATTATAGTAGCAAGCAGCGAGCTTCCTATAACATGCAGAGACAGATCTTCGCCTATTGGCTGTAGCGCCGCAGCAACTAAAGTTAACCCGCCTGAAACTACGACAGTGGACGCAGATTTGGCAAAGTGAGGTGAACGTAGGTATAACGCGGCTGGCGAAACTTTCTTATCTTCAGTCGTATCAGGTTCTGCTGAGTACTTATATGCCGAAACTACGAATAACACCGAGATACCCAAGAAGTGGGCTGTCATCATATTACCGAATGCATGTTCATAAGTCACCATCAGGCCTTGCTCTACTAAAGCAGCATTGCGAGTAGCAGCTAGCAGATAGCCAGCGAGCACTCCGCCACCAAAACATAGGCAAATGTCTTGACGCTCTGCTGCCCATCTGCGGATACCGCTAAATAAGCCGCCACTTAGAGAAGTGCCGGAGAGCAAGCTCTGATAATAAGCACTTACCGCCCGCTGCTGTGTGTGCATCATTTGAAGAAACTCGCCATCTTTCTCTTTAGCCAATCCACCTTTGAGCAACATTTTCTCTGAATATTCCATGCAGGTATATGTGTCTTTATTTTCTTCAGGGAACAAGTAGTATCTTTTTTCCGCACCTTTTGTCTCATTATACGCTACATAAAATGCCCTTTGGTCTTGGGTTACGTCCTTTGCGACAAACTTACCACCTTCTATCAGGTAAGAGACAGCTCCATCAACCTTAACATTCTCCCCATTTATCACCAGCTTATTAGGACTCCACTTTACCCCTTGCGAAAGTACCACCCTCTCCCCATCTATTTTCATCTGCACACTTACCAACTCTATCTTCGCAGCAGCGGACTGTGCAAAAGTGTTACCATCATATTTCATAAAAAATTCCTCAATAAAATTATATTTATTACCAAAACTCTACCTTACCTGCCCTACAGACTCATCCTTGTGGCACCAATCCACCATAGATTTGGTGTAGATAGCCAACTCCGAAGAGAGCGCCATAGAATACACACCGGCTGCCATCACTCCAACTACTTGTCCGATAGTACTATCAGCCACATTCGCTACACTTGACATAACCGCTGTAGTCGCACCAAAGAGGATCAACATAGCCAACATCTGCGCCATCTCACGAGAATGTAGAATACGAGAAAATTCGCCGCTTGCAAAGAAGTTTTTTTCCTCTTCATCTTTTGTCGAGGCTTTTTTGCACTCAGCTTCATACCGATCTCTGATACTTTTAATACCACCACTTCTGTCTAGGTAGTGATGAGCGTTCCAGGCAGCTGCAGCCACTAGACCAACAAAAGAAACCATTGAAGCCGCTCCTGCTGCTTGAGAGGCGGTTATCGCAAAATCGGTAGTTCCTTGCATCAGCGAAGCTGCGCCCAAAAACATCAACCCACTCCCCATACCTACACAATAAGCAGCAATACTAGGACGATCAGCCCTGTAGTAGACATCCAGCATCATTTTCTTCAGCCATTCATCCTTGCCTATGCGGATAACCGCATACTCATCTCCCTCTCTTTTCAGAAGGTAGTAGTTAAACTTTTCATCTGCAGCAGTGATAACTTCTTGATCCCCAAAAAGCCCAGGCCGCTGCCACATAGCAGTAATTGATACCGGCATTTCCACAAGCGCATTAGTTCCGCTTTGTATGACAATCCTATTCGTCTCATTACGCTCATCTGCATTCAACAACACACCTATTGCGGCCCCAACCTTACCCACAAACGGGAAGCCACGTACACCAAACTGTTTTTTCATAACATCCTCATAAATCTTCTATACCGACAACCGGATTATACCACAACCGGATATGAGTATGCAATAAATTTTTTAAGCTTATTAGAGAAGCTTTTACCCATATTTCTCATAAAACCTACATATTATATTAGCGCGTTACTTGCTTATATAACTTCAAAGTTTTATCGCACATCCGTGCAGTGCTGTAACTCATCTCCACACTACGCAATGCATTCCTCTTGATCTCTTCTGCAACCGCCTCATCTAACTCCAGAATTTGATCTAGTATAGCAGCTGCTGCCATCGGATCTGCTACCGGTATAAAATAACCATTATTGCCATGTTCTATAGTATACATCGCGCCACCATGCTCAGTGGCCACTGTTATCTTGCTCATACTTTGCGCCTCCACAATTGTGCGACCAAATGCTTCTGGCTCCTGTGAGGTGGATAACACCACATCCACAACTGAATAAAGGGCCGGCATATCCCTGTAATGCTGCTTGATAATCACGCGGTCTTCAAGACCATAGCTCTTGATTAATTCATGGATCTGGCGCATATACTTATCGTGATCCGGCGTATATAAACCAACCATGTAACACACATAGTTTCGGTTACGCATGGCCCGCAAAATCTCCAGTAAGTACGCATGCCCCTTCCAGCGAGTAAACCGAGCAGGCAGTAAGAACTTAACCATCTTATTGGTTTTAGCGCCAATTTCTAAATGCCCTGCGGCAGCTTTAATCCTCGTTTTACTCATTTTTTCTGGCGCAAATTCCTCTAAGTCCACCCCACGGTTAATCACCACGACGTTTTGCATATTATGGGAATAAGTATCCCTAATATGCTCGAAAATAAAAGGCGAAATCGCGATCACTTTCTCACTTTTCAACATAGATTTGTTGTATAACCTCTTAATCCACCATTTAGCGCCATAAGTGCCATGGAATGTGGTGATGAATTTACACTTAGTAAGCAACCTAGCAAACCGGCTACTCCAGGCAGGAGCTCTCGATCTTGCGTGAATAATATTCACATCATTCTGCTTAATGATACGACGTAATCTTTTGATATTGCGGAAGATTTCTACAGGGTTTTTGCTATCTACAGGTAAGACAATATGTTTAGTGCCTAACTTTTCTAGCTCTGGTACCATAGCCCCGCCAGCAGAACAGACAATGCTCTGATACCCGGCATCATGTAAGGCTTTGGCAATCTCCAACACCCCACGCTCAACGCCACCTGCATCTAATCTAGGTACTACCTGCAATACTGTAATACTTTCTTTATTTCCCATTTTATCTGCATCACCCCATCATTGCTTCAGATTGATCCACACAAAGTGGGCACCAAGGCCATTAGCCACTAGCAGTGCCGCTGTATTTACTCCACGCTTCTGTAAGGATGAGATCTTGTCTTTCAAGTCATTCACAGAAGCCACCTTATCTTGCTGATTAATCTGTATGATCACATCTCCAGCTCTAATTCGTGCTTCGTAAGCAGGGCTATCAGGCAGCACCTTAAGCACCACCACGCCGTTGGTACCATTGGCTATGTTATACTTCTTCCTAATAGCATCATCGATGTTGCGCACCCTCATGCCTAAGATAGTAGTGGCATTTTTCTCATCCTTCTCGTTATCCGCTTCATTATTACTATTCTTGTCATCATCGCTAATATCTGGCGGCATCTTACCTATAGTAACTTTTAATACCATAGGAGCACGATTACGGAACACCTCTAGCTCTATTTTTTGACCCGCCGACATCGCACCAATCATTTGGCTCAGCTTGCCGCTATTTACAACCGGCGCGCCATCAAGTTTGGTAATGATATCACCGACTTGTATGCCAGAGCTAGCAGCTGGACTACCTGGGGTTACTTCAGCGACCAAAGCGCCACCAGCACCATTTTTGCCAAATGTTTGCGCCATATCTTCGTTAACTGGCTGAATGCGCACACCTAACCAACCACGCAAAACTTGTCCTTTTTGCTTCAATTGCTCCAACACTGGTTTAGCAATATTAGCAGGTATTGCAAAACCTATCCCCACACTACCCCCAGAAGGAGATAGAATAATAGTGTTAATCCCAATCACTTCACCACCAACGTTTAACATTGGCCCACCTGAGTTACCGCGGTTTATTGCAGCATCTGTCTGTATGTAATCATCAAAGTTATTGCCTAAATACCTGGCTTTTGCTGAGATAATCCCAGCTGTTGCCGTACTAGACAAGCCAAATGGGCTACCAATGGTCAGTACCACATCACCCACACGCGCCTTTTCAGAATCGCCAAACTGTAAGTATGGTAATTGTTTGCTTGTCTCGATTTTGATTAGTGCTAGGTCTGTACGCTTATCCTTACCCGTAACTTTGGCTTTGTAGATTTTCTCACTACCATCGCTCAACATCACTTCCACCTCTTCAGCACTCTCTACCACATGATAGTTAGTCACAATATAACCATCTGCACTAATAATAAATCCAGAACCTAAAGATTTAGCCTTACGTTTGCGTTCTGGAACACCTCTCTCTTTACCTAATTCTCGTTCGAAAAAGTCAAATAGATCCATAGGCCCTTCCATAGGTAAATCACGAGAAGAAACGAGCTGTGTGCTACTAATATTCACAACGGCTGGGCTCACTCTATCTATAATATCCGCAAAACTATACGGAATAGATGCATGGGCCACACCCGCTGCAATAGGCCCAAATAAAGACATTAGAAGAATTAAAACAAAAGAAAGGTATTTCATATATCCCCAATAAAGTTGTATTATTAGCATATAATATAACACTACCGAGATATAAAAAAAACCACCAACGATATACACTGGCGGTTTTTTTATCTATATAACTATATAGCTTACAACTAAGCTGCTATTTCATCATCCTCTTCAGGGGAAGGAACTGTGATGGAACGCAGGGTGTAGCCAGCGAGACGGACAGTCTTAATCACATCCTCACCACTGGTACTATATTTCAGAAGAGACTTACGTAGCCTGGTGATATGCACATCAACTGTACGCGCACCCACATATACGTCCGGACCCCAGATTTTGTCGATTAACATCTCGCGAGAAAGTACGCGGTTTGGCTGCTCTAGTAAAATCTGCAGAATTTGAAACTCGATTGGAGCAAGTTTGATATCTTGACCATTTCTGGTTACACTGTAGCTGCTCAAATCCATCTCTATATCAGCAAAACGAAGCACTTTACCAGAGAATGCTGGTCGCATACGGCGGAATACCGCTTTAATACGAGCAGCTAGCTCAGCTGGAGAGAACGGCTTCACGATATAATCGTCAGCACCGTGATCAAGACCAGTAATCCTATCAAATTCTTCACCTTTTGCGGAAACCATAATAATTGGGATATTAGCAGTTTCTGGACACTCACGTAGCATCCTACAAACTTCTATTCCAGAAACTCCTGGCAGCATACGGTCAAGCAGCACTAGATCAGGTTTATTGCTGAGCGCCTCTGTCATAGCATCTTCGCCATTATAAACCACGCGTACGCTATAACCGTCGCGCTGCAACCCGTACTTCAATACGGAAGCGATGCTTTCCTCATCCTCAACAATCATAATTGAAGGTTTAAGGACCTTGGTAGGGGTTTTGGTATTGTGGGTCGTCATATCTTCCCTCATTAAATTAAGTTAAACCATGCAAGGGATTGTACATCCCTTTGTTATAAATTGCAAGCGGTTAATTGAAACTTAATTCATTTTTATTGCGTATTTTTTCTTTTTTGATAATTAAGATTTTATTACAATGATCTCTAAGTCATCGTTTTATATATAGTATGTAGCGCCTAAAGAGCTTCGCAAAAGGCGTGCTCTTCTCATCATTTTAATGCGCACTATTTCTATATATTGCTTCTTTATTACAGATTATAACTACTTAGAGGAAGGAGGTAATAATAATAGGCTTGCCGTTTCAATCTGCTCGTAGAGCTTGTCCAACAATGCCTGCTTCTCCATCTGCTCTTTTATCGGCGGCAAAAATTGTATTATAATTTCCCCAGGATGCAGCGGGAACCCGCTTTTAGGCCAAAATATCCCTGAATTCAGCGCCACAGGAATAATGGGTACATCTGGGTTGGCAGCATGAATCAATGCTATTCCAGACTTATATGCAAGTGCATGCCCTGGTGAACTACGACTACCTTCTGGAAATATTATTGCCACCCTACCATTAGCAAATGCTTTACCGAATAGGCGTGCAATACGACGCATAGCGGACACGCCCGCTTTACGGTCTATATATACCATACCCGCAATCCATGTATACTGCCCAAATATAGGTACTTTTAACAGCTCCTTTTTCATCACAAAAACCGGATTTTTAAATATTGTGTTGAAAAATAAACATTCGAATGCCGACTGATGCTTGCACGCAATCACAAAAGGTGGCTTAAGAAGGTTTTCCTCTCCAACGCAACGCACCCTTATGCCACATATTAGACGCAAACCAACAATAACCCCAGCATGCCATTTATCTTGCATAAAAAGCGCAACTCTCTTGCTGCAAAAGGCAAATGGAAGTAAAAGCAAAGGCCATGTAACTGCCCATAGCACTAAAAAAATATAAAAAACCACGCTGCGTACAAAGACCATAACCTGTCGCATAAATGTTACTATAGCAAATAAAGATACATTTTTTCCAGCTTTGGTCAATAAATAAAATTGACTATCCACACAGATAATTGTAAACCTTGTTGCAAGCAGATTGCAGCAGTGTGCATAAGGCGTATAACTTATATCATGGCGATATGGTCCGTGTTATGCGAGCGGCAGGAAGTGAAATAAAATAAACACTTATATCTTTAAATTGGAGGAAAAACATGTCTTCATTCCTTAATAGGGCTGTTATTGCAGGCCTTTCTTTGATGCTAGTCACCGCGTGTAGTAGTATGGGCGGCAGCGGCAGCATGGGCGGCGCAGGCGCAAGTGCAGAAGTTGTCAGCGAGCTAAATCAAGCTGGTGACCGCGTATTCTTTAAATTTGACTCTTCTGAGATCGGCACAGAAGCTAGGGAAACCTTGGGTCGTCAAGCTGACTTCATGAAGAAGTATTCTGATCTAAACTTCGAAGTTGCTGGTCATTGTGATGAGCGTGGCTCTGCAGAATATAACCTTGGCCTTGGCGAGCGTCGTGCATTTGCTGCGAAGAAGCAATTACAAAGCTTGGGCATAGAAGCTAGCCGAATCAGCACCCAAAGCTACGGCAAAGAGCGCCCAGCTGTTGAAGGGCATGCCGAAGAGGCTTGGAGCCAAAACCGTCGCGCTGAGACTGTTATCAAAGGATCTAGCGACAACTAAATATATGGGCACTTTCAAGATATAGCTCTTGGTGCCTGGTATTTTGTGGAGGGCCCGGCTGCTTGTTCTCTTTAGAGCGAGTGCCGGGCTTTCATTTTAATGACCCATTGATGCAGTTATATGGCGACAACACAGATCATAATAACCGGGATCGGAGGCTACTTACCAGCCAACCGACTCGGCAATAACGACTTACCAGCAAGCCTTGAGACTTCTGATGAATGGATTGTAGAACGCACAGGGATATCGTATCGCCACATTGCGGATAAAGGTGAGTATACTTCAGATTTAGCAGCTAAAGCGCTACGAAATGCGCTCGATGATGCCAACCTCTCGGCCACTGACTTAGATGGAATTATTATAGCCACCACAACACCTGACTTAGTTCTCCCCTCCACTGCTGCAATCGTACAGCAAAAAATAGGAGCAAGCAATTGCATGGCACTCGATCTAAACGCTGTATGCTCCGGCTTTATATATGCGTTTGTTACAGCCAGCCAAATATTAGCTAGCTCTCAAGCCAAGAGAATAGCGGTAGTCGGCGCCGATACCATGTCACGTATTTTGGATTGGCAGGACAGAAGCACTTGTGTATTATTTGGCGATGGCGGAGGCGCTGTAATATTAGAAAACAAGCCTGCACCCGCAAATCATCAACCAGCTGGCATTTTAGCTTGGACACTGCGCTCTGATGGCAACCTTTGCCATATACTAGAGACTGAAGGAGGGACATCCCACCAAGGCCAACGCTTACTAAAAATGCAGGGCAGAGAAGTATTTCGCCACGGTGTAGAAAAAATGTGCGATGCACTTGTAGAAACTATGGAGAAAGCTGGCGTGACCAGCGCAAACATAGACTATATCATACCACACCAAGCAAATGTCCGTATGATCAATGCAATTACCGAACGTCTTGGTATAGAAAAAGAAAAGGCTATTATAACGGTTGATAAACACGCCAATACTGCTTCTGCTTCTATACCATTAGCTTTGAATTGGGCGAAACAGCAACGCTTATTGCGCTCAGGACAAATCATTGCAATGCCTGCTGCTGGAGCGGGCTTCACCTGGGGTAATATCTTATTGCGGGTCTAAAGCATTAATTTGTACCACAACAAAGCCAACTTTTTTATTAAAGAAATATTAAAGATACTTGGAACGCAATATAATACCTAGATACGGCAAGAAAATTTTTTTCAGCAACCTATCTCGCGACCCATTGACCTGTACCATAATATAGAATATATTACTCCTCATGTCGATTGGGACGGGCATTCATAATTATTTCTCTTCCATCGGAATATGTTTTATTGACATATGCGCATTCAGTTGTTATAACTCTTGCCTGAGCGTACTCCTTGCTGCTCCTTCCTTACTGTCTCTAGGGGTACGCTCATGGAAGGGTTAATTCTTTCAACATTTAAACCAGCTATAATAGCCGCGGCATGTCAAATAACCTCCCTCTATCTATAGTATGGCTTCGTAATGATTTGCGGCTTTCCGACAACCCAGCTTTTATAGCAGCCGCTTCTAAGGGAGGTGTGTGGCCAATATATATCTTTGATACTACTTCTTCTCAATATCTAGGATCTGCAAGCAGATGGTGGTTACATCACTCCCTACAGTCATTAAAAGATAGCTTAAATGGGAGACTTGATTATTACGTAGGTAATCCTCATGAGATACTTATAGAACTAGCTCAGCAACACAATATTAAAGATCTATATTGGAATAGGTGTTACGAACCATTACAGATGCAGCAAGAACATAATGTAATTGCTGCCTCCAACCATCTTAATATTACTTGTCATCATTTTAACGGCTCTTTGCTATGGGAACCATGGGAGATTATGAAAGACGATGGCCTACCATACAAAGTGTTTACACCCTTTTATAATAGGGGTTACCAAGGCCATATAAAACCTCGCAGTCCTGAAGCCACATCAATCACATACAAATTATACGATCAGGCAGGTAGCACAACATTTTCATTGCTAGATAAAAACAGCTGGTACATTAAGTTGGGATCATATTGGGATATTGGAGAGAGGGCTGCGCAAAAAAAATTGGAATTATTTATCGAAGATAATCTATCTGGCTATGCTAAAGCACGTGATTATCCTGCTGATTCCCAAACTTCTAGGCTCTCACCTCACTTACATTTTGGCGAGATCTCACCAAATCAAATATGGTGGGCGCTTGAAAATCTCAAGCGCCAAGGCAAGTACACTAGTGTATTAGGTGATATAGAACGCTATCAAATAGAGCTAGTGTGGCGAGAGTTTTCGTATTACTTACTATACCATCATCCCACTTTACCAACACAAAATCTGCAACGCCGTTTTGACCACTTTCCCTGGCAACATAATGAAACAATGCTGCAAGCCTGGAAAACCGGGCAAACTGGATATCCAATCATAGATGCAGGGATGAGAGAACTCTGGCAAACTGGATATATGCATAATAGGGTGCGTATGTTGGTCGCCTCTTTTTTAGTCAAAAACCTCTTAATAGATTGGCGTTATGGCGCTGCCTGGTTTTTGGATTGCCTTGTAGACGCTGATCTTGCTAATAACAGCGCATCTTGGCAATGGGTTGCAGGATGTGGTGCTGATGCTGCGCCATACTTCCGTATTTTCAACCCAATCATTCAAGGAGAAAAGTTTGATCCAAATGGCACTTACACCAAACACTTTGTCCCAGAGCTCGCTGCATTACCTTTACGCTATCTATTCAAACCATGGCAAGCCCCGAGTAATGTATTACAGGCTTGCAATGTTGCCTTAGGCCGTACTTATCCCCAACCTATTGTCGATATATCAGCGACACGCAAAGCTGCCTTGCAAGCATTCCGCTCTCTTAGTAATTAATATATTAAATTTATATTAATTAAAGCCGACTTGACTTAAAAATTCACCAAGCATATACTAACCGACTCGGACATTAATAAATATAAAGGTAACCTATGAATACAGCTCAGAGCGACATTATCCAAACTAAGAAAATTAATATAGACGAGCAGACCACCTATACCAAGCGCACAGTCCTCAACGGCATCACAGACCTAGAAATCAACGCGCAGGTTAAATCTCAATCTCTTATATTGAGCGGTGGCCATGTGTCTATAAACGCTCCGTTGAAGGTTAACGGCACTTTGCTTATCCATGCTCCTCATTTAACCATCAACGCTGATGTGCAAGCTGATTACATTGGCTTATTGAGTGATGATCTCACAATAACCAGCGCCAAAGTGAAGGCTAACAAAGCAATGCTGATGGATATCCAAGGCACGACTAGCCTAAATAAATCTGGCACCATAAAGGCCTCCAAAATCTTTGTATCTCAGGAAACTACTGATGGCTTGGATCCGTCGATCAAGGTGCAGGTAATGGACAAGCCCATGGACCAATATAAAGAGCTAAAAAACGCCGTTACTGAAATACAAAATTTTGGACCATTGGCAACAGCAGATTTGATCTTTGGCGGGCACGACTACGATATTCGTTTTAACTACCATAATAAGGCAGATAGCAGCTCCATTAGTGAACTCAAGGCCATAATAGAGGAAATCTTTACTGAATCTGGTTTGCAGGCGCCATGGGTTATGCCACCAGTTGCCGAAGTCAATATTGATGAAACCGTGACACTACCAGTGGAGGAAGCTCCGATACTGCCGGTAGATATTATTATGCCACCAGCCGAGGTTGTTATACTACCAATAAAAGATGATGCCGTGGCAGAGCAGTCGGACGCCTATAGCTCAGCTATAGATCAAACTACACCAGTAGAATTAACAGCAACTCTGCCAGTAGTAGAAGATTTAATGCTATAAGGCATAAGCTTACCGTCACGCAGCTCCATTATTCTATCAGCACGGGCTGCCACTGCCAGGTTATGGGTGACTATAATTACTGCCAACCCTATGCTACGCACTAGCGATAGGAATACCTCCACTACTAGCCTGGAGTTGTGTGGGTCTAGATTGCCAGTTGGCTCATCAGCAAGCAACAGCTGTGGAGAATTAATAACCCCGCGCAATACCGCTATTCTTTGTTGCTCACCCCCAGACAACTGACTGGGCCGTGAATTTGCCTTATCTTGCATGTTTAGACCAGAAAGTACTAAAGTAGCCCTTTTATGCGCCTCTTCTACCGGAAAATTACAAATCAACTGTGGGATCACCAAGTTTTCCATAGCGGTAAACTCAGGCAGCAAGCAGTGCTGTTGGTATATAAAACCGAGGTTTTTGCGCCTTAACAAAGTCTGCTCTGCATCAGTAAGCTTACTGCAATCACGACCAGCAAAACGCACGGCCCCAGTACTAGGCAGATCAAGTAATCCAGCTATTTTAAGAAATGTACTCTTACCAGAACCAGACGGACCAATAATGGCTACCACTTCACCCTGTTCTATCTGAAAATCTAGGCCAGCCAGGACATCAATGCCTGCACTGTAGCTCTTAGACACATTCTCCATCTCTAGCAGAGACATAAACTGACCCGCAATAATAGTCTATAATTAGACTCCAAACGCCTAACTGCTCAACTTCTTTTCAACGAAGTTTACGTGCTGACGCGCCACAGGGTCATACTTGCGGAACTCTAGCTTCTTAGTTCCCATGTTTTTTGGGTTTTTCCCTCTTACATAAAAATAACCGGTTCCAGCGGTACTCACCAACTTCACTAAAACAATATTTTTCTTCGCCATATAAGCCTCAAATTCAACTTGCCCGCCAGTCTAACAATGCAAGGCGTTGCTGTCAAGTATAATTCTGCTAAATTCGATGGAGAGAGAATGTTGGCAATACTTATGCCATTCCTGTGGAGGCGGGAATCTAGTGGTATGCAACAAATATCGCCTATCATAGTCCTGGACCTTGCCCTGGCAAGTCATTGGCTGCAACGCCTGTATATAAATTCGGCCTATTACATCGCAAATACTAGCCCTTTGCTTTCACTGCTTATCCTCACAATAGCACCCTCCTTAACTTCACCAGATAGCATCTTCTCTGCTAGCACATGATAAACGGTACGCTGAATGACCCGTTTCAAGGGGCGAGCGCCATAGACGGAGTCATACCCTTCAGAGGCCAACCAATCCTTTGCAGTAGAATCAACTTCAATTCGAATGTTTTTATCAGATAGTATGCGAGCCAGCTCTTTCAACTGAATCTCTACTATTTGATCCATATTCTCTCGTTGCAAACGGTTAAACAAGATTATTTCATCTAGCCTATTTATAAATTCTGGCTTGAATGCCTCGCGCACCGAATCCATAATTTTATCCCGCACATGCTCTACACTGGCTCCTATCGGCAATTCTGCGATATGGTGCGAGCCTAGGTTAGAAGTTAGGATAATAATGGTATTGCGGAAATCTACGGTTCTGCCCTGCCCGTCTGTGAGTCGGCCTTCATCCAAAACTTGCAGTAAGATATTAAACACATCAGGATGCGCCTTTTCTACCTCATCAAATAGCAAAACTTGGTAAGGGCGACGGCGCACCGCCTCTGTCAGCACTCCACCTTCCTCATAACCAACATACCCAGGAGGTGCTCCAATAAGGCGAGCTACTGCATGTTTCTCCATATATTCAGACATATCTATGCGCACCATAGCCCTAGGATCGTCAAACATGAACTTAGCTAAAGCCTTGGTAAGCTCGGTTTTACCGACACCAGTTGGTCCAAGGAACAAAAAGCTACCGATAGGTTTAGCGTGCGAACTAAGGCCAGCGCGCGACATCCGCACTGCATTGCTCACCGCTTTTACTGCAGCATCCTGACCTACCACACTATCCTTCAAATGCTCTTCCATATGCAGCAATTTTTCTTTCTCACCCTCCAGCATTCGCTCAACAGGGATACCCGTCCATTTCGCCACAATTGACGCAATATCACTATCTTTCACCACTTCCTGCAACATGCTTACCCCTGCTTTGGCTCCATCTCCAGCGCTGCTATAATCAGCCAGCTTCTTCTCAAGATCTGGAATAACTCCGTACTTGAGCTCGCTAGCTTTGGATAAATCTCCATGCCTTTGTGCTGCCTCTAAGTCAAGGCGCGCTGTATCTAACTTTGCCTTACATTCCTTCACTTCATTAAGCTTCATTTTCTCTGCCTGCCATTGCCCTGTTAAATCCGCTGATTTTGCCTCCAAATTACCCAATTCGTGTTTTAAAGTAGTCAGCCTATCTTTTGAGTCTTGGTCTGCCTCCTTTTCCAAGGTCAGCGCTTCAATCTTGAGCTGCAGGATCTTACGATCTATCTCATCGATCACCTCTGGCTTGCTGTCCACCTGCATGCGCAGACGGCTGGCCGCCTCGTCCATAAGGTCTATCGCCTTATCCGGCAAGAAGCGGTCTGTGATATAGCGGTTAGATAAAGTGACGGAAGCAATAATCGCATTATCGGAGATCCTCACCCCATGGTGCACCTCATACTTTTCTTTCAAGCCCCTCAATATAGAGATGCTATCCTCTACCGTAGGCTCAGAGATATATACCTGCTGGAAACGGCGGGCTAGCGCTGCATCCTTCTCGATATATTTACGATATTCATCTAAGGTTGTGGCACCTATACAATGCAAATCACCTCTAGCTAATGCTGGCTTTAGGAGGTTAGAAGCATCCATCGCCCCTTCTGCCGCGCCTGCGCCCACCAAGGTGTGCAACTCGTCAATAAAGAGGATAACATCCCCATCAGCGCTAACCTCGTTAAGCACAGCTTTTAGGCGCTCTTCGAATTCCCCGCGAAACTTCGCTCCAGCAATCAGAGCACCAAGATCCAGCACAAATAGCCGCTTATCTTGCAGGCTCTCTGGCACATCACCAGCAATCATGCGCTGTGCTAATCCTTCTACTACCGCCGTTTTACCGACTCCTGGCTCACCAATCAGCACCGGGTTATTCTTGGTACGGCGCGAAAGCACTTGTATTACTCGGCGGATCTCTTCATCTCGACCAATCACCGGATCGAGCTTACCGCTCGCGGCTGCCGTCGTTAAATCCCGACCATATTTGGCGAGCGCCTGGAAGGTATCTTCAGCATTTGCACTCTGTGCTTTGCGGCCTTTGCGCAGCTCTGCGATTGCTGCTGTCAGTTTAACTGCTTGGAGCCCAGAGTTTTTCAGCATATCATAAGCCTTAGTACCACTGGTTTGTGCAATTGCCTCCAGTAAACGCTCTACAGTAACGAAACTATCACCAGCTGTCTCGCTGAGCTTTTCAGCCTTCTGCATAATTTTAGCCATTTCCTGGGTCATATAAAGCTGGCTATTACCACCGGATACTTGGGGAATGCTCCGCATTTGCTGCTCTAAGCTGCTCTCCAACTTACTTAAATCTACTCCGCATTTACTCAATAACCCAGTAGCCATCGCGGTATCATCTTCTAGTAAAGCTTGGAGCAAATGCTCTGGGGTAAACTGTTGGTGCCCAGCTGCCATAGCAGCAGTTTGTGCGCTCTGCAAGACGCTCTTGACCCTTTCTGTCAGTTTTTCAATGTTCATATATAACCTATGTTTTATTGCCTATAGGATTATGTATGGCATTAATCTAGAATTTCAAGAGATGTTATGAGACTCCCTATTTAGCTGTCGCTATCAACCTCTTCCAACAGTATTGTTTCACTATCATCTTTCTTCTGTTTGTCCGGCTTTTTCGGAGCATTGCCATTTACTGTACGGCAAAAACCTGCTTGCTGCCTATTTGTAACTAACGATAACAATACGTTCAACAAATTCTTTGAGTCAACTTCAACAGTAGCCAAATTATTCTTATCTTTATATAATGGCACACCCTTATCAACAAACATGTTTTGCTTAACTGCATCCAGCGCTGTGCGGCTTAACACAGTCACGGTTTCACTCAAAAGCCCATCTTTCTCTTTTGTGCGCTGA
The DNA here is from genome assembly GCA_018242185.1 of Pseudomonadota bacterium. GTDB lineage: Bacteria > Pseudomonadota > Alphaproteobacteria > Rickettsiales > Midichloriaceae > SZAS-26. The sequence continues at coordinate 60,964 of JAFECK010000002.1, forward strand.
TTTTGTATTGGGTGCTTTATAAGCCAGAAGGAGACCATACCCAATAAGCACACCCCAACTACAGCAATCATCGGGAGCCAAGCGTTTGAATGCGCAATATGCGCTTCTCTAATTGTCAGCTCAAGCATGCGCTGATCAAGCCTGGTGAGGGTGCCGTTCTTTAACCCTTCTGTTACCTGCGCTTCTAGCTTTTCAAGCAATCTCTGGCCCGCCATTGCTATAGGAGCCAAATGATAAATAGCGGCCACTGGAGCAGCGACAAAAACACCATAACCAAAAATAATCGTGGTCCACATAATAGCGCTATACTTCCTTTCAACGCTTGGTAGCCCAGTCTGGTATTGCGCTTTGGCAACCATAAACTGGATTGTTTGATCTTTTTCCACAAATAACGGCGTTCTCAATGCTAACGCATCAGCGTCAGCAAGCGCAGCTAAGTCTTTGTTGGTTAAATCACGGTTGGTAAGAGTATAGCTATGTTCTTGTTGAAGTGAGTGTAGTAAATGGTGGCGGTAATTGTCCTTAAAATATTGCTCTGCCAGCTCTCCTCCAGAACCATCACTTAGCAATATAGATTGTAGTGTGTCCTCTACTGCTTTTCTTCTATACTGAGCTAGCTTATTATAAATGGCTAAATTATAAATATTATCTTCTTGCATACGATTTACCTTTAAAATTCCTTTATTGCTTGCGCTTCTGGTTCTTTTACTTGCTGTTTAATTGCCAGCAACACTCTGGCAAAATCCCTATTTCCTAGTTCTTTTGGCTTATTCCAATCAATGTTCTGTTTAGCACCTGGCTCCACTGGATACTGCCTAAATCCTTCTTGTGCTAACGTTGTACTGGCAAGCACTTGTGCATAATGGTTTAGCGCTTGCTTATCAGCATAATCACGCAGACCCCCAATTGGCCCACCTAACATCCAAAAGAACGCTGCTCCTGCGAGGACTAACATAGTAAACCCTGCAAAATCCAACGCATAGCTCCCATTTGCCAAAGACAGCTCATGCATCTGCTGCCGCAATAAGTATTCTTCCCAACGAGTAACACTGCCATCTGTAATCCCTTGCGTTATCAGTTGATCGATTGTGCGGATTACATTGCTGTTGGCGATGGCTGGCTCCAAAAACTCCTGTATAACATAGATCTCAATGCCAATCAGGCCACCATAACCGGTTAACATGGTGGTAGTTAACACAGCTCCATGCATCAGGCTTATATCAAGCAACGCACGACCATAACTAGCGCGAGCTTTGTCTATCGGCCTGATTTCAGATGTCTTACCAAATATAGTGGAATATACGGCTTTTGCATCTTTGCTAGCTGTAGTATGCACAGCAGTTTTATGATTCTCAGATAAGCCAGACGGAACCAGATCAGAGCCTAACAGAAGGTGTCTATATTTGTCAGTAAAAATTGACTCTAACCCTATATGATAACTATTAATAGAGTCTCGCAGCGCGACTACAAGCACTCTAACCCTTTCGCTCTCAACCTGCTTATAATGCTGCGCTACATCAATATTTTGCATACCAAAACGCTATCTGTGTTAATTAGGGCGGATTGTACCACGATTTTAACGGCAGGACAATAGAGATATTGTTTGTCATCGACGACTTGTCCGGCGAAGCCTTGGCGTAAACGGAAGACGGGAATTACAGCCCAAATACAACACCCCTTGCGCCAGCTATAGGCTTACAGCTATGATGGGTATAAACAAAAAAGGACGCTATATGTCAAATTCTCAAAGCAAGCTATACTCATACACTGATAGCGGCGCTTTTACCAGCGAAATCAGCTTTCAAAAATGTTTGGAGAAAGTCCATAACGTTGCTAAAAATACTGACAAATTACTAGAGCACCGACTGTTTCAAAAAGAGCATATTACTAGCCCTAGAGCCTTACACAAGGTTGCTGATGAAATTAGCGGCAAATACAAGCACTTGGTCATCCTTGGCATGGGCGGCGCCATCTTAAATCCCCAATTACTCGCAAATCTCGGCCGCCCTGGGCATAGCACTCGTATCACATACTGCGACCATATAGATAGCCGCACCATCAATCACCTCGCGCTCACTTTAGACTTAGAGCACACAGCGTTCCTGGTGATCAGCAAATCTGGAAAAACTGTAGAAACTATAGCTTTACTGAGCACTTGGTATAGCTATATGCAAAAGCAATTCATTACCGACCTAGCGCAGCGGTTTTATATAATCACTCAAGGTAATGGCAGCGCGATTGCGGAAATGGGTAAGCAGATTCAGGCAGTGCTGCTACCACATGACGAGATTAGCGGAAGATATGCCAGCTTTACTAATATCACCATACTACCAGGACTGATTGCTGGGCAAGATATGGAACTCTTCTGCCGCGGAGGTATGCGGGTGTTAGAGGAATTACTGGACTCCCCTGAGGATAGCTATGCCCTGCAGGGCGCCGCAACCATGCTATATATTCTGAAGCACCGTCAAAACCAGCATGTGTGCATACCTTATAAGCTTTCGTTAAAGCCATTCGTGGAATGGCAAGCCCAAGTGGTGGCTGAAAGCCTAGGCAAAGACGGTGATGGAATTACTCCTCTGAAAGCATTTGGACCACTGGATCAGCACAGCCAGCTGCAGCTATACCTAGACGGGCCAAAAGATAAGTTCTTCACTATCATCAACACCATGGATAGCAGCGCTAACACTACTCTTCCTATGAAGCTAGGGCCACTCGCTGGGCACAGCATACATGAATTATGCGATGCTGAATGTCAAGCGATGCTGCTTGTTCTAAAAGATGAAGACTTGCCACACCGCTATCTTAGCCTGACGCATGATAATGAAGAAGGATTAGGCGCGCTGATAATGCACACCATGCTAGAGACGGCGCTTTGCGGCCTTTCATTAGGGATAGATCCATTCAACCAACCTGCAGTCGAGCGAATTAAGCGGCATATCCTGAGAGAGCTACATATAGCTTAATTATGATGGGTATACAGCTCCTTACCACCGTTTATGCAACCAAAACCACTGCTCAGGTGTCTCGATAATCCATGCTTCCAGCTGTTTATTAAGCTCTATCATTACTGCAACAGCGTCCATCTCTGAACTGATTTTCAGTAACTTAACCTCCAACTCAAAATGAGCCCCATGTATGCGCTTTATTCTAGCGATAGCCAGCTCAGCACCCAGTTTGCAAGCAAACGCGCCTGGCGCGGTAACCGTTTTGGCCTCAATACCAAAGAATGGGATAAGAACGCCATTCCCGACTTTTTGATCGAAAAGCATTCCCACCAACTCATCTTGACGCAACAATTGGATGATCTGTCGCATTCCAGCCGCCCCTTTAGCAATTAAATGAGTATTACGCATCTTGTTTATTAACCTATCTACATACTTGTTATTAGCCGGCCTATATACCATGTAATTAGGAATTTTTAGAGCATTTAATACATGTGGAAATAATTCCCAGTTTCCATAATGCCCCGATAAAAACATAATACCCTTGCCGCGTTTTTGCGGCGCTGAGTCTTTCATCTTTACTCTACTTAACAGCTGTTGAGGGCTTAATCTATGCCAATGCGGCATTTCTCCAGCCAAGCGCCCTATATTCTCCCACATCCGCACCACTATTACTTCCCTATCCTCTTCGGTCAGGCTTGGTAACACCTGGCTCAGATTGCGCCGCGCTACATTGCTAACCTTCAGGCGTGGACCAATCAACACAGCAAGCTTACCAAAAAAAGCGGATGCCCTGTCCAACCCAAGAGCCAGTGCTAGCAGAATTAAGAGGTATACCAGCAGAAATTCAGCAATATGTTTGAGCTTACGCATGCCCTTTAACCCTGTACCCGCTCATGGTAGGTATCGCCGCTTACTATAGCTCCTAAGCGACGCTTACCCAGTATATGCACATGGAAATGTGGCACAGTTTGAGAGCCATCACTCCCATGGTTAGCCACCAACCTATAGCCACTTCCCACTAACTCGAGCTGCTCAGTAATCACACGCACTTTAGTGAAAAAATCGGCAACTTCTTGCGGTGCAGCCGTAGTGGTAAAGTCGTGAAAAGAAATATATCTTCCCTTAGGCAAGACCAACACATGCACTGGTGCGGCTTTGTGAATATCATGAAAAGCTATCACCTGCTCATCCTCATATACTTTATTGCATGACAGCTCGCCCCTAATAATTCTGGCAAAGATATTGGTATCATCATACTGGTGCATCGAGAACAGCCTCCTATTGTTTTTATCATAAGCAATTTAGCATGCCCCATTATAAGGGGCAAGTTTTATAACAAAACACTTTCATATGCTTTTGACTCTCGATAATATAACTCAATCTTAAAGTACTAAGATTGAGTTATATTATAATATGAGAGATAGGATGACCGCTACACAATGCCGTAATTTGTTGTATGACGTTCTACATAACCCGGGGCTGTATGACTTAAAAAACTGTATGACTGTCAACAGCATTAAAAGCGGCTTTAATCGCGCGTTCTACAATATTGATATTAAGCAAAACTACCAAGAGTTCGACGGTGATGACGTCATCCATTTTCTCATGCGTAATATACGCTTTAGCGGTATTAAGCCAGAAGAGCATCATTACTACAGTGAGGTATGGTTCATTATATTCGGCACCTTCATCCAAACTAATTATAGCGCCTTAAAGACACACTCCATCGAAACCGAGATTATTAAAACCAGTATAGCAGTGGATTACGCACCTCTGACTGATCTAATGCTAGCCACAATTAAAGGAGGTTTGATCAACATGGATAATCAGCAGATAATACTGCTTTATCTTGACACCTCCACTTATAACAATGCAGCATCAGCACAGCTTAAGCAATTCATTGTAGAAAAAATGTTGTGGGATCAAACGCTACTACTACAACTAAACACAATCTTACGACAATCGATGAGCGATGCGGTTGTAGATCAGTTAATATATAGCATTGCCCATAATGGGGCCGCTTTTGCTAAACAATTGCTCCACGGTCTCTGGGAACGCTATTATAAACAGCCTTACAATAACGACTCAACGGCAAATCAATTTATCGAAGAATTGTTCAGCGTCTATAGTACTAAGCTGCATGATCTTGATAATTATCAAACCATATTGATAGAAAAAATTCTTGAGATTGTTGAGAACTCAGTACCACATGCGCGTACAATGTTTATGGACTTCATCCTGGCTCATGATTCTCTGCTAGCATTTGAGGATTTTTTAGCTATGCCAGGTAATAGAACTTATGGCATGCAGTGGCTAGCGAAAATAGCCACACAACTTGATTTGCAAACCGCTCAATTATCACTCATTAGAACAAATTGCAGTAAAATATTCGGCCATCACGATATAGAACAGGCCATACTAAATTTCAGCGCTAAAAATCATGATTATAACGTATTAGCTTCCTTTTTGGCTAACAACCCAAATGATCGGCTATCAACCTTAGATACTGCAATTACGCATCACATGGATGAAGCCATAATTCAAATATGCCATTCATTTAGCCAAGCAGAAATCACCATAAATGCTTCTCTTGGCGAGTCTTTGCTAATAAATTACATACAATATGGCGATAACCCAACCGTAATGGCTCAGATTATTAAAACATTTGGGGTGCAAGTCGATTACCAGCTAGTACTGGAAGTATGGTCTTCCACTAACTTTATCAGCCTTGCAAATAAAGAGATATCGGTGCAACACCTAATCCAACAGCAATTAGGGCATTTACATGAGTTATACAACGCAACCCCGGTCACAGAATATATGGCAGATTTGCTTGCAGCTGCGATTATGGGTGATGAAGTTACAGCAAGTGGTAATTTACCGCTCGTAGACGCTTATATAGCTGTTGCCAGCCAATACATAGATAGGAATGAACTTTGGAACAAGGCCCTAATCAGGCTAATACAATATTCAGATTACGGCCTGTATCAAAAACTTGAGCTGTTATCAGATAGTTATGCCAATAATATAGATTTCGCCAATATCATGCAGCAAATCGGCGCAGATACCCAAGTCTATCAAGGCTTATATGAAGCGTTTTCCAAAGAATTCATTCCACAAGCCATGCAGTATATTCAATCCCTAGATAATGCGACTGCTGCAGATATAAGGGATAAGCTAGTGCACGCCGTGCATAATGAGATAGTGGAAGTAGCACAGTGTATGGAATATAGTGGCTACAATAATATTATGGATGAGATGCTTTATACCCTGCAATATTTCTCAGAAAGCGAGCAAGAGTATATCCTCGGCGACTTGGTTCCTGACTACTGCACAACCTAACTCTTCTCATGTGTCTTTGCCTGGCAGGACGCTCGACACATGCATAATAATTATAATACAGCATGATCTTCATACTTTCTAAAAAATTAATTTGTTTTTTATAATTATAGAGCGAATCGTTACTTTATGGAGTAAAAATAGCAATAGACAAGCTAACATTGACTCTTTCGTTATGGAATAGGCGAATAGATTATATTATCGATTTACTTCCCAACTGAATCGTCATATAATCCGGCCAATCAAGATGCTGTGGCATCTGTTTAATAACACTATCTATGGATCGAACATGCTTTCACTACACAAATCTATACTCGCCATGTCATTCTGTGCTGCAGTTTTCTCAGCGGCTAATGCGGAGGCTGCTACGCCTACATCAGAAAACGGTTCTAAAACAAGCACCGCTGATCCTAACAACATTGTCATCATGGAGCTGAAAAGTGGCACAGTCACTATAGAATTATACCCAAAATCCGCTCCAGAGCATGTAAATCGCATACGCACATTGGTGCAACAAGGCTTCTACGACGGCGTGGTGTTCCATAGAGTTATCGATGGTTTTATGGTCCAAACTGGTGATCCAACTGGCACAGGCATGGGCGGTAGTAGCTTGCCAAACCTCAAAGCAGAGTTTAATAACACCCATCACAGTAAAGGTGTAGTATCTATGGCTCGTAGTGCTGATCCTAATAGCGCTAACAGCCAGTTTTTTATCATGCTAGGCGATGCACCGCATTTAGATGGCCAATATACAGCGTTTGGCAAAGTCATCAGCGGTATGGAATACGTCGATCAAATCAAAAAAGGGAGCACCGCTAACAATGGTAAAGTTGAAAATCCTGATAAAATCATCAGTATGAAAATATTATCCGATACAACAACTGCCTCTAGTAAGGGCACAAAATAAATGAACTTTCCGGAACGCTATGACAGCAAAGCAATAGAGAAAAAATGGCAAGACTGGTGGCTGAATAACGCCGTGTACAACTGGAATCCAGACGAACCACGCGAGCGCAATTTCTCCATTGACACACCGCCACCAACGGTATCGGGAATGCTACACATGGGGCATATCTTTAGCTATACCCAAACTGACTTTATTGCCCGTTTTCAGAGGATGATTGGCCGTAATGTTTTTTATCCAATAGGATTTGACGATAATGGCCTGCCTACAGAGCGTTTGGTTGAAAAGATCAAGGACGTGCGCGCGGCGCAAATGCCACGCCAAGCGTTTATCGACCTTTGCCAAGATGTAGTGCAAGAGGCAGAGGAAGAGTTCCGGATCCTATTTCGCTCTATCGCACTAAGCGTGGATTGGAACCAGGAATATCAAACTATTAGCGCTGAATCCCGCAAGATATCGCAGCTGTCTTTTATCGACCTATATAACAAGGGCCTGGTAAATAAGCAGTATGCACCAACTTTCTGGGACCCAGCAGACCGCACTGCTATTGCACAGGCGGAAATAGAGGATAAAGAAAAACAAGGAGTGATGTATGAGGTCGCTTTTACAACTAATAGCGGCGCTCGCGCGGTGATCGCTACCACCAGACCTGAGATGCTATCTGCTTGCGTTGCAGTTCTATATCACCCTGATGATGCTAGATACCAACACCTGAAGCACCAACACGCTATAACTCCTATATTTGGTGAGAGAGTACCATTTATCGAAGATTATGATGTGGCGATGGACAAAGGCACTGGCCTTGTGATGTGCTGTACTTTTGGCGATATCCAAGATGTTGAGTGGTGGCGCCGGCATGGCCTGCCCCTCAAGAGTTGCCTGCATACCGATGGCTTTATGCACAACTCCGGCGTATACAACGGCCTAAAGACAAAAGAGGCACGTCAAAAGATAGTTGACGATCTCAGCGCCAATGGGGCAATACTATCTCAAACCTCTGTGACCCAGATGGTGAAATGTGCAGAGCGTTCTGGCGCACCATTAGAGCTGATTGCCACCTCACAGTGGTTTATCAGCGTTATGGACTATAAGGAACAGCTGCTCGCCAAAGCAGCACAATGCAAATGGCATCCTCAATATATGCAGGTGCGCCTAGAAAACTGGATCAAAGGACTGAAACAGGATTGGTGTATTTCAAGACAGCGCTATTTCGGCGTGCCGTTTCCTGCATGGTATTCCAAACGACCTGGGGAAGAAGGTAAGATTTTAATAGCTGCTCCAAGCCAGTTACCAGTTGACCCGCTCACGGACTTACCAGCAGGATATAGCCGCGATGAGGTTGAACCTGATATGGATGTAATGGACACCTGGGCGACCAGCTCCGTAACCCCACAGCTTAATAGTAAAGCGCTTAATAACATTCTTGGAATAAATTTTTCCAGGCATAGCAAATTATACCCTTTCGACTTAAGACCACAGGCGCATGAAATTATTCGGACATGGGCTTTTTCGACTATCGTAAAAGCAATGCACCATGATAACAGCATCCCGTGGCAACACTTAGCTATCAGTGGTTGGTGTTTAGCAGCAGATAAAACTAAAATGAGCAAATCCAAGGGCAACATTGTCACTCCTACCGAACTGATCATCGAAAAAGGCGCAGATGCAATTCGCTACTGGGCAGCCAATTCGAAGCTGGGCGTAGATATTGCGTATTCTGATGAACTTTTCAAAATCGGCAATAAGATCATCAACAAGCTGTGGAACGTAGCAAAATTCATCTCTTTACATACAGATAAGCTTACTAAGCGCTATTCTAGCCCAGCCGACGCTATTAATGCTACTGCTATTACTCATAAACTCGATCTTTGGCTGATTTCCAGGCTACATGAGGTGGTGAGCGCTACCACAGAGAGCTTTACTCACTTTGATTATTCAGAAGGTCGTATGGTAGTTGAAGACTTCTTCTGGAATGATCTCTGTGATAATTATCTAGAAATGATCAAGATCCGGATTTATGACGCTGATGGCAGAGATCCTCAAGGGCAACAGAGCGCTATTATTACAATATATCACGCACTTGATGCCGTGTTGCGCTTACTTGCCCCTATTTTACCACATATCACTGAAGAGATTTGGCATCTTATGGGAATGGCACACGGTAGCTCTACTGCCGTATCCTCAATACATGGCCGCGGCAACTGGCCTGAGGCCAGCGCATATCCGTACCAGGACGGTCTGCTGGCACAAGGGGAAGCGGCAATCCAGCTTCTTAGCCTGATACGCAAGTTTAAGTCGCAACATAATTTATCTTTGAAGGCTGAGCTTGCAAAAGTGGAATACTATTCTCCAACTTCCTTAGATAGCGCTATTATAGCTGATCTGCAAGCAGCTGCAAATAGCAATGATTTTATACCTGGCGCCGCTATGCTGATTGGAGATGGCGTGCTAGCGTCAGAAGATGGTAAATATACGGTCCAGGTGAGTTTATAGGATCAGTGATTATTTACATTGGCTGCTTGCGCCGTACGCCAATATGCATACTGCAGCAATGGCGCCTAATATTTTAGAAGTTATATCCACATTTTCCATTGTGGCCTGTAAAGTCTGTTCTAAGAACAATTTCTCATATTGCGCTGCAGCAATAGCTGCAGTTACAAAAGGAAGAGCTATAGCAACACATGTCAGACCAATTGCGATCGCTGTAACGTTGTTGGCACAGGCACCATATATAGAGAAGCCAATACCTATTAAGCCCAACGCTCCTGCAGTGGTCGCCAGCCCAATTGTGGTCCCTTGAAGCGAGGCAGCACTGCTTGGTGTCACCCCATTCAACACATCTTGCCAGGATTGCCCGAATCCCAACTGCCTCCATTGCCATGATTTTTCAGCGCCTAGGTCTGATTGTAATATTGCAAACAGGGTGGCATCATATCCTATTATTGGCATAAGCGGCAAGACGGTCGCACCAATAAGCACCATACCCGTTATCGCGCAACAATTTGTCATACACACCTCCATAATTCACCAGTTTATGGGGGCATTGTATCACATACACCAATAATGACAACATGGGCTCTGCAGCGCTAGCGGGCCTTAACTCAACGCGGCGTTTTATTCCATCCTATTTCCGCTTACCTATAGGCACGTATTGCCTGACGGTATGACCGTTGTACAGCTGGCGTGGACGGCCGATGCGCTGTTGTGGATCTTCAATCATCTCTTTCCACTGTGCCACCCATCCGGCAGTCCTAGCAATTGCGAACATAACCGTGAACATAGGAGTTGGAATACCTAGCGCTCTGTATATTATACCGGAATAGAAGTCCACGTTTGGATAAAGCTTGCGCTCTATGAAATACGGATCACTCAGCGCGATTTGCTCTAGCTCCATAGCAATGTCCAACAGCGTGTCGTTTTTTATATTCATCTCTTTAAGAACACTGCTACAAGCCTCTTTCAACACAGAAGCACGCGGATCGTAATTTTTATACACCCTATGGCCAAAACCCATCAAACGGAATGGGTCATTTTTATCCTTTGCCTTGTTGATGAACGTTGGTATGCGATCAGGTGTGCCAATCTCCTCTAGCATTTTCAAAACTGCTTCATTTGCACCACCATGCGCTGGCCCCCATAGAGAAGCTATACCAGCAGCGATTACTGCAAATGGATTTGCACCAGACGAACCAGCTAGCCTAACAGTAGAGGTAGAAGCGTTTTGCTCATGATCTGCATGTAGAATCAAAAGCTTCTCCATCGCACTCGCGCATACTGGATTAACCTTATAACTTTCAGAAGGCACAGCAAACATCATCTTAAGTAGGTTTGCACCATAGTCTAAGCTGTTATCTGGGTAGACAAACGGCTGGCCTATGGAATATTTATGCGCCATAGAAGCTAGCGTTGCCACTTTAGCGATAAGCTTGACCGCTGCTACACTGCGCTGCTCTTCATCGCGGATGTCCAAATGCTGGTGGTAAAAAGCGGATAATGAACCAACTGCTCCCACCATAGCCGCCATGGGATGTGCACTACGAGGAAAGCCGCGAAATAGGAAATGCATCTGCTCATGAATCATAGTATGCTTACGAATCTCATACATGAACCTGTCGTATTCTGCTTGAGTAGGGAGCTCACCGTGTAGTAGTAAATAGCACACCTCTAGAAATGAGCTTTTTGATGCTAACTCTGCAATTGGGTAACCGCGATACTGCAATATACCCTGCTCTCCATCTATATAAGTAATCGAAGAATGGCATGAAGCAGTAGACATAAAGCCAGGGTCATAAGTAAACATGCCAGTTTCTGCGTACAACTGCGTTACGTCAATAACTGACGGCCCTTGATTAGCATGAATTACTGGTAATTCCACCGTTTTATTTGGTAAAACTAGCTTTACAGATTGAATGCTTTGATTATTATCAGTTTTATCCATAAAATCTCCGTAAAATATTACTCTATAGTTTTAAGTTTACATTGCATTGCAACATAATGCAATGCTTATTCACAAAATATTAGCGTTTTTTAACGCAATATTTAATGGCGCAGACTTATAGGTACCTTGAAGTGATATAGAAGAAAATAGGTCTGTTTTAACTTTTCTTATCAACCTTGACTAAGAAAAGATAGCATGCTAAGTTTTCTTAAAGAGCATGCTGAAGAAAAGATAGCCTATGAATCGCAGAATTGGAACATATATAACCAGATAATTTAAAGCTGGCCACTTTGGAACGTGCACGATTTGCGTGTGAAGAGTTATTAAAGCATATAAAGCAATCACCAGTGGTTATGACAATCCCATTGGCAAATCAATTAGGTATGTCGCCGCCAACAGTAAGAAAAGCGTTAGAGTCAATGGTTACACTGGGCATCTTAGAGGAAATAAGCGGTAAAAACCGTGATAAGGTATATATGTATCGTAAATATTTAGATATTCTTGAAGAAGGCACTGAACCTCTACCTTTCGATAATGAATGATAACTGCTTATGTTGCTCTCTGATAAATCCTATTGACTTCCTAAGCGTGACCCTACATCCTAAAAGTTATTATTAATTTAATAAATTAAGATGATGCGCCACAAATCCTTCAGCTACAGTATATTATTTTTTGTCTTAATAATGTTATGCACAGCTTTCTATTTCAGAGACTGGGTGCGTAGCGCCATCGCAGCACAAACCATACAAAGTCTGCAGCCCACAATAACCGGTGGCAAAAGCGATATTGGCAAAACAGAGGCCGTTAGTGCGCCACCAAAAGATTTAAACTACTGGAGTACACGCAATATAGATGCTCCTACTAATTACATATTTGGATATGGCTCATTGGTGAACTCTCAATCACGTATGGCCTCTCTAGGCAATAATACTTTCGCCATCCCTGCCCGCATTTCTTCGGACTTTGGCTACGTCCGCAAATGGAATTTTCACAGCATTACCAAAATGACCGCTTTAGGCCTAGAGCGCGTCAATGATGGTAAACAAACAATCAATGGAGTTATCTACCCCGTCAGCACTGATGATATGACAATCTGGGATAACCGTGAGGTTGGCTATAAACGCATAGAAGTGCCATGGCGCTTTGTGCAGTCTGTAGGCTGGCAGGGCCTACCCAGCATGGGCAAATTATGGGCGTATGTGCCAGAAGATGGTGACCGCAGAGGCCCAGCTAATTACGATTATCCTATAGTGCAATCTTACGTAGATGTTTGTACTATAGGCTTTTTGGAATACGGCGAAGAGTTTACTAAAGAATTCTTAGAAACTACTGGCGGTTGGTCAGAGTGGTGGCTAAATGACAGGCTTATTGAGCGCCGCCCATGGGTTTACTTGCGTGAACATGGTATGGTAGACAAATTATTAGCCAATTACCCAAGCAGAGGCAATGCATTTAATAAGCGGCAACACGTGGCTTTTGAAGCGGATTGCATCCCTGAGAGCAAGTTGTGCAGCAAAACAGTGGCACTTAATCCACAATAATAAAAGCATGCTTGTAGTAATCTAGCTCGCCGTTTTGCATATTTATGTATGCATGCAGTAGAACTTCCCAGCGCCCTGAGCCCAGCTCCACGTTCATGACCGAGCAACCAGAATTGTTACTATCAGTAAAACTCTGGTCATATCTATCAGTAATAGGATGACGCAAAGTGATATCCACTAGGCGTGCCTCAACTTGCACTCCATGTTTATCATATAAACAAAATTCCAGCTTTTTCTCGGCATTATCCCATTTGATAGTATCGCTTAAGCCACTGATCTCTTGCGCTTTAGCTGCTTCGATTATTTTATTATATTCCAAGCCCTTTTGGTATGCATTATCTGTCACCAAACCGTTGTAATAATCACCAGAAACATAGATAAGCACAAAATCTGCTATCAAAACCAAAAGCATGAAAAAAGCAATGATAGTCACTGGAATAATTGGCAATCCCGCAAAATAGCGCGCCAACTTCATAGCACCTTCTCCAGAAATTGCCGCACCCTAGGATTGCCCTGCGAGGAAAAGAAGGTATCAGCACTGCCATCTGCAACAACTCTGCCGTCTTCCATAAATATAATCCTATCAGCTACTTCTTTGGCAAAGCCCATCTCATGCGTCACAATCAACATAGTGAGGCCAGTATGAGCAAAACTGCGGATCGTGCCCAGCACTTCCTTTACATTTTCTGGGTCCAAAGCTGAGGTTGGCTCATCAATCAATAACAGCTTAGGATTAGTGCATAAAGTCCTAGCGATTGCGCCACGCTGCCTTTGCCCACCAGATAGTCTTGCAGGCCTTATATGTGCACATTCTGCTAATCCTACTTTTTCCAGCATTTGCACAGCATCGGCAATAGCTTTATCCCGACTAATTCTTTGCACCTTAATAGGAGCATATATCAGGTTTTCAAACAATGTCATATGCGGAAAAAGGTTGAAGTGCTGAAACACCATACCCACATCTTTTGCCTGCAAATTACCTAAAGTAACACTGCCATCCTCATATCTCTCTAGGCCATTTATGCAGCGCAGTAAAGTAGATTTCCCACCTCCTGACGGCCCTATTATCGCGACAACCTGTCCTTGCGGCACCTCCAGATTTATCCCATCCAAAATCTTACGCTCCGCAATAACTTTGATGAGTCCTTTAATACTTAGCATTTAAAGACCTCTCAATACGCTTACCTATATGGCTTAAAATCACGATAAGCATATAATAACATACCGCTGCAACTAAAAGAGGGCCAAGATAATTATACTGCTCAGCCGCCACCATCTGCGCCCGCCGCATCAGGTCACCTTCACCAATAATCGCCACTATCGCCGATTCCTTCACTAGTGATATTGCCTCATTCACCAGAGAGGGGAGAATATTACGCATCGCTTGTGGCAAGATAATATCGAGCATAGTGCGGTAATATGGGATATGCAGTGCATGCGCCGCTTCGAATTGACCCTTATCCACCGCCCCAATACCAGCGCGAATTATCTCAGCAATATAAGCAGCACTGTTGCAAGAGAACGCTATAATACCCGCCGCAAATGCGGAAATTTTATACCCAGTAATCCCAGGGAAAGCGAAATACATGATATAGAGTTGCAATAATAGCGGAGTACCGCGGATAATTGAGATATAGGCGTTGGCTGTAAGAGTCAGGATAGGATTGCCGGCCTGCTTCATCATGGCAAGTATAATCCCAATAATAAGCCCTAAGATTAGCGGCAAGACAGCGTATTGCAAGGTTATAACAGTACCCTGTATGATAAAAAAAGCCCAGCCATAACTACTTGCGAATTCCATAAATAACGCTAACTTATATTGGCCGCAAGGGTAGCAATAACCACTTTGCGACGCAAGCACTTATTTGACAAATCTCATATGATCTCATATGATCTCATACGATCTCATATATAATTCGTAAGATTATTATTAATTGACGGATTATAGCTTGCATAGCATATTTATTACCTTCACTGTTCAATAGACATTATTAAAAGAGCAAAATTAACCCTTTATTAATCCTTCAACGTGTATGCTAAATATTGAAAAAATCTGTGATGCTGCTATTATCCCAACGATAAATTATTGGTTGTTATGACAAAACCGAGTATCAACAATATTCAAGACATTATTGCCTTACCTAGGTCTGAGGCTTGTATGGCTGCGGTCCTAACCCACGCCACGCCTATGAGTAAGCGCCATGCAAAAAGGGAGTTTATAGCGCAAGCAGTCGCAGATAGTATATCGCAAACTATACCCCCTAATACATTCGGGTTTATTGGTAGAGACATGATGCGTGATTTGTTATTGGGTAATCAGCTTGCTATGTTAGATTTAGCAGTGCTGATTTACAAACCAGAATTAGACAAACAACTTTCTCAAGATGACAAAGAAAAATTAAAGAATACGAGCCGCATAAGTGAAAACAGTAGAAATCTTGGCAATAGATGGATTTCTTGGAAGGAATCTAATGGCATCACAAGGTATGCAGTTATGATTCGCTTTTTAACTGAAAAAATCATTAATAAACAGCAAGAAGCTCAGGTCGGGCAGGAAATCTCAGTGCAACAAGGCATCATAATGAAAAAAGTGCAGCAAAGCTATAATACAGCCGATGCCACAATAAAAAAAATTGGACCTCTAGTAGAAGGTGAGAGCATACCTCTGTATGCTCTCACATCTAAGGTAATTTCAGCCCTTACCTCGCCGTTTACAATCAAAGATTATTTTGCAATGAAAATCTTTGATGCTCATTCTGAATGCAATTCTTTCAAAGAGAATGATAGTGTCAAAACAGCTAATACGCCGTTTGTCGAGCAACTATCTAACGATTTGATGTCTGAACTCTTTTACGCAATGATAACAATAGACCTCGAAAGACAGATTAGCAGTGATACGATCACTCCAGATGAAAAAACGCGCTGCCAAGCGGTTTTAGGGCTGCTGCATAGCATACATGCTCTAAAAGAAGTACTTAATATAGTCATGGAAGTGGAAGGAGCAGCAACCGAGAGACTTATGAAACCAAAAGTTGAAAAAGTTGTAAAAACCGCCGCAGTCGCAGCAGCGGGAGCATTGGTAGCTGGTGGCGTGTTTGTTGCAACTATGGAAATTGGCGCTGCAGCTGGGGTTACCGGCGTGGAAGTTGGTGCGTTTACTAAAGCCATGATCGGAGCGGGTGATGCTGCGCATGTAATGCAAACGGCAGCAAATGCTGCTCCGATCTTGATGTTTTGCGCTGTGTTATTGGGTATAACTATAGGTATAGGCGGGGTTTCAGTTATTGGAGGACATAAGATATATAACAGACCTGACCCTGCTATCGCAGCTCAAAATCTGCTTGATCAGATGGCTAGCGGCAATGTTGACGTACTCCAGGAAATTAAAAACAGCTTGAGTAACTTCGCCTCACAATCTAAAGACCCAGATATTAGCATACCAAACCAATTCTAGTTGTGGATTGGCAGCTTTTATGGCACAATGAAAGTGTTGATGAATATTTTGCGGTAAATAACAATGCTAAGCTTCGAAGATTTTAAAAAGAGATACACTGAACTCAAAGAAAGTCCGACTCTAGGTGTTCCTACTAAAACAGCAGCTGGCAAGTATATAGGTGCAGCAGAGGATGCTCTGCCAGGTGTGAAAAAACAGACTGAAGAGCGGCGCGAGCCATTCGGAACTGACGGCGTTTTCATTAGTTGGAAAGTTCTCCCATTAAATATTACCATTAATAATGAAGAAGATGCTCTCAAAGCTCTATTTGCTTTGAGAACCTTGGTTGCCATGTATTGGAATATTCGCGGTGCAATTCAGCCGGAACATGATAGATTGGAAGTGATGCAGGCAGCGTTAAAAAACGCAATGAAGAGTTATAATGGCCCAAAACAGGAGCTAGAATATGGCCTAAAAATGGCTGATAGGATGCTGGGGATGCGTGCTATACGTGATAGGTTTAAGGGAGAACTGGATATAAAATACGGTTTTGATGGCACTGAAACTCGTGCTGATTATGAGAATCGCATATATGGTCCGCCGAAAGACGCTGGCGCTAAGGTGGAGTTGCCGGGAGATTCAGAAGTTGCAAAGGTGCAGCAGTTACTAACGGAGTATGTGGCTAAATCAAGTGAAACTTATAAGCGAGTCGAACTATTTGAAGCAGTTAATATACTGTGTGTGCGGGCGGCTCAAAGCCATCATGCTAAGGGGGAAGATAGAAGTAAGCTTAATCAACATGTTTTGAAGTTGCTTGCGGTATTTGATAGCTTTAGAAAAGATATATATGTTATAAGTGGAATTAGTGTTTCAAAAGAAGATTTTTGGGATCAATGGCTGCTGACTCATGATGCTGGCTCGGTAAAGGATGTTTTGGCACACGTACGACAGCAGTTACAGATTAGAGGCAATGCTCATGCTTTTATGCCTACGGACCAGTCGTTAACGCAGCTTGCTGGTGGCTTGTCGATCGCACCAGATACTGATATTGATGTGTTAGTGGATGAGGTTATAAGTTTCTCCGACATCGGTAAAGCTGATGATAAGCGCTCAGAAGCTTTGAAAGTCAAGGATTTAGCAGACAAACAAAAGTGGCAAGAGGTGATAAAAGTCCTGCGCTTTCGGGCAGCACAAGTGGCACTAGAACAAGATCAGGCTAAAAAGGCGCAGTTCAAACAACATTTCCTGCAATTGTTAGATGTTGTTGAGCCGTTGCTTGCTAATGTAGCACCCACTGATCCTGATCGCATGGGTAAAAATTTGACAAAGCAGCATATAGCTTTCATTTATCAGCACTTGGATATGAAGAAAGATTTCGCTGGGTTGATGCCGACTTATAAGCAAACTCATGTGGTTTTAGATAACACTATATCTGCAATAAGGCTCGCAGTCACAAATAGGACTCAAGGAGAAGGGAAAACCGCAAAAGCAGGCAAGATTACAATGCTGCAAGAAGTGTGCAATACACTGAAGGTTGAGTTAGGTCAGCACGTCGGAGGCAGGTATTTAATTGCGCTGCGTACGTTTATCGGGGAGCAGTTAGAGGTTATTGCTGAAGGAGGAGACGATAATCCTATATGGAAGCCGGTATTACTTAATAAAAAAGCAGAGGAATGGAAGGATCACTGGCAAGATCCGAAATCTATTCTTACGGGCGACGCCATTACGCCAATTGGTCATCAATATATCAGTGTACACCAGAACCTTCAAAGAGAGTGGGGGTCCTTGTATAAGGAGCATAAAACAGCGTTAGGCACGGGCAACCTTGCCGATCTTGCGCCAGATTTGCAAAGTATTGCTTTCAAGTTGCTGATACTCAAAGCCAAGTGCGATAGAATGAGAAAATTTGCTGATGGGCAGATGCGTCTGTCTACAGAAGATGAAAAAGCTTATACAGAAGCTCATTTGAATCGCGACCTCAAGATGCTGGAGTTTATAGAACTGATGGCTGAGCTTCCATTGGAGGGCCGGCACACCAGGATTCAGTGGGAGAGGAGAGCGATTGTTGCGGGCTTTGCGTTGTTAGGTCTGACGTTAGGCGGATTGGCTGGCGCTGCAGGATATTCGGCCTATGTGGCGATAACAGAAGCTGTAGCGCAACATAGCGCAAAAGCAATGACCAGTGAGGTAGTACATAACCAGATACTGCAGGCCATGCAGAATGCCCAGCCTGATTTCATGATAACTTTGTTTGTGCTAGCATTCCTAGGTGCTGGAGCTTTGCTTTCAGCTACTATACTGCCGGATAACTCGCTATATCATGGCACTGGCAATGCAAAAGCGTGGCAAGAAAATGTGCTGAAGCTTAAAGACGTGGTCAATGAGATTACCATAGAGCGGCAGAAGGAGACCTCTGCTTCTAAGTCTGTGTAATACTCTTAGAATTGTCCAAATCCAGATTGATATAATGAATATTGCTTTTGGTAATTGGCTTGCGCTTGTAATCGAATTATGATAGATCTCACTACGTAATAATTTATGCAAGAGCGATAGTATGAAAACCTCAGATAATATGATAAAAATCAATATGAAACCGGCGCTAAATAACGTAGATCCGTTGAATTTTGAGGTCTATGTTAGCGCTAGTACTACAGTGAGCCAACTGAGGAGACACGTCAACGTGTTGCTTGAGCATAAGGGCAGTTTTGCCGATCGTTATGTTAGTTTCTTATTATTCCAACAGAAGCCTTTATATGATCAGAAAAAAGTAGATTCATATGAGCTGAAAGATGGTGATACGGTCCTTTATATATTACGTGATAAGAATAAGGAAATTTTAGAACCAATATCAGCAGCTGATAGAGATGAAATCAATCGTTCGACGCTTGCACAACTTACTCGCTTGGCAACCGTACCACCTTCCGTTCTTAACAGCATTCATGACATGCAAATTGCAGTGAATATGAGCTCCACTCAATTAACGAGGGCGATGCGGGAAGATGTTGAGCGGACAGCAGGGAATCAGAAGAGATCTTAAGTTTTTACCCATCCTCATGCGGCGTGATTAACACCTTATCCACGCGGAAATTATCCATATTGGTAACCTCAAACTTCCAGCCCATGGCTATAAAACTTTCACCTTTGGCAGGGATCTTGTTTAACTGCTTCATAATAAAGCTGGCGAGCGTCCTATAATCCTCTTCTTCATCCCCTGGAAGTGAGTGCAGCCCCAAAACTTCCATTATCTCTTCCACTGGTACGTTGCCGGCAACGCTGTACCCACCCCCGCTAGTGCCAGTAAGCATTGGCTTGCTGCCGTCTACCATCGTAGCTATATCACCTACAAAAGTTTTAACGATGTCATTGAAAGTGACCAGACCTTCAATACCGCCATATTCATCTATCACTATGGCAATGCGGATCTGCTTGGCCCGCAGGATTTCAATCAGCTTGGTGAGTCTCGCATTCTCCGGCATATAAAGCGCTGGGCGAACGCGGCTGCGCAGCAATAGCTCTTTACCCTGCATCTTCAAATTCAGTATGGTTTTAACAGAGACAATACCTAAGATATTGCTACTATCGCCATCAATTACTGGGAAGAAGTTAAAAGGATACATGCTCACTTTACGCAAGTTTTCCTCGTCACTATCTTTAGTATTGAGATAGATAATTTTGGAACGCGGGGTCATAATTGCACCAACCGTAATATCGCTTAAGTGTACAAGACGGCGGATCATATCTCGTTCGGTTTTGTCTACCATGCCGCTGTGCTCAGCTTGGTTGATAAAGATTTTGAGCTCTTCCACTGTTATAGGCTCGCTGGTTTCTTTTACACGCAGTATCCTCATGACTAGCTTAGTTGAGAAGATCAAGCTGTTTACCAAAGGCGCTGCTATTTTCATAAGAAATAACATGCCATATGAGAGTATGGAAGCCAACTTTTCTGGGGAGAGCATTGCTATGCGTTTTGGGATAATTTCTCCAAGTACAGTGATATAAGTAATGATTAGCACCATAACCCCATTGCTGATTTCATAGCTATATTCCTGTAAACTAGGGACTTCATCGAGCCAATGCACTAGGGTATCTCCTACAGTTGCCCC
Organism: Pseudomonadota bacterium; assembly: GCA_018242185.1. GTDB lineage: Bacteria > Pseudomonadota > Alphaproteobacteria > Rickettsiales > Midichloriaceae > SZAS-26. The sequence goes on from JAFECK010000002.1 coordinate 81,670, forward strand.
GCTATATAAGCCTAGTAATATATTCATCAGGGTAATACCAATTTGGATTACCGATAAGAAGCGCTCTGGGGTTTTGGTCAGTGATATAGCGATATTAGCGCCTTTGCTGCCATTTTGCACCATGCGCTCTAAGCGCACTTGGCGGGAGGTGAGTAAAGCCACCTCGGCGATGACAAACATGGAGTTCACGACGATAATTGCGAAAATGATAAGCCAGCTCATTGCTTTTTAAAAAACCATATGGTTAGTAATTTACTATATTGCCTATAGACATCAGCTCGAACCACTAGCTGTCATTCCGGTTTTAGGCCGGAACCCAGACTAGAAGTACTTGTTTAAGCATCTCCTTGGACCCCGGCTTTCGCTGGGGTGACAGATCGCTGAATAAACCAACAGCTTTTAGACAATGCCTAATTCAAGCCCATTCTGCATTTTCTATAGGTTGGAGGTTATCATCCAAAGCTAACCTATCGTCGAAGACAAAACATGAGCCCTTCCACATGCTAGCACGGTTTTTGGTCTCCTCCAAATACTTTCCAATGCCTCCATGTAAGTGATATACCTTGGTAAATCCAAGTCCTTTCATATAGGCAGTAGATTTTTCACAGCGAATGCCATAAGTGCAAAACATTGCAATAGGCTGATCGCGCTCATAATCCTTAAAATAATCTTTCGCCCAGGCTGCAAACTCTGAGAATTTCTCGGTATTTGGGTTGATCGCATTGCGGAAGGTACCAAAAGCTATTTCAGGATTATTGCGGGTGTCGACCACAACCGTGTTAGGGTCGTTAATCAAAGCATCCCACTCTTGCCCAGCTACATATTCTCCACGGTTGTTCATGTCAACAGGGCCAGCCTTCATCGCGACCACTTCAGCCTTTAATAAAACTTTCATCTTTTGGAATGGCCACTGCTGGGCATAGGTCTCTTTATATTCTATACCGGCAAGTTCTGGGGTTGCTTCCGCATACTGATAGAAAGCGTCAACTGCTTGGCGAGAGCCAACAATAGTAGAGTTCACTCCCTCTGGTGTGAGTAAGATAGTGCCGCGCAAACCCTGCTCACCGCAGAATTTGATAAGCGGAGCGCGCATATCCTTATATTCAGGGAGATCGATGATTTTATAGAACGTTGTGACTACTAAGTTTGCCATAGCATTTTCCTAGCATAATCGGTTTATGCGTTGCTATTATAACGAGCAATCGCTTCTGTGATGATATTTTTCGCAGCATCAGCATCAGCCCATCCACTGATTTTCACCCACTTATTGACTTCTAGGTCCTTATAATGCTCAAAGAAGTGTTCTATTTTACGAATAAAAATTTCTGGCAAATCCCTATAAGATTGAACATTAGTAAAAAAGGGGTCGAGTTTAGTGGTTGGTACGGCCAAGATCTTCTCGTCTTTACCTTTTTCATCTTCAGTAAGCAGCACTCCCACTGGGCGCACCGTTACCACAGCAGACGGCACTATAGCATAGTTAGTGTAAACCAAGACATCCACAGGATCACCATCCCCCGATAGAGTATGTGGTATAAAGCCATAATTACATGGATAGCGCATACTTGATTGCATAAAGCGGTCTACAAAAACCATCCCAGATTCTTTATTAAACTCATATTTTACCGGCTCGGACTCCACCGGCACTTCCACAACTACGTAAACTTCCTCGGGAGGATTGTTACCTACTTTTAGCTTTTCAATACTCATAGTAAGATCTCTATCTTGGTGGAGCTGTGTATTTAAACGCCTACAGCAGCCTTTAATTTCTTGGCTAACATCTGAATGCGGCGTGCAGCAGTATTTTTCTTTAACACACCTTTGCTGACCGCTTTGTGAATCTCAGCTTGCGCTTGTTTTTGAAATTCAACTCTAGCTTGCTGAGCTTCTCCGTTAGCAATTAATACTTCTACTTTTTTGATGTAAGACTTAACGCGGCTCAACGCTGAAGCATTGCGGGCGCGCTTGATTTCTGATTGTCTATACGCTTTTTCAGCAGACTTATGATTAGCCATTTCTATACCATTGTTAATTTAGTCAGTATGTGTCTTATAGCGCAAAGAGCTATTTGCGTCAAGCGGGTTTTTGTGGTTTTATGTGACCGCCTCTAATCGTAATGGTCAAGGAGAGCTTTAACACGGCATGCTGCTTCATTCTCACTGGATAGACATGGGGCCGACAAGATGTGCAGAGCAACTATTTCTAGGCACTGCCTTCAACTGCGTTTGCGCTTTTTTTTGCCGAATATGTATTTCTCTACGCACTCAATCATATGCCCAGCTATATCATTGCCAGTGGCGTGCTCTATGCCCTCCAGGCCCGGAGATGAATTAACCTCCAATACCTTAGGACCACTATCAGATTGAATAATATCTACCCCAGCTACCTTGAGCCCAAACGCATCAGTGGCAGCTATAGCAATTTTACGCTGTTCTTTGGTAAGCTTAATCGGCCTAGATGTGCCACCCAAATGCAGGTTAGCACGGAACTCATCTTCAGCAGCACTGCGCTCCATAGCCCCTACAACTTTACCATCAATCACAAAGCATCGTATATCCTTGCCCTTGGATTCTTTGATGAACTCTTGTACTAAGATATTAGCTTTCAAGCTTTTGAAAGCATTTATCACGCTCTCTGCAGCTTTATTGGTCTCAGCCAAAACTACTCCCATTCCTTGCGTCCCTTCTAGCAGCTTAACAATCAGAGGCGCACCTCCTACCATCTTTATCACGTGCTTTGTAACTTCCGGCGAATTCGCAAAACCAGTGACAGGCATCTGAATACCCCGACTAGCCAGCACCTGCATCGACATCAATTTATCACGGGACTTGGCAATGGCGCTCGCATCATTCAGACAATACGCCCCAATCGCGTGAAACTGCCGAGTGAGCGCACAACCATAGAAGGTTACCGAAGGGCGCAAGCGCGGGATAACCGCATCAATCTTCTGTAACTTTTCGCCGCCCCTATAGTATATCTCTGGGTGCCCGTGACTAATGTTCATATAGCAATTACGTACGTTGATGAATATCATATTATGCCCACGCATAGCACCAGCTTCCATCAACCTGGCGTTCGAATATAAGTTATGATCCGAGGCCAAAACAACTATATTAAGGCTCGTTTTGTTATCATTGCGCTGCTTATATATAGCCATCGCTTCCTTATCACTAAGCCTGCGGAAAGCAAACGTGGTATCAGGGTCCACTAACAAACGCTTCTGCATCGCTTCCCTACCGAGCAACATGCGATACCCCATAGAATCACGGTTTGTTAAGGTTATCTCAATATCCCAAACGTCATCGCCCAGCTTAATTGGGGTAATGATCACTACCCGTTTTTCGATCTCCCCATTCGAGCTTTTGACTACGCGGTGATCCGCAAGCTTTGCCACGCAGCTCCGCACAACTTGTCGGTTATGCTGCAGGGGGTGAATATCAAAACTCACCAACTGCTGACTGCTTTCCTGGTATATTCGAATATTGAATGCATGCAGAGCCGAGGTTTTAGCGCCTGAATCAATCTTCGCCTTAATCACCGGCAAGCCAAGATCTGGGAGCTCTAACCACTCTTCACGGCCTATTATTACTTTCTGGTTCATCCTTCATACTCCTAATAGTTATAGCTTCACGCCCTTGGGAATCGTAAATCCCCTAAGAAAAGCATCAGTATATATCATTTTCTTGCCCGCTCTTTGCAATAGAGTAGGCTTTAACACTCCATTATGGCAAGCAATACTCAAATGTTCATCTAGCACAGTACCAGCTGGAGCATCAAGACCATGATTCAGCTCATAATCAGCCGCAATCACTTTCACAATCTCTCCATTATACATGAAATACGAACCTGGTTTTGGGCTAAAAGCACGCACTTGCGCCTGTACCAAACGCACATCTCGCTCAAAATCTAATATTTCGTCAGCAGGCACCAACTTGCGAGCCATAGTCACATTAGCCTCGGATTGCTTGACTGGCTGCACCTTGCCGCGAGGTAATTGCCTTAGCACCTCAATCAGCAACCCTGCCCCTAATTTCGCAGCATGATCATGGAGCTCTTTGGTAGTAATATGATCATTCAACGACACCTTTTGTCGCAGTAGTACAGGGCCAGTATCCATCCCTGCATCCATCTGCATAATACACACTGCTGTTTCCCTATCACCCTCAAGTATAGTCCAATGCAGTGGCGCCGCCCCACGCCAACGCGGCAAATCAGATGGGTGAATATTAATACAGCCATATTGGGGTATATCCAGCACTTCTTGAGGCAAAATTAGACCATACGCCACTACTACTATCACATCTGGCTTTAGCGTCTTTAATACTTCTTGCTCTTCTGGTAAACGCAATGTCCGTGGCGTATGCACTGCGACATTATGCTGTAGCGCCATCTGATGCACCACAGACAACGTCTCTTGTTGACCACGGCCTGCAGGCTTTGGCGCTTTCGTATACACTGCAACAACCTCATGCTTCAATAAAAGCGACTCAAGAGCCGGAATAGCAAGCCCTGGTGTGCCCATAAATACAATACGCAGCTTTTGTCCCATATCTTATCAGCCTTTATCCGCCAAATAGGTAGAATTTCAGGTTTGGAATAATCCGACAAAAAGCCGAGACTTCTTGTATATCCGCTTGTGCCATTAGAGGACGAGTTAGCACTACCTTACCCTCAGAGGTCACCACTAAATCTGCCAGCTTTTCATCTTTTTTGATCGGCGCCACAAGCGGAGCATTGTAGACCAATTTAACTTCAGGATCAGCATGCATTTTAGGTAAAATCACAGCTATATTTTTATCTGCAATGATGGCAAGTTTTTTACTTTTTCCATAAGTAAGCGGCAGATCAGCGATTACCTGCCCTTGCTTGTATAACATCTTATAGTCAAAGTTGCCAAAACCGTAGTTGAGTAAACTTTCCGCCTCTTTCTTACGCGCTATTTCACTAGGTAATCCATTAATCACTCCAATCAGTCGTTGGCCATTCCGCTCAGCACTGATCACAATCCCATAACCTCCGGCCTCAGTATGCCCGGTTTTTAAGCCATCAACCCCACCTATCCCCAACAACAGGTTACGATTACCTTGAGTGATGCCGTTATAACTAAACTCTTTCTTAGTTAAATAAGGATAATATTGGGGAAAATCTCCTATTATGCGCGCACTCAGCAGCAGTAGGTCTCTGGCAGTGGAATAATGATTATCGTCTGGCAACCCACTAGAATTAGTAAAATGCGAATTACTCATCCCAAGCTGTTGCGCCACTTTATTCATCTGCTCTGCAAATGCTGGTTCATTGCCCGCCAATCCTTCTGCTACTGCAACACAGGCATCATTTCCTGATTGCACTGCGATCCCGTTGATAAGATCTTCGATACTCACTTGCGTGCCAACCTGCACAAACATCTTAGAACCACCTGTTTTCCAGGCATTCTCCGTGATATTTAATGTGTCAGTTAATTTTATTTTTCCCACTTCCAACTGTTTGTATAGCACGTATAGTGTCATCAGCTTGCTCATCGAGGATGGATATAGCTTCTCATCAGCTTTTTTCTCATATAGCACAGTGCCAGTATTATAATCTTGCAGTATAGCAAAATCCGCTGCTGTATCGTAGGAATGTGCGATAACCGGGCAGAGCAGCGCCAATAAAATAGAAATTTTAAATGTGGTTTTTATATGCAAAATAACTCTTTGTATTTGCGCAATCATTGTTTAACCTTTATGCTGTTTATTATAGGGTATTGTATTGCGAAATTAGGTGGTGATCAATGAGAAAATGGATAGGGATGATATCAGCAGCAGCAATTTCTGTGTTGTTAGCAACTGCGCATGCGGCTGAACCTAAGAAATTACGCACTTTTGCGGAATGGGAAGTATACTTAGAAGATCTGGGTGATGGAGAGCACGTGTGTCATGCAGTAGCAAAGCCGTATCGTAGCAAGGTGTTCCACGGCATACGCGACAATCCTTTTACAGCAGTCACTTACCAACATGGCACTTATACTTTTACTGCTTATCCAGGTTTCTCAATGGATCAGGCCATACCACCTGTAGTAATAGTTGGAGAGAAAAAAATACCACTGAAAGTAGTGCGCGATACACAAGCGCTTACTCACAGCTATGTCGTGGATTTGAGCGTTTTCAACCATGCGCTGGCCAACCATGGCAATTTCACGGTGCATAGCTACAGCAGCCATGAACGCAGCGCTATAGATGTTTATTCGCTAGAAGGATTGATTAAGGCAAATAACTTTATGCGCGACCACTGTAATTGATTTCTCGTGCAAGGGGGGATAGAATGTTTGTATGGCTGCGTGAATTGATCTCTAGCGCTTTTACCTTCTTCATATGCTTGGTTGGTATTGCAGCACTGATGGACCCAGATGTCGCCTTTATGCGAATCGAAGAGTTGGCGGCGCAGATTTTTCAATTCCTGCAGGATCAAACCCAAGATGCTCCAGGCCAGCTCAACAATTTTCTTGATGATCTAAAGCGTCAATTAGGGCGATAGAGCTGCCTTGCAAAATTTTTTCATTTTTTCTTTATCACCCCCTTCCACTATTTATTAGCTCAAGTTATACAGCGCATCATAGAAAATTTGAGAGTG
>JAFECK010000030.1 GCA_018242185.1 Pseudomonadota bacterium
TATTCCGGACAACAGTGGGTCAAGTCGCGGGGTGACAAGGCACGCCCGATTAGCACAGTTAAATTCTGGAATTGGTATTACGTATTTCGCCCTTTTGGCTACACCTGGCTTCGCCAGGTCACCATTACGAATTCACTCCAACACCACCACCCTTTGTCTGATTTTTCTTCTCATCCTGGTTTTGCTGGTGTGTTTTGCCTTTTCCTACTTTCTCTCCAGCTGCATCGCCCTGCGACTTCATCCCTCCCAATTTTGCTAAAGTGCTTACGGGCACATCTGTCTTAACCATCTCACCCGTAGCACTGTCAGGCGCAGATATAGAAACAATCCCCTGCGGCTTCTGCTTGGCCTCTTCAGGCGCTTTATTTCCAGTTTTCTGCTGCTTCGCCGCTTCTTTTTCTTTCTGTTTCTCCTGCTCCAACATTTCTCCATGTTTGCGCATCTCTTGCATATCTTCATGCTTAGGCGCACCCATGGTTTTTACGATTTTTTTAGCAGCTGCCAAGGAGTTAGCATACTGTTTTTTCAACTCCTGATTATTACCTCTATTATCTCTATTATCACTTTTGAGGCCTGATTCCATAATTGTATCTGCAAGTATAAACCTTCGCGCCTCCCTCTTCTCAGGGTATAGCGTATCGTTAATTCCCTGCAGCTTATCTTTTACTTTATCATACCTTTTAGTAGTCACATTATTGAAAGCAGCACTTGCCTCCACCAAAAACCCAAGCACACCCTTACGGCTTTTTGGCATACCTGCTACAGTTTCCTTTTTAGTACCATAACAACCTATAGTAGCACCACCCGCAGTTGCGCTACCGGCATTATGTATTGCAGTACTCCCTTTAAGCAGCGCTTGTTCCACTTGTGGTAGATTATTGTCATTACCAACTCTCGTCTCATTCGCCACAGCTTTTGCTGAAGCATTATGCATCGCAAGGCCGGTACGGTCCTTACCGCTAGCACAGGTTATAAGTAGCTCATCTTCATTTAGAAGAACATATTTATTTTTATTTTCCCCATCTAATGCAACCACAGCCTTGTTATAGTCCTTAATCGCCTTGTTATACTGCGCTATCTTTTCAGATACTAATAAGTTTTTATTTTCTGCATCAAAAAGACTAGGTAGTTTTGCTTTTTCGATCGCTTCACGCAGCTCAAGCGAGCTGAGCAACAGATGGCGTAGAGCCTTATCAGCAGGAGTTAAATCCTGAATGCTTGTTACATTACTTTTTCTCCATGGGTAAGAAGCACCAATGTTACTCTGATCAAACTCTTGTTTAAATTCAGCAAGAGCCCGCTTAGCTGCACCTCTATCTTTCCATTTATGGCTTTCTCCTGCTATTGCCTCCGCAATCAACGACGTCTCTTTGCTATCAATACCGTTGTAAAGTGTATAGGCTGCCCGCTTCTCTAACGATTTCTCAGCATCTTTGTAGTCATTCGCTCCTATAAAGCGACGCAATGCATTAAACGCAGTGTTTGTATATAGACCTCCCTTACTACCTCCTTCTCCTTCTTTCCTCTCTTCTTTTGCAAAATCATCCCCACGCATCGCTTTCTTGCCGCGTTTTACTAGCGTTTTATCTTTGGAGTCTGTTATATTATTCGGTGAATTTAAGCTATTGACATGCGGCCTCCTGGCTTGGCCATCTGGCCCATTCCCGGCAAATTCCGCAAACTGCTGCGCGTTTCCATTAGTAACACGTTGGCTCTCCTTCTTCCCTGCATCACTAAAGTTAGCGATAGTACCCGCGTGTTTAATAGATGCGACTTCTTTAAACGCTTGCTGATCCTGAGTGCGGTCAGGACTACTGCGATGCACCACAGTCACCTTTTCAAAGGCATTACGCAAACCGCTGATCCAGCGCAACTGCGTTGGAATCACATACTGACCAGTCGCAAGTTTATCCGCCACACCCTCCACCAATTTCTGCTTCCATACCGGCGCAGCTGTGTACCACGCTGGCGCTTGATGATCTACACCCCTTTTCCCTTCATAATATGCGCTAATGCAATCAGATATTAAAGCAACCTGATTTTTGTTAGGCTTGTCATTTAAGAGCCCTGCACGGATCTCTTGCCATTCTGCTTTGCTGAAACCAACTTGTTCTACAAATTCTGGTATTTGACTCTCAGTTACTAGCTTTTCAATCTCCCTACGCGCTACGCCCAGTGCATAAATTAGTTGATACTCCGCCTTCTGCTCCTTAGTCATACCACGCATGGCAACTTCTGCTTCCACAGCGTGAACTCCAGGCTTAACTTGCGTGATACTAACGATGTTATACTGCTGGTGCTGGAAGTTCTGGAAATCCTTAGCCATATTGACTCGGTTAAATAGGTCTTCTGTACCGGTAATTTCCTGGCATGCTTTGATTTGATCGCCTACCAACCCTTCCTCTATTTTACCGATAGTGTCCTGATGCGCTCCTTTTGTATGTGCTTCTTCTAGCGGTTTTTGCGCAGAAAACTCTCGTATATTATCCTGGACGCTCTTAATAGCAGCAGTACGTTTAGCTTTAGGAATGGTGATGTCATTACGCAGCACGTTAATCAGAGCACGCATGCTATTCAAGTATTGTATTTCGAACGCCTCAGGCCCTAGCCTATCAGGACCAGCATCTTTTGCAGCTCTTGCATCTCTAATCATTACATTAGTAGTACGACCCTCCGCATCGGTGGTGCTGATTGGAGTCAACACAACTCCTGCGCGCGCGTCTCTTGCTCGCTCTAAACCGTCTATAGCATTTGTTATATCAGTATCTGATATATCTGATTTCTTTTTCAAATCCAACATTATATCGCGTGATTCAGCAATACCTAATGTTACTGGTATGACATTCATCGCTTGCTCAATTGCCTTACTGCCTAGAATTTGCTCCGCTACGGCCAAGGTATTAGCTCTGTCTTGTTCAAAATCTCTCGCTATACCGGTTTGTTGTGATATTGGCTTAGTAGCTTGCGGAGCTGTCACCGATGGCATTACAGGCGTTAATGCAGGTTGAGGCTTAGTATCCACAAGCTTTATATCGTTCTTGATTTCAATTGGTACTTTATCAAACGCTGCACGTCGTTGCGCATAATCGATGCTGGTATCAGCAAAATACTCTGCAAGATAGTTGAAAGGAGTTTTCCCAAAAGCATCAGGTTTATATAAGTCTACACCTTTGTCCAACAACTTATTCACCACATCGACCGCCCCATTAATAGCTGCCATGTGCAGAGGCGTTTGACCATCTTTATTGAGTTTATTAGGGTCACCACCCGCTTCAATCATCTTATCTATAACTTCTGCAGTTTCTGTACTAGATGCCGCTATGTGCATTAAAGTGTTACCACCACCCCGATCTCTCACTGCATTAAAAAGAGCCTTGGGATCAGTTGATTTAGCAGCCGCTTCCACCAGGCTAAGAATATTTTCCTTTGATACTGCTAGTTTGGATACCGTTACTTTATATAAGACATCTTCCAATAATATTCGCCCTGTATCCGGATGAGCCATGTTGGAATCGAACGATGCATCTATTATTCCTAATGCTTCCCCTTTGCTTATTTTCTCTTGCATAGCTTCATATGTTTTGTAGATGCTGTTATCCACTAACTTAAATCGTGGATCGGTTTTTAATTGATCAGGCAATAAATCAAAAGCTGTTTTCTGTTGATTGTCCCGGATGGTTATGTTGGTCCCTGATGCAACAAGGGAGGACATCACTTTCGCGTACTTATCTACCACCTCAGCTTGCTCTTCTAGTGTCTGTCCCTCCAACTCTCTAACCATAAAGATTGCTGCCGTATGCAGCGGAGTCTGGCTCTCATCATTGAGGGCGTTGACATTTGCTCCTAATTCTACAAGCTGTTTAGCTGCTTCAACACTACCTGCAATATGTAGAGCTGTGTTGCCTTTTTCAGTAATAGCATGAACACTGGCTTTTTTATCTTCTACTAAAAACCTAATAGCAGCCGAATCCCCGCCCATACTTGCCACATGCAATACTGTGGCACCATTTTGCATAGGCGTGTCAATATCCACACCTATTTTAGTGAATACATTTATACTCTCTCTTAACTGCGCATAGTTTTCTACCTCGTTATAACGCTCTATACAAACATGGATTGGCGCCATCCCATTTTGATTAAGTGTGTTAGGATTTGCACCTAATTCGTACAACTTCTCTATTACCGTGCTTTGCCCATATTCTGCCGCCATATGCATTGGAGTTTCTTGCTTGGCATTCATAATATTCACGTTAGCCCCTGCTTTCACCATATTCTCTATGTAATCATGAGTGAAAAAATCCGATGCAGCGATGTGTAATAGGGAATTTTTATTAGGATCAATTGGCGCTTCGAAAAACTGTTTGGCATCAGGTAATTTTGCAGCTGCATTGAATAATAAGTTCGTATTGGAATGAATATTATTTGGCGCATTCGTTCGTTTTGGTATCTGGCGCAACGCATATTCCAATATGGTTGCCCCTTGCTCCATACCTGGAACCTTACCCACATATCTAAGATCTAAGCCTGCTAAATCTTGTTCGATAAGCCTCTCACCTTTATCAATCTTCGCTTTTAGGGTTTGGAATTGTTGCTCTTTAATTGCGACTGACTCCGCTAGTTGCTGCACTTCTTTTAGCTCTGGCGCTTGCTTTATCGAATCTGGCAATAGCTCAAACGCAGTTTTACCATTTTTATCTAGAATATTTACATCAGCGCCCTTGGATATCAGATAGCTCATCGTTGCAGTAAAATCTTTAATGTATTGCTGAAGCTCTACCTCCCCTATACTATTATCTTGCATTGTTATTCTAATGCCGAGCACTATGCGATGCAGAGGAGTCATCCCTTCACTATCTATAGCATTTACATACGCACCACTCTCTACCAGCACTGCCGCCACCTCTTGATTCATTGCCGCATGCAATGGAGTACACTGCTGATCATCCCGTGCCTCTAGTTCAGCACCCTTGGATAGCAATGCCCTAGCAAGATTTGGCTCCCTCACTAGGTGTAGCGGTGTTTGCTGTTTATTATTTCGTTGTTTAACATCGGCTCCACGCTTTATTAATGCTGTAGCAATACTATCTTGGTCATTTATTAGAGCTATGTTTAATGGGCTATCTCCATCCTTATCGGAAATATTGATATCAGCTTGATTATTAATGAGATTTAAAACCACCCACATATAACCACGATTAACAGCATAATGTAACGGCGCATTACCTTGTGCATCCAAAGCATTAACTTCACCACCTTTTTCTATAAGCGCAGCTATTAAAGATATATTTTGGTTTAGGGCAGCCATGTGCAAGGGCGTTTGACTACCTATGTTGTCACCCTCTGGAGCAACCACAGTAGGAGTACGCTGATTAGGGTTGGCACCGGCTGCAAGCATAGTAGTTATATGCGATTCCTCAAAACTGTTAGCAGCATGGTGTACTAGAGACATACCTTCTTCATCCGGCGCATTAAAAATCTCTGCAGCGTTGGGCAACGCTGCAACCGCATCAACTAATATTCTGGTGTTAGAATAGGTATTTGGAAGATCCAGTGGTGCCAACGCATACTTTAATAACTCTCGACCCTCTTTGGTTCCCATAAACTCAGGATCTATAGCTTCGATCTTCTCATCCTTATCTATTTTTTCTTTTAGCGTTTGTAATTGCTGCTTCCTCTCTTCAGGCGTTGTTGGCTGTTTAGATGGCGCTGTAGGCTGCTTAGGAATATGCCTAGTCTGTGACCGCTCTCTCCTAACAGATTCTAATGTTTGTATATTGGCTTCTAGATTCGGTATAACTAGCTTACCCTCACCAGATAATGATAAGGCGTGGTCCAGTACTTTTTGAACGTCTTTGGTGGAAATCTCAGGACCAATAGATATCTCCTTACCATCTTCAATTGCTCTTATTAATATATCAGAAGCAAATTTCACTTTATGGCTGCGATCCTGAGCTCTACCCTGTTGCTGTGCCTGGCGACGCTCTTTTATAGCACGTTGTTCTTGTTTTTGTCGAGTGCTTCTAAGCGCTTGCCGCCTTGTCTCTTGCACTTGCGTCGGCGCATTTGGTGTGACGGCCCCGGGCCGCAATACCTTCTGTCCGTTTACCTGCCTAGAGTTATTGTCGCCTTGCATAACCATCCTGCAAATGAAATTTCACATATTTATAAAAATAATAAAGAATGGTTACGGATATATTAATAATATATCTCAGTAATACATGAATAAGTTAGGACTAAACAAAATCCTGTGCACCATAAAAACCCCTTGCTCTTTACCGCAAATTATAGTAAAAGCATCTGGTCCTATAAATCAGTGGGCGTTTAGCTCAGTTGGTAGAGCATCTCGTTTACACCGAGAGGGTCGGCAGTTCAAGTCTGTCAACGCCCACCACTAGTATTTATAGACCCGATGCCTTTTTGAAGGCATTAGGGGATGTAGCTCAGTTGGTTAGAGTGCCGGCCTGTCACGCNNGTCGCGGGTTCGAGTCCCGTCATCCCCGCCATTATTGATTTGAAGGAGACTCCTGTCATGTTCCTCCGCTCCACCCAAATATTATCACTACTTATTTGTCTCTTTTACAGCTTATGCCTGGCTTTAAGCGCCAGCGCTGCAGGAGCAGAACCTACTCTTACTGATGTGGAGAAATATCTCAACGGGATCACTACTATCCAGGCTGATTTCAAACAAACCGCAGTTGATGGGGCGACTCGTACTGGAGTAGTATACATACAAAAACCCGGGAAATTGCGCTGGGAATATCTACATCCTACCAACATCTTAATTATCGGGAATAAGAAGGATTTCAGCTATTATGACGCTGATTTAGACGAGGTTAGCTATATCTCTTCTGACTCTGCACTAGGTACTTTCTTGACCCAAGAGATACGCTTCAATCAAACTATAAAGGTGCGCCAATACTCACTAGCCAATGGCAAGATGCACTTGAGCTTGCATGACCCTAAAGACGAGATGAATACAGAAATAGTAATGCACTTTAATCAAGCGCCGCTCAAGCTGCTTGGTTTCAGCCTAATTGAAGACGGCCAACCAACCGCAACAATAGAGTTTAGCAAGCTGCAAACCGGTAATAAGCTAAACGAAGATCTTTTTGATTTCCGCAATCCGAAGTTTTTTAGGTAAAACTATTCTTCAGCATATATCGGAAACCGCTCACAGATCGCCAAGGTTTGTGCTCGCACCTCTTGAATCACACCTTCTAACGTATCAGCGCTTTGCTTCATAGCATCCATCACTCTGACCATCAGTTCCACCACCTGCTCTACTTCAGTAGCACCAAAACCACGGGTGGTAATTGCAGGTGTGCCTAAGCGGATACCTGAAGTAATAAATGGACTAGCAGTATCAAAAGGTATAGCGTTTTTGTTACACACAATCCCTGCCCGCCCTAAAACCTCTTCTACGTGCTTACCAGTCAACCCTTTGGGGCGCAAGTCTACTAGCATCAAATGACAATCTGTGCCACCTGTAAATACTGTATATCCACACTCCTGTAAAGCATTAGCCATAAGCCCTGCGTTATTTATAACCTGCGCCATATAAAGCTGGTAACCATTACTTAATGCTTCACCAAACGCCACAGCTTTAGCAGCGATCACGTGCATCAAGGGACCTCCTTGTAGGCCAGGAAACACCGCAGAATTAATTTTTTTGGCAATTTCTTCATCATCGGTCAAAATAACCCCACCTCTGGGACCCCGCAAGGTCTTATGAGTGGTGCTGGTCACCACATGCGCATACGGCAATGGGTTTTGATACAAAGCAGCAGCAACTTGGCCAGCAAAATGGGCCATATCCACCATAAGGTAAGCTCCCACCTTATCAGCAATCTCACGGAAACGCGCAAAATCTAGGAAACGCGGGTACGCCGAACAGCCTGCAATAATCAACTTCGGTTTATGCTGGCTAGCTAACTGCTCAATCTGCTCATAATCCACCAGCCCATCCTCAGGCCGCACGCCATAATGGACAGCGTTAAACCACTTACCTGACTGATTTACCTTAGATCCATGAGTCAGGTGTCCCCCGGCATCTAGTGACATACCTAAAATAGTATCCCCAGGCTGCAACAATGCTAGGTAAACTGCCTGATTTGCTTGCGAGCCTGAGTGTGGCTGTACATTGGCATATCCAGCACCAAATAACTTCTTCAAGCGCTCTATGGCTATAATCTCAGCTTGGTCAACAAACTCGCAGCCGCCATAATAACGCTTTGAAGGATACCCCTCTGCATACTTGTTAGTCATCACAGATCCTTGAGCCTGCATCACCGCGAGGCTAGCGTAATTTTCCGACGCAATCAGTTGAATCTCATCATGCTGCCGCTGCCGCTCACGTCGCAGTAAAGTAGCTATTTGTAGATCTATATCATCGATCTCATTATTAAAAAAACGCTCTGTTTGCATGCATTACCTCTTAATATTCCCTATTTGCGGTAGACACCAATAACTCCGACATAATATGCGATATATCACTACTATCACCCAGTTCAGCTATAATTTTCTGACCTTCTGCTATATAAGCGCGCGCCATCTCCCTCGCCTTTTCCTCCACTTTATACTCTAGTAATAACGCCTGCAACTCATCTAACATCTCTGGTGTCCTCTCAGAACCGTTAAACACAGAAAAAAGCCATTTTCTTTGTTCTGTAGTAATGAGTGATTTTAAAATCAGGATTACACAAGTGACCTTGCCCTCGTAAAAATCTCCACCAATAGATTTGCCGAACTTTTCGTGACGTGCAAAGTAATCCAACAAGTCATCAGTAATCTGAAAAATCATACCAAACAACCAACCGTAACGCCGCATCTGCAACCTCTTACTCGCGCTCGCGCCCGCACTAATTGCCCCTACTTCTGTAGCTGCTGCAAAAAGCGAAGCTGTTTTAGCGTCTATCAACTGCAGATAATCGGCTTCTGGTATGTTTATGTCCCCAATCAGTTGTAGTTGTAATACTTCTGATTCTGAGATAACCGCTGAAACATGCGATAATACAGCAAGTGCCTGCATGGACCCAGCTTCTACCATGAACGAAAAGGCTTGGCTAAACATATAATCACCCACGAGAATACTTGCTTTATTACCCCATATCCTGTTAGCCGTTGGAATATTGCGCCGAGTCACTCCTTCATCAATTACATCATCATGCAGTAAAGTAGCGGTGTGGATATATTCTACAGAGGCAGCCAGGCGAATTGCATTTACCTCTTTCTCCTTAACAATGCCGCACATACGAGCCGCTGCAATCGTCATCATAGGGCGAACCCGCTTACCACCTGCGCCTATTATATGGTTGATCACTTTAGGAATAAGCTCAGCATAATCACTCAGAGCCGCACTCCTCATTAAGCCATCTACCATTTCCATCTGTGGCTTTAGGATATTGCTCAAGGTGAGTAGTGGCGAGTGCCCCTGCACTCCTCGCTCTTCCGAATTATGTACCATGCTCTTAACCTACCTATAGCTGTCCTACATGTGGATTGGTTTAAAATACGCGGCTAGCGCTGCTTCTTTTACCGCTTCAGAAAACCCAGGATGTGCGTGACACGTGCGGGCTATATCCTCTGCAGATGCCTTATATTCCATTGCCAGCACTAGTTCAGCGATTAACTCACCTGCGTGTGGACCAATTATGTGAGCCCCTAACAGTTGGTCTGTGCTAGCGTTCACCAATAATTTCACAAAACCGGTAGCCTGCCCTGTAGCCTTAGCACGACTATTAGCTAGGAACGGAAATTTGCCCACCCTATACTCAATACCAGCGCTCTTCAATTCTTGCTCGGTTTTGCCCACACTAGCCACTTCTGGATGTGTGTATACTACTCCCGGTATAGTGTCGTAATTCACGTGCGGGTGTTGCCCAGCTATAATCTCAGCAACCGCCACGCCTTCTTCTTCCGCTTTATGAGCTAGCATTGGCCCTGGCGCCACATCTCCAATAGCGTAAATATTAGATGCGGATGTGGCAAAATTTGCCCCCACAGGAATGCGTCCACGTTCATCTAGTTTAACTCCTACAGACTCAAGGCCTAAGTCACTTGTATATGGCCTGCGCCCAACGCAAACTAACATCACATCTGCGGTCATAGCCTCTTTTTTGCCGCTGACAATATCTTCAACTTCGATTTTCACATCCTTAGAATTAGCCTTGGCTGATAGTAATTTGGTGGAAAGTTTAAATTTTATTCCGTCCTGCTCCAGCAGTTTCTTTACTTCATTACAGATATCTTGGTCCATAGCTGGCACTAACCGATCCGCAAACTCTACTACTGTCACCTCAGCGCCTAGATTAGACCAAACTTGTCCTAATTCCAGGCCAATATAACCTCCGCCAATCACTACCATTTTTTTTGGCACTTCTTGTAGGGATAAGGCGCCAGTTGAAGAAACAATACGCTTTTCATCAATGGTAACGCCTGGTATTTGCGCTACTTCAGAGCCAGTCGCAATAATGATATTGCGCGCAGATAGCGTGCGCTCACCCTGACCTTTTGCCGTCACCTTTACCCGATCTTTTGCGATAATTTGTCCTTTTCCTATAACGTATTCCACCTTATTTTTTTTGAATAAGCCTTCAATCCCACGGCATAATTCGTTTACTACTTTATCTTTACGAGCCATTAGTTTATCCAAAGCTAAGCTCACTTTACCTACCACTACTCCATGCTCCAGCAGCCCATCTTTGGCCTTGGCATATTCGTGAGACGAGTGTAGTAAAGCTTTTGATGGAATACAGCCAACGTTCAAGCAGGTGCCACCTAGGCTACCACGCTGCTCAACACACGCTACTTTCATCCCAAGCTGTGCCGCTTTAATGGCTGCAACATACCCACCTGGACCACCACCGATCACTACCACATCAAATTGATCACCATTTCTCATATTGTTCTCCTTAAGTTAGTAATTTTATTCTTTTTATTGCTTTTTCATAGCCACATTCGTCGCATTTGTATGCTACTACCACACTTGGCATTGTAAAACTAGATTTTTGTCGCATCTCTTCCAGCATTCCTATGCCATCAGGCGCTTCTCTTTCGCCGACCTTACGGTAAGACCAAGATACCTTGCACTGCGGGCAACGCGATATATACCATAATACGATAAATACAGATAAAGATATAATAGCTTCGCTAAGCAACACTCTAGGGGATAGCAGCACTTCATGCAATCTAACGGTATTATCACACCACCACGCTAGCAGCGGGCAGGAAAGCAGCATCACCCCAGCTACTGCCAGTGTTTTGACTATCGCCACTCTCCTGAAATCTTGCGTCATTACAGTGATTATCTCCGACTTATTATATGTCAAATAAAAGCTTCTCTGGGTTTTCCACCATCTCTTTGATGCGGATTATGAAGGTAACCGCTTCTTTACCGTCAATCATTCTATGATCATAAGATAACGCGATATACATCATAGGCCTAATCACTACCTGACCATTCAGCGCTACAGGCCGCTGTACAATATTATGCATCCCCAAAATCCCCGACTGTGGTGGGTTGATGATTGGCGTAGAGAGAAGTGAGCCATATATACCACCATTGGTAATACTGAACGTACCACCGCTCATATCAGCCATACTCAATTTGCCTTCGCGAGCTTTCTTGCCGAGTTCAGCAATACCTTTTTCTATATCAGCAAAAGAGAGCTGATCAGCGCCACGCAAGACTGGGACAACTAAGCCCTGCTCTGTACCCACGGCAACACCTATGTCATAATGGTTTTTATACACTATATATTCACCATCTATCTCAGCATTTACAGCTGGAATCTCTTTCAAGGCAGCGACAACGGCTTTGACGAAGAAAGACATAAAGCCTAGCTTCACGCCATGTTTCTCAACAAACTTGTCCTGGTATAGCTGGCGAATTCTACTAACTTCGCTCATATCAATTTCATTGAAGGTAGTAAGGATTGCCGCTGTGTTCTGCGAATCTTTGAGACGACGTGCGATAGTCTGGCGCAGTTTGCTCATCTTCACGCGCTCTTCATGAGGTTGAGAAGCTGATATAGCAGCTGCCGGTGAACCAGTCATCATCAAAGCATCAGTTTTTGTTATACGACCATCTTTACCGCTACCGACCATACCTGCTATATTAATGCCCTGCTCAGCTGCTATTTTATTAGCCGCCGGCGAAGCTATTCCTGCAGCGCTTACAGATTTAGTAGGAGTTGCTATTGGTGCGTGTGTCGCTGGCTTTGGCGCCAAAGCTACTGGAGCCGGAGCTGCAGCCGCTATTGCTTTTTCCTCTATACGACCAAGCAATGCTCCCACACCGACAGTTGCCCCATCAGCCACCACCACTTCGGCCAATACTCCAGTTGCTGGCGCATTCACCTCCATGGTAACCTTATCTGTTTCAATCTCCACTAGTAGCTCATCAGTGCGCACAGTATCGCCCGATTTTTTATGCCATTTCGCAATGGTTGCCTCCGTGACGGAATCTCCTAGCGGTGGCACTTTAATTTCCACAAGTTTATTAGCCATATGATACCTCTTATATTATTTTTTGTTTATTTTTGATGCTGTCATAGCCTCACCCAAGAACTGCTCTAATTCTGCCAGGTGCAGCTTCATATATCCTACAGATGGAGAAGCAGATTCAGCTCTACCAGCATATGCTAGAAACTGATTTTCATGCTTAACTTCCGCCATCACAGCTTGCAATTTGCGCGCGATAAAGTGGTAAGCCCCCATATTTTCGTGTTCTTCTTGACACCACATCACTTCTGCCTTTTTATATTTCTTCAATTCAAGCCTAACTTCCTCTACTGGGAATGGATATAGTTGCTCCATTCTAACGATTGCGATATCAGTAATGCCTTTCTTCTGCCTTGCCTCCCACAAATCATAGTACACTTTACCACTGCAGAAAATGACTCTTCTCACATTAGCCGCTTTAATGGCTGCATCTTGTTCAGGCAGCACTGGCATAAACTGCGTACCTTCAGCCATGTCGCTCAGCTTAGACACCGCTAGCTTATGACGTAGCAATGACTTTGGCGTCATCACTATTAATGGTTTGCGGAAATTGCGGTGCATCTGCCTTCTCAAGGCATGGAAGAAAGAAGCAGGCGTAGTGCAGTTCACTACTTGCATATTGTCAGCTGCGCACAGCTGTAAGAAACGCTCTAGGCGCGCCGAGCTATGCTCAGGCCCATTCCCTTCATACCCATGCGGTAGAAGCAACACCAGGCCACTCATACGTAGCCATTTCGCCTCACCAGAAGCTATATATTGATCGATGATCACCTGGGCGCCATTGGCGAAATCACCAAATTGCGCTTCCCATATAGGTAAAATATTCGGATTAGTCATGCTATAGCCATATTCAAAGCCCATAACAGCAAACTCCGAGAGGTTACTATTATAAAACTCAGCTTTGGTTTTTTGCTGAGGATCTATATGATTCAGCATTGTATATTTGGCCTCATTCTGCTGATCCACTAGCACAGCATGGCGGTGGGAGAATGTTCCGCGCTCACAGTCCTGACCAGACATGCGCACACCATATCCTTCTAGCAATAAACTACCATATGCCAAAGCCTCACCTGTACCCCACTCAAGATCAACACCCTTTTCTATAGTTTCCAACTTGCCCTGCAGCTGTTTGGCTATCTTAGGGTTGATGTTGAAATCTTTTGGATACTCGCAGAGCTTTTTACCTATCTTCTTTAAGGTCTCCAACTTGACACCAGTTTTCGCATCTGTGTCTTGGGTCCTGGAATCCTTCATCTTGATCCATTCACCTTTTAACCAATCTGCAGTCTTTGGTTTATAGCTTTGAGAAAGCTGGAATTCTGCCTCTAGCTTCGCTTTGAATTGATCACGGTAAGCCTGATAAGTATCAGCTGCAATCACCATTTCAGCCTCTAACTGCTTCGCATATAGCGCATCCGGTGTTCTGTGTTGAGTGATGGCACTATACATAACAGGCTGGGTGAAGAAAGGCTCATCGCCCTCATTATGCCCATATTTTCTGTAACACACCAAATCAATCACTACGTCTTTTTTGAACTGCGAACGATATTCAGCCGCCAGATTTGCCGCCCAAATAGCTGCTTCCACGTCATCCCCGCTCACATGAATCACAGGTGCGCTGATAGACTTAGCCACATCAGTGCAATAGCGCGAAGAGCGTGCATCAGCCGGCGTGGTAGTAAATCCTATTTGGTTATTGATAACTACGTGGAAAGTACCGCCGACTTTATAAGCGTTTAAGCCGCTTAAATACAGCGCTTCAGGCACTGAGCCTTGCCCAGCGAATGCCGCATCTCCGTGAATCAAAACCGCCATAACCTGCTCCCGGTTAGCGTCTTGGTATTTATCCTGTTTCGCCCTCACTTTACCAAGTACGACAGAGTTGACCACTTCTAGGTGCGACGGGTTAGGGGTTAGTGACATATGCACTTTTTGCCCTGCAATCTCCAGGTCACAGGAAGCGCCAAGGTGATATTTCACATCCCCAGGAATGCCTAGTTCAGATGGATAAGCTAGCTCGCCTTTGAATTCAGAGAACATCGCATGATATGGTTTTTGCATTAGCTTGGTTAGTGTATTGAGGCGACCTCTGTGCGCCATGCCTACGATCACTTCACGAACGCTATACTCTACCGAGCGCTGAATCGCTGCTTTTAGTATAGGTATAGTAGCTTCACCACCTTCAATCGAGAAACGCTTAGTCCCTGGAAATTTGGTATGCGCAAAACTCTCAAACATCTCTGTTTCAATGAGGTCAAACAGAGCCTCTTTCTTTTGCTCTGGCTGAAGACTGAATAAACCTCTAGATTGTTCAACCTTCTCCTGGAACCACTCCCGCTCCGCTTCACTTTCGATATGAGCATATTCAAAACCAAGCCGTCCGGCGTATGTTTGCCTGAGGATCCGCTCCATTTCTCTAATCGTACTACGCTCCAGTCCCAACGCCCCACCGAGATATATCTCCTTATCGAGATCTTGTTCGCCCAGGCCATAATGGTCATGGTGTAGTGAGTGAAAATGCTCTACTTTTGCTATACCCAGCGGGTCATATTGAATCTCGATATGACCATAGTTGCGAAACGCATCCAGCATCTCCACCGCTATAAGTGAGCGCTGTAGCAATTCTTCAGACACACCACCAGCAGCAGCTTTCCCTTTAATTTGCGCAGCCAGTTCTTCCTTGCTTACGTAGCCGATAATTTTGTTTTGATTAGGACGCCAAGAGGCCGCAGCAAATGCCCGCTTTGCTTCATTTTGCGATTCCCCCATAGCGGCAAAATACTGCTGCCATTGTGGATCAATTGAGCTAGGATCTTGCAGGTATTTTTGGTATAGCTCTTCAATAAATACTGCGTTACCGGCGAATAAATACGTATCTGATAAGTTAGGCATTAGGCTCCCTATTTATATAATGGTTATCCTTTTTCGTGCCTTCTTATTAGCAAACCTGATGTATTTCGTAAAGTAGAATTTTGAATTTTAGTACAAATGATCGCTTAGGGTGATATGTGGCAGAACTAGATACAGCGCAGCCTCTTTATCTGCAGCTGTATAGTCGCTGGCTATTGTGTCAAAAATGGCGTCATAGTCAGTATCTCCATCTCCATTAGTGAGGGCAAATTCTAGTAAGTTGAGGTTAGATTCGTGAACTGCCTGTTTGGCCAGCTCTGTATAACTCCAATCTGCTTGGTATAATAATTCATAATGGTGAATTAAATTAGAGGCCTCACCTAATGAGAACTTTTGAGATCCCGCCACATCAAACTGATAAAACCACACATAAGGAGTACTTTTATCAAATGATCTAGGGCTAACGTAAAAATTTGCGTACTCATCCTGGAATTGTATAAATTTTTCCGGAATCCGCAAGTGCGTACCGCCCCCGTAATCTGTAAATGCGGTACCTATAAACTTGAACAGGGTATCTGCATTTACTCCACGCTCTAATGCGTACTCTAGGCCAGCCATGTCACGTTTTAATAAATAATGTACCCCAAGATCAGTCGCGACCAATTCGTTCACTAAGTTTTCCTCTATAGAACTGTTGTAGAATAGCGATTTAAATGTTTCAAATTTGTGGTCCATATATTTTCTTCATTATTTTAAATAATAATGCGCATTATATGATATTTAATTTAAAATAACAACTGTTTTGTTTATATAATCACTTGCCTCAGCATGTCTTTTGCGGTGGCAACTATCTTCTCTAAGGTCGCCTCATCGTCACCCTCAGCGCGCATAACCAAACAGCTTTGCGTATTAGAGGCGCGCAATAACCACCAACCGTTAGCAAGGCGCACGCGCACCCCGTCTAGATCCAAGTAACTTATAGCATGCTGATCCAGCAAAGCCTTTAGTTCTTCAATAATAGCGAACTTGCGCTCTTCCACGCAATCGATACGAATCTCTGGCGTTCCAACCATTACAGGTAGATCCGCCAATAGAGTAGAAAGCGGCTTTTTAGCTCTCGCAAGAATATCCAGCACCTTTAGCGCCGCTAAAATAGCGTCATCAAAGCCGTAATAATCTTCAGCAAAGAATAAGTGGCCGCTCATCTCCCCAGCCATTATCGCGTTCTCTTCGGCCATTTTTGTCTTGATAAACGAATGCCCAGTTTTCCACATAATTGGCACTCCGCCCCATTCTTCTATTTTTCTAAATACCACATCACTGGTCTTCACATCCGCAATAATCTTACTACCCGGCTTTCTTTGCAATAAATCACGAGCCAGTATTAATAATAGCTGATCACCACTTAGAATATTACCTGAATTATCTACCACCCCTAAACGATCGCCATCGCCATCAAAGGCAAAACCTACATCACAGCCGTGACCTAACACTGCCGCTTGTAGTTGCGCCAAATTAGCCTTTACACTGGGATCAGGGTGGTGCGCGGGGAAATTGCCATCCACATGCATATTAAGCTTGATGTGCTTACCTGCAAGCTTGCCAGCCAGCGCCGGCAATACTGAGCCAACAGCTCCATTACCAGGGTCCCACGCTATCTTCAAGCCACTCTGCTGCGCTAGTCCGGAAGCTTCGATTATATTTTGCACGTAAGTCTCAATTATAGAATATTCGGTCATGTGGCCAGGAGTATATAGCACACATTCGCCAGTAGCAGCCAGTCTCCCTAGATCTATTATAGCCTCATCAAACAAGGGGGCGCGATTTAGAACCATTTTAAAGCCATTCTCATCCGGAGGATTATGCGAACCAGTGATCATTATGCCACCAATAGCCTGCTTAATGTGATAAGTAGCGAAATATAGAACCGGAGTTGCCACTAAGCCAATGCGCACTACATCCAAGCCTCCATCAGTTAATCCTCTGGCGAGCTCTGCCTCTAACATCGGCGAACTAATCCTACCATCATACCCAACACACACCGCACCAATTAAGCCTTGCTTCCTAGCGTATGTAGCGTAACTAAGTCCTATATAATATGCATCCTGGGGCTTGATGTTACCACCTACGCGCCCACGAATATCGTATTTCCGCAAGATTTCATTGGCCAACACATGAGGTGGCGCTTTATTAATTTGCACAGACATAAGCCTTAGAGGATGTTAATGCGATAAAATATCATCAGCCCAGCCGAGTATATCTAACTGCGCTCTGGCTGGGATAAATTCAAAACAACGCTGCGCCAATTGAGTTCTCCCTTCTCGCTGCAACAAAATATCCAAGTGTTCTTTAAGTTTATGCAGGTATAATACGTCATGACTGGCGTATTCCAATTGCTCCCTAGTCAGCTTCTCTGCACCCCAGTCGGAAGTGCGCTGCTGCTTGGATATCTTTACCCCTAAGATCTCAGAGCATAACTCTTTCAAGCTATGTTGGTCGGTATAGGTACGACTTAAACGTGAAACAATTTTGGTGCAATACAAGTTCTCAATCTCTAGGTTGAAGTAATACTGTAGTATTGCCACATCAAAACGCGCAAAATGGAATATCTTTAATTTCGATTTATCTGCCAGTAGCTTGACCAAATTAGGTGATTTGTTATATACCTTCTGAGGAAAATGAACTATATGCACCTGGCCATCTCCGGCGGAAAGCTGCACTACACACAAGCGATCCCGTATGTTATTTAGCCCCATGGCCTCAGTGTCAATCGCTATGGAAGCGCCTAAATCCAAGCCAGCCGGCAGGTCGTATTGATGGTAATGAGCATTAATTGTCATATTCTCCCTTTGTTTTAATTTCTGATAATTGCACGCAGATCGGGTATACTATACCTGCATATTACTTGCAAGGGTATAATGAGGTGTTGCTTTACAGGATCCTGACACGGAGTTAAATTTGTATTAAGTAATTGCCGTTGGGAAATGATGCAAT
>JAFECK010000031.1 GCA_018242185.1 Pseudomonadota bacterium
AGGCATCGCTTTGCTACTGTGACTATTTTATTCCACATGCCGTTCATAACAACTCACTCTCAAATTTTCTATGATGCGGTGTATAACTTGAGCTAACAAATAGTGGAAGGGGGTATAAAGAAAAAATGAAAAAATTTTGCAAAGCAGCCATGATCAAAAAAAGAGCGTCTGATCTACTCCCACAGCGCCCTATAGCTATCTTGGTAATAGTCAATAAACCACAGCAAGAGCCCTGAAAGAGAAAGCATTAAAAACCATAACATCACCGCAATTTGCCCAGGGATCATCAAGATAAATACAGGAAGGTTTGGCATCAGCCTAGCCGCCACTCCAGCAGCAGTATAGATTAGCGAGCCTATAATGATGAACGCAAAAGACATCTTGATCCCTGTGTTAAACGCTACACTAGCCGCATGCATCATCATGGTAGCAAAGGATTGGGTGTGCTCATAAAACCCACCTAACGGGAAAGCATCATAACTGTGCGCTGCTCCTTCTATCATCACCAAATGCAGATCAAATGCTAAGAGCAACATAATCGCTGTCATAGTCAGAAAGGTTCCTATAGGCGCACTTTGTGAGCCTTGCGATGGGTCAAACATCATAGCAGTAGCAAGGCCTGCTTGAGTTGCCACTACCAGCCCTACAGTATGCATGGCCGATAGTACTATCCGCATACTCATACCAAATGCGGTGCCGATAAGCCCTTCCGCAAATAATAGCAAGCCTATCTCCATTGTTGAACCAGGAATAGAAGGCAACTCTGGCAATGCCATTGCCAGACATATGCTAATGCCAGCTGCAACAATTACCCTGACCATAGAGGGAATTTGCATTTCACCAATTACTGGAAGATAAGCAGCAGCGGTACCAATGCGACACAATATAGCTGCCACAACAAAAATATATTGAGCGATCGGTATGCTCCAATGGTTCATGACACCTTTAAATCTTGGAGTATAATGTTTATAAAATCGGCATCTGCTTGTAGATCAGCTTTTTCGCTTTCAGAGTGCGAGCTGGACATAAGCTTATGAATGCCATCTAGACGCTCTGTTAATCCACCTAAATCTGCCCCTGCTGTATCTATCACATCCAAGACCAACACGGAACATTTAGTAGAAGTAATATGCGCAACGCCGCTGGAAACATAGAAATACTGGACAGCGCCACCATCATGCACAGCCACTTTACCAGGCACAATCTCAGCAATCAAATTCATGTGCTGCGGCAACACCCCAAATTGACCTTCAGCGCCCGGCAAAATCACCATACCCACTTCTCGGGAAAATGCTGTATGCTCTGGAGAAATCAGCTTCAATTCTAGTGTTGTGATAGTCATAACGATATTTCCTTATAACTTACGCCGTTTTAGCCAATATCTGAGCTTTTTCAAGCGCTTCATCTATGCTTCCTACCATATAGAATGCTGCTTCTGGAAGATCATCATACACCCCTTCCACCAAGCCTTTGAAACCTTTGATAGTCTCATCAAGTGGCACTAATTTCCCAGGCGCACCTGTAAACACTTCCGCCACGTGGAACGGTTGTGAGAGGAAACGTTGAATCTTCCGCGCCCGGCTCACTATAAGCTTGTCTTCCTCAGAAAGCTCATCCATACCAAGAATAGCGATAATATCTTGTAATGACTTATATGTCTGCAACACTCGCTGCACTTCACGCGCTACACGATAATGTTCTTCACCTACAATCTCAGGAGTCAGCATCTGTGAAGTGCTGTCTAGTGGATCTACAGCTGGGTAAATACCGATCTCCGCAATCTGGCGGTTTAGTACTGTTGTCGCATCCAAGTGTGCAAACGATGTAGCAGGCGCTGGGTCTGTCAAATCATCAGCGGGTACATATATAGCTTGCACTGAAGTAATAGAGCCCTTCTTGGTTGAAGTAATCCTCTCCTGCAGCGCACCCATTTCGGTGGCTAGGGTTGGTTGATACCCCACTGCTGATGGAATACGACCAAGCAAGGCAGATACCTCAGAACCGGCTTGAGTAAAACGGAATATGTTGTCTATGAAGAATAGTACGTCTTGCCCTTCTTCATCACGGAAATATTCAGCTTGAGTCAATCCAGAAAGCCCTACTCTCGCTCTTGCGCCTGGTGGCTCATTCATCTGACCATATACTAAAGATACTTTAGAGTTCTCCGGATGCTCAAGATCTATAACCTTGGAATCAATCATTTCGTGATATAAGTCGTTTCCTTCTCTGGTCCTCTCTCCAACACCGGCGAACACTGAAAACCCACCATGCGCCTTGGCGACGTTATTAATTAACTCCATAATAAGTACTGTTTTACCAACTCCGGCACCACCAAACAAACCAATTTTACCACCTTTGGCGTAAGGAGCCAGTAAATCGATAACTTTTATGCCTGTAACCAAAATCTGCGATGTGGTTGCCTGATCTTCTAAAGCTGGAGCAGGACGGTGGATCTGCCATCTTTCCTTGTTACCAATCTCTCCACGCTCATCAATTGGCTCACCGATAACGTTCATAATCCGACCTAAGGTATGGCGACCCACAGGCACAGTAATCTGCGCCTCTGTATCGACCACCTCTATACCACGGCTCAGGCCATCTGTACTATCCATGGCCACTGCACGCACAGTATCTTCACCTAAGTGCTGCGACACTTCCATCACGAGCTCTTTACCTTGATTCATGCAAGTAATAGCATTCAAGATGGGAGGAACACCGTTTTTAAACTTCACGTCCACCACAGGGCCAATAACCTGGGTAATCACGCCCACCTTGCCTTTTACTGCTGTTTTCTTTTTAGTTGCAACTTTGGTCATTTCATTCTCCTATGTTTTATTTAAACTGCTTCTGCACCTGAGATAATCTCAATCAATTCTTTGGTAATATGCGCTTGCCTTGTCCTGTTATAAAGTAAGTTCAGCTTATCTATCATTTCGCCTGAATTTCTAGTAGCATTGTCCATTGCGGTCATCCTGGCCCCCTGCTCGCTTGCACTATTTTCCAATAAAGTACTAAATACTTGCGCAGCTATATTACGAGGCAGCAAGCGTTCAATCAATTCGCCTTCCGCTGATTCTGTCTCATAGTGCTCTGGTTCTGCGTTTGTTTTTAGAGGAAGTGGTATTAGCTGTTGTGCTGTTGGCACCTGACTAATTGCGGATTTGAATTGACTATAGTACAGATTGCAGACGTCAAATTGATCGTCATTAAATAGGTCTATCACCATCTCTGCAATTTTCTCAGCTTCGCGGAAACTCAAACCATGCTTACCTCCTGGACCTGGCCTATGAGTCAGGATCAACTTAGGATAAGTGCGTTTGAAATATTCATAGCCCTTCTGGCCTATACAGACAAGTTTGACGGCGTGACCGCTACTAGTTAGCGTATTGATATGTTGCTTGGCTAGCCTGATGATACCACTATTGAATGCTCCGCATAAACCTCTATCTGCAGTGCAGATCAGCAGTAAATGCGTGTTAGACCGACCATTACCAGTAAGCAAAGATTTACCCATTGCTCTATATGAACCAGATAAAGAGGTAATCATCTCCAGCATCTGTTCAGCGTATGGCCTTGCTGCAATAGCGCATTCTCTGGCTCGCTTAAGCTTAGAAGCTGCCACCATCTTCATCGCTTTCGTAATCTTTTGCGTTGAACGAACGGTCTTAATGCGGTTTTTGAGTGATTTTAATGAGGCCATATCACACTACACAAATAGCTTAACTAATTCGTCCAAGACACCACGCAATGCCTTCTCAGATTCTTCGCTGAGCTTGCCTTCTTTGTTTATAGTCTCAAGGAGTTTCGGATATTTCTGACGCATGTCACGGAGCAGCTCTTCCTCAAAGCGGCGAATATTCTTTACTTCCACTTTGTCGAGATAGCCTTTAACCCCGGCGAAAATCACCACCACCTCCTCAGCCATAGCTAACGGAGAATACTGGTTTTGCTTCAGCAATTCAGTCAACCTCACGCCACGAGCTAGCAAACGCTGGGTTGCCGCATCTAGATCCGAACCAAACTGGGCAAATGCTTCCATTTCCCGATATTGCGCTAACTCTAGCTTAATACTGCCGGCCACCTGCTTCATAGCCTTAGTCTGCGCTGCAGAACCGACCCGGCTCACAGAAAGACCAACGTTTACTGCGGGACGAACCCCTTTATAAAATAGCTCAGTTTCTAGGAAAATCTGGCCATCAGTGATCGAAATCACGTTAGTTGGAATATAAGCAGATACGTCACCAGCTTGTGTTTCAATAATTGGTAGAGCAGTAAGAGAGCCACCACCTTCCTCATCAGACATCTTCGCAGCTCGCTCTAATAGCCTAGAGTGTAGGTAAAATACATCGCCAGGATACGCTTCACGCCCGGGAGGACGACGCAATAACAAAGACATCTGGCGATAAGCCACCGCATGCTTACTCAAGTCATCGTATATGATGAGCGCATGCTTGCCGTTATCACGGAAATATTCGCCCATAGCGCATCCAGCGTAAGGTGCTAGGAACTGGTATGGGGCCGCTTGTGAAGCGGCAGCACTTACCACTATACAATATTCCAAAGCTCCGGCCTCTTCCAAAGTCTTCACGATCTTAGCTACTGTAGACTGCTTCTGTCCTATAGCAACGTAAATACAATATAGCTTCTTGCTTTCATCATCACCTTTATTGGCTTGCATCTGGTTCAGGATAGTATCAATGGCTACAGCAGTCTTACCGGTTTGCCTATCGCCAATTATCAATTCCCTTTGACCGCGACCGATTGGGATCAACGCATCGATCGCCTTAATACCAGTAGCAACAGGCTCGCTCACTGATTGGCGCGCCACAATCCCAGGAGCTTTCTGCTCTACACGCCTTTGCTCAATTTTACCTTTTAGCGGACCTTTGCCGTCAATTGGGTTACCTAGCGCATCCACTACACGACCGAGTAAAGCGGGCCCTGTCGGCACTTGCGCAATCTCGTTTGTACGTTTGATTATTTCCCCTTCAGCGATGCTTTTATCATCCCCCATAATCACCATTTTCACGTTATCCTCTTCCAGGTTCAGCGCAATACCACGCACCCCGTTTTCGGACTCCACCATCTCAAATGCACCAACGGTATCCAGCCCCCAAACAGTAGCTACCCCATCGCTTACCTTCACCACCTGCCCTACTTCCTGCAGTTCAGCTGCATGGCTGACGTCCCGGATTTTATTGCTAAGCTCTTTACCTAGCGCGCTTGCGTTTTCTGATGCTTTGATCTTGGTCATTATAAGAAGTCCCCGATTGATATTAAATAACTTTAAGATAGCGCAACATTAGCTATCTCACGCAATTTCTTGGCAATAGATAAGTCCAACATCTTGGAGCCGTATCTGATAACCATTCCACCTAATAATTTAGGATTCACTGATACATTAAGTATCACTTCCTTACCTAAAGCACTACTCAGCGCCTGCTCTAGCTTTTGCCGCATTGCTGCAGTTGGCTCATACGCCACCTCTAAGGATACGGCTTGTTGGCCTTTGTGCTCTTGTAATAGCTCTTCATAAGCTATCCTTACGTCCCATAACGCATACATACGGTTGTTGGTGATCAGCAGCTGTAAGAAAGCTAGCGTAATTTTGTTAAGCTTTATGCCTTCTGTTGCTGTACTAAAGAACATAAACTTCGTCTTAGCCGGCGCAGACTTGCTCATGACAAAGTATTGATATTGCCCGTTATCGCTCAATTTTTCATATAAGCGCTGCAAATCACTTGCTATGACCTCCAATGCCTTATCTTCTAAGGCGGCGTTAAACAGGACTGCAGAATACTTTCTTGCTACTGACGAATTACTATACATTCACGGCACTAGTGTTATAAATCTTGGGGTAAGTATGTAGCATACCTCGCAGTAATTATCAAGCGCGTAAATTATCCAGGGAGAGAATTATCAAGCATTTTCTTTGACTTTTTTTGCTGCCACCCATGCTATCCAGGCTCCGCCTGGGCAAGGGGCATAGTTTCAGAACTTTGCACAGCACTCACTGTTCCAAAGATAATCGCCACACCTACACCAACAAATTGCCGCTCTGCGGGTTTCCGCGATCATGTTCTAGCACTGCATGCATCAGGCGAACCTTTTCTTTGATAGTGAACTCAGTGTTTTCAAGCTTCATAGCATCTTGCACCTTAACCATATCTACAGCAGTACCGCTCATATACTTGCTAAGATCAAGATCAGTATACCCCTGCTCTGCAAAGCAAAATTGGCTCTTATGTGCACTCAACTTTTCGTTGAAAGCCTTCGCCCTCTCGTCATAGACAAAATCCTGAGTGCGGTCAGCGTAAAGTATGGTCCATAAAGAAAATATAGCGGCAGTGCCTAGCACAAGGAGCACACAAGCACTCGCAATCTCACCAGGATATGGTTCATATAGCGAGCGGATTTGCAGAATAGCAACCCTCTCTGCAGGGTTTAAACTCCAATGAGTATACAAATCGAAACCTCGATCTTGCGCTATAATAGCTTTTAAGTAATCTTGACCACCAATGGCACCACCCACTTCATAATACCTATACACCGCATTATCCAACTCCTGCTTACATACTTGAGCAATTAGGGCATCCATCTGTTGCCTTGCCACATCAGCTGCGTGAGCTAGCCCTGCGCCGGCTATCATTACAGCTGCAGTAACACCGTATAGACCGAGTGTGAGCCTTGGGAGAAACTGTCTCTGCTTTTTATGCCTTTTTTTGTAATCATCACTTCCTTCTAATTCTTCCACCGCGGTCATAGCCTCATTCACCATCTTGGTGAAGGTTGCCTCAATATGTTGATGCAGCTGCGCCAGAAGATGCGCGTATTTCTCGCTAAGCTTTTTGTCTACTGCTCCGGTTGCTAGTAAATCACTGTTATTACCATATTGATTGCCAGCGCTCTCTTTATTTACCACCACCAAGTGCGACTGCGACTCATTAGGAGTGTTAACAAAAGCCAAGCCCAGATATTTCGCCATTTGTAACGCATACCCAGTGTGTTTCCTCTCCCCTTTCCATGCGGTTGCATAAAAATTATCCGAAGTTTGCGCTGTCATCAGCTCTAAAACCAATGTCTTTTTGCTATCAGCGTCTGCGTAACAATCTTTTGTGGTGTTAGTCTTAATAGCATGCGGGTTCTTAGCATACCCTAATTGACGCTGCAAATAGCCGACCGCGCTATCATACCACTCTGCGCCTGTCTGATAAGAAGGAGTTATTGGAGCTTTAAATTGTTGTTTAGACATGACACACCTCTTTTGATTATTATTTACCGTTTACTGCAAAACACTATTTCGCTCTTTTTATAAGCTACGCTCATGCTGCAACACTTGATCCATCAGGCTCACTTTCAGGTTCAAGCTTATTTCTGTGTTTGCCATGTAGGTGTTCAGCTCATCTACCTTCACCTGCTTACTAGAATCAAGGTATATGTCCAATTTTGGCGCCTGGAAAACGCTAGGCATCAACAACTGTTCATCGTATTTAGCCTCTCCCCATGCTGCTTTGATAGCCTTAATCCTTTTGTCCTCAACAAATTTATGAGTGCTATCTGCAAACAATACGGTCCATAGTGTCAGCATCGCTATACTTGAAATGGTGAGGATAAGCGCTGGAGCCCAGATTTTGTTTTGATATTGCGTAAATAGCTCGCGTATCTGAAGAATAGTTGCCCTATTCGCATCGTTCAACCCTGGATTCCAGTAAAAGTCGAATCCTGGCTTGTCAATAATGGCATACATACAAGTATCTACATCGATACTAGACCATCCCCAATATTGCTTCATTGAACCTTCCAGCAAATCAAGTGGCATCGTCTTAACCAGCGCCTGCGCCTGCTTTAACACTACAACTGCATCATGCGCCAAAGAAGAGCAGATGACCATGGTAAGAACTGTGGAACCGTATAGTCCGATGGTGATACCAGGCACGTTCCAACTCTTCTTGTGTAGCTTATGCTGGTATTCTACCTTTTTTTGCATATCTATAACTGCCTGCTTAGCGCTATCAAACATCTTTTCGATCGAAGCGCCAATGCTCGCCTCTAGACGGCCCAATGCAGTTGCATATTTTTTATTTAGCTCAGTGTCTTTTACTTTGTCATATTCACCACTCTCTCCTTTCTTCACAATACCAAGGTGAGTGTTGCCTTCTTCAACTTGGTTTACATAATGTAGGGAACGAAGAAGCGAGCTAGACTTATTTGTCAGCGACATTATATAGTTCTCACTTAATCCTGCAATCAGCTTGAGTTTTGCCGCATCGCTATTAGTGGCATAATAATTAGGGACATCATTATTCCACATCAACCCTGCATTACTGCTCTGACCTAACTCGGAATGAATCCTAGCTTGCACTTGATTATAAGCCTTCTCAGTAGTTTCAGCATCTCTAACAGACTTTGCCTTTTGGCCCTCAGGCGGTTGATATGTAGCCTGCATAGCATCTTGAAAATTTTTCTTCACAAATCCTCTTTTAAATCAAATTATTTGAGGAATTGTACCATATTATTGGATATAATGCAATGCATTATGGGTAAAATATAATATTTTATTCAAGAATACCTATTTGTCCGGCGAAAGCCGGGATGACATTGCTCAAGCGTTATAGCTGCTTCCATGCAATCAACCATACTAACTATCGTTATCAAAATCCTCAATTTCGCTGTTTGGATCATTTATATACTCGTGGCTCGGACTATCCAACACAGAGCCTGGCAAATATGCATCCCAATAGCCGTCATAGAAGGTCCGTGCAAGCACGGAGAGGAATATCGATACCGAAGTGCTGGCATAATCGTTTGTTCCTCCTAGCATCTCTATACTAAGCCTCTCTATCCCTTCCTTGCTCAGCGTTTTCACAGCTGCGCCTATGAAATCTCGCTGCAGGTGGTGCTCGAGATCTTTGGTACCGCTATTAAGGAGCGTTTCCATCACATTAGACGAGAAGTTAGCGAAGAATGACACAGGCAAGCCAAACAAGGCATTATTCAGCAGAGTTTCGTCTAGCAAGCTATTTAGCAGCTCTTTCGTTGTTTGCTTAGCGGTGCGGCCTGCCATCTTATTCACCACTTTCGGGAACATATACCCAAGCATTACATCCCCAGTTTCGTAGTTTACACAACTATGCTTATCTACACCAGTGGTTGGGAACTTGCCCGGAGGAGGCGGTAAAAACGAATACTCTCCCCACTCTTCCAGTATATTGTATGCAGGATTGAGCATGGAAGCCATCCCGCTTGAGAGAATGGTAGTTATCGGGCTTGGGCCCATAGCATCAGTCAAACCCCTACCTAGCGCTATTGCTGCAGTACAAAAGAATATTACTTTATTCACTTTCAGCATGAAATCGGCAATCTGGTTACCTAGGCTCTCAGGTTCGGAATATGCCCTCAAGATATGGGCCACACCTGCAAAGCTGCCAGCAATCGCAACAGGTATCACGAGCTCAGGTACAAGGTACGTGGATACCGCAAGTGTTAAAAACGATACCACTTCCTTGATTTCACTAGGGATAACGACGTTTACAAAGTCGTCATTTGGCAATAGTATTTCTGGGTCTAAGATAAACTTTTGCCCTTGCAGCTCAGGCGGCAGTTCCATCCCTTGGTATAGTAGGAACTCTTCTGGTAAAAAAAACGGGACATTATCTTGTCCCGCTTCTAAAACTGAGTCATCTATGACCCCCAAATCAAAAAGATACATCGCCTGGTCGAGCGTCTCGAAATATCCAGTCATCAATGCATCTTCGGTCATCGAATCCCCCCATAAACTTCCGGCGCATTATAACTTATAATAAGGCAAATATCAAGCGGTAGGGAATTTTTTTTCGTTAGCGGTAAAACTACCTATTTTCCACCATCTCTCCGGCACACGACTACCTTTTCTATTGACCATATAAATCGACAGCATAATAATTGCAGCCCCAATCGTAGTCTGCAATTCTAACCTTTCACCTAAGGCAAATATACCCAGAAGAACCGCTACTACTGGCATCAAATAGGTAATCATAGCAAGGCGTGCTGCACCCCAAGCACGAATCAAATGGTATATGAGAATTTGGGACAGGGCACCGGTTATCACTCCAATCCATAGAACAGCGCACCATACTCCATAATTACTAGGTAAATGCAGAGTGTTATTATTATATAGAGCCACACTCAGCATAAATACAGCACTTGCGGTAGAAGATATTGCAGCCAAAGCAATCGGGTGTTGTTTAGTAAAGTTAATTTTCGCAAAAACGCTGAAGACGCTATAACAGATAGCAGCCAGGACTATAGCTAACTCTGGCACTACTTGAGTCACTATTAAGCGCGCGTCAAGCTTGGGAGATAATATTACATACACTCCTGCAAATCCAATGATCACACCTAGCATACGTGCTTTGGATAGCTCTGTACCACTAATAAAGAGCCAGGACAGCAGGATGGTAAATACTGGGCATAAGCCTATAAGCACCCCAGCAATACTAGAATGCACATAATATTCCCCCCACGAGATCAGTGCATTCGGCAGCGCTCCACCAACTATGCCGGCACATACTATTTTAGCAATTATGCGTAAATTTTTTGGTACAGGAGTTTTGGTAAACCAAACTACAGACCATAAGAATATTGCAGCTATTGATGACCGGTAAGCCACTAGCTCTAATGGAGAAATATCACGCACCGCTACTTTAATCCAGTAAAAAGACGAACCAAAACCAAGGATGGCGACCATAAAGAAGGCACACCACTCCAGATACCCTGAGCGCTTTAATATTGTTAATAACCCTTGTTTTGCTTGCACTACTAGCCTACCTTAGTTAGAGTACCACTTATAATGCGCCAATATAGCCACTGGTATGGACAGCAGGTATAAAAGCCCAATCAGCGGTATGGTAATCCATGGTTCTAAGATGAGGCCGGTACAAAGCAAACAACCCATCGTTAGAAAAAATGGAATATGCTTCTCTTCAACTTCAACATACTTACCAGAAAAAGTTGGCAAACGACTCACCATCAGCAGACCTAACGAAACAAGATAACCAGCGGTAAACCAATAAGAGTATTGGAATGAAACCAGCTCAAAAGTGCTAATCATAGGCAACAAGCTCAAGCATGCTGCAGCAGTTACCGGCACGCCAATAAAAAATTGCTTCCCTCGTTCTGATTCTTCCGTACTCTGCAATCCCACATTGAAACGAGCTAACCGCAATGCATTACAAGTAATGTAAAATAACACCACAGACCACCCTACCCCTTTATAAGGAATCTCATGCATAGACCAAAGATAAGCTACCAAAGCTGGCGCCACACCAAAACTCACTATATCCGCCAATGAGTCAAGCTGAGCACCAAAATCGCTAGTACAGTTAAGCAATCGAGCAATCCTGCCATCCAGGCTATCCATAACCGCAGAAATAATGATTAACCCAGCCGCTATTATAAACTTGCCATCAAGTGCATAACGCACAGCGCTTATGCCTAAACACAGCGCAAATATGGTCAGTAAATGTGGAATCAGTTTATAAATAGGTACGGATGGTATTTTCGTTTTCATGTATTACGTGCCTTTTTCTTGTTAGCAGCGCTTCTTGCCATCACAGTCTCTCCACCAATCATATACTGCCCTTTCAGCACCTCAATTTTATAGGAAGCTGGTATATATAGATCAACACGGCTACCAAACCTGATGATACCAAACCGTTCTCCTGCCTTCACACTTTCTCCTTGTTGCAGGTCACACACAATGCGCCGCGCAATCAGCCCAGCTATTTGTACCACCCCAATTTCCTCATCATTATCGGTTTTTAGCAATATTAGCTGGCGTTCATTATTCTCACTTGCTTTATCTAGAGATGCGTTTACAAAAGTACCTGGGTGATAGTGTAACTTCTGTATCGTACCACTAGCAGGCATCCTATTCACATGGACATCCAATACACTCAGGAAAATGCTGATCTTCGTCACATCATCTGCGCTGCTCATACCTAGCTCGCTTGGTGGCTGCACTTTAGTGATGCTAACCACGCGACCGTCAGCTGGGCTAATCAATGCAGATGAATCTACAATCGTTACCCGTTCCGGATCACGGAAAAACAGGGCGCAACACATGGTTAAGATAAGCCCAACATACCCTAGCTTAGACGACAACAAAAAGAAAAAACCTGTAACAAAAAAGAATATAATGACAAAAATATGCCCTTCTTTATGAATCGCTGGGATAAAATCTTTAATATTCTCCAACATATTACTCACTCCTTATAATTGTGGCATCTTGCAAAATTATTTAATAAATGCTATACACCACCCATGCTTCGCAGAGACTAACAATGTGCACTGCGAAAAGCATGAATTGAAATTTAGGGCAGTATAACAACAACTACAGCGCTTGGCAAGACTGATGACTGGCGCTTTATTAATAATGAGGAAGATTTAAGATGACTGATAAAGTAAAGCACCGCGTTTGCGTTTTTTGTGGAGCAAGGACTGGACCAAGCGCTGATTATAGAGAAATAACTGCAGAATGTGGCCGCAAACTCGCCGCCAACGGCTTTGATTTAGTATACGGGGGTGGTAATGCTGGCCTAATGGGTGTCGTCTCAAAAGCAGCCCATGACGCAGGTGCGCATGTGATAGGCATATTCCCTGTCTTTTTAGAAGAATATGAAAAATTAAATCATGATCTAGACAACACCATCCTAGTAGATAACATGTCACGCCGTAAAGACATGCTGCTGGAACATGCAGATAGCTTTTTGATCCTACCTGGCGGTTTTGGAACTTTGGATGAGATATTTGAAGTTATAACCTTGGCGGCCTTACACCAGCATGATAAACGCATTATCATCTTTAATTACAAGGGCTACTGGGATCCGTTAATTGCTCTTCTAGAGCATGTGTATAGCAATGAATTCGCCTCAGTAAAAGTCAAAAAAAGCTATACTGTCGTAAAGACTCTGGACGAAGCTTTGGCGATATTAAAGTCGTAGTCCCTCACTACTTATACATAGCACTGGATCAGCAATCATTCCTTCTGATACTACAACCCTCAATACTTCTCGCGGGATATTTACCCCTCATTATATATATCGGCTCTAGCTTTCCGCGTTGGCCCGGTACTTGCGGCATTTTGGCAGCAGAGGTATGAACCTCTACGCTCATACCATCATCCATAAGCGCGCAAACGACATCTTATATAGCGCAGTGAGTCCCTGTAGAGCCCCGGCTGCACCACCGAGCAACGAGTACCCTGGCGTTGCCTCATGATAAGGTAGATCGTAAACCGGAGGTATATGTTTGAAATTGTGAACCTTCTCCAACCACTGCAACGCCTCTTCCTCGCCTCCGATTGCATCGACTAGTCCAGCTTGTAACGCTTGATT
The DNA here is from genome assembly GCA_018242185.1 of Pseudomonadota bacterium. Taxonomy (GTDB): domain Bacteria; phylum Pseudomonadota; class Alphaproteobacteria; order Rickettsiales; family Midichloriaceae; genus SZAS-26. The sequence continues at coordinate 13,374 of JAFECK010000031.1, forward strand.
TCCAGTCATCATCCTCCCATCAGCCACTTTCAACAGTTGGTTTGGGTCAAGCTTCCTGCGCTCATGCACCATTAAAACAAAGGTCTGATAGGTATCCCACACTGAATCTTGAATCATCTGCTTAGCTTCCAACGTGGTTTGTCCAAATGGATCAGGTACAGCTTTAAGAGGTGATGACTTGTAGGATTCCACTTCTATTCCCATCTTTTCACCCAATTGCCTAAAATTAGGCGCATACATTACAGCACCTATAGAGGCAGTAATAGTGGTCTTATGAGCAATGATATGGTCCGCACCAAGCGCTATCATATACCCAGCTGAAGCAGCCATATCATCCATAAGTGCTACCACTGGTTTATTGTTAGCAATTTTACGCAAAGCACGATAAATCATCTCACCCCCAACTGGTGTACCACCTGGGCTATTTATGTGAAGCAAGACTGCCTTAACGCTATTATCGTTAGCGATAGCCTCCAAATGTCTTATGAAGGCCAGGTTAGTCGTGATCATTCCTTCCATATTCACTCGTGCTATATATTCACCGTATATAGGAGGACCCTTACGGTCAGACGTAACGCTTCCACCAAAAAGTACCATTAACAGCACTATAAAAAACAAGATACTCGTCAACCGCCAACGTCGCAGTTTTACACGCGCATCCCACATCTCAAGAATTTTTGTTTGTTGCTCTACCTGTTTCTCATTCATAATGATTCTCCACTATTCATCCACGATCTCTATTAATAATTCGCCAGAAGTGACTATTTGTCCAGCTTTAATTGCAATGCTTGCCACTCTACCACTTCGCGGAGCTATTAAAATATTCTCCATTTTCATTGCTTCCACCACCACCAGCGGCTGTCCCTTGGTTACAGACTCATTCTGCTGCACCTTCACGTCCACTACTAAACCAGAGATATTACTAACCAAATTGCTTTGCTGGTCTTTTGGCCCTATAAACTTGATAAATTTACTCAGCTCAGCTGCACGCGGGGTTTGCACAGCAGCAAATACTTTTGATCCCATGTAATTTAGGTAAAAACCTCCAGATAAATATTCGATCTGTACCGCGTATTGGCTACCGTTTATCTTGCATGGAAATAGCTTGCTCCCCAGCACCCATTTACTGGTAATGTAAAAGCGCTTATTTTGAAAAGAGATTTTATAGCCATCTTCAATAGGCCGAACCGTTACTGGGTATTTATTCTCATCAAGCCGCACTACCCATCTAGTACCAATGGCGTTAGAGAAACCTCGAATCTGTCCTGAAGTACTGAGACAACGTTTTAAGTCCGCTAGGAATATAAATACTGCCGTACATAATAATACCGCTGCGGTTTCACTTGTAATCTCTGCCCCGCTAAAGCCTTGGGCATATTCTGTATCTATGAATTTGGTCGATATATCTCCAGCTACAAAGCGTTTAGAGCTAATAACAGCCTGTAAGAATGATATATTATGAGATACCCCGCGGATTACAAACTGATCTAATGCCTTTAACATCTCATCGATAGCCTGTTGTCGAGTTGGAGCGTATGTACATAGCTTAGCGATCATAGCATCATAAAACATACTAACCTCGCCGCCTTCATACACACCACTATCTACGCGAACACTGCTTGATTCATCTGGCTCTCTATAAGTATCAATTCTTCCGGTAGATGGTAGAAAGCCGCATGAAGGGTCTTCAGCACAAATTCTAGACTCAAACGCCCAGCCGTTCAACACTACATCTTTTTGCGAGAATGATAATTTTTCACCAGAGGCAACGCGGATCATCTGCTCTACAAGGTCAATACCTGTAATTAACTCAGTGACTGGATGCTCCACTTGCAGCCTAGTGTTCATTTCCATAAAGTAAAAATTCTTATTGGCGTCTACTATATATTCTACCGTGCCAGCTGAGTAATACCCGGCTTTTTTGGCCAATGCTATCGCCTGTTGATACATTTTACGCCTAGTGCGTTCATCTATAAATGAACTTGGCGCTTCTTCAATAATCTTTTGGTGATGGCGTTGAATCGAGCATTCTCGCTCTCCTAAACAAACGTAATTTCCATGTTTATCTGCCAGCACTTGTATCTCGATATGACGGGGATTATCTATGTATTTTTCAATAAAAATCCTCGGATCAGCGAAGTTATTCTGCGCCTCATTACGTGCGGAACTAAAAGCTTGCTTCATATCGTCAGGGCTACGCACCACTCTAATACCTTTGCCTCCGCCGCCCGCCGCAGCTTTTACCATAATAGGATAGCCTATCTTGCTTGCAATTTTAAGAGCTTCTTTTTCGCTACTAATCGCCCCCATATAGCCAGGCACAACATTAACACCAGCTGCGACTGCGAGCTTCTTTGCTTCAATCTTGTCACCCATCATACGAATAGAGTGAGAAGAAGGCCCAACAAAGTTAATCCCTAATTTCTCTAGCTGAGCAACAAAATCAGCATTCTCCGATAGAAAACCATAACCTGGGTGCACAGCATCAGCGCCCGTGATCTTGATCGCATCGATCAATCGTTTCTGGTTCAAGTAACTCTGGGTAGGAGGAGATTCTCCTATATAAATGGCTTTATCAGCCATTCTAATATGCAGAGAATTTGTATCAGCTTCTGAATAGACAGCTACTGTAAATATGCCCATCTTTTTGGCTGTTTTGATGATACGCCTAGCGATTTCGCCACGATTGGCTATCAACAAGCTTTTCACCATCAGTCGCCTCTTATCTGCTTATTGAAACTGATTTATCAGCGGCTTCAAATCTGCCGCCAAAGTCTCTAGGCTTGCTTGGCCTTGAACTTAGGATTAGTTTTGTTAATTACGTATAGCCTACCTTTGCGGCGCACTATTTTGCAATCACGATGTCTGCTTTTCGCGGACTTTAAAGAAGATAGTACTTTCATTTTTAATACCATTAATTTTCATTGTCATAATTATATACATCAGGTGCACCAAGATTACAAGAGGTTATTTGTATTGCCACCACCAAGTCAGGACTGCGCAAAGCTTATACTTGTATCACGTTGAAGAACGCTATATCAAGCCAAGCAGCGAGCCCTAACTCTTTAATATTCAGATACAAAACCTATAGCGCTCTTGACGCAACAAGTCCTCAAATCCTAAAAGAAGCGGCGCTTCTTACCATCCCCACCTGACGAATCACCACCGCGTTCTGATCTACGGCTATCACCACCTTTGCGTGGTGGACCACTGCGATCTCTCGATTCTGTGCGTCCTCTACCAGGGCGGCTCTCACGGCCTTCACGATCACCACGACCTTCACGATCACCACGGCCTCCACCATCACGGTCTCGACTACCACGCTCACGATCCCTATCACGACCTCCGCCGCCTTCACGATCACCACGCGGAGCTCCACCATCGCGGTCTCTTCCCCCACGCTCACGATCACCACGGCCTCCACCATCACGATCTCTACTGCCACGATCGCGATCGCGACCTCCACGCTCACGGTCTCTGCCGCCGCGCTCACGGTCTCCTCTGCCGCCACCTTTGCGGTCTCTATCCCCACGTCCGCCCCCTCTGTCATTATCAGAGCCAGCAGGAATCACATCAGCGTCTAGATTCATAGTTAAGCGTACTTTACCATTTTTCTCGATAGAGATTAGCTTAACTGTCACCATATCACCTTCTGACAAGATATCTGTTACCTTCTCAACTCGCTGACCTTGGCCCATTTCGCTCACATGTAGTAAACCTTCCAAGTTACCTATATAGTTAATAAAAGCACCAAAATCAGTGATCTTCACTACTTTTCCTTCATATATCCGACCAGCTTCTGGCATGGCGACTATATCGCCGATTAACCGAAGTGCAATTTCAGTACCTTCTGCTGAAACGCTAGCTATGCGGAGCGTGCCATCATCATCGATATCTATCTTTGAGTTGCTTTTCTCACATAGTTCACGGATTACTTTACCACCAGTTCCAATTACTTCGCGGATTTTGTCCTTATCGATTTTGATAGTAGTAATGCGTGGTGCATTAGGATTTAGCTCAGCCCTTGGCGCTTCCAGCACTGCAAGCATCTTACCTAGGATATGCATTCTGCCTACTTTAGCTTTCGCTAGCGCTACTTCCATAATCTCGCGACTTATACCATTAATCTTGATATCCATCTGTAGTGCAGTAATACCTTCGGAAGTACCAGCTACTTTGAAGTCCATATCCCCTAAGTTATCCTCATCTCCAAGGATATCAGAGAGCACTACGAACTTCTTGCCTTCTAGGACTAGGCCCATAGCGATCCCAGCTACAGGTGCTTTCAGCGGCACACCAGCGTCCATCATCGATAGAGCGCCCCCACAAACCGTAGCCATAGAGGAAGAGCCATTAGATTCCAAGACCTCTGATACCATACGTATTGTGTATGGGAAGCCATCGTAGTCAGGCAACACTGGTCGCAGCGCGCGTGCAGCTAGGTTACCATGCCCTATTTCCCGACGCCCAGGAGGACGCAATGGGGAAGTTTCACCTACAGAATATGGAGGGAAATTATAGTGCAGCATGAACTTTTGCGTTGTGTTACCGCTAATATCATCCACCATCTGCTCGTCTTGGCCACTACCAAGGGTAGTAACTGCTAGAGCTTGTGTTTCTCCACGGGTGAATAGGGCAGACCCATGCACTTTTGGTAGCAAGTCTACCTCGCAAGTAATTGGTCTTATCATGTCTGGGTCACGGCCATCTATACGCCAGTTATTATCAGTGATTTTACTACGAACTATCTTTTTCTCCAACTTCTTCAGTGCACCATTCACCTCTATGTCAGGCAGACCTTGTCCATGAACAAACTGTTCTACAGCTTTATTCTTAATAGTTGCGATCATATCCCGTCTAGTTGCCTTATCTGGTGTCTTATAAGCAGCTTCTAAGTCTGTATGGAAGGCGGTGTGCAAATGAGACAAGAGCTCATGATGGTCTTTCACTATCACATCCCAACGTGGTTTACCCGCTGCCTTAACTAGCTCGTTAATCATAGCAATTACAGGCTGGAAGGACTCATGACCAAACATAACTGCGCCAAGCATAACCTCCTCGCTTAATTGCTGAGCTTCTGATTCTACCATAAGTACGGAACTCTTAGTACCAGCGACTGACAAGTCTAGGATGCTCTGAGAGCGCTGCTCTACCGTTGGATTAAGCACATATTCTCCATTGATATAGCCAACGTTCGCTCCAGCTATTGGCTCTAAGAATGGAACACCTGATATCATCAACGCAGCAGACGCGCCTATCATAGCTAATACATCAGATTCACAATCTGCATCGTAAGATAACACTGTGCAGCAAATTTGCACCTCATTGTAGAAGCCCTCTGGGAACATTGGACGAATCGGACGATCTATCAGTCTTGATGTAAGGGTTTCCCGCTCAGTTGGCTTTCCTTCTCTCTTATTGAAACCGCCAGGGATCTTGCCGCTAGCATAAAATTTCTCGATATAATGTACCGTTAATGGGAAAAAATCCACACCTTCTTTAACTTGCTTAGCTGCAGTAACTGCTGCTAATACACTGGTGTCACCCATCTGCACTAATACCGCTCCTTCTGCAAGCCTAGCCATCTTACCCGTCGTAATTGTGAGCGTCTTACCGCCCCATTCAATACTTTTTGTCACTTCATTGAAAAAATCTGACATTCAAACTCCTATATAATATATATCAATGCTGCTCGTTTATATTTTCAGCATTCCGCGATCATAGTCGCTTTACCGCATATGCGCCCTGAATTTAATAAAAAGTGCGCAAATAAAGTCCGGACGCATCTAACCACAAATCAGCACTTAATGCAAGAGAAATATGCATGAATCCAATAATTTACGCTATCCCCCTTGTGTAAGGGAGTGTAATCGTATAATCTGTGGTGCAAATTAAGATCTAAAGTAGAGGAGAAAATGCGTTGTTCGTCCTATTGTATTGGCGATGAGTATAATTTAACTAAGATGACTGATCATCTTAAGACTATTGATGTTTTTTGTAACTATTATTACTCCGAAGTTGTATATATAAGATTTCCATTGGAGCATTCAGAAGAGCGTAAGTCAGAATTCGCTGAAGCTTTGGTGTTTAAATATGGTTGCGTGGTGTTTTGGGGCAGCAGTCACCATGATGAGAAAGTGATTTTAAAGCGTCTAGCAAGGTTTTGCCAACACCCGCTGCCCGCACCCGTGGTGGATGTTTGTAAGTACGAAGTGGTGGATGGAGCTGAAACTGAAGTAGATGAAGAGAATGACTTGATCACATTAGGCTCTGATGCTCCTATTTTAAAGGTTTCAGTTGCATATGGTTTATCACAATCAGTAAAATTGAGCAGATTTGAAGAGCTGGTGGATAAAACGATTGATATGAATAAGAAAATTCCTCAGGAGCTCATCAGAAGTGGTCAGATCAGGCTGTCTCGTAGGACATTGGCGCATAAGATGGGAGAATTATTCGCAGTGAAGAATTTGATCAACTTGCATAGTGCCATTCTTGATGTGCCAGAATTCTTCTGGCGAAAACCGAAATACGAGCCGTATTATAATATGACAGTGGGTTTTTTGGATATCCATAAGCGAATTGATATATTGAACAAGCGTATCGATGTGATTCATGAACTTTATATGATGCTCTCAAACGAGCAGCAGCACATACACTCATCAAGGCTGGAGTGGATTGTAATACTGTTGATTATGATGGAAGTGATCATTGCGGTGCTTCGGGATATCATGGGCTGGATATAGGGATTAGGAGTATCCCTATTCAATCTGTAATATCTTGAGGTATGGCGTGAAATGGTAGAGCTTATGGCGTTCGTTTATTGGCATCTCTGCAACCAGATTATGGCTTTTCAAGCATTGCAATGTTTTATGTACTGTATTGTAAGCTTTCTCCGTTGCCTTTGATATCTCTGTAATGGTTGTAATCGGCTGAGCAAATAATGCATCTACTACATCCATAGCTGTGATACGCATTTTGCTAAAATCATCTGCGGTTTGAACGAAATGATTGAGCTGATTATATAGTCTAGTAATATCTCTGCCCCTCTTATATGCCTCTTGGGCACTTTCTTTAATGGCTGCAAGATAATATGTGATCCACCCTTCAAAATCCCCATGGCTACGTACACGATCTAATCTTTGGTAATATTCTAAGTGATGTTTTTTGAAGTAATGTGATGGGTATATAGTGGGTAGAGTTAATAAGCCGCTGTTGATGAGCATTAATACTATGAGCATCCTACCAATTCTACCATTGCCATCCAAAAATGGGTGGATAGTCTCGAATTGGACATGCGCAAGGCCAGCTTTAATCAGTGGGGGGATGTCATGGACATCGTTAATGTAGCGCTCTAAATCTCCTATTAGTCCTGCAACACGTGGTGCTGGGGGCGGTACCAGCTCACCTACTCGCACCGTTTGTTGACGAAATTGTCCAGGTGCTGATTTATCGCCATCACCAGCACTCATTAATACTTCATGAGCTTTCAATATCACGCGTGTCGCTACAGGTAACCCTTGCTGTTGTGTCATCTCTAACGCTGTATCTATAGCCTGGGAGTAGTTATTGACTAGTTGGGTGCTTTTACTTGCTTTGCTTCCAGTTAAAGATGCAGTGAATACCTCAGCCAAAGTGGTATGAATACCCTCAATTGCCGAAGATAACATCGCCTCTCTTATAACATATCCTCTTACAAACCTTTTATAGTCTGGTAATTGTATACTTATTTCGTTTAATTGACCTAGGGCAAAGCTGGCTTCCATGCATAATTCCAGCATTGCAGCGTTCAGGTGTAAGGGGGGATCTATGGGGGGTAAGGAAAACGGGATGAAATAATTCATATCACCTAATTTTTGATACTCTCCGGCTTTTCTCATACTAATGCCTTTTTCATTTTAGCGCCTATAATGAAACTAGTATAGCAAAATCTGGTTTTGATTTCAATATAGCCGCTATACTGAAATCACCTTCTCATTTTGAAACCGCTGAAGCAGCGAGCTAATCTGCTCATTATACCATGAAAAAGCTGCGTCATAGCCCCAGTTGAACAAAAACGCGAGGGTGGCGTGATATTCGCGCACCAGCAGCCAGTTTTTGCGGTTAAAGGGGATAGTGACCCGACTAGGCGCAGCCGCCACGCTGATCTGGGCATCTGGGTTATGGCGTCGAAAAAGTAGATAGCTACGTAGTATGTGATAGTCCGAGGTTACTATGCATACCCTTCTATATCCTAGCATCTGCATGGTTATCTTCGCCTCGATAGCGTTACCTTCGGTATTTTCAGCAGTTCTGCCGAGAATGACTAGGGGCTTGGGAGATTGGCGTAGATTGTCATGGCCTACCAGATCGGTAAGGCGCACGCCATTACCCACTCCTGAGACTAACAATGCTTGAGCAGTACTATTGTTTAATAAATCAAATCCAAGACCAATCCTATGGCTATCACCTGTGAGCACAACGATCAGTTGAGTCTCGCTATCTATTTCGGATTCGGTTAATGAAGAGAATAGTAGAAAAAATATGAGCCCAAACATCCACACACATGTGAGGACAATAAGAGAGCTGATAAGCCTTATTTTAAGGTTTTTAGGATACATGATCTTGGTAGATTTAGGTTACTAAACTCAATATTTCCGTCAAAAAATATATATGGCTCCTTGTATAATGACCACCTCGAACTATATCAAGTCCATACAACTAAAAATAGGTTTTATATGACAAAAGTTATTGGAATAGATTTAGGTACCACTAATTCGTGTGTTGCGATTATGGAAGGTTCTAATCCCAAAGTTATCGAAAATAGCGAAGGTGCTCGTACCACTCCTTCTATAGTTGCCATTACCGGCAATGGAGAGCGGCTAGTGGGGCAAGGAGCGAAACGTCAGGCTGTGACCAACCCTGGCAATACTGTGTTTGCGGTCAAAAGGTTGGTCGGTCGCACCTTTGATGAGCCCCGCACTAAGGATTTTACCGAGAAGGTTCCATATAAAGTAGTGAAGGCACCAAATGGTAAAGACGCCTGGGTAGAAGTACATGGTAAAAAATATGCTCCTAGTGAGATTTCAGCGTTCATTCTGCAAAAAATGAAGGAAACTGCGGAGAGTTATTTGGGCGAACCGGTGAAGCAAGCGGTGATCACCGTGCCAGCTTATTTCAATGACTCGCAGCGTCAGGCGACAAAGGATGCTGGCAAAATAGCTGGTCTTGAAGTATTACGTATTATAAACGAGCCTACTGCAGCAGCATTGGCATATGGTTTAGATAAAGAAGGCACCAAGACCATAGCGGTCTATGACCTTGGTGGCGGTACTTTTGATGTATCAATCCTAGAGATTGGTGACGGAGTCTTTGAAGTGAAATCGACTAATGGCGATACTTTCTTAGGGGGTGAAGACTTTGATATGCGTATCCTTCATTATCTATGCGACGAATTTAAGAAGGAGAGCGGCATAGACTTAATGAAAGATTCACTGGCATTACAGCGCCTGAAGGAAGCGGCAGAAAAGGCAAAAATTGAACTTTCTACTGCTATGGAAACCGAGGTGAATCTGCCATATATAACAGCTGATAGTTCTGGCCCAAAACACCTACTGATCAAGTTAACTAGAGCGAAACTAGAGGCTTTGGTGGACGACCTTATTCAGCGCACGATTGAGCCATGCAAAAATGCACTGAAAGATGCTGGTTTAAATGCGACTCAGATCGATGATATTGTTCTTGTTGGTGGTATGACCAGAATGCCGAAGGTGATTGATGTCGTAAAACAATTCTTTGGCAAAGAACCACATCGTGGGGTGAATCCTGATGAGGTTGTAGCTATAGGGGCAGCAATCCAAGGAGGTGTGTTAACTGGTGATGTACGCGATGTGGTGTTGCTTGATGTTACCCCTTTGTCTATAGGCATTGAAACTTTAGGTGGAGTATTTACTCCTCTGATTGAGCGCAATACTACTATTCCAACGAAAAAGAGCCAAGTATTCTCAACGGCTGATGATAACCAACACGCAGTAACTATTAGAGTATTCCAAGGTGAGCGTAAAATGGCTACTGATAACAAGTTTCTGGGGCAATTTAATTTGGAGGGCATCCCTCCAGCGCCACGTGGTATGCCACAGATTGAGGTTACTTTTGATGTGGATGCCAATGGTATTATGCATGTTTCCGCTAAAGATAAAGCGAGCGGTAAAGAGCAGAGAATTACTATACAGTCTTCCGGGGGCTTAAGCGATCAGGACATCGAGCGCATGGTACGTGATGCTGAAGCAAACGCTAGTGACGATGAAAAACGGCGAGAGTTAGTTGAAGCACGTAATCACGGTGAAGCGGCGGTATATTCGACCGAAAAGAGCTTGCGTGAATACGGCGATAAGGTTGGCGAGGCTGATAAACAAGCGATGAATAGCGCTATAGAAGCACTCAAAGCTAGTCTTGCTGGGGAAGATGTGGAAACTATCAAGGCTGATACGAGCAAGTTGAACGAAGCTGCTATGAAGATTGGTGAAGCTATGTATCAACAACAGCAAACTGATCAGACTGGTAGTAGTGCTGATTCTGGTGGCAGTGAAGGAGGAGATGCTTCTGCTGGTAGCTCGGATGACAAAACAGTAGATGGGGATTATGAAGATTTGAATAAGTAGTGGTTGTGCTGTCACCCCAGCGGAAGCCCACTGCTGTCCAAGTAAAAATGTTAGGACT
>JAFECK010000032.1 GCA_018242185.1 Pseudomonadota bacterium
TTTTTTATTAAATTTTAGGAGTTTAGTATGTATGTGCGACTTTTATCTGTAATTATTTGCGTTTTAGATCAATTAATCATCTAATAGGCGATGAAGTCATTTATCTTGCGGAACTCGGGTGGAGTGTGATCTAAACCTTCTGCTGCGCGCTTCCTTTGCTATATACCGCATATATATTGGGAGCAGCGAGCACCGCAGTTGTGGTAGTTATAATAATTCCTAATGCTAATAAAATTTCCATGGATATTGCTTCAGCAGCGCTAGCAGCAGCTTCGCCCATATATAGTGTTATGGTCGGGCCAACTGCGGTAGTTGCTGCAAACAATGCCCCAGAGCCGGCCGTGATTATAGTTCCCATGCGATACTTTTCTGCTCTACTCATTGAGCCTTCCGAACTCATCACCGCTGCGGCTAATAATAGTCCAGCACAACAGCCCACCACAAGGCTGATGCCAGATTGTGTTAGTAAAGAATATCCATCGTCTAAATGAGAATGCAAGGCTGCGCTAACTCCAAGATGTAGCGCCCCATAGCTAACACTAGTTAGAATTACGCAAATAATAAATGTGCTGAAAGTCCCAAGTCGTATAGATCCTTCTTGTTTTTCCTTTTTTCCCACAGCTGTATTGCCAGCGCTCAACAGTAAGCCTGAAAATATCATGGTAGTTGTTCCTATGATATTTAGCACCATGGCGAGGTTTGAACTGGCAATAGGAACAAGCGCTAATTCGTGTTTGACTATCGCTAGTGTTGAGCCAATAATGACGCAACCAAGACCTATAGTAATGCCCACGAGTGGCGTGGTAATGAGCGCACGGTTATCCAAATGCATATAAGTCTCTTAATAAATGAACAATATGTGGATGGTAATAACCATTAATTGTGAAGGCAATCGACTTATAAAGTTTAAGTGATGTCGATAAATACCGTCGGGGATTTTGTTGCGATGAGCAGATTTACCAGTATACTTTAAAGAAATCGATATATTAATGGCAGGGAAAACATGCAAGATAATGAGTCAGTATTTACTACATTTTTACGAGTTATGGCAATAATAGTGCTGGTTTGCGCGATGGTTAGTGCGGGTGTGATGATTTGGTATGGATGGGGGTATAAGCTAAAAGAAGATATAGATGCGGGTAAGGTAGTGTTGATTGAGCAGAGTAGCGGTCAAACTGTAGTAGGTGCAAGGCAAGCTATAGTTACGCCACCTGCTTTTCAGCAAGATCCAGCACCTTTAGCAGAAGAGCAAGCTATAACGGAGGCGAATACTGATAAGGCTTCTAAAGAGCAGGTGCCAGTAGGGCAAGAGGAATTTTGTTTCAAGCCTTCGATAGCCATAGTGGTTTCTAATGTGGGTTTGAGTAAGGAAGCGGTGGATGATGCATTGCAACTGCCTAAGATTGTTTCGCTTGGCATTATGCCGTATTCCAGTGATGTGGGAGAGCTTGTTAGTAATGCCACTTCTAAAGGGTTTGAAGTTTTGCTGAATCTTCCTATGCAACCGCCTAACTATCCGATGAATGATCCAGGACCATATGCCTTGCTCAGTAATTTGAGTATTGCGGAAAACATCCAGAGGATGGAGTCTGTGCTTAATAAATCCGGTCAAGTTATCGGTGTTTATTCACCAGAAGAGGAAACGTTCACTAACACGGCTAGTAACATTGCACCTGTGATGGCTGAATTGAAAAAACGTAATCTTATTTTTGTCTACAGTGGTGGAGTGAATGATGATTTACTGCGTAAGGCAAATCAAGAGATTGTAGGCAAAACTATGATAGTAAATGTGCGCTTAGATGCGGAAGTGGATGCTGCTAAAATCAAGGAAAATTTTAAAAAGCTTGAGGGAATAGCACGAGCGCATGGTTACGCCATCGGTTTAATGCACGCTTATCCTCTTACTATCCAGCTTCTCAACCAATGGTTAGCAGATAGCGATAAAAGCGATGTGGTTCTTGTGCCGCTCAGTAAGCTGCTGAAGGTGCAGGAATATGCTGAACAGAAGACTCTGAAAAGTGAAGAAAAAGCAGAGCAACCAGCAGCGCCAGCGCCAGAGTCAGGCGCTAAAATAGCTGTAGCAACGGCGCCAGCAGGTAAACAATAGGAGTATTATGAAAGAGCGATTACTATGTGCTTTTAAGGCCATACTCCTGTTAGGCATTATGCTGGCTGCTGGAATGGCGCTAACATTAGCCCTAGCGCCGCCTACACAACCTCCTCCAATTTTGAATTGGAAAGACCTGACACCTTTCTCGCTATGGCATTACACTACCTCGGCATATTTATGGCCTATCATACCGCTTGCATTTTATGCTGCGATAAATTTAAGTAAGCGTTATTTACTTAACGTGTCCGGCAAAATGTTGGGTACATACATATTTGCTTTAGGTTATTTTATCACCAGTTTATACTGGATTTCTTACTCCTTATCTATAGATGCAGCAAAATTTGGTTGGCTCAAACCATTTTCCGTGCTCGGTATACCTGCGTTACTAGCTCTGCCGTACTCGTTTGTAGGGTTGTTATGCCATATATCAAAGACAGAGCGCTATCATTGGGTTTTTGTTCATAGTTGGTTCTTAATAGAAATGCTTCGTAGCTATATTTTCCCCGTGAACTTGCTTGGGGATATGACTATGGCTTCCATCCATTTTGTGCAGTTTGCTTCTGTGGTTGGTGTATATGGTATGACCGCGGTGGTGCTCTGGTTATCAGGCGCTATAGCAGGCAATAAGCCTAAAGAGATAATGGTAGCAATGACGGTATTTATAGTCATATATGCTTTTGGTTATCACAGATTGACCAATCAGGAACCGGTTAAGTTTCATGATGTGGAGGTCTTATTGGTCCAACCCAACAACCCATTCAACATGGGCGATGATGCTGTCAAACAAACTAGTATTGATAAATTGCGAGAATTATCATCATCCATACCATATTCTGGCAAACAGCGCTATATTATATGGCCTGAGGCTTCGTGGCCTAAAGCGCTTGAATTATTGGAGTTGCCGCCAGATGGCCCTGTTAAGGGACATATAGTCCAGTGGGGAGAGATCAGTATGTTTATACCTGGTAATAATAAGCTGGTGTTTGGCTATGATAGGCTAGCATACAACTATAATAAGGCCGACAATAAATTTGATAAACCTATTATGCACAACTCTATGGCAGTCCTGGACAATATGGGCAGAGTGTTGAGTAATTACGATAAGCGCCTGCTAGTGCCTTTTGGGGAATATGTACCGATGCGGTGGATGCTGGCGCTACTGATGGAGAAGGTGGCGTATGGGCAATACGATTTTTCACCGGGAGAAACGAGCAATTTAATGGATATGGGTGAGTTAAAAGCTATACCGCTTATATGCTATGAAGCAATATTCAGTCATTACCTGCAAAGTTTTGATACAGATAAGGCGGACTTCATGATAGCTATCACCAATGATAGTTGGTTTGGCGCTGGGTTAGGCCCATATCAACATTTTGCAATGGCTAGAATGCGGACGATAGAGTATGGTATGCCTATGATGCGTGCTGCCAATGATGGAATAACTGCGGTTATTAATCCATATGGGCAAGTTGTTCAAACAGTTGCGAGATGGCGTGCGGAAAAACTTCTAGCCATGGTGCAGATAAAATTGCAGCACAAGACCTTATACTCCAAAGCGGGTGGCATTATCCTATTATCTCTTATACTAACTGCATGCATCGTTGTTGGTTTGAGCGCTAGGTGGCGCTAGGGGGTTTATATGGAGGAAATCAGCCGTAATGGAGTTGAAGTGATCAGCGAAGCATTGCTATCTCTACCATCTTCGCCAGGTGTTTATAAAATGCTAGGTGTTGGCGGGGAAGCGCTTTACATTGGCAAAGCTAAGGACCTACTTGCCAGAGTGTCATATTACACTAAGTGGGATAAGCTTCCCTATAGGCTCAAGATGATGGTTGCGCAGGTAAGGAGGGTTGAAACTATGCTTACCGATACTGAAAGTGAGGCATTATTACTGGAGGCTAGCTTGATCAGCAGTATTAAGCCCAAGTTTAATATCCAACTGAGGGACGATAAATCTTTTCCGTATATAGCGATTGACATGGCACACCCATATCCCAGGGTTAGCAAATACCGAGGCAAGAAGCAGTCTGGCTATGAGTATTTTGGGCCGTTTGCTTCTGCCGACAGTGTGATGCAGACAATACTAGAGATTCAGAAGCTCTTTGGTATAAGGCCTTGTAGCAATGATTACTTTGCGCGCAGAACTAGGCCATGTTTGCAGTATCAAATTAAGCGTTGTACTGGGCCATGTGTAGGCAAGATTAACGAAGGTGATTATAGCGAGCTTATAGCTCAAGCCAAAGATTTCTTAAGTGGTAAAAATACTGTGATTCAAGATAAGCTTAAGGAAGAGATGATGCAGGCGAGTGAAGCTATGGAATATGAGAAAGCCGCACAAATACGCAACCGCATCGCTATGTTGTCGGCAATTCAAGCCAGAAGTATAATTAGTACGGGCAATATTCAAGATGCAGATTTTATTAGCTACTACGAGGATGAAGAGCGTAATATATGTTTGCAGGTAGTATTTATACGCAATGGGCGGAATTACGGTGATAAACAATATTTCATCTTTGATGGCGCTGAGGATAGTATGAGTGTGATAGAACGCGCTATTTTAAGCCTATACCAGGCAGTCCCGCCACCATCTCAAGTATTTATAGCAAGTAGTATAAACGCTACTTTGCTTGTCTCCGCACTTGATAAGCAAAAGCAACGAGTGCAATTCAAGCACCCCAAGGATGAGACAAGCCGTAATATAATGGAGTTTGTGCAGAAGAATGCACAAAGTGCGTTGCATATGAAGCTGAAAGAAGAATTGCAGCACAGCAAAATGATGGGCAGGCTAGCGAATGTTTTCGGTATTAGTAATAAACTTGAGAGGATCGAGGTATACGACAATAGTCATATCCAGGGGGATTACCAGGTGGGATGCTATATAGTCGCGGGTCCATTAGGTTTTATACGCAACCAATATAGGACATTCAACATTAAAAAAGCTGGGCAGGGAGATGATTACAGCATGCTACGCGAAGTGTTGGAACGCCGTGTTTTTCGAATAGATGAGAGTAACCGCCCTGATTTAATGCTGATAGATGGAGGTGCTGGGCACTTGAGTGCAGCTATGGAAATCCTCCAGCCTACTGATATACCAGTAGTATGTATTGCAAAAGGTAGAGATAGAAATGCGGGCAGGGAGTGGTTTTTTATGCCGAACCAGCAGCCGTTTCAGTTGCCGCCTAGAGATGAGGTTTTGGTATACCTGCAAGGATTACGCAATGAGGCGCATAGATTTGCGATCACAAGCCATAGACAGAGGCGGGCTAAGGCTATTACCAAATCGGGGTTGGATGAAATTCCTGGTGTTGGCGCCAAGCGTAAAAAGCAATTGTTGAGCTATTTTGGTTCGTTGGAGCGGATTAAAGCCTGCTCACCAGAGGATATCGCTAGAATTGACGGGGTAGGAAAAGCTTTAGCTAAAGTGATATATGACCATTTGCATGGGAAGGTTTGATTACATTTTAGGTTAAGGCGTTGCCGATTTTAAACTATGGAGGCCCTTGCAGGGCATACACTTCTCGATTAATATCCTTTCAGTCTCCAATATGGTAATAGTATGATTATTTTGCAAAATATATGTAAATCGTTTGGGCAACGTAAGTTGTTTGACAACATTGCATTCAATTTCCCTAAACAAGCTAAAATTGCCCTGGTTGGTAATAATGGCGAAGGTAAAACTACGCTACTTAATATTCTCTGTGGGTTTGAGCGTGAGTACGAGGGCGAAGTAATAAAACCAAAGAACTTGCGCCTTGGTTATTTGCCACAGGTACCGAACCCCAATCCCAAAGAAAGCATATTATTGGAAGCGCTTGATGGAGCTATTGAGATAAACAATCTAATCAAAAAGCGAGATTTAGCCCTGGAACAGATGAGTACTGATTATTCGCAAGAGGTTTTTGACACTTACGAACACTGTGAAATGATGCTTACTAGCCTTGATGGTTATAGGATAGAAGAAGATTTACGAGAGATTCTTTTTGGATTGGGATTTGTCGAAGAACAGCTCGATCAGCCTGTGCAAACACTTTCTGGGGGTTGGCGCATGAGGTTAGAGTTTGCGAAAATGCTTCTGGATCGGCCGAATTTTCTGGTGTTGGATGAGCCCACTAACCACCTGGATTTACCAAGCATAGAATGGTTTGAAGGTTACTTGAAGCGTTTTAATGGCAGTATACTATTCGTTTCACACGACAAAAGCTTGCTGAATTTGCTAGCTGATCATGTTTTGCACTTACGCAATGGTAAGATGTCTTACTATGTTGGTAATTTCGATAAATTTCTTGATGCATTTACTCTGGCCCAAGAACAGAATGCACATATGTCTAAGCAAGTGCAATTACAGTCAGAACATATACAAAAGTTTGTGAACAGATTCAGGGCTAGCCCATCAAAAGCTAAATTAGTACAATCGCGTTTGCGGGTGTTAGCGAAATTGAGAGCGCTTGAGGAATCCATAGAATTTGAGGATCTAGGGGGCAGCATGCAACTTCAGCTTGGTAATGCACAACAGCCTGGTAAAAATGTGTTGAAGGTAGCGAGCTTGGTTATTGGATATGATAAGCCGCTGGTAAAGAGTCCTTTATCTTTCATTGTAGGTCGTGGGGAGCGTGTGGCAATTCTAGGTGCTAACGGTTTGGGTAAGTCCACTTTACTGAAGACCATGCTTGGTATGCAGACCCCGCTTTCCGGAGAGGTAGTGTTCGGCCACAATGTTATCCCAGGTTACTTTGCGCAAGATTCTTTCGAAGGTTTAGACTATGGTCTAACGGTGATGGAGAATGTTGTCAGAGCGGCAGTAAATATGCGTGATAGTGATGTGCGTATGTTGCTAGGCACGCTTGGTTTCTCAGGCAATAGTGTGTTTAAACAGGCGGCTGTGCTTTCTGGAGGTGAAAAGAGTAGGGTGGCATTAGCTTGCGTTCTGGTGACTAAACCTAATCTGTTGCTACTGGATGAACCCACTAACCACCTTGATATTTACGCGTGTGAGAATCTCGCTGATGCTTTATGTGAATACACTGGCACAGTAATATTTGTAAGCCATAACCGCGATTTTATTGCAAGAGTGGCGACGCAAAAGCTTATACTGCAGAGACACGGCAAAATAGACCTACAGGACAACGATGTGTGATGCTGCGTTTAGCTTCTGCGGTTTTGGAGTATGGTTTCCACGCTTCCAGTGTCAGGGGAATCTACGTTTCGAGAGGCTACGAACTTTTTAATTGAGTCGTAGTCTGCAGTAACTTGTTGTGCGGTCATTTCACCCTGGCTCTGTAGCTGTAGGGTTAACGGAGTATTTTCACCTATTGGTATAAACACGAATTTTGCGATACTGCTTAGCTGATTGCTGGCAATCGCGTATTGTCCAACAAATACACCGTTGCTACGGTTATTCTTTGCTGCGAAATCATTCAAGCTCGCTATGCCATTATCAATTTTGATGTTGCCCGTTAATACGTCAAAATTGGTTTCTCCGTTGTTAATGTAATATTCCAAGCGCTCTAGTTTAGAAGCTAACGGCGCTTTTTTATCAACTACATCTATGATGTCTGGCAGACTAAAGCCGTTCCACATGATCTTGCTGCCAACTAATTTTACTTCTCCGGTTAATCTATCGTAGAAATCGTGCCAAGTCCTGGCGTTAGATGATAGTTTGCCATTTGCGCTCAAGTAGCCATTTATTTTATCCGCACCAGTTATTATTTTCAAAAGCCCATTAGGATTAACGTTATCCAAGCCGAATGCAAAGTTGAATGAAGCGATCGGTGTTTTTGAGCTAATCGAGCCTTGTAGCCTTATATCGCCGCCAAAAGCGGTAGCTGTAAACCCATCTACAGTAAGTGCAATATCATCCATTAGTGCAGATGCGATTATATTTGTCATCACATATTCGCCATAATGTAATTCATCAACGTTCACTTTCATGGAGCCATCATATTGTCCTAGGCTGAAAAAGTTGAAATCGCTGGGTGTATATTGTGTATCTGATTTGGCGCTGGTCGCTTGTAGTTGCCGCGCATGCATGCCAGAGAAACTAGGTAATATTGATGTAAAAAAGCTTGTATCAAGGTAAGCAAAACTCATATCTCCCTCTATTCTAGGACGAAAACTTGGTAACGTCATATTTAATGAGCCGTCAAATGTAGCAAGGTTAGAGTTTGCAGCGATCTTGCTAAATAGTAGCCTACCGCTATCTATACTGAATGAGATTACAGCTCTGTCAAAAGTATAATCTTTATATTGCAGATTGCTGACTTCCAAATCGCACGACCAACTTATAGGAAAAACCCTTAGCCAGTTAAAATCGCGAGTTGCTGTATTAAACGCCGTGCCAGTTTTATCCTCATCACCTAGGAATAATTGATATATGAAGTCGTCAACTTGTTGCGCTATTCCAAAACTATTAGCATCAATGTTAGAAAGCACTATATCGCTGTTTATTGACATTTGAGTTTTTGCGCTGTGGTAAATACCCAAACCACCTTTAAATGACATATTATCCATAGAGGCATCTACATTAGTCAAATTTAAATGATGCGGCATAAGCATGATATCTGCATAAGCACCTAAAGTTTTTGTTGGAGTCTCGCTGTTGGGGGCAAGCCACCGTACTAGTGTTGCTAAATCTTGAGAGACAAAGCTTATACTGCCCTGCAACTGCGGTCTGATAGAGTTGTGTGTGATATTGCCGGTTAATTTGAAGTTAGTGCTGCCTGGTAGTGATGCATCGCAATTGTTTATGGTGATCACATCATCTTTAGAATTTGCGCTAATAGTTAGATTGGTAGCGCTTTGCTCAGCGTATTTAATTGCACCTATCTTGATCTGAGCTTGACCGAGCAGGCCTTGCGGCAACTCAAAATCGAAGTTATCAATCATCACTTCAAGGGCGTGCATTAAACTAGCTGAATCTTGTACAATAGCGCTTTCTTTTTTGGTAGTAGATTTGTCCTTCTGTTTAGCGGAAGTATCAGGTTTTTGTGGTATAGTAATGGTGTCTATCGTGACTTGCAAATCGGCACTCATAGGCGCAGCTAATTGAATAGAAAGTTTAGCATCGACTCCGGAAATAGAATCGGAATTAGATTTTACATTATTGATCATTACCATATCTGGGCTGGCTTCAACATCAGCGGTCAACTGGATGCGTGCAGAGTTTTTTTCTTGCTTGCCATTATTGGTTGAATTAGAAATATCATTAATCTCAAAAGTTGCCTGACCTTTGAAATTTTTATATTCCAGGACATCTTGTGCTTCTCCATTGAAATGCACAGTATTGCCTTGAGTGGTACCGCTGAAGCTTAGGTGTGCTTTGTGTTGCGGTCTAAGGTCGTCAGTATCTATTGCAATGTCATATTTTTTGCCACGCCAACTAAAGTTGCTAGTTAATTGTATTCCATAAGGCTTTAAGATGCTTCCAGGGTTAATCAGTAAATTGATATCCTTCACGCTATAGCCTCCTTCTAAGTGGCGCAGTGTGGCGTTAGTAAACTGTAATTGTGGTAAAGTGCTGAGAGTTTGTTTGGTGTGTAGGTTATGCATATGCTCGGCCATGGGAGTATAATTTAACTCTGCGTTTCTCATTTCGATTTTTTTAGGCACCCAATTGCCCTTCAGGTTAAATATAGCAAATAAGGGTAGGTTGATAACCATCTCTTCCACCTGCATTACTTCAACTGGTTCTCCTTCAGTAGCACTATTAGCCTTGATATCACTAATAAATAGTTTTGGTAGGGGCAATATAGTAAAATGAACATCACCGTCTATCTGCATGGATAATTCAGTAGCAGCACTCAAAGACTGGGTAATTCTGTCTTTATATGCATTGAAATTGGCGAATTTAGGCGCGTAATAAGCGATTGATAACAAGACAACAAGGCTTGCAACTAACCAGGCTATATACTTTCTCATAGGTAATTTCCGCATTCTATATGTAGTAATTAATACAGTACTTTGTATCACCCTGTAGTGTCAATATTTTGGCATAAACTCTTGCTGCTTAAGGTGGATTTTCTTTTGTACTAAACTGCAGGTTCCAAATATTCCCAAGCATTTTCTAAGTGCAGTGCGATTTGATTTCTGCATATCACTATATAGTCGAATCGTAAATGATTTGAAGCGAAATGCGGATGTTGGCTTAGAAAATAACCAGCTGCAGCGCACGTACGCGCAATTTGTTTGTAATTAATTATTGGTCTATCTGGTAACTTTTTCCTAGCTTTCACTTCGACAAACACCAGGGTGTTTAGATGTGAGTTGTGACAAATCAAATCGAGCTCGCCATAACTGCATTTATAGCGTTGATGTACTGTTATATACCCTTGGGAGTGCATGTAGGAGCTAGCCAGGTTCTCCGAGGTAAGGCCATATTGATGTGCATTATTACGTTTTTGTAACCTTTGGTTGGGTTTCATAAATTGGTCAGTGTTTATTTGTATAAGGCCTGTTTACTTGACTTTAAGCTGGTTTTCAAGTATTATCATAGCCGAATAAAAATGAATTGTACGAGCATGCACCTAAGTCCTGATAACGATGACCCTATACACGATAGATATGTAAAGGTGCGCCCTAACCGCCATCAAGGTAGTCCTTTTGATGAAGTGATGGGGCAGATTTTGCGCGGGATTTGGGATATATATGTTTCTAAGCCATCGACGCCACCGGCATCCTCTAGCGCGTCCCAGCTGACATCTCAACCTCCTGATGCATTGCTTACGATGTTTAACGCTAAATATACTAGTCAGTCTAGTAATCAATTTTTCACTATGGATAAAGAGATTATCTCCATGATAGCTAGCTGTGCTGGGTTGCAAGAATTGAAGCGTATAGATATTAAAATGCCTAACAACAACATTCCGCCTGTGGTTGCCATACATATGGCATTGCAAGGAGAACATGGTTACAGCATAAGCTTTCTAAATGATAAGGGAAATGAAATAAGTGCGGAATCCGTATCTAGAGCTAAAACAGTAGTGGTGCCGAAGTTATGTGAGATGCTACGATATGGTATAGAATTTGCCCATACCTGTACTGATGAAGGGGAAGAGTCTAGGCTCAGTCTAGGCTTGCGCAAATCTGCGCTTAGTATCAACCGCTTGCTGTGGGCCATGGTGATTGCGTCTTGTAGCACAACGGTTGCTTTATTGACATTTGCATCCATATTAACGAGCCCGATGCAGGTACTAGATACTTTCACTCCGCTTACAGAAGACTCGCTTTATGCATTTATTGATACACTGAAAAATGCTGCTTACCACGGTCCCATGGATCTAGCTTTAGCTTCTTGTGGCTTAATCAGCACCTTTATTCTGCTAGGTAGCGGGTTATCTTATTTGGCGAGGGCATCAGATAATGTTATTAACCAGCATATGAACCCAGGATTTGCTGCGTATATTAAGTTCGAGACGGCTTTTTGTTCTCTAAAAGAGCCCCTGGTGGCATATGCCAATCAGAGCATGAATGCGAATAGTAAATCTGTAAGTTAAGTGGTATTACTGACCGGTTGGCGGTAGTTGCTGTGTCGAGCTAATAGTATTCTGAGTTGGCTCAATTCTCTCAGCCCATGTACTAGGTGGCGGATCTCCTACTTTGCGTCGTGTTTTTAGCGATGGGAATTGGGTACTTTTTCGCGATCCTGTTGGTGATCCTTCTGGTGATCCTACCTGTGACTGTGTTGGTGTGCTTTGCGCTGTAGATGGTGAAGTTGAAGGTAGGTCTGTGGTATTATTGTATACCTGAAATTTCTTCCTTGTGCCAGGGCTAGAAGCGGCGGAAAGAGTTATTGGTAACAATGTAGGGGGACGATGAGATACAGATGATGAAGAATTCTTATTAAGAAGAAAATCATCACTAGGTTTTCTCTGAAGTTTTGGTTTACTATTGATGCTGTGTCCATCCTCAACAATCGTGTTGTTATCCTCCGTATTGAGCCGTGCGAATAGGTTTTGTGCCGTTATGCTCTGTTCAAAAAATGCTCTCCCTTCTCCAATGCTATTATCATCCTTACTAGATTTTCTCTTACCATGGTTCGGCAGGCCGTCTTGATTCGTACGCTCCATTACATTTTCGTTTGTATTGTTTGCGCCTGTAGTTGGAGCGCCAGATGAAATAATGCTTCTAGTTTTTTGTTTCGAAATGAGAAGACGATTTTTGAAATTTTGAGATGGCTCTGATCCAGTAGCCGTAATTATCTCCTCTTCAGGGCTAATTTTCATGCTCTCCATAACTGGGGCAATGGCCGCGCTAAATAGCGGTGCTGTTGTAAGGCCTACAGTGAGAGATATCCCTAGGTTGACCCAAGTTGCTAAGTTTGCGCCAACAAGCATATAATTTTCGACTAATATCAATAGGGTCGTTGACGTTGCACTACCTATACCTCCTATTGCACAAGCAGTCCATAAGGTGAGCCCCCAACGCCGTGCAGGAACTTCTTCATCATCTTTGATTAGGTTTTCGCGTTTACTCAATGCTCTTTGGGCCAGACCAGCGTAAAAGGCGCCGCCTATAATGCCTGAGATAAGGGCTCCATAACCCAAGCGTGTCAATATTGGGTTGATCTCCAACAATTGTTGGGAGGATGCCATATTGTTAGACAAATAATATCCTATCAAGCCGATGATTGGCCCATTTGCTATGCTGATGCCATATATAAACAGCAATGGGTTATAGTTAGCATTTGTGTTATAGCGTTTTGCATTTATCTGATATAGATATGGGGCTGTAACAAGCATGCCAACAGCAGTAATGGCCACTCCTGAAGTGAGTAATATAGATGGTAGATTTGTAGTAATGCCTGCGTTATTGGCTGCTTTTATATATGCTAGAACCGAGCCACTTATAAGAAACGCACCGATAGCTGCGCCAGTAACGCCTATAAAGGAGACTTCTTGTCTTGAATACCATGTCATACTGCCTCTGGTTTAGATTTTTTTATTTCGCTTATACTACACTTTTTCTAAGTGCGCTGCTAGGTTTTCGATATAGGTTGCTACCTTGTCTATGGTCTTAATTAACGAAGAGTTTAATTCTTCGACTTCGTGGGTATGTTCTTTGGCTAAGCTGCCTGCATCGTTACTAACGGCATCTAACTGCTCTTGTAGATAAATAGCTGTTAGTAATAAAATCTTGCTGTCAAAGCGCCCCTTTTGTCCGCCTGCTACCTCATTAGCAAGCGCATCAACCTTGGCTGCTAGTTCTGTAAGTTTTTTTGGGTCGTCGCAGTGAAATGTGAAACGACTGTTTTGAAAAGAAACTTCAACTGCTTTCATTGACCCTCTGCGCTATTGCCTTAAATTCACGGATTGACATAGCAGCTGCTTCCATGCCTGATATAACAGGCGCGCTCTCTTCAGTAATAAGAGGGTTATGATCATTGGAAGTGTTTTCCTGTAATCCTTCTATATTTAGCGGGCGATCTTTTTTAGTTGCTGCACGCTTTGAAGTGGTTGCAGCTGGCCTTTTTACAGAGGGTTCAGAAGCATCGCCCTCAGCTGCGGGGCCATCACGTCTGCTGGCGGTTAGCTGCTCTTGTAAGCGCATGAGCATATTCTGCTCCGTTTTGAGGTGATGCACTACTGCTTCCAATTCCACTACTTTCTGCCGCATTTTCTGGCGTTCATCCTCATGGAGCTCCACCACTTTCTCTAGTCGGTGGAAAGCAGCCTGCAGCCTTTTCTTAGATGCATGCAACAAATCACTCATAATACTTCATTCCAGCTTGTTTACATATCCACTTCAAATATATGGCAAGATGTGGTATTGTTCAAGCTGAATCTGAATTTAGGGGCAAATATGTTCGATGTCTCTATGAGTGAATTGGGGATGGTCGTTGTGGTTGCATTGTTAGTGATGAAGCCGCAAGATCTGCGAGACAGTATTCGTTATATAAGGCGAATGAAAGAAGGCGTGCATAGCCAATATCATAGTCATAAGAAAAAATTTCAAGAAGAGATTGCAGATCTTTTGGGTGAGGAAGACAATGGCGTGAAAAATAATGAAAGCGGCTACATAATCGATATGCATGGCACACCGCAAGATACCTACACCTTGGATGATGTTATGCCATTCATCAAAAAAAGAAGGGAGAATAAAAGTGAGCAGCAGGAATAGGCAATTGCAGGTGATCGAGGCAGAAACTGAGTTGCCGAGATGGGGACTGGTAGAGCATTTTAATGAGCTACGCTGGCGCTTATTGCTCTATATTGTTACCTATATACTGCTTGTTGCTATCTGCGCGTATTACTCAGAAGCGCTTTACGTTTGGATCGCTATGCCTCTGTTTGAGTTGCACCAAGCAGGAGGAGAAACTCATAAGCTGATCTTCACCGGCATTACTGAAGGGTTCATGGCGCAGATGCGCTTGGCTCTATATAGTGCGTTTGCTCTCTCTTTGCCCATGTTGTTGATGCAAATATACAAATTTATCACCCCAGGGCTTTATGAACGAGAGAGAAAAGCTTTGCGTTGCTTCCTTATCGCATCCCTACTGCTGTTTATAATAGGAGCTGCACTAGTTTACTACTTTGTTATGCCAGCAGCTTGGAGTTTTTTCTTGAGCTTTGAACGATATGGCGCGATAGTGCCAATTGTGTTAGAGGCAAGAGTCAGCGAATATCTGGACACGGTGGTCAGTATGATGTTGAGCTTTGGCCTAGCATTCCAGCTACCAATAATATTAGTACTGCTGGCCAGATTAAAGTTGGTAACTGCTTCTATGCTCTCTAGTAAGAGGCGGCATGCTATAGTGCTCATATTCATCATCGCTGCCATTATGACCCCGCCTGATGTTATAACACAGGTGGCTCTTGCTATTCCCCTTCTTTTTTTATACGAAATCTCAATCTGGGCAGTGCGTAAATACCAAAATTAATGCCTATAAACCTCGGTATCCCGTTGGTGTTTTTCTGTGCCCTTGTTTTTATGTTTTTCAATGATCTCTCGGATAAAATCCTTGCGCTCATGAGTCTTCTCTTTTAAGTCATGTAAGGTTGTGAGTGCATCAGTGCGCGCTTCACGCATTACTGCTGGAGTGGTCTTCTCGTCTCCTTGACTAGCATTTCGCAGAGGATCCAAGCGAGATATTATGGATTCTTTCGCCTTATCTATAAATTTCCCCACAGGGTGTTGTGGTTGGTTATCTTCGTTTATGCTTTTACTTAGAAAGCTTACTATGGCGCGTAAAATTCGCTCTAGCAAACCATCGGTGCGGATTTTTATATGCGCAACATACCCGTCTTGTATGTTCCCTGTGACCACAATACTAGTGGATATGAGCTTGTTATTATCTTTATGCATCGTAGCACTGTTATTGATAGAGTTGAGCCAATCTCTTAACTCTACAGCTTTATCTAAATCGGTATCTCTAGGATTATCTGGTTGGAGTCGTATCCTTACTCCATTTTTGCTATGTGCTTCTTGAAAGATCGCGAGTCTCTGACTGGGGTCACTAATGCCGTTGAGCATGGATAATATAATGTAATTTTGCTGAATTTCAGTTTGGATTAGCTCGTCTTGCATCGCTTTTTTATTATATTCTGCGATGTTGAATTGTTCTATCACGCTATCTTGTTGGGACCGGCTTAAGACGGTGCCTTGTAACATAGAACGTACTTCGTCTTTTAACATACTCAAGCCAGCTTGATAGTCAAGTAGCACAGGAGGAGTATAGCTGCTAACGGCAACAGAAACCTCTGCTAATTGACTCGGTTGATTCTGAGATATTTGCACCGTTTCAACTAGTGAATTAAATTCTGTGATGTACTGATCAAAAAGATTGTTGGTATTTTCAGAATGGGTTGTGGACATTCTTAGCAGTGGCGTAATCGCCATGTCTACGTTCACTTCATAATCGTCAATATTAAGAAGTGTAGCTGTTTTGGGAGGGATCAATGGGCTTACGGCTAGAATGCAGCGCTGCCGGCCATTTAAAGAAGATATATCATACAGCTCGTTTTGGTTTAAGGCCGCAACGTCCAGCAGTTCTAAGATTTCCTCCAGGCTATATTGCACCATAGATGGTTGGCCGGCAGTTAGTTGTAGCATAGCTTCTTGATAAGCGGCATCTGTAGCAGCGAGTAGTTCTGGTCCATTAAAAGTTTCCGGTGGTAGTTTCATTTTCTTTGCGGTTACTTCAAAACATTTTAGCCAAGTTTCCTCCTTGATAGATCCAATACAGCGCATAGCAGTAACTTTGTGTTTAGCATCGATATAGTTAATGCTGAATTCTATATCTGGGGCTTTATATGCGTATTCTGCTAGAGTTAAGCCAGGTTGCTTAGCTGTTAGCGCAACTAGTCTATCTATATGTCTTTTATCAAAACCTCTCATTTTTATAGCATCTTGCAAATCATGGTATTCTACTTGTTGGAAATATGGACTTAAGCTATCGGAAAATAAAGTCTCTACTGCCATTTTAAATTTTTTATTGGTAGTTTTAATTGCTGCATCCAATTCCACGCTGGATTGTTCCTGTGCCATTTTTCCCATTACGTCCCTCAAAATAGCGTGCCACACGTTATCCAAAGAGGCAGAGATAAACAGCTGAGCATGGTTTTGCATGTCTTCCCACTGGAGAGAGTGTTCTATCGTAGCTTGCCCTTGTTGCATAGTTGTTAATGGTATATAGTGGTCGTTTTAAGCTCAGGCTTAAAATTAGCAAATAATGATTGCAAAATACTTAACGCCAAGCAGTAACATATGTATATAGACAAAAACGGGGTTCCGGTCTCCAAGCAATTTGATGACGTATATTTTTCGGCGCATGGAGGATTAGAAGAATCATTATACGTATACATTAACGGTAATAATTTACGAGAGCGGTTTGAAGCTATGCAGCCAGATGATGAGCTGTGCATAGTTGAGCTAGGGTTTGGGACAGGTTTAAATTGCTTAGCTACTTTGAACCTATGGAGCAATCTTGCACCGTCTAGCGCTAAGCTCAACTACCATGCTATTGAAGGATTCCCTTTAAATAAAGAGGAGATACGCCAGGCTCTTGCGCTATTCCCAATGTGTAATGCGGAAGTAACTCAGTTGCTTGATGTCTACCCAGCTAAACCCTATGGCATATGTAAGTTACTATTTGCAGAGCATATTTGTATAACACTGCATTTTGCTATGGTTGACGAGGCGCTTGTTCAATTGCCCGATTCAGTTGATGCTTGGTATCTAGACGGATTTTCTCCTAAGCTAAACCCGGATATGTGGAGGACAGAGATTTTCACGCATATGTATAGAACATCAAACGTTCACGCAACTTTTTCTACTTTTACTGCTGCTAGTAGTGTACGCAGAGGCTTAGAAAGCGCAGGTTTTATAGTGCAGAAACGCCAAGGCTTTGCTCATAAGCGCGAGCATCTACTAGGTTATAAAAGCCATGAGTAATAGGGGAGAGGTAATAGTTATAGGTGCTGGCATAGCTGGTAGTGCTGCAGCATATGCACTTGCCGAATTGGGCATCGCAGTTAAGGTTTTGGATGCGGCGCCAGAAGCTGCTTATGGTGCTTCAGGTAATATGGTGGGTATTTTATATCCCAGATTAGAAGCGGAATTTAACAAACCAACAGAACTTTCTCTAAAGGCTATAGCGGCCTGTGAGAATATGATGCAGTCTTTGGATGCGGGACTTATAGAGCGTTGTGGTGTGTTAAGACTTGCTTGTGATCTGTATGAAGCCACTAGGTTTGAAAAAATTGCTAAGCTGCCAGTATTGCAAGGAATAGCGTACAAGGTTGATAAGTATGAAGTTGATAAAATAGCTGGTTTACAAGTGCGTTCTTATGGCGCATTATGGATGCCAAGTTTAGGATATATGCGGCCAAAAAGTTTATGTGCGGCATTACTTGCGCATCCAAATATTACGACTTTATATAATTGCCAAGCGTCAGAGATTATTGGCAAGCAAGGTGAGATAATGATTATCTGCAACATTGATGAACAGAAGCATTTATTGAATGCCGACAATGTGATTATAGCTAACGGGATTGCAGCATCGCAGTTTAGGCAGCTACATGGGGTTGCTCATACCTTGAAGCCTGTGCGTGGGCAGTTGTCGATAGCACCTGCAAATGCTGATTCTACAGCGTTAAAGGCCGTGTTATGTGGCAAATATGGTTATATTACTCCAGCAGTGCAAGGCAGCCATTTTTTAGGAGCTACGTATGATTACCACAACCTGGATCTCGGCTTAAGAAGGGAAGACCATGAATATAACTTGCGAGCTTGGGCAAAGTATTTGCCCGGAATACCTGCGCCTACAGCTGATTCTTTGAGTGGGAGAGCGGCGATTCGTTGTGTTAATAAGCAGCGTCTTCCTATATTTGGGGCTTTGGACGGGCAAAGCGGTATTTTTGTAAGCCTTGCGCATGGGTCTCGTGGATTGTTAACCGCGCCGCTTGCGGGGATGAGTATTAGTTCACACTGGATACGCATGATGAGCTGCTGGA
>JAFECK010000033.1 GCA_018242185.1 Pseudomonadota bacterium
GCAGGATGACTCAGACTACTTCAGGATACAAGACCCATCAGTAGTTGATCGCAGCGAAGTTACTGAAGTGGGGCTGGGCTCTGTGTTCCGTGTTCTAAAGCCTAACAATACGCATAATAGTGATGCTGTAAGATGGTTGCAATTCAGTCTTTACCCACAAACCAAACCCTATCACCCCAGCAGCGCCGTATTTTGCGGCCTCAAGGACGGGCAGCTAGTACTAGGCTTTAAGCCTAGCTGGCTCTCCGTCCTTGGGATGCCTGCAATATCTCATATTCTCAACGTTGAGAAGTATGGTTTATTGCGGTTTTCAGTGCCACTTTTCGTGCTGATTATCTTAAGCTATTTACTATAGGAAACTGTTCGCCAATCATTAAAAACACGTATAAGCGTGAACCAACCTTAACGCCGTAAAGCATAGCATCTTCTGAAAATGCCTAAAACACTGAGATACTGCTAGCCCTGTTTTCTTGGTATGATTCAAAATGCAGCTAAAAGGTTAATAATATACTGATGGTGTCGGTATAATTACCTTTTGGAACATTTTGCAAACTATCCATTCTAGCATATACAGTATAAATTTTTGTTTGTGGTGATATTGCCAATACGTAACCATCGGAAATTTGCGAACCTATGATGCCGTTACCCAGCAACTGAAGGCATTGTGTGTCTAAGTAAATATTATAATGCAGTTTAGAACTCCCGTTGCTCATACAACGACTAGAAATATTATTCTCTGTGCCACCATTAAGTTGTATGGTGTACAATATAGGGCCGTTTAGTACTAGAGCACTGCAGGACACGCTGATAGTGGCGCTGGTATCTTGCGGTGAACTACTAAATGGAGAGTAACTGCCGAATTGCAATGGGTTTATAGTCATAGAGCAGGTGCAGCCTAAACCTGTACATAATGCCTGGCTTTCAGTGACAGTATAAAATATTAGGATTAGAGCCATTACTAATATGTGCATATAACCTCTGCATTCTTAGTGTTAGATGTATCGTTAAGGATGAATTTGCAGCAAATTCCTTGTTTACAAGCCCGGCCTTGAATTGTCTGCAGTTGTCCTAGATCTTCTATAAACACTAAGCCATTGTAGCCAGTAATGAAATTATCAGCTATACCGTCTATTTGCACTTCCATCCCCGCTTCTAGAGGTTGATCGTTACCGTTTTTTAGGCGCATTATAATATTACGCACCGTATGTGCTGGGAAAGACGCATAAGTGACAGTTTTATATGCGCAATAAGTAGTTAGAGTGTTATACGGAATATGAGTATCCATCGGTAGATCTTCTGTGGCAATGCTGATGTTGACAGGACTATAGGAGCTTATATTGTGTAAAAGCAAGTTGCCGTCCTCAGCAGTGCGACCTATAAGGTGGTTATCCTTATAAACCCTGACGTTGCTAAAATTGCCAACATTAACAAGGATCGTGCAATGACGTATATTTCTGGATAAGAATGATTTACTACCCGCAAAACCTGCACTGCCTGCTGCGTTGATGAATAGTTCTTTATAGCCAAAAACATCTGCTGCTCTAGCGCTTAAGTCAATATTAGGATGATGCGATTTAACTTCCCCTTGAAATTCTTTGGTTGTGGTGGTTTTGAGTCTATATTCCACTCCTGTTTCTTCCAACAAATTTTTTTGCAGCTCAATGCTATGATGGTATTGCCGGCTTTGTTGAGTGCTGGCATAAGTAATATTTTTATCAGAGCCTAGTGACATAGTAAGAGATATAATGCCAGAGAGCGAATGTTTATTAGCTAAATCTTTGCTTGCTGAAACTAGTAATGAAACTTTGTCCCATAATTGATTTTGATAGCCAACAGTTAATAAATTATATTTCTTTCTACATCTGTCCCTAGAATCGGTATAATATGCGCTGACAGTGCCATAATTTTGTATATAATAGCCCAAAGTGCCCTGCAAAGCAATTTTAGAAACATAATCTTTCGGCCAGCTAGATATGTCATTAAAATGCTTATTGTTCACTCTTATTCTAGCTCCGAAGCTAAAATCAGATTGCCTTTGAAAATTAAAGCCCAATAAATACCCATAACGATGCCGGTTTATGCTCGCTGCAACTGAAGTTCCCATAGTTCCAAGAGTGCCAACTAACCAGTCATTAGTGATTCCCGCTACTTGCAATTTTTTTAATGCTTCTATGTGGAGGTCAGTGGTTAGGTAATCAGTGACGCCATATTTATACGTGGCTAAAATTGCTGCATCTCTATAGTCATTGCTTTTATATCCATAATTGGCTCGTGTTTTTCCTAATTCTATCGAATAATCACTGAATCCTTCTTTTAATAAGGTATTGGCAATATAATAAGGAACTACTGTAGTATTAATTTTACCTGCTATATCGCGCACTTGCAAGGTAAGCTCTCCTGCGCCATTAAACAACGGTGGATTATCTATAAAATAGCCTCCAGCTGGTATTGTGCCTTGAAAAACTCTAGTGTTCTTGGCTAAAATATCTATAGTGCTCGGCAGTCTCACAGATCCCCTAATCGAAGGTTGTGCATAACTTATAAATCCTGGTTGTATATCAAAATTGGTGGCAAATTGTATGCCAGATATTCTAATAGAGTCCCCCCAGCTTGCGGGATGGCTGATTGTATCGCCTATTCTCAATCTCTTCACTTGAGTTGGAAAATCACAAGTCCAGTTTGTTTCTAGCCTGGTAATCATAGGACTGTTGTGCTTGCCCCAGGATTGGTTATTCCCTATAAGCAAACCATGCTGTCCTACGCCATACCGATTAAATACAACAATATCTGGAATCAAAATAGCGTTATGTTTTTGTTTGCGATGAAATTGGCTTTTTGATAAACTGATATCGTAATTTACAAAGCCGCCTGACATAATATCCGGATGGGTTGCGTTGGTGTGTGATTGTAAATTTAGATGAGTACCTGTGGCATCAAAGTGGTCATGGGGTACGTTCAAGATTAATTTAAGCCCTTGTGGTTCTAGCTCTACAATTACTGATTTTAAGAGTGAAAGGTTAACGTACGACGTGCCATCTATCTGTATTTTGGTGTTGGCAAGCAGTGCTTGTTTGATATGTTTATCTAACAAGTATTGAGTAGGAATAAAATACCTCTCTAGGTTGTCTTTTAAGACTATGGTTGGCTCGATATCTGATTCATGATTGAAGGTGATAAGTAATACGTATGCATTGTAGTTTTTATCTCTACCTAGGCATTTAGAGGTTATGACGCATAGAAGCAAGTAGGTCCAACAAGAAATGCGGACCCATTTGTAAAGGGATATGGGCAGAATATATTTCCGATATTTCATTTTATTACTAAATTATCGCATTAAAACTCATTTTATCATTTTACTCAGGTTTTAATCGGACATTTGTGAACGTTGTTTCTCCCTCGCGTATAGTAGAAATAGATAGTTGGGCATGTTCAGGTATAGTAGCTTTAGGAATAATTGGAATTGAATGGCCGCCTAAAACATATTTGAATATTGGGATTGCTTGCAACGGTTTCCCATATTCTTGGATATCAAGGTTTTTAATAAATTGATATGTATTACCGCTATTGGTGCATTTTATTTCTATGTTATTTTTTTTAATTCCTTTATAAGTGCAGGCCAGATTGGGTGAGTACTGCTCTTTGGGTTGAATAAATATGGGTATACTAAAGTTAAATTGCATACTGATTTCATTGCTCCGCTTTTTCTTATCTTGTGGTAAAATTTCTCTCAAGAACAATCTATATGTTTGCTCAATATCTAATGCTATTTCTTTACGGAATCCCAAACGAACCTGTTGTGTGTTGCCTGGTTCTAAAAAGAAAATAACGGGAGTGATAATGAAATCATCGGTGTCTTGAAACACATCTGTTCCTTCGTTCTGAGACCAGAGTTTTACTTCTACCTGAAATGCGGCTCGATGCTCTCCATTATTGCTAATGCTGAGTGCGCTAAATTTGCTGTTTTCAATGTGGAGGGTCACAGGAGAGATTGTATATCTTGCCTGTGTATTCTCATGCAAAAACACACAGCATATAGTCAGTAATATGTGGATGAGTTGTCGTATCTTCATTATCATTAAGGGGTAAATGTCACCGTGACTTGCACTGTGTCGCTATAGTCTGTAGCTGGCTTGACGGGTTGGCCAGAAGGTATACGGCCATAGACTGTCATAGTATGGAGAGATCCATCAGAGGTGTAATTTAACACATCGTTGCCTACAGTTTCTCCCCAGTTTTGGGTTCTACCTGAATTGGAGTACAATCCATAGTTTAATGTACTACTTGAGGCCGTTACACTTGACATGCGGCGGCTAGTTACAGAACTCCCCCCACCACTGCCTAGTCCAACGTTAACATCTGTACCATTGGTGCATGTAACCTGTATAGTTGTAGAAGCATCTTTATTTTGGGTAAAATCATAGCTGCCAAAACTAAGAGTGCCAATAGAACCTATTTGACACGTGCCTGGTACGGTCGCCGAGACGCTTAAGTTGCTAGTTTGTGTTGCTGCGCCAGAAAACGTTGGCACTAGAACGGCACCGCATGCAAGCAAAGCTATAAGCTTTGTCGTGCAGGAGATATGGCTATTTAGCACTCTTTTCATACCTTATATTATTCCACTCGTCATATACATTATCATGAATGGCATCGATATGATGCACTTTAACGCGATTAAAACATATTACAATATAAACGTCAATAGGCACTGCTAAATAATTCTAGAGGCATGACCTAGCCGTGTTGCTTAATGTTTTAGCGCGTCGCCCGATGCTGTACCTTATCCTGCGGTGCCAACAAGGCTTGCGCTAGTAAGCACAGCTTCTGGTTGAAGCCAATTTCCGCATTTATTACTGCTGGGCCTTCATTGTCCTCGTGTAAGATGCTATCATTCTCATTATCTTGCACAACACTCGAAGAAGTTGTGCTAGTAGTATGGCTTGTCATTACCACCTCACCTTCTGTGCGAGTCTTCATTTTCTCATCCAACTTATCCAAGTCCAGCACACTGTTAGTCATAATTGTTGATACACTTGCCATAGTGAAATTAGCATCGACGATTGAAAAATCTTGTGCAAACCTTCCTAGATAATTAGCAACCAGCTGTTTGCGGTTTTCTTTGACCTTGCTTGAGGTGTTATCCGCACACATTATCATCCAGATAAAGACTGCCGCAATACTTGCCGTCAAAGCACCAGTTAACCCAAAGCCTTCATAAAGATTAAATTCACAGCGCAACATCCTTATTTGCTCTATTATAAGTTTTTGAGCTTCGTTTATAGCCGGGTCATTGAGCACGTTAAACCTGTCAGTGGTCGTCAGAAGCTCAACAGTATTACCATAATTGAACATATAATAATGATGCTTGTGGTATAAAGTATCCAGAAGGTCAACAGGCAATGAGCCCATCAAAGCATTGACTTGCTCTGCAGCAAGTCCACGGTGTGCAAAAAATGCCCCTACTCCTATAGCAGCGAAGTCTGCGGCATATAGCACAGAAGTAATCATCAACAGCCATATCCTGTTGCCGCTCTTCCATTTCCAACTTGAGAAATTGTTAGAATCTTCAAAGTTCGTTACCGCAGACGCCGCCCCATCAACCATCTCATCAACTACTTTATCGGTAGCTTTCTCAATTTCTAGCAAACTCTGTGCATAATCTTGGTTTAGTTGTGTATCTAATTGTTGCTCCGTTTCATTCATATAGAAGCGAACAGCATAGTAATTTGGATATTCTAGCCTCCAATATCCTTCAGGCGCAATAAAGTGATGAGGTATGTTCATGTTTTGGTTGCTGCCGGTCGCTACGACCGAAGGCATGGTGATGTCTACAGTTTTAAATATATGGCTGACTTGCTTCCTGTACTCTGATTTGAGTATTTCCTTTAGCGCCTGTCGTTGATTCTTATCCCTATATATACCAGTTGTACTATAGGTATCTTTGCTAATTTTCAAACCATACACAACACCATGGGCTATCTCATCAAACGCTTTTTTAATCGCATCTTGGAAGTTTTTCCAGTTTGGTCGTGTAGCACTTTTCGAAATTATTAGCCCGGTTTGTGTTTTTTTCATCTTATTGCCGTTATAAAGTGAAGCGTTGCCGTGGTTATACCACAATGAATATTCGGATACAAGTGGCGCTCCAATAAGAGGTCAACCAGGGCTGTGCAAAGCTTAATGTATAAGTACATAAGGATAATGTTGCAGGGTTATCATTGTGTGCCGGTCGCGCGCCTGAACAAAGAAGTTTATTTGTTCAATGATTGAACAAATGCATTATTTATAAAAGTTGGGTGCCCCCCCCGGCCTTCTTCTCCACTCTTTTTATCAGAGGCACACCTGTTTTGGCAAGATTCTATTCTATCCTCTATTTCGCTACTTACTCTATATAGAATCATTACAAGAGAAGCGATGCTGACCGCAATCATGGCTTCCATAGCAATCACTTCCGGAGAGTTAGCAATTGCGGCTGTATTCATCGCTTGTATGAGCACTGGACCTACAGTAGTTGCAGCCGAGCAAATCAACCCGCTCCCTATAATAAATGCCGCTCCTTTTTTGCTTAGCTCCGTCCTCTCTTGGAACAACCCGTATAAAGCGCCAATCGCACAACCGAAGCCAAAAGCTACCGCACTTTGCGCCCCTAATGATTCCCATATACCTAGTCCTTGGAAAGCGGCAGTATTGGCTATATGAAAATGTGTTGCATAGTAGCCAGAAAGCACTAAAGCGGCTACTCCTATCGCGTTTATTATTTTGATTGGCAGAGAAGGTTCCATCATAATACTCAGCTTTACACCGCTACCCTTAACCCTCTTATGCCACATAAACATAGACGGAATGAATAGAGCTGAGCCAGCTAGCGCTAGCACCATCGCTAGGTTAGAGCCACCTACGGTAATCGCCGCTTCCGGCGCACCAGCCGCGGCCAGGCCAACTCCAGTGCCAAGTAACGCACCACTTGCTAACAACGGTAAATAATGCCAGCATGCTCCAGCAAATTTTGTAGCTCGTTTAAGGTATTTTAGCGCACTAACGCCCCCTTTCCTCTGTTCTGCATTATTGCCAAGTTCTTGTTGTTGTGGATATTGATTCATAAGGATGCCTTTTATAAATTAAGTGACGACGATTATAACACATTTTAGAACAAATGTCTAATACTACCGCAAGGCCTGTCAACGCAAGATGAAAATGTCACATAGCTAGCCTGCTTATCTTTTGGTTTTAACCAGTTGTGATTATACCTAGACCAAGGACTATTGCCTTTGGTAGCACGAGCACTAATGCTCCTTTGCATGCTACTACTCCCCACCCTAACCAGGGCTACCTTATGGAAATGTCTTACCAGTATCTCAGTGTTTTAGCCATTTTCAGAAGATGCTATGCTTTACGGCGTTAAGGTTGGTTCACACTTATGCGTGTTTTTAATGATTGGCGAACAGTTTCCTATAGTAAATAGCTTAAGATAATCAGCACGAAAAGTGGCACTGAAAACCGCAATAAACCATACTTCTCAACGTTGAGAATATGAGATATTGCAGGCATCCCAAGGACGGAGAGCCAGCTAGGCTTAAAGCCTAGTACTAGCTGCCCGTCCTTGAGGCCGCAAAATACGGCGCTGCTGGGGTGGTAAGGTTTGGTTTGTGGGTGAAGGCTGAATTGCAACCATCTTGCAGCATCACTATTATGCGTATTGTTAGGCTTTAGAACACGGAACACACGTCCCAGCCCCACATTAGTCTCCACAGCTTCGCTGCGATCAACTACTGANNCTGAAGTAGTCTGAGTCATCCTGCAGAGCCTGGGCCACGACAATGACTTCTCTCAGGCATACTATTGTTCTCGCACAACAATGCCCTACACCTCTGTTTATAGCGCCAAGGCATCGCTTTGCTACTGTGACTATTTTCTTCCACATGCCGTTCATAACAACACACTCTCAAATTTTCTATGATGCG
>JAFECK010000034.1 GCA_018242185.1 Pseudomonadota bacterium
AAACTCCTAAAATTTAATAAAAAACCTCTTGCTTATGTTTTAGCGCCGTATTACTAATCCTTATGTGGCCATTAACATCAAGTAGGAAATAACGTCATGAGTAAAGAGCGTATAAGAGTCACTGATCAGAGTGATAAGATTGAGGAAAAAAATGAGCGATCCACTGCAGATAATATAGATAGCATTTCAGATGGAGAGCCGTCTTCTGAAGATAGAAGCTATACCTCAAGCTCGGATGTGGAACGAGAGGAGAAGTCTGTAACTAAATTACAGCCACTTACCATCTCTACCACTAGCATCAGCCTGTCTGAGGCTGAGGATGTATCTTATCTTTGTCCTATCAGAGGAACAATCATGTAAGACCCGGTAGTGGCTTCTGATGGATACACATATGAACGTGAAGCTATTGAAGAGTGGCAACGAATTAAAGGCACTTCTCCAATGACACTGGAACCAATAACGAATGTGTTCAAGTCTAATTATGCGTTAAAAGAACAAGTCGAAAACACGCATAAGCTCGCGCAAGAAAAAAAGGTAATAGAACGTGAAAAAGAGATAGCTACTCAAGAGAAAGAGGAAATTGCGAGAGAGAAAAGGCGTTTAGAAAAGGAGAAGCAGCGAGAAATACGAAGAAAAGAGCGCGAACAGAAAGAAAAAGAAAAGGCGAAACGAGAGGTGAGAAAGTATAGAGAAGAGGGCGAACAAGGCGTGACGGAGTTTAGAGCAGAAATGCGACGCATGATGGAAGAGGCTAAGCAAGAAAGGGCTGCGCTAAGGGAAGAGGTGGCTATTATTAAAGAAGAGAATGCTAGCATGCATGTTGAAGTCGATGAGTTAAGGGCCCACATAAGAGCAAACAACCAAAAGGCTAGGCTTTGCTACCAATCCAGGGAAGATAGTTTAAAGGTGATTGCCGCAAAGCAGGCGGAGAGTAATACATTTAAAGGAGTTATGGCGCTTATGGCCGGCACTGTCGCAGCAGGCCTTGGTTTCGGTATTGAAGCGTCCATTGTAGGTAGTGAGGCTGCCGTATTCTTCGCATCTGCTGCGGGATTGCCTGTTGTGGGGTGGAGCATCATAGCTCTTTTTGGAGGGACTGTGCTAGTCCTTGGTTCCGCATACGCTATTTCGTATTGCTATCATCGCTGGACAGATGATCGTGCTTATAAAAGGGATAAATCCCTTATTGATGCTGCTATTTTAAGCGCTATGCAAACAAACTTGAGTGGCAAGTCTTTCGATACAATGAAAAATTATGAAAATGCTCAGAAATTCACTCTCACCGGTCTATCGCATGTAATATTCTACGTTCTTGCAGAGATAGCCAAAGGCGCATACAGTAAGGTGCTCGAATGGCGACAAGGGAACGCACCATCTTTATCTTATCAGCTGCAATACGTGCAAAGCCTGCGAATGCTCAATGACCCTATAGTAAAAGAAGCGAGCCAGCACTCTGTCCACTCAAGAATGCATTATATTACAGAACATGGTAAGCTACCTACATCGGACAAAGTGCCCGCTCCTTATTATGCACCGGATAGTTTTATTAGCGAAGCTAATAAGGTTATCAGAGAATCTACTCCTGCCAATATGGAATGTGTTATATCCACTTTGGTTGAATTGTCCCATACCGCAATTAGCGCTGTAGCGAACGCAATAACTGAACGTAAAGAACCGGATTTTAGTGTTATTGTAGTCCGCGCAAGCACTATTGACAAAGGATGGGTAAATCAGCAAGAAGCTTTGGCTAAGCAAGCGCAAGAATTGGGTTATTAAATCAGGTGAATTTTATCTTGCTTATTTTGCGATAAGTGTTATGCTGTATCTCACGGTAAGGGCGCCTTAAAACAAAACCTATGAGCAAATGGTAGAGTTTGAGCGAATTTAGGGGTGTCCCAGGCCATGTTTAATAAGTAGTTAATGGTAATATTATGAAATCTCAATCTTGTAGTACGCGCGATCTTTGGATTTTTAGTCTTGTTGGAGCCCCTGTAGTTTCTGTAATGTTTAGTACCCTAGCCTTTGTTGGCGCTTCCGTAGCTGAAGACCACCTTAAAGGTCAATTTATACTGACCGGTTGTTTTACCATCATTCTAGGATTTATGACTGAGTTTATCATATTTTTGGTGGAACCCCGGGAACACTCTGGTGGAATTGGGATGTAAAGGCCTAAGAAGAAATGGCAATGTGCAGGTTCTAGCACATCGGATCTAATGTAAAGTAGTGCGATAACAGAAGAGAATAATTCGCGAGCAAGAGAAACTGGGTCTCGTGGTTAATTATTGCAATATGTCTGAGATGCAACGTGCGCAGCGCTGTAAAGCCATTTGCAAATAGCCTATAAGGCTGGTATATTCCGACAGCAAGTTTGTTTAACCCCTGATACTAGATCAATGCATACTTTATTATTAGAACTATTCTCCGAAGAAATTCCTGCGAGCATGCAACATCTAGCCGCTCAAAACCTACAACAAGCTTTGCATGCCTCCGTAGAGCAGCGCTTTGGTGTGCAGGTAAAAACGGAAATTTTGTATACCCCACGTAGGTTAGCCCTCTTGATGCACGGCATCCCCACCCAAACAATAGCTAGCTCTGAAGAAATTCGCGGCCCTCGCCTAGACGCACCTGAAGCAGCCTTATCCGGCTTCATGCGTAAATACAATATACGCAGCACAGAAGAGCTTGTCCAACGAGATGGTTTTTATTATCACCAGCGGCGCCAACTTGCTGAGCCAGCGGCGAAGGGCCTGCCTACATTAGTGGAAGCAGCGATCGCTGCTCTAGTATGGCCTAAGTCTATGCGCTGGGGGGCTTATAAGATCAGATGGGTACGACCGTTACATTCCATTATATGCATGTTAGATGATGAGGTCATTCCCGCCCAATATGGCCCGCTCACCGCAAGCAATCAAACAAGCGGGCATAGATTCTTGCACCAAAGCAATATAACTATCTCGTCTGCAACCAGCTATAAAGACCAACTTCAACAAGCTTACGTCATATGCGATAGCAAAGAGCGCCAAGCTACTATTTTATCAGCGATTGACGCCCTACTTAAACCCCTGCAGCTATCCTTAATTAAAGATGAAGATCTGCTAACGGAAGTAAGCGGGTTGGTGGAATATCCGGTGGTACTGCTTGGCACTATACCAGAGGAGTTTATGGCACTACCTCCTGAAGTACTAATCACCACACTGCGTAACAACCAAAAATACCTTATGACCTGTGCCCCTGATGGCGCGCTAGCACCGTACTTTATCATAGTTAGTAATAATAAAGCTGCAGATGGTGGAAAACAAATCATTGCTGGTAACCGTAAAGTTCTCGTAGCTAGGCTCAGTGACGCTATGTTTTTCTATGAGCAAGACCGCAAACAACCTCTTATATCCAGGCTTGATGCCTTAAAAAACATTACTTTCCAGGAAAAAATCGGCTCAGTATATGAGAAGGTTATAGCAACAAAAGAGCTTGCAAATAATATCGCTCCACTAGTAGGTGCAGGTCCAAAACTGGTAGACAGGGCATGTGAACTTGCCAAAGCAGATCTAACTACTAGCATGGTTAAAGAATTCCCAGAATTACAGGGGATTATGGGCTATCATTATGCTATATCAGAAGGCGAACCCGAAGCGATAGCCTTGGCCGTACTTGAACATTATAAGCCGCTGGGCCCAAGCGATTATGCGCCAAAAAATCCTGTAAGTATAGCAGTAGCTCTAGCAGATAAAATTTACACTATCACTTGCATGTTTGCTGCAGATCTCAAGCCTACCGGCTCGAAAGACCCGTATGCCTTACGGCGCGCTGCTATTGGTATTATTAGAATAATCCTAGAAAATAACCTAGACTTGCAATTGTCCACCTTGATTAACTCACCAGAAGTGCTGGCCTTCATAACTGAGAGATTCAAGGTTATATGCAAAGAGATGCTTTCTAGTACTCCAGAGAATATAGGGACTTTACTGGCAGAAAGTGGGCATGACCTAAATGCAGTCTTTGCGAGCCTAAAACATAACGACAGTGTCTAACTAATGCAGTCATCATCCTTATCACCGCATCATAAGCTCAAGTTTACCGCAATACTGGTAGCCAAGCTCACCGTAGCTCTAACCCTTCTGTATTTCGTACTAAGGCGCATAGATGGTCAGATATTGCTAAAACTATTGGTCAATACTCCGCTGCAATATCCACTTACCGCTTTTTTACTACTCAACCTATCCGTTGTTACCAGCGCTTTACGCAGCCGCCTATATTTCAGGAATAATGGCTTAAATGTTACCAGATGGTTTTTTCTCAAGCTTTACTACGTAGGCATGCTGTTTAACATCGTACTGCCCGGTGGTATCGGTGGTGATGCATACAAAGTGTATGTACTATGGAGGAGACACCATTTCTCTCGGCTGCACGGTATACGCATTATGTTCTATGAACGCGCTAACGGCGTGGTTCTGTTAGGGATAATCGGTGCTGTAATTCTTCCCTTTACGGGATTTTGGGAAGTTTTACAAAAGCTGATCCCTATGCCGCTGTTAGTTTATGGCCTTCTTACTGCACTGATATGGCCAGTTTACTTAGCGTTAGGCCGCATTATCTTGAAAGACGACACTAGTACAATGATCAGCGCCTCTTATTATTCTGCCATAGGGCAAATACTGCAAGTTCTAATGGCGACTGCTATTGTATGGGGCATCGAACCTAATATTGAACCGTATAATCTTTACAATTATCTTTTTCTTTTTGCTGTTTCTTCAGTGGTATCTATATTGCCGATTTCTATAGGTGGCGTAGGCCTGCGCGAAGCCACCTTCTTACTTGGTTTGAGTTGGATAAATACAGCAAGCAAAGAAGCCGGAATAGCTCTCGCTATGATGGTTTTCATCATGCAAGCGCTTGCTAGCCTAATCGGCATCATCTACTTATACGAATTCAGACCAAGTAAAGCTTCTCACGCAGCTTCCGCCTTGAGGTAGCTAGCCAAATACTGCCCTGTAACACTAGTCTTACAGGCAGCCACCTCATCAGGAGTACCGCATACCACCACGTTTCCTCCCTTATCCCCGCCCAATGGGCCTATGTCGATTATATAGTCTGCAGTTTTGATCACATCTAAGTTGTGTTCAATCACCACAACTGTGTTGCCAGATTCTACCAATGTATGCAGTACTTGCAGCAATTTACGGATATCATGCGAATGTAGTCCCGTAGTTGGCTCATCTAAGATATATAGCGTACGCCCGGTAGACTTGCGGGACAGCTCTTTTGAGAGCTTCACCCGCTGCGCCTCTCCACCAGAAAGAGTAGTGGCGGGCTGGCCAATTTTCATATAGCCTAAACCCACTTCCTGTAGAGCCACTAGTTTCTCGTGAACCAACGGTACATTCTCGAAAAAGATCCTGGCATCCTCAACTGTCATACCCAAAACATCAGCTATAGACTTGCCCTTATATTTAACCTCTAGAGTTTCCTTATTGTACCTGGCCCCATGACACTCATCGCATGTCACGTAAACATCGGGAAGGAAATGCATCTCAATTTTGATTACTCCATCACCCTCACAAGCTTCACATCTACCCCCCTTGACGTTAAAAGAAAAGCGGCCAGATTTATACCCACGAATTTTCGAATCAGGCAGGGCAGTAAACCACTCTCTAATTGGCGTAAACGCTCCTGTATAAGTGGCTGGGTTCGAACGTGGCGTCCGGCCTATCGGCGATTGATCGATCTCAATCACCTTGTCTACATATTCCAGGCCATGGATGGCATCATGATCTCCCGGGATAGCCTTAGCATGATGTAGCTTTTTCACAGCTGCCTTATAGAGCGTATGAATTGTAAAACTAGATTTACCGCTGCCTGACACTCCAGTAACCGCTACGAAAGTCCCAAGTGGGAAAGAAACATTAATGTTACGCAGGTTGTTGGTACGCGCACCAAGCACAGATATTTGCTTATTCGGCAGCCCTTTGCGCCGACCCTTAGGTATTGGAATCATTTCCCTGCCCGACAGGTATTTACCAGTTACGCTGATTGGGTGCGTCGCCACTTCTTCTGGTGTGCCGTGCGTTATGATCTCACCACCGTGGATACCAGCTCCTAGGCCTACGTCTATTATATAATCCGAAGCGCGCATGGTATCTTCATCATGCTCAACCACTATTACAGTGTTACCCAGATCACGCAAGGAAATCAAAGTCTGCAGCAACTTAGCGTTATCGCATTGATGTAGTCCTATAGAAGGCTCATCCAATACATATATTACCCCGCTCAGTCCTGAGCCAATTTGCGAGGCAAGCCGGATACGCTGGCTTTCGCCACCAGATAGGGTTCCAGACCCACGATTTAGACATAGGTAATCCAGGCCCACATCGCGCAAGAAGGTTAGCCGCCGGCTTACTTCCTTCA
This sequence comes from Pseudomonadota bacterium, assembly GCA_018242185.1. Taxonomy (GTDB): domain Bacteria; phylum Pseudomonadota; class Alphaproteobacteria; order Rickettsiales; family Midichloriaceae; genus SZAS-26. The sequence continues at coordinate 6,403 of JAFECK010000034.1, forward strand.
AAGCACGTTCACCAATTTGCAACTGCTTGCTAGATAACACTTTGTCAAGATTGTCAAACCAGTCTATGGCTTGAACTACAGTCATAGTGCACACCTCACCAATGTGCTTGTCAGCAATTTTAACGCACAGCGATTCTTGCTTAAGCCTGTAGCCCCCGCAAGCGTTACAGTTCTTAATATTTTGATACTGAGAAAGTTCATCCCTAGCAGCTTCGCTCTCAGTTCTATTGAATTTGCGTTCCAGATATGGGATAACACCTTCAAAAGGCTGAGTTACTTTGGAAATCCTCAAGCCTTCTTGAAACTCGAACTTTATCAGCTCCTCTCCAGAGCCATATAACAACATATCCTGTATTGCCTTGGGCAGCATATTAAAAGGGGTAGCAAGGCTAAAATTATAATGATGCGCTAACGCGCTTAGCGTCTGGGTAAAAAACTTATCTTCTGCAGCACCATGTTGAGCATGCATACTCCAGGGTGCTATAGCTCCTTCTTTTATAGATAAATTCTGATTGGGAACCACCATTCTTGCCTCAAAATACTTCTCCAGCCCAAGGCCATCGCATTCTGGACAAGCGCCATATGGGCTATTGAATGAGAATATCCGCGGCTCTATTTCTGTTAAAGAAAAACCAGAAACCGGGCAAGCAAAACGCTCAGAGAAAACTAGTATATCGCCCGTTTTATGGCTGGTCTTCACTCCTTGCGGCACCTCTACTATCTCTATGTACATAATACCATCGCTCAACTTTAGGGCGATTTCCACGCTGTCTGCTAGCCTATTGCCTAGAGACTCATTGATCTCTACGCGATCGACCACTATCTCTATATCATGCTTTTTGTTTTTATCTAAAACCGGCAGTTCCCCTAACTCATAGAGCAGCCCATCTACTTTTACTCGCTCGAAACCCTGCTTGCCTGCAGTCAGGATCTCCTTGCGATGCTCACCTTTTAGGCCTCTGACTATTGGCGACAATATGTAAATCTTTGTCCCTTCTGGTAACTGCCCGATCTTCTCGATCATCTGGCTTGCAGTTTGCTTTTCGATTGGCTTACCAGTAGCAGGAGAATAGGGAATGCCAATTCTAGCATAGAGCAACCGCATATAGTCATATATCTCTGTAGCAGTACACACCGTAGAACGGGGGTTACGCGATGTGGTCTTTTGGTCTATGGCGATAGCAGGAGACAAGCCGCTGATCGATTCAACTTCAGGTTTTTTCTGCATCTCTAAGAATTGGCGCGCATATGCGGACAAGCTCTCTACATACCGCCGCTGGCCTTCAGCATATATTGTATCGAACGCAAGCGATGACTTACCGCTCCCTGAAACTCCGGTAATCACAACAAGCTTGTTGCGGGGCACCTCAACGTTAACGTTCTTCAGATTATGCTCTTTAGCGCCTTTAACTACTATATGTTCTTCCATGATGCTCTCTAGATTAATACATTCGTTGTAAATATAGAAACTGCTGCATTAGCTCCAATTTCCCCTTGTTCATATTTGACCATAGGTTTGGCTCCCCTAACTCATACATATTAGCCTACCTGATCATTGGAATCACTATATACTATTAGAACTAGCTTTGGCAAAAGGTAATTTGCAGTGCCTATATACAAAGAAATACTGCAGGTAAAAGCAGAGCTCGTTAAATGCGTCCCTTAAATCTTCTGCTAATTCAAAAGGTTCGGAATAACAACATCATTTTAGCAATTCACTTGCCAGAGCCGCTTTTACAGGCCACTTGATAAGATAAAGCGAACCATTCTTGTAAAAATCCGCTGTCATCAAGTATTTCAGCGGGTACACGCCAATAGCACATCTTTACTACCTTCCCACTTTTTATCGTATAAGAGAATTGCTCAGAGCCTTGCTTCGCGAATGCTGCTCCAGTTTCTGTGTCTGCCTTAAAGTACAGCTCATTATCGATTATAATGGCGAAAATCCGGCCGTTTTTGTATATACCAAATCCGCCAAACATCGACTTGAAGGTCACGGGCCCAACTGGTTCAAGTATTTCCGCTACATACTCAACAAATTCGTTTCCATGCTTATTCATATCAAACACCATCCATATTCCCCTTGAGCTATAGCATAATCATTAATACATCTCAATAAACTATACCTCATCACCAAAACAGGGTCCTGACACTAGATACATTACATACCACCTTGTAAATGTAAAAGGTTTTGAGTATCTTTAGATGGTATTTTTTAAGATGTGGATATGACTATTAAAATACTATCGGAGAGAACAATAAACCGGATCGCTGCGGGAGAGGTGGTGGAACGCCCGGCTTCTGTGGTCAAAGAGTTGCTAGAAAACGCGCTGGATGCCGGATGTGACAAGGTAAATGTTAGGATAATAGGCGGTGGTTTTAGTAAGATAGTGGTTGGTGACAACGGGAGCGGCATTTCAAAATATGAACTTCCTTTGGCGGTTCAACGACATGCCACATCCAAGTTGGATGAAGATGACATTCATAACATAAGTTCGTTTGGTTTCCGCGGAGAAGCTTTGCCGTCAATAGGCTCAGTGAGCAGAATGACCATAACCAGCTGTCGCGTGGAGGATGGGCAAAGTTGGAGTATTGTGGTGCAAGACAGCGAAATAGGGGCGATTAGCCCGGCCAGTGGGACCCAAGGAACTGTGGTTGAGGTGGCTAATTTATTTGCTAACATCCCCGCGAAACTAAAATTTGCCAAAAGTGCAAGAGCTGAAATTATGGCTTGCACAGATTTTGTAGAGCGCTTTGCTATGGCCTATCCTAAAGTTAAATTTACTCTGCATATAGATGAGCGCCCTCCAATTGTATACAACCAAAACACGGAAGACACTTTGGAAATGCAAATTGCCGAACGCGCTTCACAGATTGTCTCACAAGATTTCGTTAAACATAGTCGTTGGTTTCACGTGAAACCGGACGGCCTTGTCTTATACGGTAGAGCAGCGTTGCCCACCTATAATAGCGGTACACAAAATTTACTGTATATTTACGTAAACAAAAGGCTGGTGAAGGATAAGTTCTTATCCAGCTGCATTCGCCAAGCCTATAGAGGATTGGCCCCCGAAGGACGCTTTCCTATCGTAGTGTTATTTATCGAGATCGATCCGAAAGAGATTGATGTAAACGTACACCCAATGAAATTCGAAATTAGATTTCGTGATGAACAAAGAATAAGGGGCATGATAATTAATGCAATCAGAGACACTATGCGGCGCATTGATGTTGCGCACTATGCGAACAACTCTCAAGCCCCCTTCAATACGAACAATAATTTTGAGCCAGCTAATTACAATTCCGAGCCGGTAGGTGTGCCTTATAATAGGCCGCGATACGTTGGCGAATCATTGGCTGTAAAAATGGCGCCGATGCCTGCCAACTTGCGACACCAGAATTTAAAGAACAATAACACACAAGAGCAACTAGATTTTGTAAATGCCTCGTCGCCGGATGCCGGTGAAGTTAAGCATCAGCCAGCAGTAGGCCCATTGGGTAGAGCAATCTGTCAAGTTGCTTTAACCTACATAATTGCGCAAAACGAACATGGAATTGCGATTGTGGATCAGCATGCAGCGCATGAGAGAATCACCTTAGAACAAATGAAGCAGCATTACGACAAAGCCAAGGTCCCGGTGCAACACCTTTTAGTGCCCATCATAATAGACTTAGGCGTTGCTGTCACTTCTGCTGTGCTTGGGTATGTAGAAATTTTTAGCAAGTTAGGTATATATATTGATCCCAATGGAGATTCGCAAATTGCCGTGCGGTCTGTGCCAATTCTACTTGAAGCTGACCGAGTTAAAGAACTGATATTGGATTTTGCTGCCTCTGTAAAATCTGGAGAGATGCCTATGGTTGGCAATGAGTGCTTTGAGGAAAAACTTGCGGATATTGCTTGCAGGTATAGTATACGCGCTGGCCGTGCCTTGAATGCTGAGCAGATGAATTATCTGCTCAGAACAATGGAAGCTAGCGATTTTTCCGGACAATGCAATCACGGGCGCCCTACTTATATCCAGCTATCTAGCGCCGAGTTAGCCAAAATGTTTGAACGTAGTTAGACGGCGCCTGCATCACCTAAGTAATTACATAACTCTAAGCATTACAGAAACAAGTATAAAGCAGGCTATAAAATAACTCACATAAACAGCAAGGCGCTTCCCCTCAGCCATGGCTCGCAATTCTATTGCCTGGCGTCCCCGTAAATCATTGATTGAGTCGCTAATTTTTTGAACTTTGCGCAAAGCAGAAGCGTAGCCATCTGCATCTCGACCCAAAAGCTCACTTTTAGCTAACGCCATAAAAAGAGCAGATATATCAGCTTTTTCAGTAGCATCTTGTAGGGCAGCAAGAATGGCCTTCTTATTCTCCTTGCCGTGTATAAACTCTTCTACAACACCTCGTAAAAAATTATACAAAGTCTCCGCAATTGCAGGAAATCTAGACCTTTCTATGTGTTTCTGTGCCATCGCATATGCGTTCGCGGTTTGCAATTCTTTACAACATAAAATCGGCAAAACATAGACGCTTTCCTTGATGCTGCTCTTACCTGTATATTCGCTATCCAGTTGGAGCTTACTGCTAATGAATGATAACAAACCCTTGCTGGAGAGCATATCGACTCGATCTACTTCTTTTGCGCTTTCAATCTCCATCAGAAGATCTTCTAGACTCATACAACACGCGGATTTTAGCCTAGTATGAATCGCAGGCAAAGCCGGATTGAGGTCATAAATCAATCGCTCTATGCCGAAATAAAAGCCGGACTTGCGGAAATTACTGCTAGCATTCCTAAGCAATTCATTGCTCTGGTGGTATTTATCGCCCATGGTCATAACATGCCTCATCACAGGCTCATCATAGAAAGAAAAAAGGTCTGCAAAGACACAATTGGCAACAACTTGGGTTAAATCAACAATGTTGTTGTTTAACCCATAAAGCAACAAATTACCCACGGACTCTTTATAAAAAGCAGTGCCTTGTAAACGTATAGGGCCATGCGGATCTATTAAGATAAGGCTTTTAATCAACAACTCATCTTCAGGAGAGAAGAGCTTAGACATTACTGTTTTTGACTTTATTCGCTGTTTAAGCTCCGACAAACTATCCGCTAGATTTTGTTGCTTACCACCATGGCTAAGCCATTTTACCAAATCATCGCGTTTAAGAAACTCTTTAGCCTGATCCCAATTTTTAAACATCACTACAGCCAGAGCTTCAAGCGAATTAATTTCAATATCATTGAATACAAGACCCGTTTCTAAATATGAATGCTCTATATTAGTTGTTTTCGCAATATTATCCTTGCTCAGGTAGCGCATTACCTCGTTATATTCAAATCTTTTACTTGGATTACTATGTGTTAGTCCTTGAATTAGTTCTACATACTCTCCTGGCACGCTAAAATTTTCTGTTAAGAAGGCATATATCCCTGAAGATATGATTCCTTTCATGATGAAGTCGGCCGATTTGTCTTGTAAATCATTTTTGGTTATTATGAAAAATAGCAATATCCCTAGTGCATAGTAATCCGTAGCCGGTGTCGAGCACCCCCTCCCATATGCATGACACTGTAAGTTGCCTATAGTAGTGTAAAGAGGTAATTGCTTGAAGCCCGGCATTTGCGAAAAGCATTCGGCCAGGATTATGTTAAGATCATCATCAACATATATAGCGTCAGGATTAAGGCTGCCGTGCACTATACTAGCTTTATGTAGAAAGTCTACAGCTTCCACTATGGAGGCAAATATGTCCTGGCGATTCACTTTTTTGCTTTGTGGGGTGTTGATAAACTCGCGTAAAGTTAGCCATTTAGTTTGGGGCAATATAAGCGCTAACCGCTGTTGCATAGCAGAAGGTGGTTTTATGAATACGCACTCAAGTGGCGTAACGCATGGTAGGTCTTTGCGTGCTTTAGCTGAAATGATCTCAGGAACTCTGGCTGGATAATCGGTTTTTAGCACCAATGCATATAGATCTGCCACATCACCCGTAGCGTCCTCCACAATATAAGCATCTGCAAATTCGGAATTTTTTTCTTGTATTGGCTTGGAAAAGTTTATCCGGTATTTCCCATTTAACACTTCCCCGTTGCTCACAAGACCTATGCTTGCTTGTTTGAACTCTACGGTGTTAGCTCCGTCGCGCATACTGCCAACATTTGGATTTTTATAAAACTCATCCAAATTCCTGGCTATTGATAGCTTATTCTCCATATTCCCCTCCTAGTACGATTGGCTTTACATATTCAAGCTTTTAAGTACCTCGTCTGCATGGCCCATGACAGAAACGTTTCGCCATATCTTGCTGATTTTACCGTGCTCATCAATAAGGAAGGTTGTCCTTTGTATGCCAGTATATTTATAGCCAAACATGTTTTTCTCGCCCAATACACCATAATCATTACAGATCTTGCTATTCTCATCTGACAATAAAGGAAAAGGAATTGAGCATTTATCGATAAATTTGTGATGACTAGCTATCGTCTCCCGTGAAACTCCAAGTAACACCACGTTCGCTTTAAGTAAGCGATCATATACTTTAGAGAACCCTCTGGCCTCCAGCGTGCACCCAGGCGTATTATCCTTAGGATAAAAGTATAATACTAATCGTTTACCTGCGCAGTCTTTAAGAGAAACATTCGCACCCGATGTAGAAGGCGCATCAAAACTCGGGGCTGGATCCCCAGGACTTAATTGTTTAGTCATACTAACACCCATTCAAGAAATTAACCCCATGTCTCAAATAGTAATGTAAATATTGCTAATCGCAATAGTTATTGTGCACGAGTTCATAGCAGGGTCCTGACACGGAGTTCAATTTGTATTAAGTAATGGCCGCTGGGAAATGGTGCAACTCTGATGGTTGTCGTAAAAACTGTAAAAAAAATGTCATGG
>JAFECK010000035.1 GCA_018242185.1 Pseudomonadota bacterium
GGTAGGCCTTTACCCCACCAACAAGCTAATCCTGCATAGGCTCATCTCGTAGCGATAAATCTTTCACCCGTAGGCAATATACGGTATTAGCTGTCGTTTCCAACAGTTATCCCATACTGCGAGGCAGATTCCTATGTATTACTCACCCGTTTGCCACTAACCGTACCGAAGCAAGCTTCGGTCGTATTCGTTCGACTTGCATGTGTTAAGCACGCCGCCAGCGTTCNNTCTGAGCCAGGATCAAACTCTCAAGTTTTGATCTTGAAACTCTCAAAAACGTATGACTCTTAAAATTTGGTTATACGCTTTGAGAAAGAGTTCTCATGCGCATCACCGTCTTGCTATATTATTGTTTGTTACTTGCTATTTCAAAAGAACGGAAGGCCGGCTCTCAACCTTTTTCAGGTTTTTCTAAGTATCAGCCCTGCCTTGTGGTAAGGATTTATATCCCAAAGCTTTCACACTGTCAACAAAGATTTCTAAAAAAGTTATAGTGCGTCGCAGCACAAATATGGAGAGCGCGGAAAATAGGGCTATGAGCGCGATAAAAAATATTATGACCCTATGATTATGGTTATTCTTTCACTTCTTCTTTTGTTTCACTTATGGCCCTGTCGCCTTTATTTTGTTCTAAAGCTGCAGCTGCTTCCAATGCGTATACACAAAGCTCTTCAAAATCAACCCCATTCTTTATAGATAGTTCGCGTAACTGCTCTAAACTTTCCATGATTTCAGCTGGGATACTGCCGCCTCGTTCTTTAGACAGCCAGTCAGCTTGGAATTGTAAAGGATGATGGTCCTCTTTTGGATGGCCTATATACACGGTTACTGGTGATGTTGTGCCGCCGAAATTACATGGTACGCTAAATTTATGCATTTAACCTCTTGGTTTTTAGTGTTAATTACATTATGATGCAACCCACGCTACATCGCCTGTTTCTTCTTAGTCTAATAGAAAAGTATGTTACGGGCAATAAAAAACTAGGTAGCGCTTGATAGTAATGTAATAGAGCAGATGGAATTAATATACGGTATTTTAAAGTTTCTAGGTATATTGCCTATAGATATACTGCTGGATAGTGTTATTTTTACGCCTATTAGACTGGTAAACGCCTATGCTGCAAGTTGGATTAAGGGGTTATTTTATCAGGGCAAGCTAATAGAATCAGATCACGATCACGACTATGTGATAGAAGGCCATGAAGACCATGATGCTGCTGAGCATCATCATGTGCATAAGCATGGCACAGAAGATCAAGGTTATATAGACAAAACCACAACTTATATAGCGCATCATGGGGAGTATGTGTTACCAGCTCTTGGAGTCATAGCATTGGATTATGCTACGGAAGCAACGAAAGGAGGGCTATGGTTGGATGCTGTAGGTGAGATACCGGGGATTCGTGAGGTAACTCAGGAACTGCATAATTTTATGGAACCTGGTTTTGGGGTGCCGGCTTTAGATGGTGCATTAGAAGTATATGAGGCTATACACGTGGCTGTGCATATGGTTGAAGCTTTTTCTCCATATTATAGTATACTGATGCTAGATCGAAGTCTTGAGGAGGAGCTGGCTGATATTGATGCGGACTTTATATGTGATATGGAGATGGCGACATTACCGGTAGTGGCTTTATTTTCAACTATACAGGAAGGAACGGGCTGGATAGCCTCTCAGTATGATTATCAAGGGTGAAGATGATATATGTGGCATGTTCGAATAATATCGCTATTCCCGGAAATTTTTCCTGGTTCTTTGAACTTGTCGGTACTTGGTCGGGCTATGGGATCATCTTGGGATATTAAGAGTTATAACCTGAGAGATTTTGCAACCGATAAGCACAGTACTGTTGATGACACACCATATGGTGGGGGAGGGGGCATGGTGCTGAAAGCTGAGGTTATGGCTGAAGCAATTGATAAATGTTTTTTGCAGGACCATGAGTCCCGCGATAATCCAATTATATACTTAACTCCACGAGGTGAACTGCTGAAGCAAAGCATCTGTCATGAGTTAAGTCAATATTACAATGGGGTGAATATTATATGCGGTCGTTTCGAAGGGATTGACGAAAGGGTATTAGAAGAGTATAAGATACGGCAGATTAGCATTGGCGACTATATCCTCTCTTCTGGAGACTTTGCTGCTTACGTACTGGTTGATGGCTGTGTTAGGCTACTTCCTGGGGTTTTAGGTGGCGAACAATCGTTAGGTGAGGAGAGTTTTGCAGTCGGCACAAGCTATCAGTGCTTGCTGGAATATCCGCATTATACTAAGCCTGCTGTATGGCGGGGGCATAATGTGCCGGGTGTTCTGCTGTCAGGTAATCATCAAATGGTGAATGCATGGCGCTTAGAGCAAGCTAAGTTAAAAACACAGCAAACACGTCCCGACTTGTGGGACCAATATTTGCAAAGAGAGGAAAAATGAACTTACTACAACAGTATAACCAAAAACAGATCAGCAAGCTTAGCGAAGGTAAGGCTATCCCAGATTTCCGCGCTGGAGACACAGTGCGTGTGCATTTAGAGATAGTGGAAGGTGCCAATAAGCGGGTGCAGATGTTTGAGGGCTTGTGCATTGCTCGGAAGAATCGTGAGCTCGGCTCAAGTTTTACTGTGCGCAAGATGAGTGGAGATGAGGGCGTTGAGAGAACATTCCCTCTATATTCTCCACGCGTAAAGAAAGTTGAAATTGTGCGTAGTGGTAAAGTGCGTCGCGCCAAATTGTACTATATACGTAACTTGCGTGGTAAAGCCGCGAGGATCAAAGAGCGAGCCAAATAAGATTGGTTTAATACCTCTTTATCAGGAGATGGTGCATTTCGCCTGTGCCGCTGCAGTCTCCTTGCATGAGAAAATCATCCACATATTCAAAGCCGGCTTTCATATAAACGCGCTTAGCTCTAGGGTTATCTAGAGTTGGGTCGATCATGAATGTATCGGCCTCTGGATCGATGCTCTTGCGGAAATAGTCAACGAAGTCTGCCAAGGTTTGCGCTCCGTAGCCCTTGCCTAAATAAGCGGGGTTGCCAATCATATAATCCATGCAATAGGTATTGCCGGTTTTCGAAAGGTTTGCGAGTTTCAGCTCCCCTATGTCTTCATCAGGCCCTTCTTTGATGGTCATGAGCATTGCAAAGGGCTCAAGCCCAGCTTTGGCTATCCAATATACATATTTCCCACTGGCATAGGAAGAGGGAGTTTTGCGTCCTGCCGCAAAGTTCAGAATATCGACCTTATGCCCTTGAGTGTTATCCCAAAATTCTTGGACATGTGGCTCAGCTAGCCAGGCAAATACCGTGCTTACATCGTTTTTAGTTAATTTTTCAAATCGTATCTGCATATATTCAAACTCGCTATACTCATAAGCGTCTGAGGCTCATGTCTTACCCTTTTTTACTTGCATCTTTGTGTATGAGCATATTGATATAAGTTTGATATGGAATGCCTAATTTTGCTGCTTTCAATTGCATTATTTCTAGGTCCGATGGGTTGACGCGAATCGTAATAGATTTCTTACGTTTTACGTGGTTGCGCGCGGCCTCTATCAGCATCTTTAGCTCCTTTTCCTGGTCCTTAACCGGCACGAAAGATTCATAATTATCTTCTATATACTGTTCAAATTTATCAAGAACGATTTTTTTGGTCATATAGGTATCCTATTTAAGTTGATGAGCTTATGGTACACTATATGTAAGTACAATGTCAATACTATAAGGCAAAGAAATTTATAAAATATGATGTATGCGCTTTTGTGTACTTTTTCGCTGCTTTACGGCTTGGGTAGAGGGTTTTAAGGAAAAAGGTGCCATCGGGTTCGGAGACATAAGGAACAACATAAATGGTTCCTTTTAACTCGACATGAGCAATTTTTTGATTAGGGTATTTAGCAGGGTTGGGGTGTTCGGTTTGAAATACATTACCATTTTGAATTGCCTCTATTATCTCTTCAAAGCCAATTCCTCTTTCTTTTTGTAGCTTCGCGTTTTTGCTTTCACTATATCTAAACTTCATACTCAAGCCTCCTTACTGTCCGCGTATTGCGAATGTATACTGAGAATGCCGGTTAGGCAAGAGTAAAAAAACAAAAAACGGCGCAACTTCTGCAAAAGAAGCTAGCGCCGTTTTTATAAAGCTAAAAACTAAGATTAATTTTTAGTAGTAGCTTTATCTGTTGCAGCAGACTTTGTGTCTGTAGCTACAGTAGTTTTAGCATCAGTAGCTTTAACATCTGCAGTTTTGCTGTCACCAGCTGCTTTAACATCGGCTTGGGTGGCATCTGTAGCAACAGCTTTTTCTGTAGCTCCAGCTTTCACGTCAGCACTAGGGGTAGTTTTTGCAGTTTCTTCCACAACAGCAGCTTTCATATCAGCAACTGGAGCTTTCACAGAACCATTGTTCAACTTCTCACATATACCGATCGGTAGCATGATAGACTCTTCACCCGCTTTGCAAGTGCCAGAAGGATTAGCGCACTCACCTTTGCCTTGACGTACCACTCCATAGCATTTTTCAACGCCTTCAGGAGCTTTTTTCTCAACGACAGCAGTTGTAGTATCAGTTTTGCTGGTGCCATTAGCTTTCACGTCGGCAGTTGAGGCGGTAGTAGTGGCAACAACTCCGTTTGCAGCGTTAGCTTTTGCTGTTCTTTCTTTTTCAGATGCAAACGCAATGGACGCAACGATAGCAGCTGCTACAACGCCAAAAATTACATTTTTCATTCTATTAATCCTTTATATTAGTTACTTTTAGTAGTTGTGGTTGTGCTTTGAGCGATAGGCTTTAAAGAGCCGTTCTCTAACATTTCACATTTACCTTTTGGTAGATTCACGAAAATAGCATTATTCTCGTTTCCATCGCCTTTGGTGTTAGCTTTCGCAACGCCGAAGCACTTTTCCACGTCATATGGCGCAGGAGTCTGAGCTACTTGTTCAGCAGCAACAGCAACATACGCAACAGTAGAAATTAGCACAGCCACCAAAGCTGCATTAATCTTATTAATCATATATAACCTCAAATCATATTTTTATTATTAGCACAAAGGCTCGGTGGGTAATATATACTATACTGAAGATTCTGCATAGCACCTGATATAAATTTTTCTATAGTGTAGCAAAAATGCAAATATAGGGGTTCTTAACAAATTTGTATACTAAAGTCGTCGCGAACGCTGCTAAACACTACATGGATTTAACTCGCTTTAGAGTGCAGCCCTATCAATTATATACCAAAGGTGGGTAAAAGCCTCATGTCTAGCCCTGAATGAAGTTGGGGCGGAGCGTTTATTAGTGCCCGTAATATGACTAGCAAATACAATATGGCGCTGATCTTTTTCAATATAACCTACAAACCAGCCATTTTGTTTACCGCTGCCGCTCTTGCCATACAATTTCCATCCTCCCCACATCTCTTGGATAAACATGATGTTTTTGGTTTTATCATAGCTTTCTTGACTAATTTGTAACTGTCGCTCCACTAGTTTTTTCAAGAACGCGGTCTGCTCTAGTGGTGAAATGCGCAAGGAATGCGAGTCTAGGGAGTTGGACAGCCAAGAATTAGTTAGGCCATTATTTTGACCTTTATCACCGGTTAAGTCCATATTGCCGTACTGGAACTGTCTTATATATTTGTGAAACTTCTCCATCCCTAGTTTAGTAGTTAATTCTCGAGAATACCAAAGACAGCTGTCCCTCATCCAGGTGCGCGGATCATGGTTGCCTATGCAGACATTGATATGGTGATCACATCCTTGCCCACAAGACCAGGATGGATGCGTTTCATCCTGTAAAATACCGGAATCAAAGCCTATTAAGCTTAAAACAATTTTAAATGTGGACTCAGGCGCATAGCGCGAACGGCAGTCTCCTTCTTCTTTCAGAATTTTGCCATTTTCCACGGCTATGAAGCAGTTGTTGGCAGCGAGGGCAGGGGTAGCCCATGTAATAACGGTTAATAACACTAGGATAATCGCCAGATTTGCTGTAGCTTTTTGCATATTACGTACTCAGATTTATTTTATCTTTCCAGGCCGCACATACTATAACATGCTCTGCATATACGGTAAAGGAATTTAGGCAACAGCATCTAAACAGGGTCCTGACATGGAGTTAAGGTAATGTTAAAGTGGATGTCATGGTGTGGTCAAGCCCTCTGTTGTCCGGAATAAATTTTGAG
>JAFECK010000003.1 GCA_018242185.1 Pseudomonadota bacterium
TAGGCCACACCATGACATTTTTTTTACAGTTTATACGACAACCATCAGAATTGCATCATTTCCCAACGGCAATTACTTAATACAAATTTAACTCCGTGCCAGGACCCTGGAATCTTCTGACAACCTCTTACGTTTCAAGCCACTTCATTTTTGTGTTGCTTCAATTTTTGCCGCAAAACCTTAAGCGATGCGCCCAGAACTGTGGCTGCTTTGTCATAATCGCCGGAACAATAGTTTAGCGCTGTTCGTGCTACCTGTTGCTCAATTCCATCATTTGCTGGCACCCCATCCTGGTAACTTACCCCTAGGTTATTTTCAGATAGCAACATAATGCTACCTGCAGAAATTTGATCGCTGGACTCCAGTAAAACGGCTCGGTGAATGGTATTTTCTAACTCCCGCACATTGCCCGGCCAGCTATACGTTTTGAGCTTATCTAAAGCTTCTTGGGTCAAGGGCGTGCGCGCTATACCGTTGAGCTCAGAGTATTTAGCAACAAAATATTTAGCTAGCTCTTCTATATCCTCACTTCTCTCACGTAGAGATGGCAGCTGTATATTTATTACATTCAACCTATAATATAGATCCGCGCGAAATCGATCCTGACGCACTTCTTCTTGCAGGTTGCGGTTGGAAGTAGCAATGATTCTCACATTAGTCTTAATAGTGTTATTGCCGCCAACTCTAGTAATCTCCTTTTCTTGTAGTGCTCGTAATAACTTAGCTTGCAATGTTATAGGCATCTCACTGATCTCATCCAATAACAAAGTACCGCCGTTGGCTTCTTCGAACTTTCCTATACGTCTTTCTATAGCACCTGTAAAGGCGCCCTTTTCATGGCCAAACATTTCTGATTCCATTAAATTCTCAGGTATAGCAGCGCAATTTAAGGCGATCCAAGTATTGGTGCGACGTTTACTCTTTTTATGGATCATGCGGGAGATCCCTTCTTTGCCTGTACCTGATTCACCTGTAATCAGAACGTTAGCATCAGATTCCGCAATTTTACTTGCCATACTATACGCTTTAACAAATGCTTCCGAGACGCCGATCATCTCGGACTGGCTATTATCATTACATATAGTCTCAAAAATTGCAGCAATTACTTCTTCTTCGGGCGGCAGACTTATATATTCCTTTGCTCCAGCTTTAATCGCTGCTACAGCTTTTTCTTTATCAGCCTCTAACCCGCAAGCCACTACTGGTATCGCTATATGTTCAGCTTCTAAGTTTTGGATGAAGCTCGCGATATCTTGGCTAATCTCAGCCATAATAAGGTCGGCCCCCTTGCCACCGCGCAACGTTTGCATGGCTGACTTAATATCCGCAACATGTGTCACTTTAGCGCCGCGCTTAGAGGCTATCTTACTAGCCTCTAGTAATTGGTTGTTGATATTTCCCAATATCAACAACCGAAACATTCCGTTATTCCCCATTATCACCCTCCCGGTGTACATAGAATATATAAAGTGCTGCATTGAAATCGCTTCTTGCCATCACTTGTCATTAATGCAGGCCATTAGAATGATAGTGTAAAAGTTATCGAGCTATGTCAACCTCGGATTAAAATATTTATTATTATTTAAACTACCTAAAGTAAACCATGGGTAATTGGTATGCATTTAATGATTTAACACCCAAGTGGGTCCCATTATACAACGCCCCACATGGGGCGTGCCGCAGAGTATAAATATTAATTTATTAATGCGATTATATTATAAATATAACAGATTACGAAACGAATAAATTGCTTGATGCATATATTATTTATTGTTATACTGGTGCCGTTCCTGTTCGGGTTGAGCGCAGGCTTTTTAGTTATTCTTTTTGGAGGCAGCAATGCAAAATAGCGTATTAACAAATGTACAAGAGTATTCTTTTTGGACCAATGTATTTTCCTGGTATTGGACATCAAACGCTGACCTAGCCTCGAGTCTGGCGCTCCGAGCTTCTGGCGTGCTCACTCCACCTTCTGATCCTGAGCAACCGAACAACCAGAAAAAGGCCGCTAAAGGCGCTGCTCGTCCGATCCACAGAGTAAGAGATCTTGAGCGCGCCATGAGTGATGAAGCCTTAAGCCCTTGGATGACGGCTATAGATGCAGCTTGTGCTAAGTTTGCAGAATTAGGGGCCCAAGCTGCGCAATTACCTCCTCCTCAACAAACACCTCAAGCGCCGAAGAAAAAGACCGCGGCAGAAGAGCTGAAGTTGTTAAGAAAATTCCTGGTTTATATTACGAGAGAAAACTATGATAACGTAACCCAAGAGTTGGAAGCGCTTATAATGGGGCTAGATAAGGATAGTCCTACAGCAGAGAATGCATATCTCGCACAACCTCCTTATATAGCTTTAGTGGAGCTTTATAAGGGAATGAGAGCGCCAAAGTTACCGGATGGGCCACAGCAACAACCGCAGCAGCAACAGCAACAACAACCGCAGCAGCAACAACAGCAACAACCGCAGCAGCAACAGCAACAACCGCAGCAGCAACAGCAACAACAACCGCAGCAGCAACAACAGCAACAACCGCAGCAGCAACAACAGCAACCAGGCGTTGCAGTGCCAGAGCAAAAGAAGATGGAGCTTATCAAGGGTTATCTTGAGTATGCTATGCATAACTATAGAATTAAGCATATGCTGGGTGGTAGCAGTTCAGGCAATATAGGTATTGCAGCTACGTTGCTAACATGGGGCTTTGCCACAGTTGGATTAATTGTATGCGTCAGACCAGCTGCAGAGATCACTTTTAGCAGCTTAAGCAGCGGTACAGCAATAGGGCAAGCTATAACACCTACAACTGAAGGCCTTGGCACAGCAGTAGGTATGAGTGCGCTAATGATAGTGGGAAGTATTTTCGTTGCTTGGCTAATTGATAAAGTGTTTAGAAGGATCGATGTAACACGGCAGAAACCTCAAGTATCACCGTCATCTACCTACTGCATACCAACAGTAGCAGGCATTGGCGGCATGGCAGGCCTATGGCTCACTAGCAGCTATATCACAACCGAGCCTATGTTCACCATCTTAGGCGGCGCGGTTGGCGGCATGGCGTTAGGCCTGTTCGCTGGTTTTTATGCAGTAAGCGTAGCGCATAAATATAATACAGTGGACAAAATCGAAAAAATCGTGTTGAACAGAGGGACATATGAGGCCCAAGACCGAGCAGCTTGGCATACATGGCAGCCACGTGATACTATCAGATTGCTTATCAGCACAATAGGCGGTGGTTTGATGGGCGCTGGCGTTGCTCACTTGGCACCTCTAACAACCACAGTATTATTAGAGGCAACGGGACTACAAATCAGCTTGCAATATCAGCCGATAATCACTTTTGGTATCTCTTGTGGTGGCGCGATGCTAGCTGGTGAAGTGGTAGGGCTTGTCTTTGCCATGATAGATGCATTTGCAACCCGGGATTCTGGGAGAAGGGTAGAGAGGCTATAAGTAATACTGCAAGTCCTAATAATAAGCGCTTGACTATAACCTGGATTTACAGTATTTCTCTACATTACCTCTACGGTTAGGCATGCCGGGTGGTATAAAGTGGCCGAGTAGCAAAGTGGTAATGCTGCGGATTGCAAATCCGCCATTCGTCGGTTCGATTCCGGCCTCGGCCTCCAATTTATTAATATTGGCGAGGGAGTTGTGAGCAGTGTCCTAAACAGCTGTCGATATAAGCTTTGCGTATTAGCCGCGATCCTGCTTGCTAACTTGCTTCTTCTAGCATCTTCCAGCTTTGCATTTACTTACTCATTTAGAGAGCCGCTGGTAGACGCTGCTCATAGGGGTGATAATGAGCAAGTATTAGAACTACTTGCACGGGGCGTGCCTGTGGATAATCGCGGCAAGCTTGGTGCGACTGCGTTGATGCAAGCAGCTTATCATAACAACACCAGGCTCATAGAAGTGTTGTTGGCTCGTGGCGCTAACCCTGACGCGCAAGACATTGGCGGCGCGACTGCGCTACACATTGCGGTTCGACAAGGGCATACAGAAGCAGTCCGGCTACTATTAGACGCCGCAGCAAACCCAAACTTACAGGATTTTAGCGGTATGACCCCTATTGACTACTCAATCAACTTACATCGCACTGAAGAGGCTTATATGCTGCGCTATACAGCGAAGGTGGAGAAATCTCAGCCAGCCCCAACTGAAACGGAGGCCACGCAACCCCCTCCTCATAACAGCATCAAGTATATAGGCGATAATATGCCGTGGCTAGATAACGACAGCGCTGTGCCGAACACCCCTGCAGCACAACATAAAGAACAGCTTAAAGAGCTGCATAGCCAGGCCACACATATCGCAGCCGCACCAATAAGCGAAGTGCAGAGCGAAAAGATTTCAGCGCCGCCGGCTGAGAAGCAGTATGAAGAACATAAAAGCAAACATAAAATCAAGGTGCATGAAGCCATCAAATTACCGGATAATTATGACAGCAACAAATCACAGTCCAACTTCCGTAAAAAACTAAAAGAGTTGCCAATGCTGCGGGCTGAAATTTCCGGTGGCACACAGAAGGAGAGCATAACTTACGGATATATGCTCAGTACTCGTTACCCTAACAAGCGCTTTCATAACTTGATGACCGGCAAAGGAGCACGGATTTATGTGACACCATTTGCCAACAGCATGGAAGCAGAAAGTTGGTGTAACACTGTCCGTGACTTCACCAAAAAATGGCGCTGCAAAGTAGCGTTACCGGATCAATAGCAATATGCCAAGATGTACTATAAAATTGCAGGATTTAAAGATGTGGGTGCGATTGGGTTGCACTCCTGAAGAACGTGCTTATGTGCAACCGATAAGTGTGCAGATTACTTTACATATGCAGAACACTCCACCAGGGTGCAATTCAGACTTGCTGGAAGAAACATATTGCTACCAAGCGATGATTGAGCGCGTGGAGCTGGCCCTAAAGGACAGGCAATTTAATCTGGTTGAACACCTTGGCATGACGATTTGGGAATGGGTGCGTCTTTATATAGACGAGGCTGCAATAGATGATTGCGGCGCGGCTTTGGAAGTGAGCGTCACTAAACTAAATCCGCCTATACCCAACCTAAACGGTGGGGTTACCTTCACTTATAAAGACCTGTGAGTATACGATTACTTAACCCCCAAGGTTTCATATAGATCTATGTCATTGTTAACCAAGAAGCTATCGATTTTTAAAAACCTGCTTATCACCTCGTATTTAGGCATATCTCCGTCTATTTGACCATACCACATCGCCCACTTTGCCTGAATGCTACTATTAGCCTGAGGCGCCATAACGGAAAACATATACATCTTGCCTGCCAAAGTGCGCATGACATAGGTAGCGCCAGAATAATCAATTGGGAAATCTTTCATCTCGTGATCCCTCAAATTTGGGTATTTGTTACGTGTCATATCATATACCTCGTAACCCGCTATTTTTTCTGGCTTTTTATACTTTTGATGCAAGGTTAACAACCTGCCACCTGCATCTAGATAATCTATAATAGCTAGATATCGCTGACGCACGCTGTTTATATATTGGTCATCACTCAAGGCTGGAGCTATTATTACGCCCGGCGGTATATCACCACCACCAATTCGTAGTGGTGTAGGGATGTGCAGAGTATGAATCACTTCAACGCTGTCATCCAGCTTTTGGTTCTTCAGCAGTGCGGTAATAGTTTGTTCCAGCGCTAGCTGGATAGCCGCATATTGGCGGCGATTAACTATTTGCTCTTGTTCTGTTGTATCTAAATAACCAGTTTCAACAAGCTTTTTCCAGGTTTCCACGCATCCAGTACAGCTCCTAACAAGGCGGTCGTGCACTTCATTCTGCAATTCTGCATCAGCTGCGCCCACTGGGTGTTGTGCCTTACTGGCTGCTAAGCTAGTAGAGCCTGCGGCAAGCACTGCAAGTGCAGCGATTACTAAAGTTTTAAGCAGCTTTTTTACCATATCTACGCTCCACGTAATTTAATAATATAGCCTTAAATTGTGGCACTATATCCTGTCCTCTTAAGGTGTGCGTCTTTATTCCATCAATGAACACGGGGGCCACCGGCTCTTCTCCCGTGCCCGGCAAGCTTATGCCTATATCAGAGTGCTTGCTCTCCCCAGGACCATTAACAATACACCCCATAACTGCTACGTTCATAGATTCTACGCCTGTGTATACCTCTTTCCAGATAGGCATTTGCTCGGCAATATAACTCTGGATCTGCTCAGCCATCTCTTGGAAGAAAGTGCTGGTGGTACGGCCACAGCCTGGACAAGCGCTAACTTGTGGGGTGAACGAGCGAATCCCCATAGATTGCAGGATCTGCTGGCAGACTATTACCTCCTGCTCCCTAGGTGCCCCTGGTGCTGGAGTCAGAGAGCACCTTATGGTATCTCCTATACCTTCCTGCAGCAATATGGCAAGTGCAGCAGTGCTAGCCACAATACCACGAGATCCAGGACCAGCCTCCGTTAATCCTAGATGCAGCGCATAATTGCAACGTTTATCAAGCTCTGTGTAAACAGCTACCAAATCTTGAACGCGGCTAACTTTAGTAGACAGAACAATGCGATCATGCGCAAGACCTATATCCTCAGCCGCTTTAGCGCTTTCTATAGTTGAAACTATAAGCGCTTCACGCATTATATAATCAGCAGGGTAAGGCTCAGCTCTAGAAGCATTATCATCCATCAAACGAGCCAAAACTCCCTGATCTAAGCTGCCCCAATTTACTCCTATCCGCACAGGCTTATTGTGTTTAATCGCACACTGCACCATACTCTCAAACTGCGGATCGCGTTTTTTACCAAAGCCCACGTTGCCTGGGTTTATACGATATTTCGCTAAATTTTCTGCACAACCTGTGTGATCTTGCAGTAATCTATGTCCATTATAGTGGAAGCAACCGACAAGCGGCACGTCTACCCCCATTATCTGCATAACACGTTCCCTGATTTTAGGCACTGCTTTGGCTGCATCATCATTGTTCACAGTTATACGAACGATCTCTGAGCCGGCTTTGGCAAGGGTGACTACCTGTTGCGCTGTAGATTCGGCATCCGCTGTGTCAGTGTTAGTCATAGACTGCACCATAACTGGTGTATGACCACCCATAAACACATTACCAATTTGAACTACAGGCGTTTTTCTCGCTTTAATTTGCCGAATTGCAACCATAATAACTCCATTAATGTATTACCAAATTTACATATCGGAGTGTAGCAAATTACACCTGCACTGGCAATAAGAATTGCCCGTTATGCCTTATGAAATTGAGAGTGTTTGCATTATGCGCGCAGCTCTAACTCGGCTTATAAATAGACATGCCTTTGACCAGATCTATAGCTCTGAGCAGCTGGAAGTCCTTGATCCTAGAGCTCTCTGAGATAGCACTTTGTCTTTTATCCTGCCGGCGGCCTTTTTCTTCCGGCAAATGCTTGTGCAGAGCTGCTTCAGTCACGGCGTTGGGGTGGCCGACCGGACGCACCTCCGCCTCGTTGACGACAATATCTGGCACTATACCTTTCGCCTGTATGGCATGACCTTTCGGTGTATAATATCGCGAGGTAGTGAGTTTAATCGCCGTGTCCTTAGTGATCTGGATCACTTGTTGTATAGAGCCTTTACCAAAAGTTGGGGTGCCAATAACTACAGCTCTGTTATTATCTTGGAGCGCCCCAGCAACAATTTCAGAAGCAGATGCACTGCCCCCATTAACAATAACAACCATAGGTAAGCCACGCAATATATCACTACCACTTGCGTCGTATTTTTGCTCACTATCCTTGCTACGCCCCCTAATACTAACGATTTCGCCTTTATCTAAGAAGAGGTTGCTAACCGCAACCGCTTGATCAAATAGACCTCCTGGATTCCAGCGCATATCCAATATTGCGCCGCGCAGTTTATTTAGCCCTGTTTCGTTTACTATCTTGACTATACCATCTAAGGCTTCTTTTGCCGTGTTCTGATGGAATGCGCTCATGTGTATGTATAACACTTCGTTATCTATCAAGTTTACTTTGACAGGCATAATCTTAATGATTTCACGAGCTATCTCCATATCTATGCTTTCGCCCGTACTTTCCCTGTAAATTGTTAGTTTCACTATACTACCGGGAGCGCCTTTAAGTTTAGCTGCGGCTGCTTGCAGAGTGATGCCTTGGATAATCTCTCCATCAATTGCAGTAATAATATCGCCTACTTTCAGCCCCCTTCTGAATGCGGGGCTGCCTTCGTATGGTGATACAATAGTGACATAACCATGTTTCATGGTTATTTCGATACCCAAGCCAGCAAATTCACCTTTTACATTAGACTGAAGCTCGCCATATTCCCCTGCATCAAAGAAGGTAGAGTGGGGGTCAAGAGAAGTTAACATGCCGGAAATCGCCGCTTCATATAAATCCCTGTCAGACACTTCTTCAACATAATCTTTTTTTATCACATCGATCACTTGCCTAAAAGCTTCAGGATAATTTATTGCTTTGCTGCTCGTGTTATATAAAGATTGGGCACATGCACCCCAGTTGGGCAGACTTACAGCCAGGCTAGCAGTGAGCAACACTGAACGGAAAAAGCACATCATTTATTAGACGCCTCCAAGGTCTTATGAGAACCATCACAAAACGGTTTGTTATGCGAATGCTTACAACCACAAAAACTTACTATCCTTTCTTCTGTGGCATGATATTCAATTGGAGAAAAGCCAGTACCAATGTGCGAATTATCACAAAAGGGCTGAGTATCGCTTCTACCACAAGTACACCATAGTAGAATGTCTCCAGGCTTCACCTGAACTTTTATGGAGTGCGGTACTGCTATTTTAGGTTCTTCCATAGACATATCTTGTTCTTGAGTATATAGTACGTTACAATGCTGCTGCATCATAAACGAGTATACACTCCTAGTAAACGGGAATATGGAATTTTTTTAAATCATGGATAAGGAACTGTGGCAATAGTAGCAAAAGAAACCGAGCAATTAGTCACGATATATTGTGATGGGGCGTGTAAGGGGAACCCTGGTCCTGGGGGCTGGGGCGCAGTACTCATGTATAATGAACATCAAAAAGATATATACGGATATGAACCAATGACTACTAATAACCGTATGGAGCTCACTGCTGCAATAAAGGCGCTTGCTGTTATAAAAAAGGCAATTAGGATACGAATATACACGGATAGCAGCTACTTACGTGATGGTATCACTAAATGGTCGAAAAACTGGATCAAAACTGGCTGGAAGCAGGGTAAGATAAAAAATCAGGATTTGTGGCAAGAGTTGCTGACGTTGACAGAAGGTAAGGAAATAGAATGGCATTGGGTAAAAGGACATTCTGGTAATCGTTGGAATGATTATGCCGATGCGTTAGCCAATAAAGCTATAGAAACAAGTAAATCAAGCATAAGCAACAAGGAGTTTTAATATGGAGAAACAGGCATTTATAGGGCAGGGACTAGCGTTGTTGACGGAGAAGCTCATTGAAGCTGCCGGGCTTTCGGCCATAGCCTGCGTACCCCACATTGGCAGTGGAGACGGTGTAGCTGCTGACGCTGCTGCAGTGGAAGCGATGCGCACCCTTTTTAACCGAATGTATATGGATGGGCATATTGTTATTGGCGAAGGGGAAAGGGATGAAGCGCCGATGCTTTATATTGGCGAGCGCGTTGGCTTAGGTGGCATCGGGGTCGATATCGCTGTAGATCCACTCGAAGGCACAGCGTTATGCGCTAATAATAAGCCAGGAGCGATAACTGTTTTAGCAGCAGCTCCTAATGGTGGATTATTACATGCTCCAGATGTGTATATGGAAAAGATTGCTGTTGGTGCTGGGGTGCCAACAGGAATACTAGACCTGGATGCGGGTATTGTGGAGAACATAAACCGTTTAGCAAAGAGTAAGGGGTGCGCAGTATCTGCAATTAAGATTTGTTTGTTAGACAGGCTAAGGCACAAGGAGATGATAGAGGCGGCTCGTGCAACGGGTGCTATTATTCAGCTTATTAGCGATGGAGATGTGATGGCGTCCATATCCACGGTAATGGCCCAAAATGGTAACGGGCCAGATATGTATTATGGTATTGGTGGTGCTCCCGAGGGGGTGCTAGCAGCTGCTGCACTCAAAGGTTTAGGGGGACAGATGTTAGGTCGCCTTGTACTTTCGAATTCTGAAGCAGAACGGCGTGCGTGTGACATGGGATGTATCCCAGGCAAAGTCTATACAATAGAAGATATGGTTCCAGGTGATGTAGTATTTGTAGCAGCAGGAGTTACAGCGGGCGACATATTAGGTGGACCGGTGACTACTGCAGGCAACAAATGCAAAGTGCCGGTGTTAATGGTTGAGCATCTTAATGGCCGTGGTGATTATGGGTTTCACCAGATTCTTGGTGATTCCACTGGTGCTGCTGCCACCCATGGCGAGAGTGGTGAGGCCAATTACGATCATGATACCAGTCATCCTGCTCAATATGAAAGCCCCCTATAATCACTTCTTCTTCGACGTAAGGAACAGGTTGAGGAGGGAGCTGATCCGCAACACAGCCACCTAGTGCGGCAGAGATGGAGATGAGCAAAATGATTTGTGGAACGGATTTCATATTTGGCATATTAAACAACTAATAACATTACGCTCTCATGGTAGAATATAAAAACAAAATTACAAGCTCAACTTTATACATAGTCGCGACTCCAATTGGTAACCTAGGTGATATAACGCACCGTGCTGTTCAAGTTTTGCAGGGATGTGATTACGTAATTTGCGAGGATAGCAGAGTTTCAAGCAAGTTGTTGCAGTACTTTGGCATCAAAAAACCTATGATAATCTGTAATGATTACAGTGAGAAAGAGCAGATAGAGAGGGTGTTAGGGGTGTTAAAGCAAGGGCAGGCCTTGGCATTGATCTCAGATGCTGGAACACCGTTAATCGCTGATCCAGGTTATATCTTATGTCAGGCAGTACGAGAAGCAGGGTTCCTTGTCACTACTATACCGGGTCCTTCCTCTGTTATTGCTGCACTTAGCGTGTCCTGCTTGCCGACCAACAATTTTACGTTCGTGGGCTTTTTGAGCAGTAAAGCCTCCGCACGAAAACAAGAGCTGAAAGAGCTGGCGGGGTTGCACAGCACTATAGTATGCTTTGAAGCAGCTCGCAGGTTAAAAGGTTGTCTGGCAGATATGCTGACAATCTTTGGTGATCGCAAAATATGCATGGCGCGAGAACTGACAAAATTGCACGAAGAGATATGGCATGGGGATGTGCAGGGATTGCTAAAGCATTGCAATGCACATGAGTACCTTAAAGGGGAGATAGTTTTGGTAATTGCTGGCAAGTCTAAGATTATAGCTGCTGCTGATATGCAGGTGCAAATACGGGAGGCATTAAAGGTTGCGCTGAGGGAGCATAGTCTTTCCGAAGCTGTGCGCCATGTTGCGAGTGAATTAGGTGCGCCACGCCGCCAAGTTTACCAACTAGGCCTGGACTTGGCGAAGAGAAATAATAAATAGGAACCAGGCGGTGTCGATACCCCCTAATGGGGGTATGTTTTTTTTACTAATTCTTAAATAAATTAAGGTCTGCCATTTTACGCTCATATCTGTTGCTTTTATATCGCACAGGCAAAGCTTTTTCTCAACAGACCAAAAAAATATTAGTATGAAAAACGCCCTCATGTTAGGTTCCACTTGGCCTACATTAACTATAAATTCGTGGAGCAAATATGAAAAAACAATTTAAGACAATCGCATTAGGCGTAGGATTAGTATTATCCAATAGCCCAGCACTTGCTTTTGCTGATGCTGGCAAGACTGGAGATCTAACTGTTAGACTGGGCGGCTCTCTAACAACCCAGATTGGTGCAGTATCTCAAAAATCAGCGTTTAAGCACGTTGATCCAACTGACCCAACTAGTTCCAAACTGCGTAATTTTCCCGTTATTGTGAACGATACTAAAATAATAATTGGCGCTGATGCTAAGCTAGATAAAATCAGTTATGGGATGGAAATCACACATCACGCTGACGCATCTGCATCAAAAAGTGGTAATTCCAACCCTTCAAAAAACACCTGGGCTTATGTAGAAACTCGCTATGGGCGGCTTGAGGGCGGCTCTGGCACGCCATCTCACGAGAAGTTAGGAG
Organism: Pseudomonadota bacterium; assembly: GCA_018242185.1. Taxonomy (GTDB): domain Bacteria; phylum Pseudomonadota; class Alphaproteobacteria; order Rickettsiales; family Midichloriaceae; genus SZAS-26. Next base: position 12,122 of record JAFECK010000003.1, read on the forward strand.
TTGGGGCGCACACTATTGCTAAAGCAACTGGCGGCATTGATGGTGACATGCTGTATTGGGTCAATCAGCAAACTGGTGATGGCGAATATTTTTCTGATAACTTCTTAGTTTCTCCTTACCTGCCGATTGGTCATGATTGGAGCGCCCGCGCAAACAAGCTAACTTATTACACTCCAACAGTGGCTGGTTTGAAAATAGGCGTAAGCTATATTCCAGAAAGTAAGTTGATTGGTACTATTAGCGCGCTCAATTCTGATGTTATCCATGATGGTGATGGCAGCTATTATGATGTTGTTGACGCAGTGGCACAATATGCATATGGATACGGCGACTTCAAACTCACCTATAGCGTAACCGGCCAAGCTGGGAAGGCGAAGTATGATGGTGGGATAAATCGCCACCGTTTGCGCGCTTGGGAAGCTGGTATTATGACTGAGTATAAGGGTTTTGCACTTGCAGGTTCATACGGTGATTGGGGCAAATCTGGTACAATTAATCCTTCTCAAGCTGGCTATACATATGGTTCTCATTATTGGACAGCGGGCACGAGCTATGACTACAAAGACACCGGCATAAGCTTGACGTACTTCCGCAGCTATCGTGCTGGCGGCCTAGATGGCAGCTATAACGAGGTAGCGCATAACAAGCTGCGCGTGCTGTCTTTAGGTCTAGAGCAAAAAGTTGCTCCTGGCTTACTAGCTTATGTTGAAAGCTCGTATTTCGAGATGAAGCGTGTCAACGTCAGCAATAACAATAATGGCGTAGTAACGCTTGCAGGGTTGAAAGTGAAGTGGTAGCATTGCAGCATCACTAGAAATGGCCCTCATTAGGCAGCAAACCTGGTGAGGGCCATTTTTTAAATTCAATCAGGGGCGAGCTTATGGGACGTAATGCCAAGAGTATTAAAGATTTAAAAGCAACCAACCATTTGTTCAACCTTGGGTATGATGACACTTTTAACATAGGTGTGGTAGCGCCGGCAGGCAAGCCTTCAAAAGGTGAGCAGTGGAATGAGCTTGACTCAATTTTACCACTCGTGCCAGGGCTAACCTTTGACTATCCAGATGATATATGTGTTTACAACGACGCAGTCCCACCTTACCACGCCAACACAGACGGTATTCGCCTTAAGTATCTGTATGACGCACTCACCGATAATAATACGGATTTCGTCTGGTGCATGCTTGGGGGTTATGGTGCTGCACGAATATTAGACGATTTGAATGCTAGACCTATACCTAAACAGAAAAAACTATTAGTTGGGTATAGTGATATAACAGATATTCATCTTTACCTTTATAAGCAGTGGGGATGGAAATCTATTCATGGCGCTATGCTTCTAGAGACTATGCGGATGAAAGACCGCGATAGCGAAAATTTCCAGGCGATATTCGATATATTGAATGGAACTAGTTCAGGAGTCATAATGAACGACCTCCATCCACTGAATGCACTTGCCAGTCATACATCAAGCATAAAAGGCACGGTAGTTGGTGGTAATTTAACCATGTGTGAAACGAGTATCGACACAAAGTGGCAGCTTAAAAGTAAGAACAATATCGTGATGTTCGAAGATGGAAATGAGCCCGGCTATGCTATTGACAGAAGTTTGTATCACTTAAAAGAAGTGGGATTATTAGATGATGCAGCAGCTATTGTATTTGGTACGTTTTCAAGTGGTGATAACTATGTTGATTACGCACTTCAGCGTTTTGCTGATGAAATAGGTGTGCCAGTGTTTAAAACTGATGAGTTTGGCCACAGCTACTACAACAAGCCGTTTATACATGGCGCAATGGGAGAGATAGTTTTATCAGGCGACACGGCCACGCTTTATCAAAGCGAGATTTTTTAAAGCCGGCGCCTTGTGGCCACCCCGAATGGTTAACAAATGGTTAACACAGTTTGTAAAAGTGCGGCCAATCATAACTAAAAATGCTTATTTTGCTGAAGAAGCTATAATTTTACTGACAAGATAAAAGGATCTCGCCTGCCATATATTAAAAAATATTGCGTATTGTTTTTGGTATGCTAACGTCAAATTATTAATATACTAATTATAGGTATGAAAATGTTAAGGCGGGCTCTTCATTCTTTCCCAAAAGTTATTGGTTTGCTAATAGCGGCAAGTTTTTTAAGCGCCTGCAATCAGCCACTTCTAAGTGAAGCTGAAAAGCAAAAACTGAAAAAAGACCCTATAGACCGCGATATCAATCTATCTAGGCAAGAATTCAAAGACACCATGCGGCCGCACTCGGAGATCCCGTTACATAGCACTCCTGGGCAACATAAATACGCACATCATGACCACAAAAGTGGGAAATTAGAATATGAGCCAATAGTATTAGCTCCAGATTCACCACCTAACATCAGTAGCAAGTTAGTCTCTCTGTCGGTTACCGAAGATGTGCCTATACGTGATGTACTAGTCGAGTTAGCAAGGCTTGCCAGCTTAGAGTTAGCGCTTGACTCTAATATTTCTGGTGGAGTAATCATGAATGTACATGACCGCCCGGTAAATGAAGTTATCGAACTACTCGCAGATTTAGCTTCCTTGCGTTATAGCGCTGAACACGGCGTCCTGCATGTCCAGAAAGACACCCCGTATTTAGTTAATTATCAAGTTGATTACCTCAATCTAGTTCGCTCTAGTAAAGGCAGCATTAACGTACAAACTCAGGTATTATCGGTGGAGACTAGTAGCGGTAGTGGGAGTGGCGGTAGTAGTGGAGGCAGCAGTGGGGGTGGCGGTAGTAGCGGGGACACAAAAGGTTTGAATAGCGGCTCTAGCAATGAAGTGACGACCTCTTATGATGGCGACTTATGGGCGTCTGTTGAAGCAAATGTCAAATCTATCTTACATGCCAATATCAAGAACTTAAGCACTGCAGACGACAATGTAGAAGTACAAGACAGCGCTGGGGGCGGTAGCACTCAACAAGTCAGTGGCCAGCCGGGAGAAGCTAATAAAATACCAGCCACCTCCTTCTACGCAATCAATAGGCAAGCAGGTATGATCAGCGTTATGGCTAATAGCAAAAAGCAAGCTGAGGTTAAGAAATATTTGGAGAAAGTACGTCAGAACCTATCTGCCCAAGTCTTAATCGAGGCAAAACTAGTGGAAGTCTCGCTAAACCAAGAATATGCCGCTGGAATAGATTGGGGACATCTGCGTGGCAAAGGGTTTATAACTTCGGTTGACACCTCTCCTACTGCCTTATCTGCTGGTAGTTATTTTGCCGGCTTACTATCCTCAGATTTACTGAGTGTGAGTAAAAACCCTAGCACACCTAATAAAACTACTCAGGCGTTAAAGCTGCTTGAAGGATTCGGGACTACTAGGGTGTTGCAGAACCCAAGAGTGAGTGCGCTTAACAACCAACAAGCAGTGCTAACCTTTGCAACTAATAAGCCATACTTTACGGTACAGGGCACTTTACAAAACCCGGTAGTGAGCAACAATACTACTGTCGCACAACCAGTAAGTATTACCAGTCAGCTACATACGATACCTATAGGAGTAATCTTAACCCTACAACCATCCATAAATAGCGAAACTCAAGAGATCACTATGAATATACGTCCGACTATCTCTAAAGAGATATTGGGTGCAGCGATTTCTGACCCTGCTGTACAGATTCTAAGTCAAAGTCTGAGTGGCACCCCTATAGATAGCAAAATACCAGTAATTGAGGTGCGTGAGATGGATACTATACTTAAACTGAAGAGCGGAGAAGTTATGTTGCTAGGTGGGTTGATTGAGAATCTCGACTCCAACAGCGATGCTGGATTGCCGTTTCTATCTGGCATACCATTATTTGGCAATCTTGCTAAAAGCGTAAGCAAAACTACAAGTCTGAAGGAAACAGTGATACTACTACAAGCGACCATTATCTCGCCAAGTGGCTATTATCACCCACAGGATAAAGCAGTGTATAAGCAATTCGCACAAGATCCAAGGCCGCTGCAGTTTTAGGGAGGCTACATGGCGCTTGGAGAGAGTAAAGCGAGCAAAATTCGAGGCAATGCTTTAATGATGTGCTGCATCATTTTGATTGCAGCTTCCACAATCGCAACAGGGGCGCTGTATTACAAAGGTGCACAAGCCTATATAGATCGCAGTCAACTGGCGATGCAGAAGATGCTTAAGATTAATGATGCTATCACCTTATTTGTCGCCACTAAAAATCGCCTACCTTGCCCTGCCTCACCTAATCTTGCGATAAGCGACTCAAACTTTGGCCTAGAGAGCAGGGATGCAAGCTTTGAGTGTAACGCAAACGCACTCATCCAAAACACTACTGCGGGCAGCGTTAAGTATATGGGCGCTATTCCTTCTAAAGTCTTGGGTTTAACTGATCAAGATGTTATTGACCCATGGGGTAATAAGATAGAATATGTAGTGAGCAACGCCATGTATAAAAACTCCACAGAAAACGGTAGTGCTAATTATTATAACTCTACTGGATTGCTGAATGTACAAGATGTAACTGGCAACGCTATAGTGAACGGAGCAGCTTATGTATTACTAAGTCGAGGCCCTAATCAGTTGGCAGCATGGCCAGCTAATGGCACCAGTCGTCTGGTTTTACCGTCTTCGGGTAGCTTAGAGCTAGACAATACTGATTGTGCTATAGCTAATGCTGCGTGTAGTGGTTCGAATTTTAATAACACCTTTATTGCTGGAAATGTTAACACTGTAGATGACTTGTTGCTTTACAGCACAACACAAACCACTAACACCACTTGCCAAAGCGGGAGTAGTAACACATCCTGTAATAAGGTCCCTTGCAATAATGAGGCTACAGCTGGGAATTGGGGATCAATGACTATTACCTGGCAGAATTTGCCAACATTGCAACTGGCTAGCAGCACCACCCCCAAACAATATGTCTTTTCCTTTAGATTGGTCGATATGAATACTCCTGGCAAATCTGTAAACCTGTTTTACAACTATACCACAACATCTTCTAGCACTGTGCAAACTGGTCAAATTCTATCTTTTTTAAAGAAAAATACTTCTGGGCAATATGACAATTCATACATAGGCCAAACCATCAGTATACCATTTGGAGGCGGCAATCAGATACCACAAAGCTTGTATTTCGAGTTTTCTGGTCCTGGAGGCGCAGCTGTGTATGTCACTATAGATAATGTTAGTATTACCAGTAGCCCTGCGCTGCAACTAGGGGCGCTCAACTATAAACTATGGACCAATATTGGCTGCACTAATTGTCAGTTTTCGCAACTTTTTGCTAGCCCAAACTATCCAAATAATCCAGATACGTATGTCTCTTTATCAGATACTGTAGGCTATACCAGCTATGGCAATAACTATTTTTCGATGATCGAAGGCTATTTCACCCCAGATGAAACCGCAACATATAACTTTTATATAGCTTCAGATAAAATCGCTAATCTATACTTTAGTACTAACGATGCTCCAGCCAATGCCAGCTTAGTGGCACAACGAACTACAGCCTGTTCTGCACAGAACTGGAGTGCCAACGGTGCCACAACCTATTCAGTCGCGCTCACTGCCGGCCAACCCTACTATTTTTATTTGCTGCAAGCAGCAGGAACCAGTGGTAACGATAACGCCGCCTTAGGTTGTTCTAAAACTAGTGGAGGTAATACAACTAGTGTTGCAACATTAGCTAATGGCACTGATACTATTGGTTGCGGTGGCACAATTTCTAACGCATCAGTTCAGCAGGTTTTAAGCCAAGCGCAATGTCAGTAGCGTACGGGGTACAGCCTGATCTAACAAATAGTGGAAATGCGTTGAGTGGAGAAAAACAAAAATTTTCCATGAGGCAGCTCTGTTGTATAACCCGCAAGCTATAATTGAGGCGTAGCCTCTGGTTTGAAGTAAAACACAGCTTGGGCTATATCAAATATGACCACAACGCCTATAACAATTGAACCTGCAGCGGTAATCGCAGGCGAATCTATGTATGGACGAGAAAGCCAGAAATCAGTAATAGCTCCATATCCACCAATCATAAACGGCAAAGATGCCACGCAAGAAGCGAAAATCAGTGGCATTATATATTTACGCCTCTTGTTATCGATAATGTGTGTTTTGTACTCTACACTGTCAGTGGCTTCCATACTCCAATTCTCTTTGAGCGAGGTGGAAAGAGCAAAATTTGCTATACTGAAGAGCGTTAGAAAAATTGCAGTAGCTATTGTAACAGTGTGTAGCGCATTCCAAGTCCTAATTGCCCCAATAGAGCAAAGGTTTGAAGCGAAGGTGGGCAGCACGAATAGCGCTACAGTATTAAACATTACGCCGTACTCAAAGCCCGATAACAGACCATTCCGTGAAAGCTTAAATTTTGACCTCAAATTATCCTGAAACTCTGTACTAGACAACATTACCGCCTCTTTCACCGGAAAGTGGGGGTTTAAAAAGACCACAATCCTTACTCAGGGTGAGTCTAATTTGGACTATAGCGTTAGTCAAGCAAAATAGGAAATCACCAGGACCCTGCTCCATTGGTATAACAAAAAGCCTCGACTAGTATGGCAAGATGTGGTACAATCACTCCGTGATTTACTTCAAGGAGATATATGCCGCAACTGGAATTTACTAGTTACCCTGGCCAAATTTTTTGGCTATTAGTGTTTTGGAGCTTGTGTTATCTATTGGTTTCTCGAGTATTCTTGCCAAGCATGCAGGCCATTTTCAAAAAACGCTCTGAAGTAACGAAGGAAAAGCTGGAGGTAGCTGCTTCCATAGTAGTGCAGTGTAATAGGCTCCGTGGTGAAATAGACGCAGCCCTAGAAAGAGCAAGAGCTCAGGCCTTAGCCGTAAAGAGTGCGGCCAAGGTTGAGGCTAAGGTCATAATTGCAGAGCAAGCTGCGCAAACGGAATCCGTGCTTGAGAAAGAGACGGGTAAAGATATGGAAAGAATACGGAGGCTTGAGCAGCGAATAAGGCATGATTTGCCCGATGTAGCCGAACGTTTAAGTGGTGAGATTATAAGCTCATTGCTTGGAAATGCTGCACAAATTAAGTCTAAAAATTAGGAGAAGGCGAGTTATGTTTGATGAGATGTTTTGGGTTAGCGTCGCTTTTTTGGTATTCGTAATAGCCGCATGGCGTCCTGCAGTGTCTGCAATCAGAGGGGTTTTGCTTAGTCATTCTACCGATATCACTCATGACTTGAGAGAGTCAGAGCGTATGCACAAAGAGGCATTGGAAAGGTTAGCAGCGCTAACCAAGGAAATGGAAGCTATGCTATTGCAGGCCGAGTCGATTATTGATAATGCAAAAGAAGATGCCAACGCGCTCCTCACAGAAGCTGGGAAGGAAGCGGAGCGTATTTCTAATAAACGCAGTGAAATAGCGATGCAGCGCATAGCCCAATATGAAGAATCTTTACTTAATCAGATCCGTAATGACATCATCAATATGTCCGTTGCAGCTGTGGAGCAGAAATTGGGCGAAGGCCTAGAGAAAAGTATTCAGTTGAAGCTCATGGAAGATGATCTTGATGATATTAAAAAAGTTATTAATTAATATCTATGCCTGCTAATTCAGTGGTGGTGCCACGTAGAGAATATGCGCCGGTTGTCTTGAATTTAATGTTAGCTTGTGGGCTAGGCGGCCTTGAACAGGCGGCTTTTGACTACCATCAGTTGTTGCAGATTGCGGGTTATCGTCCGGTCAGTGTTATTCAGCCTCAAGCTAAGATGCGTCAATTATTTGCTCAAGCAGGCCTAGAATATGAATTATTAAACAACTGGGGCATGTACGATTTCTTCTCCAAATGGCAACTTACAAAAATAATCAGGCGGTACCGGCCAGTATGTATTATAACTCACGGCAGTCGCGCCGCCTACATGACACAACAAGCACGCTATAGCGATAAGCAACCAATTATTGCGGTTTCCCATAATTATAAATATAAAAGATTGCTTGAGAGCGACTATATAGTCGCCCTGACGAAGGATATGCAAACAGCTATTGCAAGTGAAAGCTATACTTATGAGAAAATAATTGTCATACCTGATGCTGTTAAGCCGGCACCTGTTGCAGCAGTTAAAGCGAGAGATGAGAAGGTATGGCCAGAGCGACCAATAATAGGCGCGATGGGGCGTTTTGAGGAGGAGAAAGGCTATGATTTGTTAATACAGGCGCTTGCTGTTCTGCACTCTAGTGGGATAGAGTGTCGTTTGGTGCTGGCAGGAGCAGGAAGTAAAGAAAAAGAATTACGTTCTTTAGCTCAAGAGCTCGCTGTGAGTCAGTGGGTGGATTTTGTTGGTTGGGTTAGTGGCGCGCAAAAACAAAAGTTTTTGAGTAATTGTGACGTGTTTTGCGTTCCTTCGCGCCGCGAGACTTTCGGTATTTCTATGATCGAGGCGTTTTCATATAAGATACCAGTAGTGGCCAGTAAAACCCAAGGTCCAATGCAAATAGCGCAACACGGGCAGGTGATGGAACTTGTAGACGTTGATGATCCACAGGCGCTAGCTTCAGGATTGCAGCGTATGTTGCAGGATAGGAATTATAGAGGCAAGACAGCCGAGTCCGGATATAACTTAGTGCAGGAAAAATATACGCAAAGTGCGGTGGCTGCTGGGTTAAAGGACTTTCTCTCGCGCGTTATTGTGAGATCATAGGTGTTAGAATAGGCGGCGCCTATTTCTGCCTATACCGACAAAGCCTAGCAACAAATCACGCAAGCTAATTAGGTAATCTTCAGGACGATCTAAGAGTCTTTTTGCTATGCTTTGCAAAGGCGTAGCGCTGAAATGATCTTGGATTTCCAAAAGCAGCGCAAGTTCATGGTGAGAAAAATGGCTAAGGATTGCTCGGGCCATTTTGAGGTAATCAACGTTGTTTACTATGTTAATCTGAGAGACGATCATGTGCATTACTGTATCGCCCATATATGTGGTTCGAGCAACTAGCTTAAAACGCTCTTCTGAAGACCTCACAGATTCCAACATGGCTGCGACGGTATCTACTTTTTGTCCCATAACGGCAGCCATTAGTGCTGTATGTCCTTTAGAATTCGCATCAGCTGCACTTATAGGGAGTAATTCAAGCCCATATTTCCAGAGCTCTGGAGATGCGATAAAATAATGAGCAGCTGGTGCTTGGGATCTAACCGCAGTTTGCTGTAATTGTTGGGCAGTGGGGGGCGTAGTTTCAGACAGTGTGTACTGAGAAAATAGGCTATTGCCAAACTCCTTATACATTATTTCGAACGCCCGCTTTGGGTTGTAATTTAAGTCTCCCGTAAGCTTTTGAACCGCAGCTAGCACGTTATAGATCGCAGATAGCTTGCACAACATAAGGGGGGCTCTGGTATACTTATCAAAAAAATCCTGTGCCTCTCTGACAACAGTCAGCTCTTCAGCACTCTTTGAATGCATCCCGGTCTCATACCTCATTACACTAGCCTACTAAATAGCTTACCTATCGGTGAGTTTATAGCTAATTGTTAACAATTACAATAAGAAAGGTATGTTTTATATATTAAATATATGTAAATATTAGACTTATGTCGCTTCTGCCCCCTTGCAGCATTGAGGATTGCTTATATAGCCACCGTAGTGATAAAGCAAGGCGGCGAGTAATCCGGCGCTAAAGCCAATAAATGCCGCATTTTGAGCGAAACTTCGTACGGCATCTGTTGTGTTTAAAGATTCCACAGATAGCTCAACAATCGCATTGCCAAAAAGTACTGCGGCTCCAGTGCTTATTATATAAGCTGTTGGCCCTGCTAGGTGCCCTAAAAATGCTGAGTTGCCTGATTTGCTGTTCCAGAGGTATCCAAAAATCGTGACGCCTATAGCAAGAGCTGTGCTGCAGGCAGCTGATATTGTAAAGACAGGGCAATGCAACTTAGAAATTATAGAGGCTATAGCTTTAAAGTTTTGGCAGCCTATGTATATGCCAGCGCACACAGATGCGCCCATAGTTAGGGCAAAGCCCAAATATTTGTGAGGGTGTTTCATAACTCGCCTTCCTGATTTACGAGTCCGTCCAAGATGGAAGCTAGCAGTGTTGTGTTTGGGAGTCAACACAAATTGTGTAGAAGGGCCGCCTCATAAAAAGATCACTATCTATCGCTCAGCGGTTGTTATGCTTTACGGTGCTAAGATCGGTCCACAACTACGCGTGTTTTGTTAGCTTTAGTTCCCTATAGTACAGCCCAAAGATTTTTCATGGGGACCTCGCGTTGATAGGTACAATAACGCACTGTGCTATCGCAAAAAATGTTTGTTGTACTAAAACTCGGAAAAATAGACGTATAAAAGCATAAATCACTTAGCAATCGCATAAGTTAACTTTTTATTAAGGTAAAGAAAGTATCTTGATATAAGGGAAGGGGTGCGCTATATAACCGCGTGTAGGCCTAAGAAAGAGAAGTTATAGGAGTTAGGAATATGAGCAGATTGTTGAAAAAAGAATTGCTGCAAGAATGGCTAGCTAAGCGGGATAACAAGCCATTAACCAAAGAAGAACTTGACGAATGCATAGCATTGTTTGGCGCTGACCGCAAAAACCTGACCATGCAAGGCTTGCTTAACTTCAAGTCGGCTGACCTTTCGGGCCAAAACCTGCGTGGCATGGATATTCGCAAGCTAGACATCAGCTCTGCAAACCTTGAAAATACTGCGCTGGATCGTGAAGGGTTCTTGCACGCACTGCAGTTGGCTAGGGCCGGGCATCATTCTTTGTCGGGAATTAATATAGAAGGTCTGGACTTGCGCGGTCTCAATATGCATGGCGCCGATCTGGAGCGCATCAATTTCCGCGGGGTTAAGTTGGATAGAGTAGCGTTGTTATCCATTCTTCCTAAAGTTCGCGCGGGGCGCTGCAATATCACAGGTGCGGACTTCAGCGGTGCCAATTTAAGTGGCGGTAGAGTGACAAACCATGAGCTAGGGTTAGACAGCTTTGAGTTCTTCGATTTATCTAACTTAGACTTGCAAGGCTGCAATTTTGATGAGGCAGATTTGTCAGGGGTTATACTGGATAATAGCAATCTAACTGGTGCTACTATGAAGCGTACCAAAATAAGCGCGGCCTATGCACGCAATACAAGGTTCGATAAGGCAAATTTGCAGGGAGCGATACTGATGAATTCAGATTTCAGTGGTTCGAGTTTCCGCCAAGCAAATTTAGATAATACGGCGATTTAATAGGAGACCGATTCATGGCAACACGTAACCAATTAGAGGGAATGCCGACAAACTTGAGCAATACCGATATGTATGAAGCAAGCTGCAATAATATCCAAAATTGGACTGGAGCTGTCGTGCCTTTTCCAACAGAGACGCATGTCAAAGGCGAAGGAGGGCATCAACAGCATCAGTCTTTCTTTGGTTTTATCCAGAGCTTATGGCGTGGTAGCAGCGCTCCACACGTAGCTGCTAGCTCTATTCCTGATAGAGATGATAAAAAAGCAGAGGTAGCGTCGCAGGTTGATACGCACGAGTTGAGCATGGATAATACGCCGGAAAAGCGGGCAAGATAAGCTTAAGGATTTTTGAAACTTGCATTACTTAGAGCCACTAACCAAGCGGCCTTTGACCTCATTACCTTTGTCGTTATACTCTAAGCTGTCAAATGCTAAATGGCGTGCTATGTATATGCCGCGCTTGCTGGAGCTGTGGTGGACAATATCGTTTTGCACGTCGAAATGTTTCCAATTGAAGCCATCTCCTTCATCAATAATAGTGACTTCAGTAGTATAAGGGGTTATTTTATAGCGTAAGGTTGCAGGCTGATGTGTATTGGTTTTGGCTATCTTGCGTTCCGAAGTCTCTTCACTGACGCTATGCTTTTTGGCTGCTCGTTCTTTCGGGGCAATTTTAAGATGGCCATGCTCAATTGCATTATACATAAGTTCTCTTAGACCTAATCTAAGCCTAATGGCTTGGCTACTTATATTTGCTAAAGACTCAATAATGGCGTCGCATTCAGCGAAACTTCTAAACAACATAGTGCCCTCAGCTTCCACATTAAGCCCAGGTTTACTATAGTAAGCATTATTTTTATTGCATCGTTTTAGGGCGGCTTTGGTTTGAGTAAACAGCATTCGCTGGGAATATGGTTTGGGTAAGCAAAATACAGCACCTGCAGTAATTGCCTGCATCATTAAGTTGTCGTCTTGATAAGGTAGCTGCAAGATAACCGGTGGGCGTCTGCCTCCCAACGCTCTATCCAACACATACATAAACTCAATACCGTCAATTATCGGCATCTTTATATCCATAATAACCAGGTCAAAACCTTTATTATCTTTTAGAACTGCGTTACATGCATCCACTCCTGCCGCTACCTCGACTACCTCAATGCTGTAATATTCCAGCAACTTAGTAATAAAAGAACGGCTTTGAGCATCATAATCAGCTACCAGAACGCGGTACGGATTAGTTGGTTGCGCTTTATGCCGCATTTTTTAAGCCTCCTTGTTGATTGTCGTTGTCGATATATTTAAGGACTTCCCTGAAATCTCGTGGTATTGCTACTCTGATGATAAATCCATCGCTTCTAGGCACAGCCCAAATTCTGCCATAATGCAGCTCAGTAATATTGGCGGCAAGGGTAAGATCAGCCTTATGTGCTGCTCTATAAGGAGATTTTTTAAGTGCTTCTTGATCCACTGCTTCAAATACTGAAAACACTGAGTCTAACACGATAGGCTTGCCAGAATCTGATACTTCGATGAGAATGGCATCATAGCGCTCCTTACCTATATCCATCTTATAGTCACGTATTGTCATCTCCACTTTTCCTCCTCCTTTAATGCCATCGGCGCCATGTGATATTAGCGCTACCATCAACTGGATTATCAAGCTGTAATCGCAGTACAGCTGCTTATCGCGTGCTATATCATGCACATCTAGCCATATTTTCATGAAATGCAAAGGTGGGCGCATAATCTCATATGCTCGCTCTGCGCACGAGACTATGCTTTTTTGACCGAATTCTAGTTGGTTGCCTCTATCCAGATTCGCTATTGTTAGCATAGAGCCGGTAAGACGTACTAGCTCCGCGGCTTTTGCGTGCACTTCCTCTAGCTTATCTTGAGTGGTTGCCGGCAAGTTCTTCCCCGTTAGGGAAAGCTCTATGTTGTTGAGTATTAAATGCGTGGGGGCTACTAATTGTTCTGCAAGACCACGTAAAAAATCTGATTGAGTGCTGCATTTCTGACGTATTTCATCCAATGGTATGCGGAGCTCTTTATTGGCAGCTAACAATTGTTTTATCTCTTCGACTAAAACATCCAGATCGTTACAACGATAAGGTGGGATTATAACGTCTCTATGGCTTGTTCCATTATTGCGAATAGCTGTTGCTATCTCTCTGATCTCATTGCGCTGGCCGTGCGCGACAATACCGCATACTATGCTCGCTGTGATTACCACGCTAAATATTAGATAATTCACTATAATTAGACCACGTGGCATTTCCCAAGGCCACGCCACTAGAAGTAACACATAAGCATAAAGCGCCACCACTATAATCACCGTCAGCGCAAGCATGGAGAAGCGCCGCAAGGCTTTCTCGTAAAGAGAATTGAAAAATTTTGCTATTCGCTCTTCGAGCATAATATATTTACCATCCATGTTTAGGTTAAATAACCCCAGTAAGTTGGTTATCTCATTATTTTTTCTATGTCAACTTGAAATTAATAATTACCGGTAAATTCCAGTATTATTACAAAAGTACTAAGAAGAGACGGCTCGCAGCTGAATAATTTTTGACATAGATTAAAACAATATTGACAAGGTTGCGTGCGGCTATACGATCAACAGATCAAATAAGAGTTATAGCTAATGAAGATCGGCAACATTAATATAGAGATTCCGGATAAGCTACATCCACTGCTCGCAAAAGCCGGTAAGTTCGTCGTTTATCGAGATATTCTGTTTGCTAGTGCTATTCTTGGCATTATTGGGGTACTACTTTTCCCAATACCAGCATGGATGGTGGACTTCTTACTTTGCATTTCTATTGCGATATCAGTTTTGATCATGATGACGGTACTGTTTATTGATAAGCCACTGGATTTTAGTTCGTTTCCCACTGTGCTTCTGGTTGTCACCATGCTTAGGTTATCGCTTAACATAGCTACCACCAGGTTGATCCTAGGGTATGGCCATACCGGTGCGGATGCAGCTGGACACGTGGTGCGGGCTTTTGGTGTGTTTGTGATGCAAGGTTCAGTTATTATCGGAGCAATTGTTTTTGGTATTCTCACCATAATTAACTTTGTAGTAATCACAAAAGGTTCTGGTCGTATAGCAGAAGTGGCAGCCCGCTTTAGCTTGGATGCTATGCCGGGTAAGCAGATGGCCATTGATTCAGATTTATCCTCAGGGTTAATAGACGAGAAGACTGCTAAACAGCGACGTAAGGAGTTGGAAGAAGAAAGCACTTTTTTTGGTTCTATGGATGGTGCTAATAAATTCGTGCGAGGAGATGCAATAGCAGGGCTTTTAATCATTTTCATAAACTTTATTGGTGGGATGATTATAGGTATTGTCCAAAAAAATATGAGTTTTGAGTTGGCTTTGCAAACTTATACTTTATTGACGATTGGCGATGGCTTGGTAGCTCAGATACCTGCGCTCATTGTTTCTATAGGCGCAGGTTTGTTGGTAACCAAGGCTGGCGCTACTGGTTCTGCAGATAAAGCTATATTTGAGCAGATAGGCGGATATCCGCCTGCTATGGGCATCAGCGCTGGGCTATTGATGATTATGGCTGTAATGCCTGGAATACCGGCTATCCCATTCATGATGGTTGCTGGGATACTTGCGACATTTGGTTTCTATTTGCGGCAGAATCAAGCTAAAACAGCAGCGGAACAAGATGAAACGTTAGCTATCGCAACCGCTGATGGTTCCAAAGCTTCTGCCGGTCCAGGTGAACTACAAGATGATGTTTTGAATCAAGTGATGCATATAGATATTATCCGTCTGGAACTTGGTTATGAACTTTTGCCGCTTGTAAACGGTGCAGGGCAAAAACTCACCGAACAAATTAAAGTGCTGCGAAAACAGATTGCTAAGGACCTGGGCTTTGTAATGCCGGCAGTGCGGATTATAGATAACATGCAAATGCAGCCATTTTCCTACATAGTAAAGATAAAGGATATGCAGTGCGGTACGGGCGCACTTCGGCCGAATAAGGTCCTGCTTATGGAGAAAATTGGTCAGGAATTTGATATCCCAGGTGAAAATACCACAGAACCGGCATTTGGTATTAATGCTAGGTGGGTGGATGAAGCTAAACGGGAAGAAGCTGTATTTAAAGGGTATACAGTTGTAGATCCATCGACAGTTATGGTAACGCATCTTACTGAGCTCGTGAAAGAGAATATAGTGGAAATGCTTTCTTATAGCGCGGTACAGAAACTGTTAGACAACTTGCCGCCAGAGCATAAGAAGATAGTATCTGATATAATTCCATCGCAAATTGCGGTTACTACTGTGCATAGGATTCTACAAGGATTATTACAGGAAAATGTTTCTGTGCGCGATCTACCAACAATTTTGGAAGCAATAGCTGAAATGGCCTCTACTACCAAAAATATTATGAAGCTAATTGAGCATGTGAGGACTCGCCTTGCAAAACAAATATGCTTTACTCATACCACAGATGCCGGATATATCCCCATATTGATACTTTCTGCAGCTTGGGATCAGTTAACCAGTGAGAGTTTGGTAGGAGAAGGCGAGGAAAAGGCTCTGGCTTTACCACCAAGCAAGTTGAACGAGCTAGTGGGTGCTATTAATTCTGAATATGACAAACACGTAGTTGCTGGAGAGATTCCAGTTATTTTAGTCTCTCCTAGCTTGAGGCCATATATACGAATGATAGTAGAGCGTTTCCGTCCTAGTATTACTGTGCTTTCTCAAAGTGAAATTCATGCGAAGGCTAAGATTCGTACAGTAGGTCAGATTTCTTAAGGCGCCTGCCTTGATATTCATAGTAAGGTGCACTAACTTGTCACCACAAGTAAGTGCATTTGCTGCAGAAGTAGTTGGTTGGTCCTGACACCCATTAGTCTAACCAACTGTCTTTGGGCAATTCATAAATAATAAGTCAATATGAGGTTAAGCAATGTCTACAAATAAGGGCGAAACAAGGCAGTTTACTGCAGAGGTGGGGAAAGTTCTGCAGCTGATGATTCATTCGTTATATACCAATAAGGAGATAGCGATTAGAGAGCTGATATCTAATGCATCAGATGCGTGCGATAAGTTACGTTATAATGCTTTGTCTCAGCCTGAGTTATTGGGTGAAGATAATGAATTGAAAATTACAGTAGAGCTCAACAGAGCTAATAACACGATCGCAATTAGTGATAATGGTATTGGGATGGACCATGATGAATTAATCCAAAACCTTGGTACAGTAGCGAGTTCTGGCACTCAGCGTTTTTTAACGGCCGTGGCTAATAACCAGGCAGCTCCTGGACTGATCGGCCAGTTTGGAGTTGGGTTCTATTCCGCTTTTATGATTGCCGACAAAGTAACTGTGTATAGTACTAAAGCAGGGTATAATCAGACTTATCAATGGGAGTCAGAGGGTAGTGGAGAATATACTTTATCTCAACTGGAAGAGCCTATGTCTCGAGGCACAAAGATAATGTTGCATTTGAAGAGTGATGCAGAAGACTTCGCTGACCGTCATAGAGTAGGGCATATAATTAAAACATACTCTGATCACATTGAATTTCCGATCACGGTTGATGATGGTGAAGGGCACCTGGATGTGACTAATCTTGGCGCAGCTCTGTGGACTAAAGATAAATCAGATATCACCGAAGACCAATACACAGACTTTTATCACTACACTGCCCATTCACCGGACACGCCTTGGATGCGTGTTCACTATAAAGCAGAAGGCGCAGTGGAATACACCACCTTGCTGTTTGTCCCAAGTGTGAGGCCGTTTGACTTATTCAATCCAGATCGTAAAGGGCGGGTGCGCTTGTATGTGAAAAAAGTATTTATTTCTGAAGACATTCCTGAGCTATTGCCATCTTACCTGCGCTTTATCAGAGGGGTGATAGACTCCAGCGACTTACCACTAAACATCAGTAGAGAGACACTGCAGCATAACTCTGTGGTAGGGAAAATTCGCAAGTCTATAGTCAAAAAGATCCTGGGGCTGCTGAAGCAGAAGGCTGCTGAAGACAAAGAAGAATACGCTAAATTCTGGAATAATTTTGGTGAAGTTATGCGTGAGGGTTTATGTGAATCAGCGTTAGAAGAGAAAGAGCAATTGTTGGAAGTTTGCCGTTTTCAGACCACTAAATCTGATGGTGATATTATTAGCCTTGAGGAATATATAGACCGCATGGCTGAAGGGCAGGAGCAAATTTTCTACCTCAATGGCGATGATATGAATTCACTTAAAAGTAATCCGCAGCTGGAGGGCTTCAAGCAGCGCAATATAGAGGTTATCTTGCTTGCTGATCAAGTCGATGATTTCTGGGTTAATGTAATTCATCAATACAAAAACAAGGAGTTATGCTCTATAACCAATAGCAGTATTGATTTGGATGCGATTTATAAGCTTGAGCAGCTTAAAGAAGAGGGTTTGCAAGATCCACAACAAGATGTTGAGGCGTTGCTTACTTATTGCAAGGAAGTGCTAGGTGATAGAGTTAGAAGCGTTAAGGTGTCAAGTAAGTTGGTGGACAGCCCGGCGTGCCTGGCTATACCAGATGGCGGGATGAATATCCGCATGGAGAAGTTTCTCCTGGCGCAGCGGCAGCTAAAGAAGGGCATGGCAAAGATATTGGAGCTCAATCTACAGCATCCAATCATGAAGCGTATTGCTAAGGATGTGGTGGGTAATTGCGCTACTGAGGAGACTAAAACTTTGGTGCGTATTGTTTTCGATCAAGCCTGTATTTTTGCTGGCGAAACAATGGAGGATCCAGTGCTATTTACCCAAGGAGTGAATGCGCTGATTAGCAAGGCGATAGCTTGACAAAAGCGGGCTTTTCTTTTGTAATCACACACGGTTTAATAATGAGCGTGCATTACCTGCTAATTTGTGGTACAATGCCCCTAAATAAAATCATTTGAGGGTGCACTTATGCGTGGAATAGGGATTGATGATAGGGATTTTAAGTCTTGGGTCGCTGCTGTTGATATAAGCAAAGAAAAGTATGTTGAAGCCGGGGGTGATGGCGCTCGATATCTGGAGGCGTATAACAATTTAAACAACTTTAAGCAGTGGGTTGCAGCAAAAACATTTACCGAGGAACAAAATGAACATCTCTGCGCTGCTGTTAATGCACTGAAAGACAGCAAAGGCCTCAATCAAGAGCGTGATATAGATGCATTTTCCGTATTACTCGCTGTAAAAAATGTGCTAGCATCCCCAGCAGACATACTAACACTGACAGAAAAACCTGTGAGTGCAGAAGTTTTTATGGGTGGCGCGCTCTTTGGGGTATATAGTGCAGTGCTGGAAAAACAAGCGCAAAGCTATCCGCAAGCATGCAAAGATTTTATCCAGCAGCGCCAGTCAACCTTTCTTATTTCCTGGCCTGCCACTGTGCCACTTGCAATTGGTGGAGGTTTGATAGGCGCGGTAGTAATATCAAGTTCTTTGGATGCATCATGGATACTGCTAGACATCGGCACAGGGGTCAGGCTAGGTGATGTGATTATGTGTTCAGGAGCCTGGTTGATGGCCGCCTCTTCTCTGTATCTGTTTGCAAATGTATTGAATGGTGTGGTACCGAAGGTAATAAAAGAAACCATTGCGAGCGCAGAAACCCCCACAAGGACTAATGCAAAATTGAAAGAGAAGGCTGAAAGCTTTAAATCAGCACAAGCTCAATTCGACTTAATAAAGCAAGCGCAAGCATGTAGGCTCGCAGTGGCTTTCTGCGCGCAGCAACTAGGAGTGCAGGATATATGGTCTGATGAGAAAATTGCTGATAGCTTACAAGACCTACAAACCAAGTACCGCCAGCAGGCTAGACAAAAGCATTCTGATAAAAGCGGTGATGATGGTCAGTTCCAGGAAATGAAAGGTTATTACGATGTCGCTGACTTTTACATAAAAAATAAAAAGCAAATAGATTTATGTATGCGCTCGGCTGAACTTATAGCAACGGGCCAGAAAATAGTCATAAATGCAGTGTCGTTTTTCAAAAGTGCAATATCAGTGGGTGTATATCTTTGTATCATGCATTATTGGGTTGGCTCACAATGGGAGCAAACTGGAGTAGAGTTTGTGCAATCTATATTGGGTCAAGCTTTTTTGAGTATGGGGTTGTGTGGGGTTTTGTCATGGTATCAGTGGGAGCCAGAGCCAAATGGTATAGCTTTTGATGATCCTAATCTTACCAAGAAAAAAGCGCTCTCACTCTTTTTAATGACTGTTGGAGCTGGAGCTACTACAGCCGTTGGCCCAGCATTGTCGCATTATTTCATTGCAGATGTTTCGGTGCAGCATGCCTTTAATGTTGCCATCGCAATTACCTGCTACGCAGTTCTGGAATCATTAGCGATGGCTTTGCCGCACACTCTATGGGCTCAAAAGGTGGTGATTCCTGTAACTCAGCAACAGCAAGAACCTACTCAACCTGTGACGCAAGAAACTGGGCAAATGGTTTAACCATCTAAGCCAAGATTTTGCCAGTGATGTAATTCAGCACTAACCGGCCTTTTAACGTGGGGCGAAGCATACGCTTATACACCCCATCTATATCTGGCGCCTCTGCAATATTCAGTAACCCTTGCGCTACCATATCCTGTACAACATCTAGGTTTTTTAAACCTTCTAGCGCAATCCCGTTAGATACGCGCAACCCCATCATAATACGTTCCTCATATTGCGCTTCTTGAGAAAGAATCTGCTGCTCTTGGATAGCTTCTCGTGTGCCAACTGCCACCATCTCACGCCATTTCCCTGGGTTGTGCCACATAACTATGGCTTGCTTGCTATTGCCTATAGTTAGTCTGCTATGGGCCCCAGGGCCTATGCCTAGATAGTCTCTATAGTGCCAATATGCGAGATTATGGCGCGATTGGGCGCCTGGCATAGCATAATTGGAAACTTCATACGCGCTATACCCAGCATTACTGGTGATTGCTTCAGTGGCTTCATACATGAGCGCTGCTTGCTCAGGGTCAGGGAGCTGGAATTGACCATCTTTATGGGCTTTGTAGAATGGTGTGCCTTTTTCTATAGTTAGTTGATACAAAGAGATATGCCCGTTAGCTAGCTGCAAAGCCTGCGATAAGGCTTCTTCCCAGCTGCTTAAACTTTGTTCTGGTAGCGCATATATTAAGTCGAATGAATAACGGGGGAATGTCTTGGCAGTGGCTTCTATAGCCGTATACGCTTCATTTGCACTATGGGCGCGGCCCAAAAAGCGCAGCTGTTTATCATTAAAACTTTGCACTCCCAGCGACACTCTATTAACCCCTGCAAGCCTGATTTGCTCAAACTTAGCCGCTTCTGAAGAGGAAGGGTTGGCCTCCATAGTAATCTCAGTATCAGACGCCAAATGGGCGAGTTGCGCGAGCTTGTTCAATACAATATCAAAAAACCGCACTGGCGCGAGTGAAGGTGTTCCTCCGCCAAAATAAACGCTTTCAATGTGCTTGCCAGCCAGGATATCATGCCATTGTTCTAATTGCAGAAGGTACCCTTTGATAAAATCATCCACATCCAAAGAGTTAGCCACATGGCTGTTGAAGTCGCAATATGGGCATTTTGACATGCAGAATGGCCAATGCACATATATAGCTAGCTTCTCTGATGTTGTGAGCGTTTCCGTTTTCATGCTTACGCTTCTTCAATCTGTTCAAGCTCTGTGGTATCTAAGGTTTCTAGTACTGGGTCGTTAGAGGCGTCAGCTGTTTCTACCGCACGTAAATGCCGCTGAATAGCACGACTGCGCACTTCCACATCACCTATAACCTTACTTGCTTGGTCTATTTTCAGTTTAGTTTTACTCAAAATATCGGCGAATTTTACAAATTCGTTTTTCACTGAACCCAGTACTTTCCATACTTCGCTCGAACGCTGTTCAATAGCAAGAGTGCGGAACCCCATCTGTAGGCTGTTGAGCAGAGCGCTCAAGGTGCTTGGGCTAGTAATCACCACCCGATATTCCTGCTGTAGCTGCTCAATCAAGCCAGGGTGACGCAATATCTCTGCATACATGGCTTCAATTGGTAAGAACATAATCGCAAAGTCTGTGGTGTGTGGTGGTTGGATATATTTCTCGCTGATCATTTTTGCGAGTTTGCGAACATTGGCCACCAAAGTTTTATGCGCTTGTGTCACTTGTTCTATATCCCCAGTTTCTTGAGCATTAATTAGTCTAGTATAATCATCCAGAGGGCATTTTGCATCAATAGGCAACCAGATCTGTTGCAGGCCATGATCTTTGTTAGGTAGCTTCACTGCGAACTCCACGCGCTCTGAGCCAGCAGGGTTAACCGCCACGTTCTTCTCATATTGAGCTGGAGTAAGCAGTTGAGTGATGATCGCCTCCAGTTGTACCTCACCCCATATACCTCTGGTTTTTACATTACTAAGCACTCTTTTAAGGTCGCCTACTCCTGAAGCTAAGTTTTGCATTTCACCCAAACCTTGGTGCACAATTTCCAGGCGCTCGCTAACCAGTTTGAATGACTCACCCAAACGTTTTTCCAGGGTATCATGTAATTTTTCATCTACCGTATGACGTATTTGTTCAAGCTTGCGTTCGTTGGATTCGCTTAAATTATGCAGCTTAGCTTCAACTGCTTCGCGCAGCTTTTCTAGCTTAGTTTCGCTCATTGCCGACAGTCGTTCTATTTGCTGACGCATGTGTTCCAACTGCACTTGCTGCTGAGTATTAGCCTGTTGCAAGCTGTCTCTTACCAGCTGCTGCATGCTAATAATACTATTGCGCTGCGCTTCATCTTGATGGCGCACCATTTCTGCTAACCTTTGCTCAGTATATGACAATTCCTGCCTTAGTGACCGCAAATGGTTACGTAAAAAGATGAACGCGCACCATACCGAGGTACATGTGATCAGTATCGTAAGTAGGTTTGCTAGATTAATGTAATATTCTGGTGTCATTAAGGTTGCGGTGTAGGTGATGATCCTGGTGTTTGAGTTTCTGGTGGCGCCTCGACTAGCTCTACGGAGCCGTCTTTTTGCACCTTAGAGTCCAGCTTAATCTCAGGTTGCGGCTTTCCTGTCTCTGTGCTCACTGCCGCTCCCACAGCGTTGAAAAAAGCTTCTACATTAGGCATAAATATGGCAAGCATACTGCTAGCGAATGCGGTTATGTTATCTGTATCTTTGCTCTTAAAATAAGGTGCCCATTGGATGACTATCTGATCACTCGCTTTTTCAAACTGTTTTAATTCCTGCAGCACAGTATTATATTGCTTTTGGGATATCATGATCTTCGCAAAAATTGCTGGGTCAGAGCTGATTTTGACGGGAGGGTTTTCGATATACTGTATTGACTGTATTGAAAGATTTATAGCACTCACAATATTGCTCAACAATTCTTGATAGCCTTCTATATCCACAACCATCTTTGATTGTAAATCATTACCTTTGATCGGGTATAGGCTCTCTACCTTAATTGTGGAGTATTTGCTAACCACAGTCAGGTGATTTTCGTAATATTCTGAATCAAAGCTAGCGCCTACCTCATCCAAATCAACATCGTCTCCTAATCTCTCTTTCAATGCTGCCTTGGTATTCTCACTAAATGTTTTTATCTTGCGGTTATCCAAGGAAAAACTAATGTCGCCAAATTGCTCTTTGAGATTAGCAGCGGTAGTTTTTAGCTCAGTTGGTAAATTAACAGTGTACTCATTTACAGTGGTGGAACAAGCACTGCAGCGCACTTCCCACATTTCGATGGCTTTATCCGGTTCTATTTTTATGCCGGATTCTAAAGTCAAGTTGCTCCATTTTGCCACAACGATATCTCTGATTTTTGCCTGCATAATTCCTAGGTTTACTACTATGTCTCGTACTGAGCGCAGAGCATCGCCTTCTTTAGATTTGCCATTTATTGACTGAGCAACTTCTTTATTAAAATCAGATACAGACTTCTTAAACTTTATATCCACAGTCGGTTCGCTGTTAAACTGCATTTTCACCGCTTCCTGTATGGTGGCGGTAGGGGTAGAGGTAGAGGTATTCTCCACTATCCACTCCGGCTGCCCTATCAGGCGTACCACTCGCTCATAAGGAGAGCTCTCAACAACCACTTCCCCTAGCTTCAGAACTTTACCTCTTTGGGGGTCAGTGAGATTAAGGTCGTATACCTTCCCATATAACTCCCACGCTTTAAAATTAGTGAATTTAATTTCAGTGTATTCCATCTTAATGCCATGCGTTCTAAGCTCATAACGAGCGTTTTCCAAGGCGTTGATGATAACTCTAGTATGCCAAAACCATAGGGCAAAATTAACTATCACTACAAGTACTGCCAATACGCCTAGCCAATACAATTTACGCATACATAACTCCTATTTGGTTCCAGTGAGGTTTTAGTATTCTTACATTGGTCGCTTTGGTTGTCAAGTTAAATGCCTGGTATTTTGGCTGTATCGCCGGGCAGATGCGGCTCGCCGCGAAAATTTATTGCATTATTGTAAAGGTTTGCACAGGTGCTGAAACTTTTATCACAACCAGCAGTGAGCTCGTATTTATCGCCTATTGCTATATTATATTCGCACGGTAGCGCTAAGAGGATTCTATCAGCTTGCACTGAGCATATAGAAAGTTTAACCCCACTGGCTTGGCCGCTTATCATGCTTAAAATCCCGCCATTATAGCGATTGTCAACGACTGCTAGGTTGTTCCCAATTAGGGTGACGCTATCTAAATGCTGTACTATCGTGCCGCTTATAGTGTGATCTGAAGCTTTTAAGCCGCATTTGGCATCGCAGAAAATTGCTCTGCATTGGGTAGAATAATGTGAAACAAAGCCTTTGGCAAACAATGCTCTATTGTCTAATAATTCAGCAGTGAAATAACCATTACCTATCTTGATGTTGCCTATAAAGCCTTGGTATAGGGTTATAGGCATGACGTCTGACTTAGTGATTTTAGCCAATAATATTTGCACTTTAGCGTTTTCATATAACCCGGAGCATACCTCTTTTTCACTAATGTTAGGATTAGCAAAGCTTAAGGTGACTTCCACAACGCCTGCTGCTATGTTTGCGTCTGATTCAACATAACTAGCGATTATTCCTGAAGCCTGTGAGGTGGCTGCATTATAGATTTTATTTTCGATATGAACATCTGTATGGTGGTTGGTGAAATGTAGAGTCTTATTGTTAGTTAGTTGGAGCTCCCAGCACATGCATAAGTCAGTTAGGTCTGGATCGATCGTTTTAAGTAGTTGCGCAGCATTTGTCATGTTGTTCTCCTCGTTTGTATTGTTAAGCGTTTTAAGTATTTACATGTTTTTAAGTTTAAGAAACACGCACTTCCACTAGCGGTATTTCGTTCCAGGAATAAATCGCAAAGCTATCTATAGAGGCGGCTAGATGATCAGTATCGAAGCGTACTGGTACATCAAACTCAAAGGAGACCAAAAGCTCTTCACCTTCAGATGGTGGAGTTTCAAAGGTTATAAGGCCCTGGTTGTAATCAACTTCGTAGTCATCATCCCAAACCTTAATGTTATCCAACTTCAAAATGAGAGAGCCATGCACTGGTTTATTGATACGGCGCATGCTCCATACATCCTGGCGCACGCTATATTTTTTATATAAAGGAAAAACTTTTTGCTTACCATCAGCAATGATCAAAACTTGCTTTTCTACTTTGTAATCCATCCAGTCTTTAAAACGAAAACCTTTGGCACGACCACAGCATAAGCGGAAAAAGCTGATTAGTTCAGCGAGTTGCGCCTCGGTCTTTACCCCATGCGCTACATTGTATTTGGCAAGTGCTATATTCCAATTAGGTTGGCGCCATTCATGGCCGGCGTGACTGGTTAGCACGTTAGTGGAAAAAGCGGGGCCGCCTGTTGCGCCGTAAGAAATATTTGTAGGGAAGCGAATTTCAAGAAAATTCTGAGAGTTATAAAATGGGGAAGTTTGCATAAAGATCCTGATATAATTTCTTATGGTGCAGGGTTTACTAGGATTGAGAAAATGTAGGAAGGGGTAAAGCTATTGATTGGTATGCATCGTTGACTTGCAACTGTGATAACAGTAGTATCGTAAGGCAATGGCAATATTTTAAGGATGTAGGATGAGCTCAAGTGATAAAAATCAGAAAACCTATAAAGTGGTTGTAGTGCCAGGTCAAGGCATTGGCCCGGAATGTATGGCTGTCGCTAAGGCTGTAGTGCAAAGTACTGGTGCTCCAATCGAGTTTATTGAGGGGCCTGATATTCAGCTTGGTTACCCAGATGCCCCAGAGTTGCTTGCTTTTCTTGGCTATAGCAAGCAGGATGCGCAAGACCGTGTGGCAAAAATATTGGCTGCGCATGGCTATAAAGACTATTACAAGGCTCTTATCGCTAGTCTGACACCAGATGAGAAAAGTAAGTTAGAAAAGGAAGTGGCGCGCAAAGAGCGTATTACGCTGGAGCAGGCGGCGAGCGCTTCAGCAGTGCTAAAAGGTGCGCTGAGAACTATGGATACAGGTGATGAACCAAGCCGTAACGTAACCTTACGCAAGATGTTTGAAGAATATGCTAACTTTAGGCGCTGTGTATCTTTAGACCCGGTGATTCCTGCCATACATGGCGGTGTGGATATCTTATTTGTACGTGAAAATGTAGAAGACCTGTATGCGCAGATAGAACAACGGCTCACTCGCAATTATGCTCAAGCACAGAGACATAATAGTGTGGAAGGCTGCGAAAAGATTATAGTGGCCGCGTTTGAAGCAGCTCTGCGCGAAGGCCGCAAGAAGGTGAGTGGTTTGGAGAAGCCCAATATCTTGAAGATCACCGGTGGGATGTTCAAACAGGTATTTAACCAAGTTGCCGCTCGTTATAAGTCATTGGGTATAGAGTCTGATTTCCATATAATAGACGACGGCTTAGCCAAACTAGCTGCTAGCCCTGCTAGTTTTGATGTGGTTGTGACTACCAACATGTTCGGGGATATAGGCTCAGACATTGCAGCGCAGGTTACTGGCGGTATTGGCTTTGTTAGCTCTAATAACATTGGTAAAATCTCTATGTTTGAGACCATGGGCGGCACGGCTGATGATATAGCCTTGGGCAGTCAAAAATCTCCTGGTGGAAATCTTGCAAACCCAGTTGCGTTAATAGATGGTGCGGCGGAAATGTTGATACACATAGGGGGGCATGCAAATTTGCAAGCGGGCGAAATGATTAAAGCAGCAACTCTTACTGTACTGCAAAAAGGTTATTATACGAATGATGTAAAAGCTGGCCTATACCAACAAGATAAGGCCAAACAGTTAGGTATGGATGTCGCTTCTATGAAGCTTGGGACTAAAGAGTTTGCGAACAAAATAATAGAAGAGATTGGTAGGCTGCAATCTAAACTAAAGGCTAGCCCTAACGCTAGTGTTAAAGATCTGATGGATGACGGGGCGCTAAAATCCAGGATGCGTTCGTATTCTGTGGCATTATCAATGCAAACAGCTGGGGGCAAGGAATGGAACGATAGGCTAAAGCGCTGCGTTCCTGTGCATACCCCGGCTAATAAATATATCATACGTGGCGCGGATTTCTTTATTGAAGAAACCGGCATGGAGCTAAAGCGCCTGGCTGATGGTGGCTTGGATAGAAAGGCATGTCATCTGAAGACTGCGATCTCCGAGAAATTTACCAAGAAGACAGGCATCAAAATAGAAGATATGTTGAGTGCAGGGCAATTTAATTCTATCCAGGAAATACGTACTTTTGCAGAGTACTTTGCGGAAAGTTTGAATGAATTCTTATTGTCTCCCGTAGGACAAAAAGCCACAGGACAAAATCTTGCTGAAGTTTTGAAATCTTTAGGGATTCCCGATGAAATCACCGAGCGATTTAGCGAGTCTTTATTGGAACAGAAAGCGGCTCCAGCAGTACAGAAATTACAAGAATTTGTACGCAATAGCCGTGAACTGGTGAAGTGCCTGTATTCCTATATAGCAGCTAAAGCCAAGGTTGTAGGGGATGCACACGGTTTTGAATTACTGCGTATCACTAATAGAGGTACTGAAGTATATCCTACCATTGGTGACCTAGATATCCGCACCATTCATCGTTTGCGCTATGGTTTGAAAGCCGAAGCAGCAGCAAATAGCGGTAAGCCTCAAGAATTATCAAGCGCGCTTTACCAGGATCTGCTAAAAGAAGGTTTCCTTATAGCGCAATGGTTGTTAAATCGAGATTTCTATGATACTGAAGGCCCAAATGCTGGGCAGCAGCAGAAAGGCTTATCGAAAGCCTATGGCACTGGGTTAGGTGAGAAATACGAATAGATTTTTTAAGTGGCGTTGGCGCCACTTAAGGCTTTAGAAGATAGCGCCGTTTTTATAACAGCATAAAGCCCACACTATTGCTGCCATCAATATCAGTAGAATAACAGTAACGAATGTAAGCTCTGACCCCGGTATTCTCCCTTTTTGCACCAGGGATTTCAGCTCAAAAGTATCTATCAGTGCCCATAATGAGCAAGCAATAAATAGGGGGAGGCCGCCTAATAGTAATACGGTAAAAGCAAAAGTCGTAGATCCAAACAATGTTTCATTCTGCCTAAAACCTTGCTCTGGCCCTAGTAATAGCGCCATCAATGAATAAACAAGTAAAACCCAGCAAGCGAGAGCCAAAGAGTAAATGAAAAGCTTTTTGTTGTATACTGCCTTGAAGGGCATGTTTTGCAGTGCTCCCGTGCTAGGTACATTTTGTAAATGTTTGATCGCTTTTAATTGGAGTACAACTGTAGTAAGTGAGCACAGTAGTACCGGCAATAATCCAAATGTTATGCCGATTCTAAATCCTAGGTCAAAAGGTCTTTGGAGTAATACTCCCATCATCCCGGAAGCCAAAAGTCCTATAATCATGTACTCAAAAAATTTTTTAATCGCATATGCAACGTGACCCCATTTCCCCATAACCATCCCTCTTCATATTAGCTGGCGTGCTAAGCCACACCAAGATATCTTTTTACCGGCAATAAGTTAATAAATGGTAAATACAGGGTTGGGTGGTGTCGATGCAACTCAAAATAATTACAAGCGTTGGATTTCTTTGAAATCGCTGTAAGGCAACTTCTCGTTACCAATGATCTGGTATTCTTCATGTCCTTTGCCGGCGATAAGCAGAATATCCTTATCTTGCAGCATATGCGCCGCCTCAGCAACTGCAGTCGCGCGATCAGCTATCTCAATTGCATTGGGGCAGCTCTGTAGGATCTCTTTGCGTATATCTGCCGCAGATTCAGTACGGGGATTATCATCGGTTACCACCACTATATCTGCATATCGGGCGGCTATCTCGCCCATTATAGGCCGCTTTAACCTGTCTCTATCGCCGCCACAACCAAAAACCACGATAAGTCTGCCTTTGCAGCGTTCTCGCAGCGGTGCTAACACCTTGGCCAAAGCGTCTGGTTTATGGGCGTAGTCTATATATATATCGCCACCTTGGAAGGTGTAAACCTTCTCAAGCCGGCCCTTAGCAGAGGTTAAATGTTCTAATGTATTTATGAGCGTGGGCGCATCATCATTTTCTACCGCTAACATTAATCCAAGCGCGCATGCGATATTATATGCCTGAAATTCGGCGTCTGCATGCACTTTTGTGATATAGTGTTTACCAAATACACGGAGCTCCAACTTCCCGGGTTCAAACGCTTCTAGCCGGATTTGTTGGGCCTCTCGGCCGTAATCTAACACACGAATTTCGCGGTTTTTACATATATTAGATAGCTTGCTATAATGCTCATTATCCGCAAACAGCACTGCAGTGCTGTTTGCAGAAAGCATTTCTCCAAACAGTCTGGCTTTCGCTTCAAAATATGCGTCCATTGTGATGTGGTAATCTAGGTGGTCGTGGCTCAGGTTAGTAAATCCGGCTGCTTTAAAACGCACTCCATCCAGCCTATGTTGCTGGATTCCATGGCTAGAAGCTTCAATGGCTAGATGAGTAACGCCACGCTTTGTGATATTTTCTAATAGCTGATGCAGTAAAATAGGATCAGGAGTGGTGAGGGTTTCCTCTTGTCGAATTCCATCAACATTGGATATCAATCCCATAGTTCCTAGGCTTGCGCTTTTATACCCCAGTTTTTCTGTCATCTGACGATAGTATTCCGCTATTGAAGTTTTACCACTTGTGCCAGTAATTAATACTATATTAGCTGGTTGTAGCAGATAGTGAGCCGCTGCTGCTTTAGCAAGAGTAGTCCTTATATTGGGCACGGCAATATGTTGGATCCCGTTAACGGTAGAGATCCCGGCGGTTGGTCTTTGTATATATATGACCTTTGCACCTTTTTTTATGGCAAGGTCGATGTAATCCTCACCATCGTGCTGGCTGCCTTTAATCGCAAAATAAGCGCCACCAGCTTCTACTTTCTCATGATGACTCGCTAGGGAGCTAACTTTAGGTAAGTCTAAGCTCATTTATTATCTCCCACTTTCAAAGCGGCGATGAAAGCAGATTGCGGAATTTCCACTTTACCTATAGATCTCATGCGCTTCTTTCCCTCTTTTTGCTTATCCAAAAGCTTGCGTTTACGTGATATATCGCCGCCATAGCATTTTGCGGTAACGTCTTTACGGAGTGCGCTGACAGTTTCTCTTGCTATAATCTTGCCGCCAATTGCCGCTTGTATTGGAATTTGGAATAAATGCCTTGGTATGAGCTCTTTTAAGCGCAAGCATAACTCACGACCTCGCGATTCAGCGCGACCTCTATGCACAACCGTAGAAAGAGCATCCACTGGTTCTGCGTTGATTAAGATAGTAAGCTTAACCACTTCTCCTTTTCTGTATCCAGCTGCTTGCCAGTCAAAGCTTGCATAACCGCTGGAGCAGGATTTCAACTTATCATAAAAGTCAAAGATTACTTCGTTTAACGGCAGATGATAAAGCAGCATAACCTTGCTACCGGTATAATGCATCTCTATTTGCTCGCCGCGCTTATCCTCGCAAAGCTTCAATACAGCGCCGAGATAGGTGTCAGGCACCATAATAGTGGCTTTAATCCACGGTTCTTCTATATAGTCTACCTTGGTTGGGTCAGGCATATCTGCGGGGTTGTGGAACTCCACTTCTGTTGCGTCACGCAAATGTGCCTGATAAATCACGCTAGGTGCTGTGGTGATCAGGTTGAGATTAAATTCTCGCTCTAAACGTTCTTGTATGATTTCCAAGTGTAGTAATCCTAAGAAACCACAACGAAAGCCAAAGCCTAGAGCAGAAGAACTTTCTGGCTCAAACTCAAAGCTCGCATCATTCAAACGTAGCTTCGCCAAGCTTTCTTTTAGTGTTGAAAATTCACTGGCATCGTTAGGGTATAATCCGCAGAAAACCACAGGTTTGCTCACGCCGAACCCAGGCAGGGCTTCTGCACATGGATTGCGCTCTTCAGTTATCGTATCGCCCACTTTACAGTCTGCGACCTGTTTAATAGAAGCAGTGATATAACCGACTTCTCCGGCTTTCAGTTCGGAGCCCGATTGTTTCTTAGGCGTGAAAGTGCCCAAGTTATCCACGGTATGCATAGCACCACTAGACATCATTTTGATCTTCATCCCGGGTTTTAGAGCTCCATCAACAATTCGCACCAGTATCACCACCCCCAAGTACGGGTCATACCAACTATCAACCAACATAGCCTTCAACGGTCCGTCTGGATTACCCTTTGGGGCCGGTAGTTTATTGACTATAGCTTCCAACACTACATCTATCCCTTCTCCAGTTTTTGCAGAAATCGGAATTGCCTGACTTGCATCAAGACCAATCACTTCTTCTATCTGCGCTTTCACTCGCTCCGGTTCAGCAGCAGGTAAATCGATCTTATTAAGCACGGGGATAATCTCATGATTAGCTTCAATTGCCTTGTAGACGTTAGCCAACGTCTGTGCTTCAACCCCCTGGCTTGCATCTACTACTAGTATAGATCCTTCGCAAGCAGCAAGAGAGCGACTAACTTCGTAGGAGAAGTCCACGTGCCCCGGGGTATCTATTAAGTTGAGTGAATAAATCTGCCCATCCTTTGCTTTATATTTCAGACATACAGTTTGAGCCTTTATTGTAATGCCACGCTCTTGCTCGATTTCCATGGAATCCAGCACCTGTTTGGTCATCTCGCGCTTATCCAATCCTCCGCACACTTCAATTAGTCTATCTGCCAGTGTAGACTTGCCGTGATCTATGTGCGCTACTATAGAGAAATTACGAATACGCTTTAATTCTTGTGACATTGTTGGGGTGCCTATAATTTTGCATCAGTATAATGAGCTTGTACGCTGCGAGCAAGTAGAAATCAGTCTGGTTGTGCGCAGGGCTGCTAAAACTAATAAGTTAAACAAGAGGCAACTACCTAGGCTTGCTCGGCAGTTCACTACACCATCCATGCAACAACATCTATATAATCTTGGGCATATTTAGGCGAAACTTCAACTTGTTTGCAATTTCTTAACCTGATGCATGAGTCATAATATCAAAAATCGACTTGGCGGATGGATAAAATTGTTATATGCTCCTCCAAAAGCGGAATGGAAATCTTAGCGATGACTGACATACTTATTGTAGATGACGAAGAGGGAATACGCTCGCTGGTCGCTGACATACTGAAAGACGAGGGGTACACTCCTCAACTGGCGTCTAGTGCCGCTCAAGCGATAGATATTATAGATAACAGTCCGCCCCCGAAAGTGGCTATCCTGGACATATGGCTAGAGGGAAGCGAGATGGATGGTCTTGGAGTCCTAAAGCACTTAAAGGCACGTCATCCGAATGTGCCGGCCATTATGATCAGCGGGCATGGCAATATAGAAACCGCGGTGCGGAGTATACGCCTTGGCGCATATGATTTTATCGAAAAGCCGTTTAAAGGGGAAAAGCTGCTAATTATCGTGCAACGGGCTATTGAAGCGGCAAGTTTAGCGCAAATGAATCATAGTTTGCAAGAACAGCATAAGCTTGCTATCGATTTACACGGTAGCTCAAGAGCAATTCAGATAGTTAAAACTGCGGCTATAACTGCTGCCCCTGCTAATAGTCGTATTTTTATTACCGGAGAGCCTGGCACAGGTAAAGAGGTGTTAGCCCGCTATATCCACCTCAATTCCAAACGTGCTGGCAAGCCTTTTATCGTACTGAATGTGGCCAATCTACCGCCAGAGCAAATAGAGGGCGAAATGTTTGGCATGCAAAGTAGCGATAAAGGTCTGATTGCAGGCGCTCTTGAGATGGCAGATGGGGGCACGTTGTTTATTGATGAAATTGCTGATATGCCGCTCTCTACGCAAACCAAGCTGCTCAAATTTTTACAGCAGAATAGCTATGAGCGGATTGGGCAAAAGGGGGAGATTAAGTCAGATGTTAGAATTATAGCCTCTTCCAGTGTTGATATTAAAACAGCTTTAGATGCTGGGACTCTGCAGAAAAGCTTGTATTATCGCCTGAGCGTTGTGCCGATTCGCATTCCTCCATTGCGGGAGAGAGCGGAAGATCTGCAGGAATTAGCGGAGCATTTTGCTAAACAGCTAGCCGGAAGCCAGAGTAAGCATGTTAAAATCACCCAAGAAGCCTATGCTATATTGCAGATGTATGAATGGCCAGGCAATGTTCGCCAACTTCGCAATACTGTAGAATGGTTGACCATGATGGCGGCAAGCCGTGCCCAAGCACAAATTACTCCTGAATTGCTGCCACAGGACATTGTGGATTCAGTGCAAAACAAACACACTTTCCTCAAGCCGTTTAATAGTGACCTGATTTCAAAGGAGCTAAAGCCCGCACGTGACAGCTTTGAGCGAGAGTATTTGCTAGCACAGTTGAAGCGTTTTGGCGGCAACATTTCAAAAACTGCTCAATTCATAGGTATGGATCGCACAGCCCTGCATAGAAAGCTGCGTCATCTTGGCATAGCGGTGGCGGCAAACGATGCAGAGTGCGCGTAAATGCTATTGTAGGTTAGTGGTATGAATCGCTCTACTTTGAAGAAAAAATCGAATTTACTCAAGAGCACTGAAATAGAAAGGTTGTTTGCTATACTCAGCAAGCATAGGCCAGACCCTAGGATAGAGCTGGACTATACAAATCCTTATACCCTGTTGGTTGCTGTGATTCTATCTGCACAATCTACTGATAAAGGGGTAAATAAGGCAACTGCTAGGTTGTTTGCAATAGCTGATAGCCCTGTCAAAATGATTAAACTTGGTGAAGAAGGTTTAAAGGCTTACATCAAATCTATCGGTCTTTATAATAGCAAAGCTCGTAATATTATCATGATGAGCCAACAATTATTAGAGCGCTTTAACGGAGAGGTGGTGGAAGATTTTGAGGGTTTGTGTGGTTTGGCGGGCGTAGGCCGCAAATCAGCCAATGTTATTATGAACACGGTTTTTGGACATCCAACCATAGCAGTTGACACCCATATTTTTAGGGTTAGTAACCGCTTAGGTCTATGTGTAAGTAAAACCCCGGTGCAGACTGAAAGAGCATTGCTAAAAGTTGTGCCGTTGAAGTGGGCGCATAACGCTCATCATTGGCTGGTGTTGCATGGGCGCTATATATGCAAAGCCAAGAAACCATTGTGTCACGATTGCCCTGTAGCAGAAATTTGCAAACATCCGGTCTTCACCACTGGTTTGAAGAAAGAACAAATCTCAGTTTGATATAGGAATACCGTACTGCCTCATAGCTCAGAACTAAAACATAGGCCAGAAGAAATTTGCCTAAGTTGGAAAAAACTGCTGGCAGTAAGCCCTAATATGATGTACAGTGTCGAACACAGATTGCTATATTCTTCGCTATTGAATATGTTGCCCTAATAAAAGGGTGAGTAATAAGCACGTTTTAACATTAATAGGAGTTATACCATGGCAGTACCTAAAAGAAAAACTTCAAAATCAAGACGCGATCAGCGCAGATCACATCATGCTCTGAAGTCAATCTTCCACATCGGCTTTGACAACACGACTGGCGAGCCGCATCTTTCTCACCAGATGAATTTAAAAGATGGGCACTACGGTGGGCGTCAAATCATCGCTCAATCTAATAATAACGATGCAGAGCAAGAAGCTACTGAGCAATAGCTCCATAGCTTGCGTACAGGCACATGTCAGACAAAGTAATAATAAGCGTTGATGGTATGGGGGGCAGTAACGCTCCTAGAGCAGTGGTGGAAGGTATGGCCATAGCTGCTGCAAATTGTGCGGACATGCACTTTCTGATATGTGGGCACCAGAACGTTCTTCCAGCAGTTTTAAGCGAATTCCCTGAACTACAAGGGCGATATAAGTTTATGCACGCGGATGGCGTGGTTTTGGATAACGAATCACCAGTGCGCGCTTTACGTTATGGTCAGGATTCTAGTATGCGTGCTGCTATCGATGCTGTTAAAAACGAACAAGCTATAGCATGCGTATCCTCCGGGAATACAGGCGCTTTGATGGTTATGTCAAAAATGGTACTGGGTATGCTTGAAGACATCAGCCGGCCTGCAATAGTGGGGGTTATGCCAAACCGCGCAGGTGGGACAGTGTTATTGGATATGGGTGCCAACACCGAATGCGATGAGTACAACCTATTCCAGTTCGCCTTGATGGGTGCATCTTATGCAAAAATCTGCTTAAAACGTGCTAACCCTAGAATCGGGGTGTTGAATGTAGGGGTTGAAGAGATCAAAGGTACTACATTACAAAAACGTACGTATGAATTACTCCAAAACTCTAACCTAAATTTTAAGGGTTATGTTGAAGGTTTTGACTTAATAGAAGGCACTGTAGATGTTATAGTAACTGACGGGTTTACTGGGAATATTGTGCTCAAAACTGCCGAGGGAACAGCTAAGCTTTGCGTTGAATATATGAAGGTTGCACTGAAGAGCACTATACTGAGCCGAATCGGTGGTTTCTTAGTGCGTAAAGCAATCAAAAAGCAGTTCGACAAAATCGACACGCGTGAGGTTAATGGCGCCATGTTTGCGGGTATTAACGGGATAGTGGTTAAAAGCCATGGCAGTGCCGAATCTAAAGCCTTTGCTAGTGCGCTCAAATTGGCCTATGAGTTAGCCAAACGTAGGGTAAATCAAGATATAGCAGCAGAATTGGCGTCGTTGCGCGTGGACTCTCCTGCTTCTCTGCATCCTACTCTTATGGGCAAAATAAAGAAAACTCTAGGAATGAACTAGGTGTTGATACCACTTAGTATTTATCTCTATTCTGCTCAACTTCTGGTACGCCCACTTTACTGCGCCAGTCATAGCTTACCAATTCTATACTTATAATTGCTTCTATATTTGGCGCTGCGACTATCTCTATAGCGGCATCTGCTATAGATACAAGCCAACTCCATAACCTAACAGCCTCATGGGCGATAGCATTGCAACATTGGACCAGAGCGAGCATTGCCGGGTCATAAACAACATAAGCCATGCATAAAGGTGTCGCTACTGCCATACTCCATAGATCCATGTTTTGTTCGGCATCTATAGGCGGAGCATCCACTGCTTTACTCTCTTGACCGTACAAAAACCATCTATTGGCAATTTGTATGGTGTTTTCTTGGCCGATTACTGCTCTGTGCAATTCTTCTATATGTTCGTGGGTGCTGGTATTCTGGCTTCCTCCAGGGCGTTTTATGATTTCTTCCAATAACACCATTTCCATAGAGTTATTTGTGCTGATCCCATTTTTTTTAGCGGCAATACTTGCAGAGGCGACTTTTATCTCGGCATTTGGCACTACAACAGGCACTGCTAATAATTCTCGAGAAACACCAGAATGTTCGTGAGTTGGACCAGTGTCGGCATCATCTATTGAGCCGTAAGATTTTTTCGCAAAATACCATAACGCCATGACAAAAAGGGCAAGCAAAACCACCATAGAAAGACCTTGAATAATATTGGTCTTTCAAGGATCTAATAGGGATGGTTAAAGAATAGTTAACATATTCGTAGGTTAGTAATGGCTTAGGAGCTATCCGCGGTGTTACCGCCAATACTCGTATATCCATCGAGTTGGTAAGAAGCGGTAGAACATGTTTTTACCTGGGTACTTCCCAAGCGCGGCTTCGTGCGGTTTTGGGTGGCCATGAAACGCTATTATTTTGACGCGAGCAGGAATTTTGGGTTCGAATATCCAAGACAAAGGCCAGTAACTTATGCAATGCCGTTTAAAACTGCGGCACCACTCTGCAGGCCAGTAATTAAGGGCCTTACCGCTGCCAGTCACTTGTTTGGAAAAAAAGGTTTGTCCATTAGGATGAGTCTCGCAAGCCGTCAAGGGGTCTTTTGCATAAGCATCATAAATAAAATGACATTTTTCTGGATTAAACCGAAATACAGAAGAATTGCCGATGCCGCGCCCCATCTGCGTCCAATTTTCTATAATACAAATATCATCCTCTTGCCCGTATTCGAAGAAAGAATCTAAGTCTTCTATGATAATTAAGTCGAGATCAAGGAATAGAGTCTTGCCTTTAACATCCGCTAATGTTTCGCGTTTGAAAATGCCTATTTTACGCCATGGGGAAACCTGATACTGCTCTGGTATTACCATTTCTGGCAAAGGCTTCACTTCTATATTCGGGTGGAAATCTTTTGCGTCATCTGTCATGCAAATAAAGCGCACAGGCCCTTTTAGATTGCGCTTCACCATAGAATAGAGCCGATTCACATAACTAGCGTCATAAGATATCCCCCACTTTATGCAGACAACATTAACAGCAGCCATAGCTATACCTCTCTTGTAATAACGATACGTAGGATCATAGCAATCATCTACCCTTTGTCAAGGTGGTGGTTTAGGCTTGTTCTTACGTGGTACTAAAAGTCTGACCCATAGGTCGCAGAGTTTTTTATGTCCGAATCAGGATTCAGGTTAGTTCAAGTGTCTCATAAACTTATTATCGGGTGAGAGAACCATCACGGTATCATCAGGCGTTATAGTTTTCTGGTAAACACGCATGCTACGGAAGAAGTCGAAAAATTCTGGATCACGACCAACTGCCTCATTGAATATCTTTAACGCTTCCGCATCTCCTTCGCCACGTAGCTTCTCTGCTGCTTCTCTTGCCTCTGCTACAATAATCACTTTATCTTTATCCGCTGTGGCCATTATTTTCTCGGCCTCTGCCGCGCCGCTAGCGCGAATCTCACGCGCTTCTTTTTCTCTGTCGGTGCGCATGCGTCTAGAGACGGCCTCGCGGCTCTTATCTGGTAAGTCAGCTCTGGATATGCGCACGTCTAATACTGCTACGCCGAAACTTTTCGCTTCATTGTTTACCAAATCTCTGATGGAGCGCATAATACCAGCACGTTCATCGCTTAAAAGCGCTTTAAATGGCTTGCTTCCCAATACCTGGCGCAAGCTAGAATCTAGTATGGTGTCTAAGCGTGCTTTGAATTTAACCTCATTCTGAGCAGCTTGATAAAACTTCAGAGTATCAGTGATTTGGTACTTCACAAAAGCATCGACCCGCATTGTTTTTTGATCTAGTGCGATCACTTCACTAGTGTCTGCATATAGGTTTTGGATTCGCTTATCGAACAGCAATACGTTCTGAATAAATGGTACTTTAAACGTCAGACCTGGCGCCACAACCATGCGTCGTGGCTCGCCGAATTGTAGAATCAACGCCTGCTGCCTTTGATCAAGAATGAAAAGCGAGTTTATTGCCAATATTACGATAAGCCCAATAAAAACTATTATGGATGAAAACTTTTGCATATCTTACTCCTTTTTATCTGTAGCGCCAGCGCCGCTATTGCCATCAGTTGCTGAACTTTGGTCCTTGGGCGCAAGCTGCTTTTTCTTAGCTAGTAATTCTGGTATACCAACTATTGGTACCGTGCCATTTTTTGCATCAAGAATCACTTTATTCATTCCTTTCAACGTCTGCTCCATGGTATCCCAATACATACGTTTACGAGTGGTATCCTTTGCTGTCTTATACTGCTCGTATACAGCAAGGAATCGTGAAGAATCACCACGAGCGGTTGCTACAACTTGGCTCTTATATCCTTCAGCTTCTTGTATGATGCCGGCAGCTTCCCCAGAAGCGCGTGGAACCACATCATTCCGATAGGCGTATGCGCGATTTATCTCGCGCTCACGGTCTGCTCGTGCCGACTGCACATCACGATAAGCATCAATAACGTCTTTTGGCGGCTCTACCCGCAGCATTTGTAAACGTACAACCTCTACTCCCATGTTGTAGCTATTAAGTATGTCTTGTAAAAGCTTCTTAGCTTCTTGCTCTATATTATAGCGTTCTTCAGCTAGCGCATCCGCTATTCTGGCCTTGCCTAAAACTTCACGCATAGCGCTTTCAGCTGCGGTTTTTACCGTGTTCTCGCCGGGCAAATCGCGCACGTTGAATAGATATTTCATCGCATCGTTAATTTTCCACTGCACATCAAAATCTATGTCGATAATATTTTCGTCTCCAGTTAACATCATACTTTCTTGCGGTATATTTTGCCCTTCTCCATCGTCTTTTTCGTATGAACGTGGCATGCCGCCACTACGAGAACGGAAGCCAATCTCTTCACGATTAATCCTGGTTACGCTCACTTTAGTCAGGGCCTCAATGGGCTCAGGAAGATGGTAATTCAAGCCGGGTCCTGCAGTGCGTACATAACGACCAAAGCGGAGCACCACGCCTTCTTCGTCTGGCTGTAGTGTGTATAACCCGGTTAACAGCCACATAAGCGCGGCAATGCCTGCAAATAAGCTCAAGCCTTTCCATCCAGTAGGAGTGTAACGTCCGCTTCCATCGCCGTTGCTACCTTTGCCATTACCCTTGCCGACTTGATTCATTAGATTAACAAAACGGTCCTGACTTTTTTTGAGTATCTCATCGAGCCTTTCTGGCTTGTCACCACCACTACCTTTATCCCACGGATTGATGAATTTGGCGAATATCATATATATTCCTTTATGCGTTCTTTTATGATACCATTATTGGCGCCGTTAACCTAATAAAGAGGCGCTATTTCATGGAACAGCAAGAGATTCTATCAGCGTTAAAAGCTGAACGCAAGTCATCTTTGGATGATTTATCAATGCTATACAGCGGGCATCAGTTTAAGGGCGGCATACTCACTATTATTCTACAAATTGATGTGGCCCTTGATGATGTCGCTCGTAAGCATTTGGAGGTGCGAGCCAAAGCTGCCTTAAGTAAGTTGCCAGAAATCGCTGAAGGGGCTTCTATACGTGTTGTCTTTACTAGTGCACAAGCCATGCAAAAGAGTGTAAATACACCGAAGCAGGGTAAGATAAGGATGAAACCTGAAGGCGTGCGTAAAATTATTTTAGTTACTTCGGGTAAGGGCGGGGTAGGTAAGTCTACAGTAGCAGCAAATTTGGCGATTGCACTCATGGATCTCGGGCACAAAGTAGGCTTATTAGATGCAGATATATACGGTCCGTCTACCCCAAAACTATTCGGAGTACAAAAGCAGCCCAACCTAGAGAATGATTATATGCTTCCCATAACAAGTTGCGGCATTTCTCTTATGTCTATGGGCTTTTTGGTAGCGCCTGAAACCGCAGCAGTATGGCGTGGACCAATGGTGAGCAAGGCGCTGCAGCATATGCTGATGCAGACAAAATGGGGGAATTTGGATTATTTGATCATAGACACTCCTCCCGGTACTGGCGACGTACATCTATCATTGGCTGAAAATTACCAGGTTGATGCAGCTATAGTAGTGACCACTCCTCAAGACCTCGCGGTTATTGATGCGCAAAAAACAGTTGATATGTTTGCTAAAGTAGGCATCCCTGTATTAGGGGTGGTGGAAAATATGTCCTACCTTATAGATACTGCTAGTGGCAACCATATATATATATTCGGCAAAGACGGTGGAGTTAATTTAGCTAAAAAGCATGACATACCAATACTTGCGCAAATTCCACTTATTCCAGAGGTGGCAAGCTCATCTGACGCCGGCAAACCCCTTACTTATTACAAACATAACTCTGGTATCACCCATATTTTCACCGCTCTAGCTCAATCTGTAGCTCGATAGCAACATAGTATAAAATACTTAACATATTATTGTTATTTGAAGTTGTATGCTGCGCAGCTATATGTTCGAATATGGTTGTGATAGTTCTTTGCAGTTAGTACTTAGTGCTAAATGCGGGGCGCTGTAGTTATTTAATTAATAAGGACAAGAAAATGACAAAAAAAATTGCATTAGCCGCCCTTGCAGTATGTGGACTGGCTGGTTCTGCG
Source organism: Pseudomonadota bacterium (assembly GCA_018242185.1). Classification (GTDB taxonomy): domain Bacteria; phylum Pseudomonadota; class Alphaproteobacteria; order Rickettsiales; family Midichloriaceae; genus SZAS-26. The sequence continues at coordinate 52,512 of JAFECK010000003.1, forward strand.
CTTGCAGATAGCCATCCCACTGTAACTCTAGGTGGCCACTTGGACACATATTGGGGTTTTGTCGACGAGCGCGACGAGTTCCGTTATGAAGATCCACAAGATATTGCTGGAAGCGATAGGCGTCGTGACCATGCATTGGTCAATGAAACCAAAATTATCGTGCGTGCAGACGGCAAGCTAGACAACATGTACAACATTAAGTACGGTGGTTTGATTTACCTAAACGCTGATGCCTCTGATGATCATTATGATGATGAGTATAATGCGCAACAAACTATGGCATACTTTGAAGGTATGTTTGGTCGTATAGAAGCTGGTAGCTATACTGGTGCTAGCCATGCATTACACGTTAGTGCTACTCAAATAGCTAGAGGACACAGTGGTGTTGATGGCGGTGGAATCGATAGTGACTGGTGGAAGTGGATCAACCCAAGTGGTCAGTGGGATCCAATCATTAACCAACACGTTCTAGTGCCACAGTTGTTTACCAACAACGTTGCTATAGCTGGTATCAAAGGAGTAAATGCTACTAAGATTACTTACTTTACGCCAATATATTATGGCTTCCAAGGTGGTGTAACTTACATACCTGACCTAGAGTCTTTTGGCACTGTAAATGAAGCTATGGGCGTATTTAAATACGAATCTTTCTCTCAAGGTGCTATATATCGCGATGTAGTTGAGGGTGGTATCCATTACGCTGGCAAAGTTATGCATAACGTAGGTATTAAAGCCGCTTTAGTTGGCCAAATGGGCGATCCAAAGAGCTTTGATGGAGAAGACTATCACAGACTACGTGCTTGGGAAGCTGGTCTTGCTGCGCACTGGATGAACTGGACTGTTGCAGGTGCATTTGCTAACCAAGGCAAGTCTGGTCAAACAAGCGGCGCTACTGGTACCGAGAACCGTTACTGGAACGTTGGTGTTGCTTATGAGCATGGTCCATTCGGTGTGAGCCTGACCTACGCTTCTAGCAAATCGCACCTTGAGCTTGATACTTCAGAAAGCGAGAAGAGCCATGTTCGCACATTCGGCGCTGGCGCAGACTGGAGACTCGCAAAAGGTGTGAAGTTGTATGCTGATGTAGTACACTTCAGCTTGCATCTTGCTGATGACAATGCTACTGAGCTTGGCAACAGAGGTACTGTTGTTCGTGTTGGTTCATTGTTGAACTTCTAATTGCGAAGTACAAGCTTTGATAAGCTAGAAGAGGCCGAGGTTGTAATGATCTCGGCCTTTTTGTATGGCGTACAACCCAATCTTAATATTGTAATCGCTCTATGTGTTTCAAGGGGGTATGGGCAGTTTGGTGCGAGCGCCACAAATTGGCAACAGAGGCGTTGTCGCTCCTGTTAGTTCATTATTGAGCGTCTAGTTGCGAGGCGTAAGCATTTTTGCATGTGGCATCTATACAACGCAATAGAAATAAATTAAAAATATTTGAATATTAATAGTGTAAACGCATAGGGCTTCCATATCATGGGAATGGAATAGTTTAATTATTATGGGAAACACCATGACAAAAAAAATTGCGTTAGCGGCCCTGGCAGTGTATGGGCTTGCTAGTTCAGCCATTGCAGACAGCCACCCTACTGTAACAATAGGCGGACATTTTGATACATACTGGGGTTATGTGTCAGAACTTACACCGCCCCAGGGTATCATAACATTACTTGCCTTGGATGATTCTACCCGCAGAGACAATGCTCTGGTAAATGAAACCAAAATTATCGTGCGTGCAGACGGCAAGCTAGACAACATGTACAATATTAAATACGGTGGTTTGATTTACCTAAACGCTGATACTTCTGATGATCATTATGATGATGAGTATAATGCGCAACAAACCATGGCATACTTTGAAGGTATGTTTGGTCGTATAGAAGCTGGTAGCTATACTGGTGCTAGCCATGCATTACACGTGAGTGCTACTCAAATAGCTAGAGGACACAGCGGTGTTGACGGCGGTGGAATCGATAGTGACTGGTGGAAGTGGATCAACCCAGAAGGGGATATTGCTGCAATAGTAGTACAACACATTTTAGTGCCACAGCTATATACCAATAACATTGGTATTGTTGGTATAACTGGAGTTAACGCTACTAAGATTACTTACTTTACCCCGACATACAATGGCTTCCAAGGAGGTATTAGTTATATACCTGATATAGAATCGTTTGGCACTGTAGATGAAGCTATGGGTGTCTTTAAATACGATACATTAGCAGGTGGCGGTCTTTATAAAGACATCCTCGAAGGCGGTGTACGCTATACTGGCAAGTATAAAGATGTTGGCGTAAAAGTGGCCTTGGTCGGACAATTAGGTGATAATAAAAGATTTACTAATATTGACTATCATAGGCTTAGAGCTTGGGAATTTGGAGCAGCAGCTCGCTACTTAAACTGGGTTGTTGCTGGTGCTATTGCAGATATGCAACATTCTGGGCAGGAAGACTCTGCCCTGGGAACGAGCAATTGGTATTGGAACCTTGGTCTTGCATACGAAAATGGACCGTTTGGAATAAGCGCAACTTATGCTACCAGTAAAGGCCAGCTTAATATCGCCTTTGGTACAGGTTCAACTAAGAGCCGTGTGCATACTTTTGGCGTTGGTGTTGATTGGCAGGTAGCAAAAGGTATGAAGTTATACGCTGATCTGACTACTTTTAGCTTGAAGATTCCTGTGCCTGATAACGATCCACAAGCTGGCAACAGGGGTACTGTTGTTCGTCTGGGTTCATTATTGAGCTTCTAGTTAGAGGCGCAAGCTTTTAAAGCCAGGGTTCATGGCCCTGGCTTTTTTATTGCGCTATTTTCTGTATAGTATATGCTACCACCCATTAGCTTATTATCGATTATTACCATTTTCGATAATAACAAGCTTTCTTATTATCTCTTGCGCTAATAAGAAACCATCTTATTATCGATTATTGACTTTTTCGATAATAAGCTAGATACTTAAACTATATAATAGGCGTTCATTATGGAGATCAGACAATCACCAGTAGGCAAAGTAATAAAAGCTCGTCGAATGTGTTGTCTAGTTATACCACATAATCAAACTCTATGTGAGTAGAACCGATAGCGAGCATATTGCACACAGCTTCCTCAATCACGCTAGTAAAATCATCCTCTAAAGAGTGGATGTTTTTTTTATGTATAGGATTTTGGTCATAAATCTCCATGGTGTGATAATGCCCGTCTGCATCAATATATTGGAATTTATCCAAATTAGTTACCATTAAGAACTCGTCGATATCGAAATCTTCTGATTCATTTCCCACCGGTGTAAAGTTTTTAGGTTTGCGTTTAGCGACATCCATGTGATAGATGGTTTGACCATCATTAGAAACATCGATCATTTTAATATCAGGGAAGGTCTCTGGAAAATCGATCTTTTTCTTGCTATACGGATAAAAATCATAAGAAAAGTGATATTTCATAAGGCCTCTCTTTAGCGTTTAAGGCAGCGTATCATATTAACTAAGGAGGAGCAATGATTTTCTTGCTTTATCCCCGAGGGCGGGCGCTATCCATAAATACAACGCTCACAAGAGCGCTTAAGCAAGCGGCGGTCACAAGGATGGTAGCCCTTAACATAGGTTCATTGCTGATAACATTACTACACAGCGGCAGCGCGCCACTAATCACTGCGCCAGTTATAGCGCCTGCAGTAGCGGCCACCGCTGCAGCTGTATATGCATTTTCCCACCATAATGTAGCTTTAGCACGAGCCTCAGTGAAGTTAGCTTTCTTTTTTAAGCCCACTTCTATGCTTTCTTTGTGATGTTGGTATACGCTGGTCCCTAAGACTAAGCCTGCAACCAAACCTACTATTATACCTATGCCGAGGGTCACTTGAGAGGGCGCTATTCCAAACCGCATTTGCTCTGCGATCAGTTGTGGCAAGTGCATGCTAGTGCCAACAATTGCCGGTCCTGCAAGTATTGCTGCAATAGTAAATCCTGCCTTAGCGAACGGCTTTTTACTGCTCAGGTCAGCAACTAACACGGCAGCGCCGATTAGCCCAAGAGCAGCACCTGATAAGAACAATGCATCAGATAGCATGATGTTAGAGCCAAGAGCTAGCTGCATTTCTGGCATAAATAGCGCTACCCCGCCCAATGCCGCAGCAAGCGTACCTATTCCTATGAGAGCTCCGCCTGCGCGCTTCGGCGCATGATATGTTGTTATCAAGCTTTGCAGTTCAGCTCGTGCTTCTTCAGATAGCTCACCTCTTTTAGGCTTTTCTGTTGAGCGTGCTTTTGCGTCATCATCACCTTTTAGTATAACGCTGGCTACTAGCTCGCCGTATGGGGTTTTGGATAATAACGCCTCTTTAATAGCAGCTTTGTGAAAAGCATATCCTGCTGGATCTGGGAATAGTGTATTTTTTCTTATTCCCTCTACCCATTCGTAGACCATGGAGTAAAAAAGCGAACTAGGGCTTAGTAAATTACTCGCCAAGACAGACTCGCCATATATCATTGGCATAGAAAAACATGACTTAGAAAGTGGCTGCCCTAGCGCGGTTGCTTCAGCTACACGAACCTGTTCTTCGGCTATCAAAGCATTAAAAACGCTTTGTATTTCTGCGCTACCTGCATTCAGTGGCGCGCTGCACGCATAGCTAACTGTCCATAGTCCATGTGCCGTTTGTTCTGGCGTAGCCCTCACATATTTCAATAGCTTATCCCGTATCCTTTGTACGTCATGTACCTCTTGCTGCTGCTCCGTAGTTCTCTCGGTAAAGTCTGCTTTAAACGCTGGTGTTGTGATATTGCCACTCAAAAAATCCCGTAATATTGTAGGGCTTTTCTCGGGCTGCCAGCCATTGTCGAGCAATTTCTCAATAACACTATAATGTGCATATTGCATAATCTGAGTAGCCGGCAATTGCGGTAACATTTGAGATAAGGCGCCGTGTCGTGCTAACAAGTCTATAAGCTTGTTAACAACTCGCCATTTATGTGATTTGCTTACATGAGAGCTTAAAGCTTCATTTAGAGCATGCCCTAATATGCTTCTACCATTAATATCAATGCTTAAACTGCCTCCCCACTGTAAGAACCGCTCTACCCTAGCTGCTAATTCTTTGTCTAAGTCATAATCTTTTACATCGCCTAAATCATGCACTTTCATGACGCTCATCACAGCATCAGACAAAGTTTTACCGGGTGATGGTAAAACGGCTTGTGGTGAAGTGCTGCTAGATTGATCATCTTCTAGCAATTTTTTAATCCTGTTAACACCTGCTTCAGACCAACCTTGCTTAACACTGCGGGAGATAAGCCCTTGTAAGATTGGTTTGGTGAAATCATCAGCATACCTCTTCTTGTAATATTCGCTCTCGAGTATATTCAAGAGCGTTGCTGGCCTATAATAGGCTATCAGATCGATTAATCGCAATGGGTGAATATCATCATTATTTACAGGCGTATAGAGGTTGTCTGCCAATTGCTCCGGCGCACACCAAAATAGCAGGCTATCCAGAATTGAAACAGCGTTTTCAGTCAACTCCGAATTTTGGATAAATTTTCTCTGCGCCAGATAATACTTTGGATACAGTATGATTAGGATACAGTCGTGTAATCTATTTAACGAGTGCGTAGGGTCAGCGTAACCAAAGACAGGGACTTGATTAGGGTTGGTAAGCTCGTTAGTTTTTAACACTTGAAAATCCGGCTGTGGCAAAGTGCGTGTAGCTTTGATCCATTGACTAAGTGTCGCAAATATATCTGGCAACACTTGTTTTATCAGCTCCTTGCTTGCTTGCCTGCGCTTATTTTTCTCTTCTTCCGTTTTCTTTTGGCTATAAGAGGCGTGTTGTACGAGATGGATAGTCTCTATTAATGCTGCGCAAAGTTCCTGGGTTTTCGATGCCAACTGCGAGGGTGTTTGTATATGCTTAGGTGAGGTAATGCCAGTTAAGATATTCATCAACGGCGTTTGCGCGTCGCCAGGGAAATCGCTCTTATTCTGCTCAAGTTTTTCGGCAAAAGCGTAAAGCTTTGTATACAAATCTGCTAACCTAGAGTCTAACATATCGCAAATAACATATTATCTCTCACATTGTAGCATAATAGCTGGCTTAAGTAACTACATTATTTGGCCGTTGCACAGTGCGCCAGAGCAAAAAATGGCGCTATTACCGCCCACGGCGCGCTCAGTGAAATCAAAGCTTCCATATAAGCTGCTCCTGTGGCGGTTGTTGCTGCGCTGCCCATATATAAAGAAAATGCTGGACCAACCGTGGTTATAGCAGCAGCAACCAACGAAGCCATGGATGACATAAATAATATGCTGCCCCATTCTTCTTTAAACACTGCGCCTGCAGTCACTACTTCTATCTTTGTCGTTTGACTGCTAGAAGTGTTGGATGTTTGATTCTGTGCAGGCCTATTTCTCTCTTGCATCAAATCATCAGCTCTCATGTAACTAATAAGAAGCATAAAAAATGCTGTTGATGCAGCCCAAGCGATCCCGGCTTGAGCGAGTAATGATTCACTAGCGTTTAACGTAGTGTAGGACAAGGCATCACCAAGGGCATAATGAAAACCGCCGTAATAAATACCCGTAATGCCTGAAGCGATACCCAATAGAACTATTACATTAGAAAACAGTGGCGGCTTTGCACGGCTTTCGAATTCTTTTCTTTTGTTTCCAAACTCCATGTCATAAGCCCCCATCTGAGGAAACCATACCGCAGTCATCAACGCCATCAAACTAGCACCTCCTATAGTGAGCACCATCGATAGGTTGGAGTTAACAACTGGAATAAGGGCCGCTTCATGGCCAGCTATCGCGAGCCCTGCACCTGTCGCAACCGTACCCGCGCCAAGAAAGATCCCTATGCAGCTTGGCAAGTGTGTCTGCAACATCCTTTATACCTGCATTATTGATAATAATGAGCGGATTATAACATATTATTTACCAAAAAACTATGGTCATTTGCTAAGCAATGCCGGATGGTGCCAAAACGTGGCACTTAGGCGCTGCCGTCAAACCATTGCTGCTGCGATTCGTGCAAGTTTTTAGCGAGCTTTTCTATTATATCCGCATAGGCTTTCAGCTTATCAGCCTTAGCATCATTCGTCCCTAAAGGTGTTACCGCTGACAGGTGGCTGCCATCTTCACGAATCAGCATGACCCTATAGCGTACTTTGCTAACGTCCGAAACCTTGTTGCCATTGCGGTCTATCCCATTCCAATTAAAGTGATGCAAACCCTGGCTAGGGTCTACCGTGCTTTCCATTAACGCCATGCCATGCTCGTTTTCTACAACTATCTTCGCGCCTACTATATCATCTTGCAAGACAGTATATGGCATCTTCACCACTCCGTCTTTCATAACCAAGCCATTATCGCCTTCATCTATACCCATCATACTGCTTTTGATCGCCGCTAGATCCGCGCGCACTTCTCCCAGCAGCATATTATTATAGGCACCGTTGAAAGTCTGGCTTTTTAGGTCATCACGAATAAGGGTGAGCAACTTGTTCCCTTCCAGCTGCTGCTCCAGTAAGTTAAGCTGAGCTATGTTGTTATACATCTCACCGCTATCCATAGGGCTAAGAGGGTTTTGGTGGGTCATCTGCGTGGTAAATAGTTTCAAGAAGTTCATCTTATTTTTTTCTAACTGTTTGGTAGCGCTCTGTAAGTTGGTCATCGCCACGTTAGGCTTTTTGTTTAACTTTTCTTGTAAAGCAGTCATTTCCATATGTAACACCTATAATTTATATTACCAAATCCACTCTTAAATCACTTCCATAGCTCATAATCATGTTATTCTGCACAGGTTGCATTTCCTCATTAGTAGACATCTCCTGCTCAGGCTTTGGCTTATACTGTTCACCGCGCTGTCTATCCTCACCGCTTTGCGGCAAAATATCAAGCACTATCGAAGTGTTTTCTTTGGTGTAGCCAATATCTTGCAACACAGACCATAGAGTATTACTGGAACGCTGCAGCATATCTAGGGTCGTAAATTTCTCAGCAGCAATAATCACTTCAGAGCTACTATTATCACGTTGAATACTAATTTCTAGCTTGCCTAGCTCCTGCGGATGTAGCTCCACAACTAACTTGCCACTGTTTTGCTCATTATTGTATTGGGCTACTTTCAGTGCTACTTGTTGAGTGACATCTGCTTGTATTATTGGATTAGGCCGCGCTACTTCTTGCTGCAAACTAGCTTCTAGCCTAGCATACTGCGGGAGTTGCTTCTCTGCTACTAATACTGCCACTTCTTGCTGTGGTACGATGTTTGCTTCATGTGTAATATTTTCTGATCCTTTATCGAAGGAAATATGCGCCATATCTTGGGCTTCAGGCGCATCGATAGTAGCCTCTTGTGTAACAACTTTATCCAAGAACGCTAATTTGGTTTGTATTCCAGGTTCGAGAATTATATTGGTACAATGCGTATTGGTACTGTGCTCAGCATTCATTGCATGCCCTTGCGTCACCTCAATATTAGCTTCCTGAGTTAATATTTCTACTATCTTTGTTGAAGATATGCTTGCTAATTCGGGCATATTGGCCGTGATTACATCGATGTTTAATGCTGGTTTCTCTAACTCGAGTGCTATTGTTTTGATTCCTACTTCTGCTTCGAGCTCTGGCTCTGTGGCTTGCATTTGCTCTATTTCCAGTGCCTCAATTACCTTTATCTCAGGTTCACTTGTTATAACTGGAATGCTTATCGATATAGGCTGCTCAAATAGTTGTTTTGATTCAGGCATTTTCTCTAATTGACGCTCTGGAATTGCCTCTACCATTGCTATTGTGACTGGCTGCTCGAAGATATTATCACATCGAACAGCACTCTCTTTCACCTTTACTAAATCTCTAACTTCTTCTTCTTCTTTTATCTCAACATTACAATCGGTATCAAGGATGTAATTTGTATTTGTCACTATTGGTATTTCAGGTAAGTCCTGCTTTTGCTGTGTATTTTCATTATTATGCCTATCATCTGAAATAACCTCGCCTATCGGTAACGCAGTAGGCTTAGGTTGCGCTGTTGCATGATTGATAAGGTCAGGGTGATATTGTGGTATTTCAGGTAATACAGGTAGCGTGGGGTTATCAACCATGACAAGCATAGAAGTTGTTTGCTGTTGCTCTTGGTTAGCAGGAGCAACAGCTATAAGCAGTTGCGCAAAAGCATCTATCATCATCTCGCCAGTAGTACCATTAGGAACTGCATTGGCGGACACTGCGCCATAAACTTGCTCCAGCTGAGGGGTATCGATTTGCCCAATTTGTTGTTGCACAAAGATCCTATTATAGTGACTCTAATTGGTTTATGTAGCAATAATCATGCCATTTTTAAGTGATGGGTATGAATACATTTTGTCATAAACATAGTTGATGACAGCCATTAATAAAACCAACTGTATTAGGGTAATATCGGAGTGTGGATAAAATATGGCTTGTCAGATAGCGTAGTTTTATATATAATCTACTCGCATTGTTGTCGGGGCATAGCGCAGCCTGGTAGCGCATCTGGTTTGGGACCAGAGGGTCGGGAGTTCAAATCTCTCTGCCCCGACCATTGTATTTGGTAATTAGGGGGGATTATCATACCAATTGTATTATAGATAAAGGCATGTATGGTACAGGTAGGCGGTAAGCAGTACAGAATCACTCTGGGTTATCTCTTATTTTATATATGGCTTGCTACGGTTATCGCTATCATAGCGTGGTTCGCAATTCGCTCATACCAGATTACTTATACAGCAACCTATAGGCTCCTAGATTCAGAAATCACCATGCAAGGAGAAAAAGTAGTCGACTCTTTGCAATCAATAGAAAGGATACTGCAGACAGCGGTATGGCAAGCAAACGCTTCTCAGGATTTTGAGCTGAACGCGCTTATATCAACTTTAAAGGCTAATAGGATTCAAGATGCAATGCCTGTAAATGGGGTAGCATGGGGCGGCACAGATAAGAGAATTATCAGTATATTCGGGTTTGATGCATGCAGTAGTTATGATATAGGGGAATTATTGCAGAACAGTGCTACAGTGCGGGGTAAGCTGCAATTCGGAGATATGTTGCGTTGTGGTGATGCAAGAGGTGTGTTAGCTGCTTTTGCAATTTCCAATAAATCCGGCACATACTTAGGGAGCATAGTGTTACTACTAGACTTAGACGCGCTATACAGTAAAAGCGGAGTAGAAGGAGCGGAATTACACTACACTATCTTGCAGAAAGAAGCGTTAAAAACCACTAAATTTCTTCATGCTTTCGGGTTAGATGATTATACGGCAAGGAAAATAACAGCACATGTAAATCACATTAGTGCAAAGGATTTTGCGTGGATTGAACCACTTTCTGACTTGCTATATCAGCGCACTCCCGTGATGATAAAGACTTTGGAGGGATATCCTCTCTATATAATTGCAATTGCGCAACATTTTATTACCGCAGATTTGCTTACAGCTATAGCAGTGATATTGTGGGATGTAATGTTTATGTTTGCCATTATGTTTTGGGTTATGCTAGTTACGCATAAACTAGTGCTAATACCTATTTCTTCTTTTGTTGGTGCTGTAAGCGCAGCAGAACAAGGCGTGATATATCATCCTTCTGGTTATTCTATATTGGAATATCAATCCCTTTCCTTATTAATAGTGCAGAATATAGCACAGAACGAAAATGTCAGAGCTGAGAAGGAAAAGCGCGATTTCCTTACCACTCAGTTAAAGGCTGAAACTGATGCACAGGCTGGTTTACTTCGCAACATACAACATGAGATGCGTACCCCGTTGCATCATATTATGACTGCAGCGGAAATGTTGCAGAAGCGGAAGAATTTAACAGATGACCTGAAAGAATATTTGGAAATGATTCACCAAGCAGGGGCACAGATACTAAAAGTGAGTAATGATATGATTGCTGCAGCCACTATCGAGTCCGGCCTCATGAGCCTCAACGAGAAATACTGCAATGTCAGCGATTTGCTACAACAGGCGATCGCTCGTGGTAATGCTGCTGCAATACAGCGCTCCATTGTTATTTCAACTAATCTTCCGGTAGATCTACCGCAGGTAAACGTCGATTCCTCAAGATTTACCGAGGCTTTGTTTTATTTGCTGGAGAACAGTATAAAGTTTGGTAAACCCGGTGGTGTGGTACATCTAGCTGCAAAACGTACTAATAGCGGTTTAGTGATCGACATTATTGATGATGGCGCCGGGATATCCGAAGATCAGATGCATAGGATTAACACTACTTTAACCACGACCTATAGTGTATTACGCAAGGCCCAAGAGGGCGTGGGCTTTGGATTGGCAATCGCCTACACTATCCTTGAGATGCATAACGCCAAACTAGAAATTGAGCGTCATGCAAACGGTGGAGTGATCGCAAAAATCACTGTTCCTAATATCAGAATCAAGTCTTAAGAACTTTAAGATACTCTCTTACCGGCTTTCTTTCATATCCAACTGCTTATAGCGCGGCTCGAATCGTACATCCAAAAGACGTTTTGCTATCTCGTCTTCGCCTGGGTTAGCATATTGCGGAGTGATATTGAGTAGTGGAGCCACTCTCTTGATAACTTCTCCAGCGATTGGCGCTGCAATCATACCGCCGGTGGTATAGCCACCATTGATCTTATTAGCCTTAGCCTCATCAACCATAATGAGTACCGTATATTTGGGATCATTTATCGGAAATGCTCCGATAAATGAGGCGAGGTTCGCACGCTTATTATACACGCCATTTATAACCTTTTCGCTAGTGCCAGTCTTTCCCCCAACATAATACCCTGAGACCTGAGCCTTACGGCCAGAACCATACTGCGCTACCATATACATCAGCTTGCGCATCATTTCAGATGTCTCAGCTTTTATAACTTGTCTACCTGGAGAGCTATCTGCGCTTGTTCTCCTGATCAAAGTGGGACGGCGCAACACTCCGCCATTAACCATGGCAGCAACTGCAGGAGCTACGTGTAATGGAGTCATAGCTATGCCATGACCATAGCTAATGGTGACCATGTTAATCTCACGCCAAGTTTTCTCGCTTGGATGTAGCGGTGAAGCCATCTCTGGCAGCTCAAAATCTACCTTTGAGAGCATGCCAAAATTGCGTAAATAAGCTTTTTGGTTCTGCTGACCAAACTTGCCCACGATTTTTGCAGTACCCAGGTTTGATGAATATATCAGTATCTCAGGCACTGAAAGAGAACCTCCTTTAGCCTTATAATCATGAATAGTAAATTTTGCCATTTTTAAAGGCTGTGAGACATCAAACGCATCATTCACTCCGATAGAGTCAGTGTCTAAACCTACTGCTACTGTTAAAAGCTTCATCATCGAGCCCATTTCATATACGCCTAGAGTGTTTTGGTTAAAGCGCTGTCTATCGTTAGCTTTATCAATTCTATGCGGGTCAAAGTCTGGTAAACTAACCATGGCCAAAACTTCTCCATTAGTAACATCCATAATCAAGCCAGAACCACCTATTGCACTATGAGTTTCTATTGCCTTGCATAGTTCATCATGCAATATATTCTGCACACGTAGATCTACCGAAAGTTCTAGATCTTTACCGTCTGACCCCCCACGCGCCAACTTCTCATGGAAATAGCGTTCTACGCCAGATATCCCGTTGCCATCTATATCCACGAAACCTAAAATATGGGATAATAGATTGCCTTGTGGGTATATACGCTTTTCATCCGCTGCAAAATAAACGCCTGGTAAACCTAAATTATTGACCGCCTGCTGCTCATTTGGTGTTAAGTGTCTTTTAATCCAAACGAACTGTTTATCATGGCTAATCTTATCTAAGATCTCTTCATACTGCCAATCACTGTTAATTGTAGCCAGCCTCTCTGCGGCGATTTTAGGATCACTAATCTCACTTGGGTTAACATATAGCGAAGCTGTGGAAAGATTAGTAGCTAGTATCACTCCGTTGCGGTCGACTATGTTGCTCCTTTTGACGCCAAATTCGTCCAGACCTGTGCGTTTGGTTGTAGCTACCCTAATATCCTCTTTAGTCATGAAGTTTAACTCCAATACTCTGAGAGCAAGCAAGGAGAAGGCTAAGGCCATAACCCATATGACAACGGTTAGCCGGTTGCGGCCCACTACTAGGGCACGTGCAGTGCTATCTTCGTTCATATTCTCTAAGAAGAGCATTGGATCATTTTGGCTGCCCAGCATACTCCTCCATATTGTGTTTTATAATTTGCGTTGGCTGAATTGGTTGAAGCTGTAAATACTGATTTGCCAGCTTCTGGATAATTTGTGGCTGGGTTAGATAAGCCCACTCCGCTTTCAAGACGTGAATATTTTCCTGTTCCGAAATAATATTGCGCTTAACCATATGTAGTTGGCGGTTTAGCTCTTGTACCTTATGTTTGACCATAAACAAACTCACCGCGCTCAAAGCGAGAGCCACGCTGCCAAATAATACCGCTGTTCCTATAAAGCCTCGGTTCATAGCAGCCTCTCTATAGCTCTCAGCTTTGCTGAACGTGCTCTTGGGTTTGTTAGCACTTCTTGTCTGTCAGGACTTATCACGCTTTTATTTAGTAGCCTGTACGCAGATACGTGGACGTCAGTCGCCTTATACTTGTTCACTCGTGATTTAGTACCACATAAACTGGCAAAGTAACGCTTCACGATGCTGTCCTCCAAAGAATGAAAGGTTACTACTACTAATCTACCAAGAGGAGCGAGAAATGCTATAGCCTCTTTTAATCCTTTTTCTAAAGCAGTGAGTTCTGCATTTACTACAATGCGCAATGCCTGAAATGTTCTAGTGGCCGGATGGATTGCATCGCGATAGGACCGCACCGCTCCACTAACTATTGTAGCTAGCTGTATTGTAGAAGTTATAGGTGTTTGCTTTCTGGCATTAACTATGGCTTTGGCGATCTGTCTGGATTTGCGTTCCCCTCCATACAAATATAGTATGTTAGCGAGTTCCTCCTCCTCCGTATTAGCTATTAAACTGGCGGCAGTTATGCCACTATTAGTCTGGTTCATGCGCATATCCAATGGGCCATCCTTCATGAATGAAAACCCACGTTCCGCTGTATCTATTTGCATTGACGATACTCCAATATCGAGCACTACTCCGTCAACACTGTGGCAGCCAGTTTGTTTTATTAAAACACCTATATCAGCAAAATTGCCATGTATCAGTTGGAAGAGTTTTGGATATTGTTTGGTTAGTTCGTCTGCATATTTCTGTACGCTTTTATCTTGATCTATCGCTATAACAGAGCATTGGCAGCTGGCAAGGATGGCGCTACTATAACCGCCGGCGCCGAAAGTGCCATCCACATAAATTCCGCCGTTTTTGGGTGCGAGTGCAGTGAGCATTTCTTGCAGCAATACAGGGTTGTGTGCGAGTCTTGCGCTATGCATTAATTACCCTCCCAAGTAAATTTTTGTGATAACACATGCTCTCTGGCCTTAGCTATATGTATAGCGAGTTTATCTACGGACCAAATTTCAAATGTGCGCCCTTTACCAACGAAGGCAATATCCGTGCCAATTCCGGCAAATTCTATCAATCGCTCGCTTAGCGTGATACGTCCCTTAGCATCTATGTGTAATTGTTCACTTCCACCCAAGATAATCGTTTCCATCGCTTCTCTTTTTGTTGAAAATGCATCTAAGCTTTCAATATACGCGCACATCTCTTGCATTTTGCTAGGTGTGCATACAGTGATGCAGCCATGCGTTAATGAGCAATATGCGAACACTAATAATTCGGGACAACATGCGCGAAAAGCAGCTGGCACCGAAGCTCTCAAATTACTATCTATTTTTGCACGATATGTCGAAACAAATAATTCCATACACACATCTTAATATTATTGTAAAATAATTCTCGTTATACCCTATATTTATACCACTATAGTTTGGGAAATAATAGTATTATTTTGGGCCAAGATGGGATATAATGGGATAGCAGAGTTAGATAAACTATTCAAGTGGTCATTATGAAACTTTTACCGTACGCTTGTTCGAGTGCTTTTTCCATGGGTAGGCTACATCATGAGCAGACAAGTGAGAATGTTTGCCCTTTCCAGCAAGACCGCAATCGAGTGCATTATTCCACGGCATTTCGTCGTCTAGAATACAAAACCCAGGTATTCATTAATTATATAGGTGATCACTACCGTACACGTTTAACGCATAGTCTTGAGGTTAGTCAGATAGCCAGAGATGTGTGTCGTCAGTTAGGCTTAAATGAAGATTTAGCTGAAGCCATAGCTTTATCGCATGATATTGGCCATCCACCGTTTGGTCATGCAGGTGAAGATGGCCTTAATATCGCTATGAAGAAATTTGGTGGTTTTAATCACAATGCTCAAACGATCAAAGTTTTAACGGTATTGGAACATAGGTACATCGGCTTTCGTGGTGTGAATCTAACGTGGGGGACGATTGAAGGAGTAGCCAAACACAATGGGCCGCTACTTTCATCGCAAAAAGGGCAAGACCAAATTCAGGTTTTACTTCAAGGATACGTGGAGAAATTTTCAGGCAGAATGGATACATATCCTTCTTTAGAAGCACAAGTTGCTTCAATTGCTGATGATATAGCTTACTGTTGTCATGATATTGATGATGGGCTGCGTGCTGGGTTTTTCACATTAGAGACGTTAGAAGAGCTGCCAGCTATTTGGGCAATAATTACCGGCATTATGGAGCAATATTCACAAATCAGCCAAACGCAGTTAATCAATGAAGCAATCCGTCGAATAGCAAAATTTATGAGCGATGATTTACTCTGTGAAAGCAATCGTAGAATTGCTAATAGTAAGATTAAAGATTATCAGGATGTGCAAGAGCAGACTATAGCTCTTATTGGTTTTTCTAAGCATATGGAAGCGACCAAAAATGCATTAAAAAAATTCTTAATGCATAGGGTATATAGGCATCACAAAATTAACCAGATAAGCTATAAATCTAGGTTAGTAGTGCAAAAATTGTTTGAAGTGTTATACGCAAACCCAGATTGTCTGCCGGGTGAATGGGTAGGTAAAATTATAAGCGATTCACATAAGGCTGAAGTAATTAAGGATTATATTGCGGGCATGACGGACAGGTACGCACTGAAATTACACGCTTCCTTTAATGGGAATAGTGATTTTTGAGGCCATATAAGGCGAACAAGTAACTTTCTAAATTGGCACAGCATCATAGAGACAGGGCGTCACTTTTAGGCCAAATACCCACCTAACCGCACCGCTTACGCGCAGGGCTATTAGTGCGGACTTTATTACGGTTCTTAGAATTTTATGGAGCGTTCGGCCAGTTCTGCTTGAACATCGAAATAATACGCAGCAGCGAAGCCTACGCCAGCAATTATCCCAGCGCAGGTAGATAACATGTATATTTTAACATTTAAGTTAGCAATAGATTGCTGGATAACCAGTAGGTCATAATTAGCCAGACCAGTTGTTGCCAAAAACTCTTGCATCATAAATTCTTTCATAGTCGGCGCGACTATCTCTCTCGCTAATGTAAGAGACGCACAAAACCCTGCCCCTATAACAGTTAAAGTCCCACAGTTTAATATTATTATATGACGATGCCGTGCCACTACCTGTCCTCCGAATTAGTTTGATACGGGAAGTATATTAGCATGTAACCCATTGTTATACAAGATGGCTGCAAAATCCAAATCGGGGATTTGGGTAAAAGTTGTGTCAATCATGTGGAAAGCCACGCGCTCCTCAGTATTATTGCTTGATATTACCTTTGTTTGTCTCGGGGTGCTTACGGAGATATTCCGACTCCAACACTAATCCCTTTTTAAATATTATCTCAAAGTCAGGCTTTTCTGCATTGGTAACTACCGCCTCGCACACGCTACTAACAGCTAGGCTGGGCAGGCTTGCCATAGCTGACGCCATTTTTTTAGGCGTTCTCTCTGCTTGCTTAATATCTTGGTTTGCTTGAGTTATAAATTGATCTGGTAATTGGTGCGGACCTTCCACTTCAGTAGAGATAGGGAAATTTCCTGTATCTCTAATATGGGCAAACCTTTGACGTGCTGGATGGTTTACCGCCTCGGCTATCAGAGGGAGTTCACTTTTGATCGTAGTCAATAATTGCACCTGATAGTCAGTATCTCTCTGTTTATCAGAGCCACCACGTAGCTTTAGTATTGAATTATAGGCGCTGATTCCAATTTCCACAATTGAGTATAAAATGGTGACACTCAAACCCGGCAATGTAAATTTATGCTGCTTGTCAAATTGCTGCATATTAGTGATCGCCTGCTCAATATTCTTACGCATTACAACATCTTGCAGAACCTTGTCAACCAAAGGCTTATCTTGTCTAAACGCTAAATCATCTTGGTAGACGTGACGTAAGTATGAAATTGTCCCAGCTGCACCACCGCCAAGAATGGCTATTATTAACCCAACACTTGCCAACACTATCCATACCGGTGCTGTGCCCCCTATTACTGCAGCGCCTCCGGCACTTACAGGGACTGCTGTCATTGCCCATGAAGCACTTGCACCACCAACTATAAAAACTATTTCTTGGATCCATAAGGTAAATCCTCCTAAAGCGGTTGCAGCACAGGCGGCACCAAAAAATTTTCCTCCGGCCATCAGACTCTGGCCAAAAGAGTAACTATTAAGATACTCTTGACGAGATTCATACGCACGATTAGCTTTTTTCTCATTAGCACGTATGCGAGCATCTAAATCGTCAATCCTCTCTCTATCTACTTCACGCTGCTCTTTTAAAATAGCCACCTCTTCCCTTAGCGCAGCCCTTTCTTGCTTAGCCTCTTCCATCATGCGTCGCATTTCTGCTCTAAACTCCGTCACGCCTTGTTCGCCCTCTTCTCTATACTTTTTCACCTCTCGTTTCGCCTTTTCTT
>JAFECK010000004.1 GCA_018242185.1 Pseudomonadota bacterium
AGTCCTAACATTTTTACTTGGACACCAGTGCGTTTTCACGAAGATGACACCGAAAGGAATTAAATCGTAATTTATATATACCTTATTACTTAGTAAACCTATATAAGCTGCCCATATCCCGCATAGCAAGAGAATGCCTATCCCCAATATCTACTGAGATATAATGGGTGGACAATGGTAGGTTATGCAGCACTCCTTGCACATTTTTGCTGCCATTGGCAGCTATATCTGCCGATATATCAAGTGAGAGCTGACCTATTCTCTGCATCTCAGCATCATAGGAGATAAAACGAATCCTGCGCACAAATCGATCAACATTTGCCGCGTTGTTGATTTCCACATCAACCCGCACCTCCAAGCTATGCTCAGCATGTTGGCTGTTAATACTAACCTTACCCACTCGCACACCTGTAGCATCATATATACCAATATAGCCGAGCGGCCTCTCTAAAAAAGGCATCTTACTGAATATGCAATGTGGCCATATTACAGCAGCTGGTAGCAGAATAATCAACGCTGAGGCGATAAGCGAAAGCATAGTAAGCAGAAGCTGCGACCAAATACTACAACTTTCAACTTTCACTTTGTGATTCAACGAGTTAAAACTCGCCATAATCTCGCTAATAGGCGGAGGGTCTATTTGCTGGCTTTTTTCCTTGGCCGACATATCTTCCTGGATATTACTAACCTTCTCCAAAGGAATTGCTTTCTCAGCCGGTAGAGCATCTGCTTCAACGTTGTCCACCTCTGCTAAAGCCTGCTCTGGTTGCACCGGCATCTCCGCATCTTCTTTTTCTGTATTTTTAGCTTTAGTGGTTTTGGATTTTTTGCTTGGCTCAGGTGTACGCTCTCTCCCCAAGATACTGTGTAAATCATCTGTTTCCCCAGCCACGTCTTTACTTGCCTTCATAGCGCTTTTGCCTCGCACATCCTTACTACTAACTTCTTCTGACTCCTCTACAACATTGTATTCATTAGCTGCATCCAAAATAATCGGGGTTTTTGAATCTTCCGCTCTGGCAAGCCACTCATACTCGCACCCAGCACAGCGAACCAACCGCCCGCCCACGTCTATCAGGTCCTCCGCAACTTTATATTTTTTACCACACTCAGGACATTGAATAATCATCAAACTTCACCTTGTTTACTATGCATATTCAGCTATATTAGAAGCGAAATCTGCAGATATCAACTGTATTAAAATAGGCGAGGTGCTATGTCTTTAAAACAACGTATAGAGCAAGTATGGGAAGAGCGCGCTACATTAAGCGCAAGCGAAGATGAAGCAGTTAGCACTGTATGGGAGGTTATGACCTTATTGAACCAAGGATTGGTAAGGGTATGCGAACCAATCGATGGGAAGTGGATTGTTAATGATTGGTTAAAAAAGGCAATATTGCTATTTTTTAAGCTGCAGAACAGCAGCTTAATCAAAACGTCTGTTGATGAAGCGTCTGGCTTGGGAAACTTTTATGACAAGGTGCCGCTCAAATTCCAAAACTGGCAAGAAGAGGACTTCGCACAAGCAAAAATAAGGATCGTCCCTGGGGCCATCGTGCGATTTTCAGCATATATAGGAGCCAATGCAGTGTTGATGCCATCGTTTGTCAACGTTGGTGCATTCATCGGAGAAGGCACTCTTGTTGATACCTGGGCGACTGTCGGCTCTTGTGCACAAGTAGGTAAAAACTGCCATATCTCCGGAGGGGTTGGTATAGGCGGTGTACTAGAACCAATCCAAAGCGCGCCGGTAATAATTGAGGATGACGTATTCATAGGCGCCCGCAGCGAAATAGCAGAGGGCGTTATAGTGGAACAAGGCGCAGTCTTAGCCATGGGGGTCTATATTGGCTCTTCTACGCGTGTTTATGATCGCAGCAGCGGTCAAATATATTATGGGCGCGTACCTAAACACTCAGTGGTAGTACCAGGCACTTTGCCTAGTTCAGATGGCTTGACCAATACTTATGCAGCAATAATCGTCAAAACAGTAGATGCTGCCACTAAAGCTAAAACCTCTTTAAACGAGATTTTGCGAGATATTGGCAATTAACGCTTGTGCGCTGGTTATGTCATTGGTACAATTGGCGGCTATAGTACTAATTCCAACCCATTCACTATTATGTCTACAATTTCCAAAAACATCGAACTAGTAGAGCAGAAACGCAAATCCGCCTATTTCGGCGGTGGTCACGAACGCATCCAACAACAACATGACAAAGGCAAATTAACTGCAAGGGAGAGATTGGATGTATTACTCGATCCTGGATCATTTGAGGAGCTTGATATCTTTGTAGAGCATCGGTGTGAGCAATTTGGGATGCAACAAAAGCGCATTCCAGGTGATGGTGTAGTTTCAGGATATGGCACGATCAACGGTAGAATGGTATGCGTTTATAGCCAAGATTTTACGGTTCTTGGGGGTTCATTAAGCGAAACTAATGGCAAGAAAATCAATAAAATTCAGGACATGGCGATGAAAATCGGTGCACCCCTGATTGCGATCAATGACTCTGGAGGGGCGCGTATTCAGGAAGGAGTAGATTCTTTAGGCGCATACGGCGAAATTTTCCAGCGCAATGTAGATGCATCTGGCGTCGTCCCGCAAGTGTCGATCATAATGGGACCGTGCGCAGGCGGCGCTGTCTACTCACCAGCCCTTACTGACTTCACCTTAATGGTCCGCAACACTAGCTATATGTATCTCACTGGACCAGATGTGGTTAAAACTGTAACACATGAAGACGTCACTCATGAAGCTCTTGGCGGCACATCTGTGCATAGTTCAACCAGCGGAGTTGTGGATATAGTGTTCGGCAACGACATAGAATGCTTAGAGCAAACACGCCGGCTAATTAGCTTCCTACCATCTTCAAACCGGGATAAAACCCTAGTTCGCCCAACAAATGACCCTGCAGACCGCATCGAAATGTCTTTAGAAACCCTGGTACCAGAAAACCCCAACAAACCGTATAATATGCGCCATCTGATCGATAAAATAGTCGATGAGGGAGATTTTTTTGAGCTTAAAGGCGATTTTGCTCGCAACATTATTACAGGCCTGGCGAGATTTGAAGGCAGAACTGTAGGCATCGTTGCTAATCAACCACTTCACCTAGCAGGATGCTTGGATATCAGCGCTTCGGTGAAAGCCGCGAGGTTTATAAGGTTTTGCGACGCGTTTAATATCCCAATACTCACCCTCATAGACGTCCCGGGATTCCTACCTGGTACCGAGCAAGAACACGGCGGTATCATCAAGCATGGCGCCAAGTTGCTTTATGCATACGCAGAAGCTACTGTGCCAAAAATTTCCATTATCATCCGTAAAGCCTATGGCGGCGCATATATAGTGATGAATTCCAAACATTTACGCGGCGACCTAAACTATGCTTGGGCAAATAGCGAAATTGCCGTAATGGGGGCAAAAGGTGCTGCTGCTGTACTGCACCGAGAGCACGCCAAAGACCCAGATATACTGAATAAAAAGATTGCTGAATACCAGGAACAGTTCTCCAACCCGGTCATTGCAGCTTCTCGTGGGTTTATCGATGACATAATTCGCCCAGCTAATAGCAGATGGAGGATTTGCCGCGGCCTCGCTTTATTAGAAAGCAAGCGTATAGAAAGGCCATGGCGTAAACACGATAACTTACCTTTATAACGCCAACTAGACTCATCAAAATCCACATTGTGAGCTATGATGGGCATATTAATCATTTGTTAATCTTTCTAGCGTATAACCGTTACTAGAGGCGAAAAACACTACTCATATCTCTGTACGCCTTGTATTTAGGCGTTTGTATCATTAGCATGCAAGCGCCTTTTTACTTTACAAATACTTTATATATTATCTGTTGATCTTCGCCATCGCCATACTATAGCATGCCAGGTGTGTCGAGTAGGGATTGTTGAGCAGTGAAAATGTTTTCGTTATGTCTCACTTGGCTGCCCCTTATATCAATTAATCAGTGAGGATATCATGATAAGAATAACCGTATGCGTATTATCAATTTTACTGCTTGTATTCGTACAGAGTACCAAAGCAGCTGCGTCAAACCCTAAAAAATCACCCTATAGACAGTATGGCGTAGCTCTATTAGTCGATGAAACTTGTACTAATAAAGCCAGAGAACTCAACAAAATTGTTGCTAAACGTTTACCTGACCTTAAGAACGTGCGTCACTATCCTAGCGTTCCTCTACTCACCATTGGCTTAAGTTCTGTAGAATTGGGTAATTTCACAAAAGAATTGCACCGCATGAAGCTCAAGCAGTTTACGGTATCTTTAGACAAAATCTATAGCGATAATAATCAAAAGATCAGCTGGGAAGTAGTTAAATCCGCGCCTTTAGAGGAATTACATAAAACACTTAGCGAGCTTGTGAGATCTACCAATTTGCTTATGAACCGTGGCAAAATTAAAAGCAATGCAAGTCAAATAGCCGATTCTAAAGAAGCCATTAAGCAGGAACAAGTGATGCTAGTCACTAACTTCGCCATGCCATTGTTCCTAAAAGAGCCGGCAGATCAGCGTTTACAAACGATCTCCGCCGATATGTCTTACGGTAATAAGGGTTATCAGTGTGCTATAGAGTTTCTAGCAATTGGAGAAATAGGGAAAGCTGGCAACCTCAGTAAGGTGATCTATAAGATACCAGTGAATAAACCTGGAGAAACCTTGGATATATCATAGAATATAAAATTTTTAGTAGTTACATGATATTTGCCCCATTCTCACTCTCACCCATTTTTTAAAAAAATCGTGTATTTTGTGTTTTCCGTATTGGCAATATAATGCATTTATGTTACGATTAACTTATATAGTTAATTTATCTTACCAAAATAGGTGTCAATACCTAGATATAATTAACTTCAAAAAATGGAGGATTTGTATGGCTAAGACCGTAACTCGTCATAAAATCGCTTTAATAGGCGGTGGTAATATTGGTGGTACTTTAGCACACTTAGCTGGCACCAAAAATCTTGGTGATGTTGTTTTACTAGACCGCACTAGAGATTTCGCACGTGGCAAAGCACTGGATATAGAACAAAGCTCAACCATAGAAGGCTATGACAGCTCAATGACCGGCACCTCTGATTACGCCGATATAAAAGGTGCAGATGTAGTAATTATCACCGCCGGCGTACCGCGACAGCCCGGCATGAGCCGAGATGATTTGCTTGCAGTCAACAAAGAGGTGATGGACACAGTAGGCCAAGGCATTAAAAAATACTGCCCAGACGCTTTTGTGATCGTGGTCACCAACCCATTAGATGCAATGGTGTACGCATTGCAGAAAAGCAGCGGTTTACCTCCTGAAAGAGTAGTAGGCATGGCTGGAGTTTTGGACTCTGCACGTTTTAAGCTTTTCATAGCTAGAGAACTAGGCGTTTCTGTTGAAGACATCGACGCTTGTGTACTAGGCGGGCACGGCGATACAATGGTGCCGCTAATCCGCTATACTACAGCAGGAGGAGTTCCATTACCTGATCTCATCAAGATGGGCTGGACCACCCAGGATAAACTAGACGAAATAGTGCAGCGCACTAGAGACGGCGGCGCGGAAATCGTGCAACTGCTTCAGAAAGGATCGGCTTACTATGCTCCAGCGACTGCAGCAATGGAAATGGCAGAATCATATTTATTAGACCGCAAACGTATTATGCCGTGCGCGGCTTACCTTAACGGCCAGTATGGCGTCAAAGGTTTATATGTGGGCGTACCAGTTATAATAGGCAGTAAGGGCGTGGAGCGCGTAATAGAGCTCCATCTAACAGCTGAAGAGAAGAAGCAATTCGATCGGTCAGTGGAATCTGTGAAGTCATTGATCGATGCAATGAAATAGTCGTACTTCATTGCATCATCATACAACCATAGAGCTGCAGTAGTGCTGCACCTCATCATGCAGAGCATAAACACTGTCCAACGTCTCACAACCTGACTGAAAGCCATAGTCTAGAGCAGCTTGCACTAGCCTCTGGATCTCTAAAAACCCTATCCGGCCGTTCAAGAACATAGATACAGCTTGCTCGTTGGCTGCATTGATCACTACTTTCTCAGCCTGTCCAGCGCTTGCCACGGACATCGCCAATGCTAAAAGCGGAAATCGGCTAAAATCAGGCGCCTCAAAGGTTAAACTGCCGCAAGTCGCTAAATCTAAGCGTTTGTAGGGTATGACCAGCTTTTGCTTCCTCGCAACTCCTAATATGTGCGCAATTGGTACCCGCATATCCGGCAGACTAAGCTGCGCCATAGAAGAGCCATTACGATATGTCACCATAGCATGCACTACAGACTGCGGATGCACGACCACTTCGACCTTACCGGGCAGCACCGGGAAGAAATGATATGCCTCAATAACTTCCAAGCCCTTATTAAACATAGTAGCGCAATCCACAGAAATCTTCGGCCCCATACGCCATGTAGGATGGTTCACCGCCATTTCCGGGCTGATTCCCGCCATTTGCTCTTGGTTCATTTGACGGCATGGCCCACCAGACGCAGTAATAGTAATCGCATCCACCTCTTCCAGGGCGCCATCTGCCATAGCTTGCAGGATTGCGCAATGCTCAGAATCTATAGGCAATACCATAGTACCATATTTTTTTTCCGCTGCACGAAGCAAATGTCCACCACAAACCACGCTTTCCTTATTAGCCAGTGCAACAACCTTAGAGTTAGGCATAGAAGCTAATGTAGGCGCTAAACCAGCAACCCCAACAATTGCCGATACGGTCACATCAGCACCTTTTGCAGCTAATTCCAAAGCGCCTTCAAGCCCTGTATACACAGCAATTCCAGTACCAGAGAGCAACGCTTGGCAAAGCTCATACTGCCGCTCATCGATGATAGCAACTGCTTCTGCGTCAAACTGCTGCGCTTGCTGAGCAAGCAGCTGGGCATTCTGATACGCAGTTAGGTAGCGCACTTTATATATTCCTTTATTTGCCGCAATAACTTCCAGGGTGTTGCGCCCTATTGAGCCAGTAGAACCAAGTATGTTAACAACCGTAGTAATTTGAGATTGTGTCATATCAACCATCTATACATTGGTGAGCAACGCTTGCTGCTGTTTATGCCAAGCTACTGTTTTAGCAATACCTTGCACTATATCCGTCCTTGCTTCAAAGCCTAGGTCACGGCGCGCTTTACTAATATCAGCATGAGTAAACATCACATCACCAGATTGCATAGCAACCTTTTCCAACATCGCCTTTTTGCCAAGCGCCTTCTCAATAACAGCAACAAAATCACTTAAGTTTATACTATTACCTCCGCCCAAGTTATACACTGTATGCCCGCTACCTCGCTGTTGCATAGCCCCTACGATCCCGCTTACTATATCCTCAACGAACGTAAAATCCCGACGCATATTACCATTGTTAAAAAGGCGTATGGGTTTGCCTGCCATTATCGATTCGATAAATTTCCATGTAGCCATATCTGGCCGCCCCCATGGACCATAAACAGTGAAAAAGCGTAATCCTATAGCATGCAGATCAAATAAGTTTGCATACGCAGTAGTCAGTAGTTCATCGGATAGCTTACTTGCTGCGTAAAGCGAGGCTGGATTATTATTCACATCCTCCTCCTGCAATATCTTTTCCTGAGGCTGATGCCCATATACTGAACTGGAACTAGCATATATCAAGCGCTCTATTTGGGGATTATGACGGCATAGCTCCAATATATAACCATGCCCATCAATATTGATTTTGAGATATTCCAGTGGCCTTGCAATCGAACCACGCACCCCAGGCAAAGCTGCCATATGTATAACTTGTTTCACTTCATTATTACGGCAAAGCTCTGGTAACTCTGCATCCATAATGCTCATATCAAATAGCTGTACTTTAGATTTTGCAGGCAAACTCTGAATGTGCTTAAAACGTGCTTTTTTGAGGTTCACATCATAATATGGGTCGAAGTTATCTATCCCAATTACATCTAAACCCTGCTCAATCAGGGCTAGACTGGTGTGGAAACCTATAAAGCCAGCAGCTCCTGTAATTAAAACGGTCATTACCTTAATCAACTTTGTTTATTGTTGCCGACATTCTAGACTTTTATGTGATATTTGACAAGGAAGAAAGGACCCTGCCCTGCGGGTACCTACAAGCAACCTTTACAACCACGCTAGTTTCCAGTATAAGATAGATATGTTAGATACAAAATGACAATATGCTCCGCCTACAGTATGATACTGCATTCCAAGACCTGTACAATCCCGCTGGGCTAGCTCGCCTCGACACACAGTTTCTTAAAACTCTGCATCAGAATGAGCCGGAGCTATATAATGCTGTGATGCTAGCACGCAGCGCTCCCGGTAATATTGAAGGCAAAGCTGAATCCGAGTTAATCATACAATTAGCTCCAATAGTGGAAGAATTTATCGCTACGCTTTTTGGCATCCAGCATGAAGTAGCGCAATTACAAGCTGCACATCACAAGGAAGCTCCAATATTTGCCTGCAAACGCCTATTTGTCCAACGTCAAGCCGCGCGCAGCTTTTCAGTAGAACAAGCCCAGGAACTCGGAGAGAGGATAGCAGAAACCTCGCAAACTCTGGAAAAAGCTGGGATTGACCTCGATGATGAGCTGTCATTTGCTACAGCTGTAATGAGTTGGCAAAGCAACAGCACTGTTGATCCAGGTACTGCAGCATTGATAGAGGGCGCCAAAATATATGCGGCTTGGGCGCTTTATACTACAGCAGGAAAACAGAAACATTATAATGGAGTGCTATTTAAAGTCCCAAAAAAGCTGGATTATACTAAGCTAATAAACTTGAGGCGTAAGACTGAAGGAACGCATCAAAATTGCACATCTACAGCGGTACAACACCCAAGAACTGGCTTTTCTCATACTGACCCAGGCATATCACTGCGTCAGGCGCTAGATAATGCGCATTATTGCATCTTCTGCCATAATCAAGGTAAGGATTCTTGCGCACATGGGATTAAGGATAAAGAAAGCGGACAGTATAGTAAAAACGCCCTAAATGCTACCCTTACAGGCTGCCCTCTTGAAGAAAAAATCTCAGAGATGAATAGCCTAAAGTCACAGGGCTGGGCAATAGGTGCATTGGCGGTAGTAACAATTGACAATCCACTTGCTGCGGCCACCGGGCACCGCATCTGCAATGATTGTATGAAATCCTGTATATACCAGAAGCAGGACCCTGTCGATATACCAATGATTGAAAGCAGGACGCTATCTGATGTATTAGCACTGCCCTGGGGTTTTGAAATATACAGCCTGCTAACTCGCTGGAATCCATTGAACTTCTGCATGCCATTACCTAAAAACCAGACGGAGTATAAAGTATTGGTGGCAGGGCTGGGCCCGGCGGGCTTTACCCTAGCGCATTATCTACTACAGTCTGGGCATATTGTAGTTGCCGTCGATGGGTTGAAGATCGAGCCTCTGCCAGCTTCAATTTCCGGCATTACCCTAGACGGTAAGCGCCAGATGTTTGAACCCATAAAAGATGTGCAGAGTATCTTCCAAGATCTCGCTGAACGTAAAGCTTACGGCTTTGGCGGAGTGGCCGAATACGGTATAACCGTGCGCTGGCAAAAAAATTACCTTACTATCATCAGGCTATTGCTAGAACGTAGAGCTAATTTTCGTATGTATGGTGGCGTGCGCTTTGGCAGCAATATCAGTTACGACAAGGCCTGGGAGTTGGGGTTCGACCACATCTGCTTAGCTCTAGGTGCGGGCCGCCCTAACCTACCAGAGATACCGAATATACTAGCTGACGGAGTACGCACCGCTTCAGATTTCCTAATGTCGCTCCAACTCACTGGTGCTGCGCGCGCTGACAGTATCGCAAACTTACAAATGCAATTACCTGTGGTAGTCATAGGCGGTGGCTTAACAGCGGTTGATGCAGCTACTGAAAGTCTAGCCTATTACCAAACGCAGGTGGAAAAATATTTACAGCGGTACGAGCAGTATGGTGAAGAAATTTTTGCTGGCTTAAATGATACAGAAGTAGCCGTGGGTCAAGAATTTATCACGCATGCTAAATCTTTACGCAAAATCAGCAACGCTGCTGAGCGTATTGAATTGATTAAACAATGGGGGGGTGTGAAGGTAGCATATCGAAAAAGCCTTGAAGATGCGCCAAGCTACCGCATGAACCATGAGGAATTAGACAAAGCTTTAAACGAGGGCATTGAGTTTGTTGAACATGCTCCACCCCACAGCATCACAGTAGATTCCTCCAACCACTGCACTGCGCTGCAATATACTCACGTGGACGGCAGTATTGCTAGTTTGCCTGCACGAACGATATTGATTGCCACCGGCACCAAGCCTAACACTGTGCTGGCCAGAGAGTCATCTCAGCACTTCAATACCACTATAAATGGCTATTTTGCCGCGTTAGATGAGCATTTACAAAAGCAAGAACCTGAGCGCAATGCCAAGCCTCATACTCCATACGTACTTACTACTGCACATGCCGATGGGCGTAAAGTCAGCTTTTTCGGTGATCTACATCCATCATATGCTGGCAATGTGGTAAAAGCTATGGCTAGCGCCAAACAAGGATATCCGGTAGTATGCGCTAGTCTTGATCAACAGCAGCCAGCTAGCCATTTGACACATGATGCTTTGTTTACAATCTTGGATAGTGGCTTACTTGCTGTCGTTGAGAAAGTAGAGATGCTAGCACCCAAAATCGTTGAAGTGCTAATTAAAGCGCCGTTTATGGCAGAAGCTTTCCAACCTGGGCAGTTCTTTCGTTTGCAAAACTATGAGACTAATGCGCTAAGAAAGAACGGCTTGGTGCTTGCAATGGAAGGGTTAGCGCTTACCGGCGCTGCCGTTGACAAGGAGCGTGGCTTAGTTTCGCTCATTGTTCTGATGATGGGTGGGTCTTCTGATATATGCGCAACATTAAGAGAGGGCGAACAAGTAGTGCTTATGGGCCCTACAGGCACTCCAACTCATTTGCCGGAACGACAGACGGTGATGCTGGTAGGAGGCGGGTTGGGCAATGCCGTGCTTTTTTCAATAGGCAAAGCCTTGCGTGAACGAGGCTGTCAAGTGCTATATTTTGCTGGATATCGGAATGTAGGTAGTATGTATAAGCTGGATGAGATAGAAGCAGCGGCTGATATAGTCGTGTGGTGTGCTGATGACGCAAAGCCATCTGTGCGCAGGGATAGCGACTATTCCTGGCATGGCAACATTATTGAGGCAATCACTGCCTATGGTGACGGCCGCTTGGGGAGAAGCAAAATAAGGCTAGAGGAGATAGAGCATATCATCACCATTGGCTCAGACCTTATGATGCAAGCCTTTGTTCATGCTAGGTATGGCAGCTTATCTCAAGTATTCCCGAAAGACACCCGTGTGATCGCTTCGATCAACTCACCGATGCAATGTATGATGAAGGAGATATGCGCACAGTGCCTACAACGGCATGTAGACCCACAGACTGGCCGTGAATCATATGTTTACAGTTGCTATAACCAAGATCAAGACGGCGCCAGCGTAGATTTCGCCAGCCTGCACATTAGGTTGAAGCAAAATTGCGTGCAAGAACGCGCCACAGTGGCGGCATTAGCAATCGATAATGCTGCTAGTTGATAAGATTTAATATATTAGCTACACTATTAATATAACATGCAAAAATGAGCAAATAATGAAGTTAGCAGGACAAAATACACCCCCAATGCAGGCATATCACCAGTTTTTGCCTAGCGTAGATGAAGCTCATGCTGATCACAGTAAGCTGCGTTCAGACCATATTTTCATTTTAGCGACGGTTCCTATAGAGGGCGAAGAGCCACTTAAGATTTTATCAGGAAACGTGTTAGAACTCGATCATGCCAGTGGATTCGCATATAGCGGTAACCGTACCCCAATTGCTGGCTCTAGCACTGTTGTCGGTTCATATGCTTACGGAGAAACAACGCAGCAAACTACAGATAGGCTAAAAAGCATTGCTGAATCTATTAAAAAAATCGTCGAGCGACAAAGTCCGGATATTATAGCTTTGCAAGAAATACTTCATACAACATCGGATCCCGATGATGCTAAACTTTGTGCAATACTAGAAGCGACATTACCTGGTTATAAGCTAGCAAAAAGCAATGATCCAGAAATAGGGTATAAGGGCATAATCTTATATAAAACCAGCAGAATCCAAGAAACAAAATATCATCATTTCAATACATTAACTTCAGAATATTCAGGAAATCAAGTAATTTTTTCTACTATTAGCGGCAAAACAATTAAATTAACCAATACTCATCATATTTTTGGTGAGGATATCACTGTTCATGAGAAAAATATTGAAGAGGCTTGTAAGGTAGATGAAAAGCACAAGTCTGATGTTGCAATTATAGTTGGCGATTTTAATGGCACCATTGCCGCAATTGATGATAAAAAACGCAATATTGTGACAAGCGTAGCCCCAGATACCTTTGCTATTAACACTGAAACTCGTCAGCTGCACACGAAAAATATTCCCCCTCGGTACCCTATGCCAGCTTCTAATACCCTTGAAGCTCAAACTAAAGGATTAAAAGCACAAAACGGTTGGTCAATAGACGGTGCTTTTTATGCCGGAGTTGATGGCATAGTACATCAAGCAAAAGTGCAGCAACTGAACCCTGAAACTGGAGAGATTTTAGAAGCAGAGCCGATCAACACTTCTCAAATGAACGAATTTCAAAGACGAGTAATAGAAACACCTCGTGCCGCTATCTCAGTAGACGCAAGTATAAAACAAGAAAGGCTGTTTTTAGGCCATAGCAAAACTATACAAGAATATGAAGACCGCTTACAAACAGCTTTTCCGGGCTGCAAAGTAAGAAGAGCCGTAAATCTTAATAACGAAAAAGGAGTAGCGATAATTCTCACTAGACCACTATTTGAAGCTGTAGTGGGCCAGGAACTTAAGACAATAAACTTACCACTACAAGTGAGCAGTAACGTTGTGGAATGTACACAACACAATTATAAAGCAATTTTATGCGTCAAAGATCAAGATATACCTGTGCTAGAAGCATACTTAGCGCAAGTGGCAAAACATCATCAACATGAAGCTACCGATATAGAGATAGCACCTCAAGATACAAAAACAGTAGGGCGTCCTCTTTCACCCGTTGCAGTTGGTTTACTCACAACTTCTACTGCTGTTATAATTACTACAGCAGTAGTAGCAACTCTAGAATTAACAGGCACCACAGCCATCTCCACCTCTGCCTGGATGATGAAGGATATTGCGGCACAAGATGCTATATTGGCAATATCTGCCATAGCCTTATTTACTTTACTTGGTCTAGCAGCAGGTAAAGCAGCGGACAGAGCTAGATAGAATTGTTTTAAGCCGCAGGTCTGTCAACTAGCTCAATCATAGCGATTGGAGCGCAATCGCCTTGGCGAAAGCCAGCTTTGATGACTCTTGTATATCCACCATTACGGGCTTGATAACGAGCTGCCAGCACATCCATGAGTTTAACCACTTCAGGCTTATCGCCAAGCATGGATATCAACCGACGCCTATCATGCAAGGTGCCACCTTTAGCTATAGTGATCATTTTCTCCACTACAGAGCGAAGATCTTTTGCCTTTGGCACCGTTGTAATGATCTTCTCATGAGCGACTAGAGAAGTAGCAAGGTTGCGCATCATAGATAGGCGATGCGCGCTATACCGACCGAATTTTCTTCCCTTTTTGCAATGATTCATAATCTCCTCTCTTTTCTCTTAAAACGTTAGTTCAGTTGTTCCTCATATTGCTGCGATAGCTCTTCCACATTTTCTGGCGGCCATCCTTCAACTTCCATACCCAAGCGCAGCCCCATACTTTCAAGCACAGCTTTGATCTCGTTCAAAGACTTACGCCCAAAGTTTGGTGTCTGCATCATCTCATTTTCAGTTTTTGTCACTAAATCGCCGACATAGCAGATATTCAGCGCACCAAGACAATTGCGAGGCCGCACAGACATCTCCAAGCTTTCTATCTTAATCAGCAGTTTTGGATCGAACGGCAGACCACGATCTTCGATACGCACTTCTTCTTGTACATCAGTAGTAGTAACAAATATTTGTAGCTGATCTTGTAGGATACGCGCTGCATAGCATAAAGCTTGATCAGGGGTAACCGCACCGTTAGTTTCAACAGATAGCAACATCCTATCATATTCGGTATGCGAACCCACACGGCTTTTCTCTACTTTGTAAGTAACCCTCTGCACTGGAGAGAAAATAGAATCGATTGCCACAACGCCAATTGGCATATCCTGGAAGCGGTTTTCCTCTGCACTAACATAGCCATGGCCCACACCGATATAAAACTCGATCTCCAGTTTTGCTTTTTTGCCAAGATTGCAGATAACGAGGCCTTTATTTACAATCTCGATATCATCAGGAGCAGTTATCATATCTGCAGTAACTGGGCCAGGTCCAACTGCAGTAAGTTTTAGCCTTTTACGATCATCATGACCGGCATAGCGCACCACTAACTTTTTGATATTGAGAATCATCTCAGGTACGTCTTCTAGTACCCCTGGTACAGTAGCAAACTCATGGTCAACCCCTTCAATACGCACTGCAGTAACCGCAGCACCGCGCAAAGAAGATAATAGGGTACGCCTTAGAGCATTACCCAAGGTTACGCCAAAGCCTGGTTCAAGAGGCTTTACCTCAAACACCATGGTGTTGCCATCAGTCTCCTCGATCTTATAGTCAGTAGGTTTGATAATACTATGCTTCAATTCCGCCATCTCTAATCCTATTACTTGCAGTTAAATTATACTCTTCTCCGCTTCGGAGGACGACAACCGTTGTGTGGTACCGGTGTCTCATCTTTGATCGCTGTGATGTTAATCCCAACGCTTGAAATAGCCCGAACCGCAGATTCTCTACCAGAGCCTGGACCTTTCAAGGATACAGAGACAGTCTTAACCCCATACTGCATCGCCTTTTGTGCTGCCTTTTCTGCAGCTAACTGCGCTGCATAAGGGGTGGATTTGCGCGAACCCTTAAAGCCCTCACCACCAGCAGATGCCCAAGAGATCACGTCTCCTTGGATATCAGTCACTGTAACCAACGTATTATTAAAGGTAGCAAGGATATGGACTATCCCCATGACCACGTTCTTTTTTCTTTTGGCAATTTTCTTTTTCATCACTACCCCTTTAATTATTTCTTGGTTGCTTTCTTCTTACCAGCAATTGCTACAGCTCTACCTTTCTTGGTACGAGCATTAGTGTGGGTACGTTGACCACGCGCCGGTAGATTGCGTATATGCCGTAACCCACGGTAACACTTCATATCTTTCAAAGCTTTGATATTCATACCAATCTCTCGACGAAGATCACCCTCAACCGGGTACCCAGCATCAATTGCTTCACGAATTTTCAAGACTTCATCATCAGTCAGCTGCGAAACTCGCCGCTCCTTATCAACATTTGTCTTTGTGCAAATATCAATTGCACTCTTTCTACCGATACCAAAAATATAGGTTAAGCCAACCCATACCTTTTTATTACTTGGAATGTTTACACCTGCGATACGTGCCACTTCAACCTCTTTAGTTACAATATAAAAATAAAACTAAGTGCTGGCATGATACTGATTCCAACGTATAAGTCAAGCCGTATATCATATCTTACCTCACTTTATTTCCGCTCTTTTTGTCTAGCATCACACAACTTAGCGATATCGCCAGACACATCCTCAACAGACTGCATGCCGTCTATATGCCAAATTTTTTCACCATAGTAATTTAATAAAGGCATAGTCTGCTTTTCATATTCGAGCAAACGCGCTCTAACCACTTCTTCTGTGTCGTCTTGTCTGTGGATAAATTCCGTACTGCCACAACGATCACATATACCGAGCTGACGCGGTGCTAGAAATTTCTTATGGTAGCTTTGTCCGCAATTCTTGCAGGCAAACCTACCACTAATTCGTTCCACTAGCTTATCTGTTACTACTTCTAGGTTAATTATTACTAAGTCGTGATTTAAATCTATACCACGATTTTGTAACATTTCATTCAGTCCTGCAGCTTGTGCTATAGTTCTAGGGAAGCCATCTAGTACGAAACCTTGTTTGCAGTCTTGCGCTGTGGTCCGCTCTTCAATCAATTGCATAACTACTTCATCCGGGACTAATCTGCCCACAGCCATTATGGACTCTACTCTTTGGCCTACTGCAGTCTTAGCTGAGATTGCAGCCCTCAACATATCTCCGGTTGAAAGCCTTGGAATAGAAAACTGATGCGATAGCAACTGAGCCTGAGTCCCTTTACCCGCACCAGGAGGACCAAGCAAGATAAAACAGTTCACAAACGCCCTCCAAATTTTGCCTTTTTCAATAGGCCCTCATAGCGCGCACTCAAAAGTTGAGCTTGCACCTGAGTGAACAAATCTATTACTACGTTTACCATAATTAGTAAACTTGTACCACCTAGATAAAACGGAACCGCATATCTTGAGATAAGTATTTCAGGAATTATACAAATAGCGGCAACATAAAGAGAACCAATCACTGTTAATTTTGTCAGCACTTCATCAAAGTACTCAGCAGTTGGTTTGCCTGGCCGGCGCCCCACCACCACACCACCATTTTTGCGTAAGTTCTCTGCTGTCTCCTCAGGATTAAATACCACCGAAGTATAGAAAAAACTAAATCCAATGATGAGTAGAACATATAGCACTATGTAAGCAGGCTTGCCATGCGCTAAATATGTAGCGATTAACTCATGCCACCAACTGCTTCCGCTCTTACCACTGAATCCAGCTATTGTCGCTGGGAATAGCAATATAGCACTAGCAAAAATTGGAGGGATCACGCCAGAAGTATTGATTTTTAGTGGCATGTGCGTGGATTCACCGCCATACATTTTATTACCAATCTGTCTTTTAGGGTATTGCACTACTATACGTCTCTGGCCTTTTTCAACGAAAACAATAGCGTATACCAGGGCTACAGCCATTGCCAACACTGCCATAATAACGGTTACGGATATGACTCCACTCCGTCCCATTTCAAAAAATGCCGCCAAAGCCATCGGCAAACCAGACACTATACCAGTAAAAATGATCAGCGAACTACCGTTACCTATACCACGCGCGCTAATCTGCTCACCTAACCACATTACAAACACTGTGCCACCCATTAGGCTAAACATAGCAGTTAATCTAAAGAAAAAACCTGGGCTATATACCACGGGGGTATTGCCGCTCATGGCAGCCTCTATTCCCACTCCTATACCATAGCCCTGTACCAAGGCTAAGATCACCGTTAGGTATCTTGTATACTGAGTTATTTTGCGCCGCCCTGCCTCACCTTCTTTTTTTAAATTCGCGAGATCCTCGGAAACCATACCCATTATCTGCATAACAATTGACGCAGTTATATAGGGCATAATATTGAGTGCGAATATGGACATGCGTGCTAACGCACCGCCAGTAAACATATTGAGCATGCCTAAAACTCCACCAGCTTGCTGGTCAGCGAAGCCAGATAAAGCGTTCACATCTATACCAGGTAAAGGTATATAAGAGCCTATGCGATAGACTATCAGCACCAGAATTGTAAACCAAATACGCTGCCTAAGCTCAGCTGATCTGGCCATCAAACCGGATTCCAAGTTAGCAGCTATTTTACCTGCAAAGGATGACATATAGTTACTGGATTATCTCCACAGAACCACCAGCAGCCTTCACCGCCTCTACTGCACTAGCAGAAGCAGCATGTGCTTGGATGCTGATTTTATGTTTAAACTTACTACCAGCTACTAATTTTATTTTAGTATTCTTACCTTTTAGCAATCCTGCTGCACGCAGAGCTTCTAGAGTTAATTTGCCAGCGTCCAATTTCTTCTCTTCAATGAAGTACGCCAAGCGGTTTAAACCAATCACGGTATATTCTTTGCGGTTTAAAGAATTAAAACCACGAATAGGCAAGCGTATGTAAAGAGGCATCTGGCCGCCTTCAAAGCCACGAATTGCAACACCACTACGCGCCGTTTGCCCCTTACCGCCACGCCCACATGTTTTGCCCTTACCAGAGCCAATTCCACGACCTAAACGCTTTGATTTGCGCTTAGCGCCTTGGTTATGCATTAATTGATTCAACATCACATGTCTCCTATCTTATTCTACAACTTGTATTAAATGAGCAACTCGACGAACCATCCCACGAACTGCATCAGTATCTTCTAGCTCTACAACCCGGCCAATTTTGCCAAGCCCTAAACCTTTTAGTGTTGCATTTTGTATGGCCAAGCGCCCAGCACCACTAGCAACTTGCTTAAGCTTAATGTATTGACCATCTTTCTTAACTTTCTTCGCTAGCGCTGGCTTCACAACTGACTTAGCCTCTTTTTCTGAAGCATGCTTCTCAACCGGCTTCGACACTTTTTTTGTCTCTGGCTTATCAACTGCTTTTTCCATCTTGATCTGCTGCGTTGGAGCCGCTTTTTCAGCTGACTTTGCCGACTTTGCTGTCACTTTTTTCTTTGCTTTTTCCATATAACCTCAACTCAGTTTTTACGCAACTTCGCCAGCTGCAATATCTGTAGCTGCTTGATGCTGTTCACCTTTACCTAATACTTCACCAACTTTCTTATTACGTTTTTCAGCAATATAACGTGGCGAATGTGTACCTTGTAGTGCAAGCATTACAGCTTTTATAGTATTGTGTGGATTGGTAGTGCCAATTGATTTAGCCACTACATCCTTGACTCCTAATAGTTCACATACGATACGAACCACACCACCAGCAATGATACCAGTCCCAGCTGGCGCTGCACGCATTATTACTCCTGCGGAGCAAAAACGAGCTTTTGAATCGTGGTGCAGAGTTCTGCCATCACGCAGCGGAATACGCACCATAGATTTGCGCGCTTCTTTTGACGCTTTCTCACGTGCCTCTATCACCTCGGCAGCTTTACCAAGGCCAACACCTACTTTACCATTTTGGTCGCCAACTACTACAATAGCGCCAAAAGTAAAACGGCGTCCGCCTTTTACTACTTTGGTGGATTTCCCTACGAACACCACTCTTTCAATCAAATCTCCACCTTCTGGTCTTGCCATTAAAAACTCCTAATCAATTAAAATTTCAATCCTGCTTCACGTGCTGCATCCGCCAAAGCCTTTACTCTACCGTGATATAAATAGCCACCGCGATCGAACACTACTTCTCCTACTTTGCCAGCTATCGCTCGTTTTGCTACATGTTCGCCCACAACCTTTGCTGCCTTTATCCCAGATTTAGATGATTTGCCCAGCGCTTTTTGCACCTCTTCATCAAGAGTAGAAGCTGATGCTACAGTCACCCCATTCAAATCGTCTATTACCTGAGCATATACGTGTTGGTTGGAACGGAACACAGATAACCTCGGTTTTCCTCCGCTGATGCTTCTAAGCTTAGAACGCACCCGCTGTTTTCTTCTTTGAAATAGATTCAATGTACTAGTCATGCTTTCCTCTTATATCAACTATTTTTTCTTGCCTTCTTTGCGGCGAACATACTCATCGCTATAACGCACCCCTTTACCTTTATAAGGCTCAGGCTTGCGCATCTGACGAATTTCTGCAGCCACTAGGCCAACTAATTCTTTATCTGGACCAGATAGGGTAATTGTAGTTGCCTTTGGCAATTCTGCAGTTACACCGTCCGGCAGAGCATATATGATGTTATGGCTATAGCCAAGAAATAATTGCAATAAGGTATTGTCTATCAAAGATGCTTTATAACCTACACCATTGATTTCTAAAGTTTTAGAATAACCTTTAGATACTCCGGTGATCATATTTACCACCAAAGTCCGGCTT
Organism: Pseudomonadota bacterium; assembly: GCA_018242185.1. Taxonomy (GTDB): domain Bacteria; phylum Pseudomonadota; class Alphaproteobacteria; order Rickettsiales; family Midichloriaceae; genus SZAS-26. The sequence continues at coordinate 19,821 of JAFECK010000004.1, forward strand.
AAACCCCACATTGCTTTAGCACGCTTGCCAGAATTGCTTGGCTTTACCACAACGGTATTGCCTTCCACAAGCAGTTGCACCTCTGGTACAAACTCGCGAGTCAAAGTGCCCTTCGGCCCGCTTACCGAAAGTACGCGACCATCAAGCTGCACCTTCACGCCAGCGCTCACCTCTACAGGTAATTTACCAATTCTAGACATTGCTTTTCCTCATTAAAACACATTACAAATCACTTCACCGCCAACCTTTTTACGTCTTGCCTCACCATCAGAAAGAACTCCAAGTGAAGTAGAAAGGATGCTTATGCCCAAGCCACCACGTACTTTTGGCAAGCTCTTGATGTTTGAATAACGGCGGCAGCCAGGTTTTGAAACCATGATAAGCTCGTTAATCACTGGCTTACCTTGGAAATACTTTAGCTTCACTTTCAAATTCTTTATCCCAGGACGCACTTCATACTCTTCGACTCCACCTATATAGCCCTCTCGCTCCAATACAGCCAGCACATTCTTGACGAAATTTGAACTAGGAACATCAGTCTCTGTGTGTCCAACATGCTTCGCGTTACGTATTCTGGTTAAAACGTCAGCTACCAAAAAATTCATACTCATATTTTGCCTCTTTTAAATTACCAACTAGCTTTTACTACACCAGGCAGCAACCCTTGGTTTGCCAGCTGACGAACACAAATCCGTGATAAACGGAACTTACGATAGTACCCGCGTGCACGACCGGTAAGCTCGCAAATATTACGAGCTCGTGTAGGAGAACCATTACGCCGCATTTTTGCCAATTTTAATGTAGCAGCAAAACGCTCAGGTAACGGCAAGGTTTTATTGCTGACTATATCTTTCAGCTCTTGACGCTTGGGCGCATCAGATGCAATGTATCTGCGACGACGTAGGTTTTTTTCTATCATGCTTGTTTTAGCCATCCTATATACTCCCTTGAGTTATTGTAAATGGGAAATTGAATATTTTGAGCAGTTCGCGACCTTCTTCATCAGTCTGCGCTGTCGTAACAATTGCAATGCTCATCCCACGTATTTTGTCGACTCTATCGTAGTTGATCTCTGGAAAAATCAGCTGCTCTTTTAAGCCCATGGCGAAATTACCACGCCCGTCGAATTGTTTTGGGTTCAAGCCCCAGAAGTCTTTACTACGCGGTAGCGCAATATTAATTAAGCGGTCAACAAAATCATACATCATGTCGCGACGTAGAGTCACCATACATCCAATTGGCATCCCTTCACGCAACTTAAAAGAAGCGATAGATTTTTTGGCCTTAGTTACTACTGGCTTCTGCCCAGTGATTAAGTATAGCTCATTACGCACCTGCTCTATTACCTTAGAATCTGTAATAGCGTCTTTCATGCCAATGCTCACTATAATTTTGCTTAGGCGTGGTATTTGCATCGCACTTTTATAGGCAAAGCGCTTTTGTAGGGCCTCTTTACCTTCCTTTTCATACATGCTTCGTAATCTACTCTTATAAGCCATCTTCGTTTTCTCCTGTTCGCACTTATTAATCTATCAATTCACCTGAACGCCGTGAAAAGCGCACTTTTCTGCCATCAGCCAAAAACTTATAGCCGACTTTCGTAGGAGCATCAAGTTTAGGGTCAACGTGCGCCACCTTAGAAATATGCAACGGCATTTCACGTTTTACTTTGCCGCCTTCTGGTAAATCCCTTGAAGGTTTACGGTGAATAGTCGCAACGTTAGCACCTGCAACTATTACCTTCATCTCGGCTGGAAAAGCAGCGATAACAACGCCTTTTTTGCCTTTATCCTTGCCGGAGATAACCATTACTGTATCACCCTTACGTACTCTCATTTTACCAGTACTTGCTGTCATTTATAATACCTCCGGTGCTAATGATATAATTTTCATGAAGCCTCTATCCCGTAGTTCACGAGGTGCTGGGCCAAAAATCCTGGTTGCAATAATCTCACCTTGTTTATTGATAAGTACTGCAGCGTTGCGGTCGAACTTCACAACAGTGCCATCCTTCCTTGAATAGCCTTGCGCAGTACGTACCACTACAGCTCTATATACCTCCCCTTTTTTTACCTTACCGTTTGGTATAGCTTCCTTAACGGAAACAACTATCATGTCGCCAACCCCTGCTTCCTTACGGTGCGTGCCACCAAGAACCTTTATGCACTGCACGCGCTTGGCTCCAGAGTTATCCGCGACTTCTAAATTTGTTCTCATTTGTACCATGTCTGTTCTCCTATTACGCCTCTACCACTTTCCAGGACTTGGTCTTGGAAATTGGGCGGCATTCCATAATGGTTACTTCATCGCCCTTTTGATATTTATTCTGCTCATCGTGAGCATGATATTTAGTAGTACGACGCATTGATTTATGATACTTTGGATGGCGCACCATACTTTCAACTGCTACTGATATTGTTTTATCAGCCTTGTTACTAACCACTATTCCTTTTAATACACGTACCGCCATTTTACTCACTCACTAATTATTAACCGTTTGTTTTTGCTGCACGATAGTTTTAATACGTGCTATTTCTTTTTTAGATTTACGGAAGACCGAGGTATCCTGCACTGCACCAGCAGCTTTTTTAAACCTCAGACCCAGCAAGTTGCGTCTATGCTCCATGATCATAGACTGTAGCTGCTCTACGCTCTTGCTCCACAATTCTTTTGCTTTTACTGTTTTCATAATCCTAACCTTCACCTAAACGTTTCACAAACTTAGTACCCACTGGAAGCTTAGCAGCCGCTCTTTCAAACGCTTCGCGTGCTAATTCTTCGCCTACGAAATCCAACTCAAACATAATACGACCTGGCTGAACTTTCGCTGCCCAGTAAGAAATATCACCCTTACCGCTACCACGCCTTACCTCAGCAGGCTTCGCTGTTACGGGACAATCTGGAAATATTTTAATCCACAGCTTACCCGCTCTTCTCAAATGCCTGGTTATAGCACGACGTGCCGCCTCTATTTGTCGAGAGGTAATCCTGCCCGGCTCAAGCGCCTTCAAACCATACATGCCAAAAGCAAGCTGAGAGCCGCCTTTAGCTTCTCCTTTTATCCTGCCTTTACGCTCTTTTCTAAATTTTCTATTCGCTGGAAACAACATATCTTACTCCTCAACTACAACTTTATGGCCTTTATATATCCAGACCTTCACACCGATTACTCCATATGTGGTCATTGCTTCGGCTGTAGCATATTGCACATCAGCACGAAGCGTATGTAGAGGAACACGCCCTTCACGATACCATTCCGTACGCGCTATTTCTGCGCCGCCAAGACGACCAGAAACACTAACTTTTATGCCCTGAGCACCCATACGCATACTTGACTGAATGGCGCGTTTCATTGCCTTACGAAATGCCACTCTACGTTCTAATTGCTGTGCTATACCATCAGCTACAAGCACTGCGCTTAGCTCCGGCTTCTTCTCTTCGATGATGTTAATACTCACCTCAGTTCCAGTCATCGCCTCTACTTCTTTTTTCACCTTCTCGATGCCTTCACCTTTCTTACTGATAATCACACCTGGACGCGCCGCCTTAATTGTCAGCTTTAATTTGTTTCCGGTTCTTTCAATTAGCAATTCACTTAAACCTGCGTGTTTTAAGGTTTTTACTACATATTTACGTACTTTTAGGTCTTGTTGTAACTTGTCAGCATACCCTCGATTAGCATACCAAGATGAACTCCAGGTATTTATAATTCCTAATCTCAAACCAATTGGATTAACTTTTTGTCCCATACTACTTCATCTCCGTAACAAAAATAGTTAACTTACTGTATGGCTTCTTAATTGGGTGCGATCTACCCTTAGAGCATGCCATTCCACGCTTTAACACAAATGCCTTACCAACTAATATCTCAGAAATAAACAGTTTATCTATGTTCAGCATTTTATTGTTCTCAGCATTTGCCATTGCCGCTGTTAAAACAGTCCTGATGTCTTTAGCAACTTTACGCTTGCAAAATTGCAGCTGTAGCAGTGCTTGTTCAACTCTCATACCTTTAACAGCGTTAGCCACTATCCCCAGCTTGCGCGGACTCGCTTTAATAGCGTTAGCCCGCGCATACGCTGTGGCAGTTGGATCTAAATGCTCTCTTCTCGCAACTAAACTCACTAAACTATCCTCCTCTACTCGCTTTTCTGTTAGCACCATGACCAGTGAACATCCGAGTTGGCGAAAACTCGCCCAACTTATGGCCAATATGCTCATCGCTCACTTGCACTGGGACGTGCTTTTTACCATTATAAACTCCGAAAGTCAACCCCACGAATTCAGGTAAAATTGTTGAGCGACGTGACCAAGTTTTGATTATCTGGTGAGTACGCCCAGATTGCCTAACTTGCATCACAGCTTTAATCAACTTCCCATCAACAAACGGTCCTTTCCATGCAGATCTTGACATTACATACTCCTTTTAAGTTTATTTATAACGACGTTTTACAATATATTTGTCAGTAGACTTATTGTTACGCGTACGTTTACCTTTGGTTGGCTTGCCCCAAGGGGTCACTGGATGACGACCACCTGAGGTTTTACCTTCACCACCACCATGAGGGTGATCAACCGGGTTCATGGCAACACCACGCACCACTGGCCTCACGCCACGATGACGACTTGCTCCGGCTTTGCCCAATTTGACGTTTTGATGGTCAAGATTTGAAACAACTCCTACTGTTCCACGACAGTCAGCATTTATAAAGCGTACTTCACCAGAACGCAAGCGAATCAATACCTGATCGCCATCTTTTCCTACTAACTGCACATAACTACCAGCAGCTTTTGCCAGCTGCCCACCTTTACCAGGCCTCAGTTCTATGTTATGCAGCAGAGTACCTACTGGCACATTACGCATTGGCAAAGTATTGCCAACCTTAATGTCTACGTTTTCTCCTGAGATGATCACATCACCCATAGCTATTTTTTGTGGCGCCAATACATATGAGAGCTTTCCATCATTATATTTTACTAGCGCAATAAAAGCGGTGCGGTTTGGATCGTATTCAATACGCTGTACCACAGCTTCCACTCCATCATGACGACGCAAGAAATCCACCATTCTGTATTTCTGCTTATGTCCACCCCCCGTGCGGAAAGAAGTGGTACGACCTAGATTATTACGGCCACCTGTTTTAGCCTGGCCCGCGATAAGCGTGCGCTCAGGAGCGCCTTTCCAAAGCTCAGAGCGGTCTACTATAACTCTGCCGCGCAAGCCCGGCGTAATTGGATTAAATCGTTTTAGTGCCATTGCTTATCCCCCGAATACTGAGTCAAAATCTACGATACCATTAAAGGTCACCACTGCCTTTTTATAGCTGTTGCGAACACCTTGACGTCCTCTGAATATCTTTTTCTTTTCTGGAACGTTAATTATGTTTACAGAGCTTACCTTCACTTCGAAAATTTTCTCCAAGGCAGCTTTAATCTGGGATTTAGTTGCACATTTTGCAACTTTAAAAACCCGCTTCTGCTGCGTTTCGGATAACCGCAACGCTTTTTCCGTTTGCGCTGGTGCGATTATCACCTGATATAGTTTTTCCATGCGTTCGTTCATTTTAGCCTCTCTTCAATAGCTTTTACTGCTTTCGCAGAAAGAATCAATTGTTCGTGGCGCAGGATGTCATAGACATTCAGTCCACATACTGGTAATACATCAACACCAATTAAATTACGAGTAGCAAGCTTTACATCATTTGGCAGAACATCATCAACTATCAGTATTGATTTCGCTGCGAATCCTTTTAGCTTTGTCTGCATCACACTAGTCTTAGCGTTTTGCATTTCCAACTCCCCAACGATCGTTAGCTCATTGCGTTGCATCTTAACTGAAAGCGCAATACGTAGAGCTAGAGCTCTGAGTTTTTTATTCAGCTTATAGCTGTGGTCGCGCACATGAGGACCAAATACAATACCTCCACCTCTAAATTGTGGGGCACGAATACCGCCGTGGCGCGCACGACCGGTTCCTTTTTGTCGGTATATCTTACGAGTTGAACCCTGAACATCACTTCTACCTTTGGTTTGATGCGTACCCTCGCGCCTGCGAGCAAGCTGCCAGTTCACCACCTGATGTAGGATATCCTTACGCTCAGCACAGCCAAAAATCGATTGATTGAGAACTATCTCGCCAACCACTTCTTTTTCCCATGTTAATACTTTTACTTTCATTGTCTTACTTTCTTTAATTACTGTTGTTCCCCATCTGCAGCTGCTTGCGAAGCATTTGCTTCTCCTTCCTTCACTTCTGTCGCAAGCTTAGCAGCAACATCTTCCTCTATGCTCTCGTTGTGCTCTATCATACCTTCATTAGCGCTGTCTTGTACCCGAGCTTCCACTACCTTATTCTCTATTCCCTTAACAATAGCAGCTGGCACTGGAGCCGTAGGCGGTAGCGCTTTTTTGATCGCATCGCTTAAATATACTACAGCTTGCTCAGATCCAGGCACCGCGCCTTTTATAGCGATCACCCCCATTTCTACATCAACGTCCACTACTTGTAGATTTTGCGCAGTCACACGTACGTCACCCATATGACCTGCCATTTTCTTATTTTTGAAAACTTTACCAGGATCTTGGCGTTGTCCGGTCGAACCGTGTGAGCGGTGGCTAATAGAAACACCGTGAGACGCCTCTAAACCCGAGAAGTTATGACGCTTCATCGCACCTGCGAATCCTTTACCTATGCTTTGTGCACTTATATCTACATATTGGCCGATAACAAAGTGATCAGCGCTTATTTGACTACCAATGTCGATAAAGCAATCCGCAGAGACGCGGAATTCTTTCATGCCTTTAACTGGCTCCACTTTTGCCTTTGCGCATATGCCGCGCACAGGCTTGCTTACCCTATGAGCTGCAGCAATTCCATATCCCATAACTACAGCATCATAGCCATCTTTATCTACGCGCTTTTGTGCAATTATTTTATTATCTTTTAATGCGATCAGAGTAACTGGAATTTGATTCCCGGATTCATCAAAAATCCGTGTCATGCCCAGTTTTATACCAATCATTCCAGTTCTAGTAATGTGTACAGACATTGCTATGCCTCCTCAATTTTAATAACTGCATCTACGCTAGAAGGCAGGTATTTCCGGCTTAATGCCTCAATGATTTGAGGAGACGGTTCTTCTACTACCAGCAGTCTTGCATGATCTCTTATTTCGAATTGCTCCCTAGACTCTTTGTCAACGTGCGTAGAACGGTTTACAGTAAACCGAGTGATTTTAGTGGGCAGAGGCACTGGACCGCTCATTTTGGCGCCAGTACGCACTAATACCCCCACAATCTCAGTAACAGCTTGATCTAGAACTCTATGATCAAACGCACGCAATTTGAGCTTCAGTTTTTGCTTTCCTTTTGAATAAGACATCATTTACTCCACGATTTCTGTTACGATACCTGCGCCGACAGTTCTGCCACCCTCACGAATAGCAAAATTCAGACCTTTATCCATAGCTACAGGCGCAATCAAC
>JAFECK010000005.1:0-34473 GCA_018242185.1 Pseudomonadota bacterium
AACGGCAATTACTTAATACAAATTTAACTCCGCGAAAGGACCCTGCTAACTCCATTCGCAGATCTACATGAGATCATCATAAAAACCAAAGAAAACTAATGGCCCATAAAAACCGCATACTACTATTAACTGACCTGATTATGTGGCACTCCCACTACGGCAAAACCTAACCCGTTTATTATGGTCAGCACGGTCTCAAACTTTGGCATAGCCTTGCCCGTCAAAACCTTATATAAGTTCTGACGGTTCATGCCAGTACGCTTTGCGAATTTAGTTATCCCGCCCTGAGCCTCAGCTAAATAGCGTAATGATATCATCAACGAAGACATATCATGATTACGCTCATATTGTTTAAGAGCGTCATTAAGGAATGACAAACTAGCATCACTATCAGATAATTTTGAGACTATAGAGTTGTTAAACTTTAAGTAGCTTCTTGCCATATTGTAATCTCCACATGTAATAGATGCACTGTTATGCACATTGACGATACATAACATCATTTTTCAGGCTATTGCAATCAATAACATATAAAATATATATTAATTATAATGACAAAAGCATCAACTCTATCCAGCGTAGCATAGGTGGCGTCGGCACCACCTACGGCCAGAGCAAGAAGTATTTTATGTAACAGACCTTGCTGCTGAGCTGTGTATTGTAGGTCAAGTTATCCGTACCAACGCAAGTGTTGCTCGAACCTCTATTATAAGCTTGTATAGCACCACCACCCCCAATCCCATCGTCCATCTTAATGTCTAGCGCCAATGCCTCTTTTGGCGTCATTACCGTTGGATTATTCGCAGAAAATCCAGGATTAGCCCCTGCAATTTGTAACGCTAAACCAGTGGCACCTGATGGGGTTGTAGCACCTGTATACAGTTCAACTCCAGCGGCCGGCCAAGTAGAAGCTGGGATGTTCACCCCTATATCAGATTGTCCACTCACTGTTGCAACACCGGTATAATTTCCCGAGATCAGCTGTGACAAGCTTAAATGCTTCCAAGCAAGCCATGCCTCAACCCCAGTAGTTGCATTACTCCACTGTATTATACTATCGTTATTCCCATTACATGCAGCAGCTGATGGGGCGCAACTGGTGTCCCAAATAGCAAACGCATTACTGAAATCTCCGGGGATAGCTGTTTGATACTGATCACGAAAAGTATCAATTGCTTTTTGATATTGATTCAGCTCGACAATCAATCGACGCACTCTTGCCTGCATGATCAAATTACCACTTAATGAGATAATAGAAAATAAAATACCTATGATCATCATGACTATCGCCATTTCCAACAAAGTAAAGCCGGCACTTCTTTTTTTAATCATCTTGATCCTATATTTTTATTATGATTCATCCAGTAGTCATAGTAATATATTAACTTAATAATGCAATAAATATATAACTATATAATCAGCATTTTACTGTCGACTGACAACACTCTAATGCAATGCGCTTTTTTAATTCTAATAATTATGCTACACTGCACACTTTCAAACATTAGGTAGTGTATGAGCCGCAAAGAAAAAATTGTAGTCGCTATGTCTGGTGGCGTGGATAGCTCTACCGTCGCAGCATTGCTGGCTGCGCAAGGGCATGAGGTGATTGGTGTAACCATGCAGCTGTACGATCAAGGAATGGCCGCTGTTCGCAAAGGAGCGTGCTGTGCTGGACAAGACATATATGATGCACAAATGGCCGCCGCTAAAATCGGCATCCCACATTATGTATTGGATTATGAAAGCGTCTTCAAACAAGAGGTGATTGAGGATTTTGCAGATAGCTACCTACGTGGAGAAACCCCTATACCCTGCATAAAGTGCAACCAAAGCGTCAAGTTCCGTGACCTATTCAAAGTAGCCAAGGATCTCGGAGCTGATGCATTAGCTACAGGTCATTACGTCCAACGCAAACTAGTGAATGGCCACTCACAACTACACCGCGGCGCTGATATTAGCAAGGATCAGAGCTACTTCTTATTTGCCACCACACAAGAACAATTGGATTACCTGCGTTTCCCTATTGGACATATGTCCAAAACGCAAACTAGGGCTTTGGCTGCCGAACATGGCCTGACCGTTGCCGACAAACCAGATAGCCAAGACATCTGCTTTGTAGCAGGAGGCTCATATAGCGATATCATCAGCAAACTGCGGCCAGGCGCACTAGATCCTGGGGATATACAACTATCCGATGGCACTGTAATTGGCCGGCATAATGGGATTATCAACTTCACAGTAGGCCAACGCCGTGGTATTGGCATCGCTAGCGCTGAGCCTCTATATGTCTTGAGTATTAATCCTGATAAGAAAACAGTCACCGTTGGACCAAAAGAAGCCCTAGCTGCAAACACTTTGCACACTAAACAGGTTAACTGGCTCGCTCATGATATATCAAGCATAGATGCGGAAATAGAGTGCATAGTCAAGCTAAGATCGGCACATCAAGGTATCCATGCGACCATCCAACTGCGAGAGGGGTCCGAAGCATCAGTACGATTGCACGAGCCATATAGTGGCATTACCCCAGGACAGGCTTGTGTTATGTATGACGGAGATAGAGTCCTTGGTGGTGGTTGGATTACCCGTGGTTAGCTTGCATGCCCCACGAGTTTACAAAAATCTTCGATGCTCAACTCCTCTGGCCTCGCAGTATCTTTGATACCGCAACTATTCAGTACCGAAGATATTTCAGGAAACAAGGGTTTCAGGCTAGAACGTAACATCTTGCGCCGCTGACTAAAAGCCAGGTTAACTAGCTTCTCAAGTTTACTCATATCCACAGCAAACAGTAGCTCTTGTCTCGGGTTTAGGCGTATTACAGCAGATGTCACCTTAGGTGGCGGCATAAAACTTTCCCTCGGCACTGCACAGACTTCATAAACCTCACACTGCATCTGGGTTAGTATAGATAAGCGCCCATAACTACTAGTTCCTGGCTCGGCACTCAGCCTATCAGCCACTTCTTTTTGTAGCATAACGGTGATACTGGCAAACAACTGAGGCTCCTTTAGCCATTTACTGATCAGCGCAGTACCGATGTTATAGGGCAAATTCGCAATAATATGCATTTTCTCTACTTTCTCTAGGTCACCACCACGAAAGCTAATATAAGCCTGCATCTCACTTAAGAGCTGTGCTTCATCCAACTGCATAGCATCCTGATGTATTAGCCTAAACCGGCCATTTGAGACGTCTGCCACCGGCTTTAGTGCATCGTACAATCCCTTATCCAACTCAACTGCTACTATATGAGCAGCAGAACTTGCTAGCAGTACTTTAGTGAGTGGACCAGGACCTGGGCCAATTTCAAGCACCAATCCATCTTTAATCTCCGGCACACTACGTACTAGAGTGTCTGCTATATGTTCATCTATTAGGAAATGTTGCCCTAACGCCTTTTTTGCCTCTCGCCCCATGTTCTTTGTGATGTGCGGCATAGCTGGCAATTTCTGGCTGCGCTTATAATCTATAGGCATATAACCCTACCGTGTAAAACTGGCCAGACAGTGTGTAGCAATAATTCTAACGCTTAGAGAATTGGAAGCTACGGCGAGCTTTCTTATGGCCGTATTTTTTACGTTCAACTTCGCGGCTATCACGAGTCAAGAACTTGCCTTTACGCAATATTTGATGCATTTCAGGCAGCATTTCGTCAAGAGTACGACTAATACCAAAGCGAACAGCACCGGCCTGACCAGAAAGCCCACCACCACTCACTGTACAAATCACATCATATTTGTTCAAAGAGTCGGTAGCAGCAAATGGTTGATTAATCATCATCCGCAATACAGGCCTAGCAAAATACTGCTCAAGTGGACGGCCGTTAACGGTTATTTTACCACTACCAGGAGTAATCCATACTCTTGCACTCGCCTCTTTCCGACGACCAGTAGCATATATCTTAGTTGCTTGATTTTGTGATACTTTAGCTTGCTTTACCATACTTATACCGTTGCTATAAAGGTTTTCTTATTTTTACTATTACGAGCCACCAAATCTAGGACTTGTGGCGATTGCCCTTCATGCGGGTGCTTGTTAGAAGCATACACATGTAGCTTGCCTTTAAACTGGTGACGGGCAAGTGGGCTCTCTTTCGGCAGCATACGCAATATCGCACGCTCAACCACTCGCTGGGGGAACTTGCCTCCAAGGGTCTTCTCAGGAGAGATCTCCTTGATACCGCCAGGGTACCCTGTATGCCAATGAAAGCGTTCTTGAGTCTTTTTATTTCCAGTCAACAAAACTTTCTCAGCATTAATGATGACAACGTGATCCCCGCAATCAATGTGTGGGGTGTAGGTTGGCTTATGCTTGCCACGCAAAATCTTAGCAACCTCAGCCGCCAGACGACCAAGGACCATATTCTCTGCATCTATCAAAAACCAGCGCTTCTCTACTTCAGTAGGCTTAGCGCTATATGTACCTGCGGTATAAGAGCTCATATATATAATCTTTAAAGTTATTAACGGGGCCTCAAGATAGGCATTTAAAAAGCACTTGTCAAGAATATTTTTTCTTGCTACAAAGCCTTTCGGTGTAGATGGTCGGATGGCTGCTGCCAGTTTTCTGGGAGAGGAAAGTCCGGGCTTCATTGGAGCAATGGTGCTGGGTAACCCCCAGCGAGAGCGATCTTAGGGAAAGTGCCACAGAAAATATACCGCCTGGCAACAGGTAAGGGTGAAAAGGTGAGGTAAGAGCTCACCGGGTGGGCAGTGATGCCCGTCGCATGGTAAACCCCACCAGAAGCAAGACTAAGTTGAGTATGAGCGCAAGAACCATTATCTGGTGCCTTGCAGGCCGCTCCAAGCAATCATACGGGTAAGTCGCTTGAGCGCGTACGGTAACGTCGCGCCTAGAGAAATAGTCATCGTAGCATGTAACGTGCTTACAGAACCCGGCTTACAGACCATCTACCGCTTTTCAATGATTACGTAAGCCTGGGCCATCCCCGCATCATCTGCCAAGCTCAAATGCAATACGGCGTCGCTAGCTAGCGCTAAGTCATTTAGTAGCCGCAGGCCAGGTGCGCCACTCTCATGGTTATAGACCTCGATATCCGCAAAAGCGATGGCCGCTCCTATTCCAGTGCCCATGGCTTTCGCCAACGCTTCTTTGGCGGCAAACCGCTTGGCTAAGTAGTTATAGCGCTGCTCCCCTTTTGGTGCACGCGCTAATTCGTGGGCAGTATAGATGCGCTTTAAGAAGCGCTCACCATAACTTTCCACTGCCTGTTTAATCCTGCTAACACTGACTATATCGCAGCCAATACCGATTATCATATATAAAACACCCCAGCATCAAAGCTATTTAAGCTAGCTATAAAGGCATCCATATTCCACGGTTCCTCAGCACCAACTATTTCTGGTTGCCACAACATTGACGCAAACTGTAAGCAATACGCGCTAATACAATACTGAGTTTGCTCATCCACAACCCCGCTCTGCGGGCAATCAAAACCGATTTGCTTCAATTTTGCCTGCATACCGTATATGTCGCTAACCCCGGTATATCCTTCACGCACCCCAGCAATAGGCTCCAGTCTAGTGTCTACAACCCCCGTATCCTCTCCAGCTATAATGCTCTTTGGTAGATAACCTATCCCATTATCAAACAGCTCTTGCCAGAAAAACAGGGGCCCAGGATCAGTTTTACGCATTGGCGCTATTGTACTATGTGCCAGCAGGTTAGTAGCAGGAATATGATGTCGCTCCATTAGGTCCTCTATTAACGCAATACCAAGTTCTTTTTGCGCATCTGTATAGTTGCTAAATTTATACTTATCATCTTTAGCCATATAACCGGGCGAATGAAACTCTATTCCTATAGTGCATGAATTTAAACCCTTCTCACAACCAGGCAGCTCATTCCAATTAGCGAAGCTACTAACCCCGGCGTGATACGCCCTATCTTTATCGGCTACCAACTGAATCACAGGAATTTGCTCGGGGTACTGGAGTACCACGTTGCCAAATAGATCTGGAAACTCAGATTTTAGCGCTTCCCCGCTAATTCTCGGGATAAAATAATGAGAACTCACATTGTATTGCGCTTTGGTCAAAATGTCCAAGCTCTCCCTTAAGGCTAGGCCCATGCAATGCACTATAACTCCTACTATCTTAGCGCCCTGCTTCCTTGGCTCGTAATTTTCTGAAGCAAATTGTATTATGTCGTATTTTGTCATGACAAATCCTAATATATAACCTTTAGGTTGCGAATGATAAGTTGTAATACGCTACTTTGCTGTCATAGTGCGGCTTGACCGCACTATCTAGTTTGCAACCCTGGATCACACGATCAAGTCGTGTGATGACAGGTTTTTTAGGCATTACCTGCTTTGCTTTATTACGGTTGCCTATCATCTTTGCACCTGCCCAGATCATAACACTAGCAATCCCGCACGCAAGTTATTTCATTAATTTAGCGCGTCATGCTATTGCATATCGCTATTCTGCCTGCTATATTCTCAGTCGGACGGACATTGCCATCAGTATTACTTATATGTTAACTCATACACAAATTGCCTCAAAACTGGCGCCGAGGAACTCTCTTAGACCACAAACAAATAGCGAGCATATAGAAGTTCAGCACCAGATAGAAATAGAACATGAAAAAAACATGTGGACAGCACGTTATATAGCTGTGGGCGAAGTGATCATGGTTGCACTCACAATACTCGTGCTCATAGGAACATATTTACGTCACGACCGTTTGCAGAGTGATATAGTGGAATCTTTATTCATTGCGTGCACATTTATGATAGTGAGCGCTGCGTATCTTTGGCATTTGACTAGCGATTTCTTCACAGAATTAAAGAGAAAGAGGCCAGTAAGGAAATAAGGCATGCCCAATATACTACTCACTGAGCGCGCCAAAAATCATTTATAGTGACGGCAGTTAACTCACTTGACTTGTCCCTATCTGTCATTACCGCACGCAAGTTATTTTATGAATTCCAATGGATTACGAAGAAAAAGTATGGTATAATACACGCAAATTACTTTGAGGAAGACCATAAGCCATGCAAAATAAACCTAAGACTATAAGAAACTTTCTAGAACCGTGGATAGATTATGAATACGATGCTTATAGATTAGCATATGACCTAACGACTAATGACATTACAGCTGAAACTATAGAGAAAAGAAGGCAACGCTTAGTTACTATAAACGCTGAGATTGCAAACGCAAAAGAAAAACAAGACGCGAAAAGCCAGGAAATTATAACTAATCTAGAAAAACAGAGAGTTGAGTTAGTAAATGGCATCCCAAGAGCAGAAAAAGATCAAATTTTACTAAAATACGCATTAATCAAAACCGGCAAGACAAAAAAAGATTTACTCGAACAAAAAAATGAAATCGAAACAAAACATGACCAGTGGAAAACAACGGTATTCACTATCTCCGATTATCAACTCCGCTTGAAGTATTACGCAGGATTATCCGTCATCACCTGCGGCATCGGACTATGGATACTAAACTCCATATCCCTGCCTGGTTATCCCTCCTCTATCAAGCTCTCCTTTTTTTCTTTTACCACTGTACTGGCCACACTTGGGACGATGATCATTTTATTGTTCTGTTTCGAAAAATGGTACCAATACCGACACCCACTAAACCAAAATAAAGACTGTTGCCCCGATGAAAAAAGCACTGAAATACCATGGGATTGCGGAGTTTTTCCATCTTTAGTGGTGGGAGGCTTATCTGCCGCTGCTTACGCATATTTTGTCTGCACTAACGCTATGAGCCTAGAAATGGCAGCATTGATGGGAGCACTCGGTGGCGCTCTAGGCGGGCTAATTACAGATTCTTTCCTCCGCTCAGATAAAACCTATTCCTCCCTACCCCACGCGCTAAACATGGCGGTAAATGCCGCAGCAGCCAGCAGCGCTTTGGTTGCAGCGCAAAGTCTCACTAATTACTTCGCTAGCACTGCATTCCTAGCTGACATAGACTGGCGGATGATATTGCTAGTGGATATATGCGTGGTCAGCGTGCTGGTGTACATGGTGAAGGGACTAGCTAATCCTTTATATCAGGCTAACGCAGACAAACCTTTGCGTTAACCCTTTCGCAATAAACTTGTGTTACGCTAAATACAGTGTACTTCAGGAGTTCTCATGCAAAATGGCACTATACCGACTTTAAAAGCTGAAAATTACGCCAAACGCGTCAACGCAATCATCTCAGGGACCGCGACACACGTGCAGCGCCAATTAGCTAATATGGAATATAAGCCCTCTGATGAACAGAAGAAGCAAATTATAGAAAAAGCGAAGCTAGACTGTAAAACAGCAATTGCAGAACAGTTCACCAAAATACTACACGAAGATGCGGTATTAGAGCCTATATACCATAATGTGAAGGTGGTATACGAAGCTGGTAAATTTACTGCACAGCCAATGAATGCGCCTACAACTTCAGGACAAGACCGCGCAGAAGCAGCGCCCATAAAGCCGGATGAGTCTGAGAATATACGGCATTTACGTGATTTCATTGTGTATTATAAAACACAATTAGCAGCAGATAGAGAGGTTAGTGACTTAGAAGAAGCACTGCAATTACCTAAAAATTCTATTACCGTCCAATACAATAAAGATGGCACTGCAAGCGGCAGCATCAAATATCCTGACGGCAAAACTGACACTGTAAAGGTGAGTAAGCGAAAGGAAGAAACTCTAGAGCAGTTAGAGCAGGCCCCATTCCCACAAGCAATTAAAACACCTGTAGAACAGCTTGAAAGCGCGTTTCAAAACCTTGATGATCAGCTGAACTACGAGATTGACAATGCAGCGAACACAAGCATAGGCAAGACAGAACTAAAACAATACCGCAAGACAGCTAGAAATTACAAAGCCACAGGCGTTGCCTTGACCGTGCTTGCATACATGGTAGAGCTGGGAGCTATCGGCGCAGCTGTGCCGCTATTTATGGAGCATGCTGAACTTAATGCCCTGTATCAAAAGGCTATAGAAGAGATCCCTAACTTTAGCGATTATGTGTCATACATACAAAACGGCATAGGAGAATTTCACGAAAAATTCGATGCCCACGTAGAAGCGTTAGTCCGCCAAGCTTTAGGCATGCATGATGCTTCAGTAGAGCCATTGATTAAAGGTGTGTTAATCACATCAATAGTTCTCGCCCTAATGTCAGCGACTTGGATGATCGCTAGTAAATCCGAAGAAGCTGGCAACACAAAGGTCCAAGAAATGATGCAGCAAAATATGGGAGTTATCAGTCAAGAAACTGTAGATAAAGCTGTGTCCGCTGCACAAGGCAATCAGCAAGCTCCGTCTAACACTATGAGTGAAGCGACAGATTTCGCTAGCAAGCTACTGGACAAGCTGGTGGGCCTGCACCAAAGCCTACTAGTAGAATCTAGTAAAGGCCAGGAGATGACTAAGACTCCAGATACAGCGGGTCTCTAAGATACACTGCACATAAAATATTGCATATCTAATTGGCATTTCTAATATAAGATGTTATAATAAGCCCGTAAACCAAGCATTTAAACGATATGAATGACAAACTGAAGACAATTCTAAACACCACGCCCTTTGAAGCAGACAAAGCGCTACAGCTAATCGCGGAAGGCGCTGACGTCGATACTACTAATGACCGTGGACAATCAGCAATCGCTATAGCAGCTCGCAATGGTCAACTGGATATCGTAAAAACACTCGTACAACAAAAGGCCAACATCGATGCTAAAGACAGGATGGATAAGACCCCGCTCCACTGGGCAATTATCGGTGAGAAACCGGAATGTGCGCTTTGGCTTATTGAAAATGGCGCAAATATTCATATAAAAACCCATATAGATACTTTACCTAGAGATACTGCCGACGTTGATCAAGGCGGCATGTCTGCACTTGAATTTGCAGCTATAATGCAGCAAAACCAAGTACTAGAGGCATTAATTGCTAAAAGAGCGAAAGTGGATGATATACATGATTATGCTTGGAAAAAGATTTTGGATGACCAGAAAGCGGCAACGTTGAAATTGCTTCTCAAGTCGGGCGCCAATCTTCAGTACCAAATCGGAGTCATGAGGCCTATAACAGTTATAGAATACGCTAAGCAAACAGGCGGCGCGGTCAATGACCTAATCCAGGCGCACATCCAAGTGCAGCAAGATTTCTTCAAGGCTCTATCCCAACAGGATAAGAAAGTAGCACTGGATATGATAGCCCAACCTGATTTTTCCGCAAACTACCGAGACGAGAACAACCAAACACCGCTACATTGGGCAGCAGCTAAGAGACGTGAAGATGTAGTACAAGCTTTGCTTAAAGCACGCGCTAAGATCAATGCCACGGATAAAGATGGTAATACCCCATTACACATAGCTGGCAGCAATGAAAACAGTGCAATATACAGAATACTGGTCGAGCATGGGGCAGCAGTAATGCCGCAAAATAATGGTGGAAAAACGCCTGCTTTTACAACAATAGATGGTGGATTACGCACGCTATCTTCCACTAGTGAACGGCGAACTAGGTTGGAACGAGCAATAATTAAAGGCGATGCTGAATTAATGGAGGTGATGCTCGAGGATATTTGGCAAGAAAACGAACCACTTATAGTGCTCAATGATCTGTTTTCTTACACAGAGCATAACCACGGTATATTAACGAAGCAAAAGGCTACAGCAAAACAAATAGATGCTATGCAAGTAGTGATCAGCAAATGTAGCACTGGTGACGCTGACTTGTCATATGAAATATTGACAAAAGCTATAGAATACAGGCAGACAGACCTTATACCAATATTACTGCATGCAAAGGTATCAGTTAATGGTCAAGACAATAACAGCTTTCCTTTATACCATGCTGTTTCTAACATAGATCTGCCAGGTGTAAAAGCGCTGTTGGAGCATGGAGCTAATGTTAATAGCAAGTACAATGAGTATTACTACGACGTATCTTGCTTAAAACGTGCATTATCTAAGTTATCAAATGCGCTAGATGACAAAAATAAGGTGGATTGCATAGAGATATGCAAGCTATTACTAGCTAGTGGAGCATCTATAACTTCTGATCTTATCACAAACGTGGCACCCTCTTCGCATTGGCAAGAGGTGAAAGCAATATTCCAGCCCTATATCAAGGATGACAATTTGCAACAGGCTGTTATCAAGCGGGATCTCCTTGAAGAATTATGTAAGGAAGCTATCAATATAGATGCCATAGAAAACCTCATATTTACAGGGAAAATTGACATCCATGCAGAGTATGCTCGGAGCCGTTTAATATTACATATGGTGGCACTATATGGCCATACTGCTGGAATAGAGTATTTGCTCGCCAAGCAAGCTAATATCCACGCCGTTGATGGAGATAATAACACAGCGCTGCACCATGCAGTTGATGCCAATAAAGTACCCATAGTGAAATATCTATTGGACCATGGCGCCAATGCGAGTGCAACTAACAAGTATAAGTGCACACCACTACACAACGCTGATAATACTGAAATAATTGATCTGCTATTAAAGCATGGAGCTAATATCAATGCATTGGGCTTATATGAAGAAAAAGAGCAAACTCCATTACAAAGAGCCATTGAGAGAAATAGCAACAGTATAGCTCTGTATTTTATCAGTAAGGGTGCGGATGTGAAGATAGAATACCTATACCACGGGAAAAATGTAGAGGGTCAAGACCACACATATCATAACTCAACTCTATGCCTTGCTTATGTAAATGGAAAGGGCGACCTCCAACTAATTGAAGCGTTATTGGCCGGAGGGATTGACACCAGCAGTCTTGGATCGATGTGGGACTCAGTGATAAAGTACTCTCGTGTAGATGTTGCGCAACTGCTCTTGAAGTACAACGCTAACTTATGGTGCAGTAGTTACATACTGGATAAAGTCTCAATACCAGAATACGCCAAGCAAAAAGGCGGTGCGGTCAATGATTTAATACAGGCGCATATCAAACGGCACCAGGGTTTCTTCAAAGCTTTAACGCAACAAGAGAAGCAAGTAGCACTGGATATGATAGCCCAACCTGATTTTTCTGCAAACTACCAAAATGAGAACAACCAAACACCGCTACATTGGGCAGCATCCTTTGGGCGTTTGGATGTTATGCAGGCATTAATAGCATCCGGCGCTAATATAAAAACCCAGGATAAAGATGGCAATACTCCATTACACTGGGCAGTAGCCAGCGGTAATACTGGAGCAGTAAAGTTTTTGCTAGACCAAGGAGTGGAAATTAATGTTAAAGATAAAGACGGTAATACCCCGCTACACCAGGCAGTTAAAGAAAAGCAGCCCAAGATGATTGAACTGTTAGTGGAAGAAGGAGGGAACCAAAACATTAAAAATAAAGCATATTTAAGCCCACAGGAGCTTATCCAGAAAATTCCAGAAAGTGAGCCAGATCCATATGCTAAAGCACGACGGGCTATGCGTGATGCTACCAAAAATCATGGGTACGAATTATCTCAAGCTGTCATTGATGGTAAAAACCCGCAATTAATTAAAAGATTACTACAAAGATATAGCGACCAAGAAATTGCAACTGCTTTATGTGGGTTCTTGCATAGCAGAGATTTTACTATTACCGCTCCTAATTACCCACAACAACTAGAAGCTTTTATTACTATACTCCAAGAGTGTCCGCAGAAAGGCTATCAAGATGCTTCTGGGGATACTTTCATGCATTTGGTCTCTACTAGTCAACACGATGCCAGACTTATCAAAGCTATGGTCGCGCAAGGGGTGCCCGTAAACGAACCTAACGAAATGGGCGTACTAGCTATAGAAAAGCTTTTGAATAGAAGCGTTGTAAATGAAGCGGCGATTTGTGCGTTAATAGACGCTGACTCGGAATTAGGACCGTTGGTAGATATCAATGGCAAACCAGATTGGGTAGTGCGCAGCTTAGCAGAAAAAAAAGGACTAAATACCGTACTACAAAAGCTAAAAGAGGCTGGTATATCGCGTCCTGATAGCTCTCGAGTTACATCACAAGACATAAAGCCGGCTTTACAAAAGCAATTGATTGATGAATTAAAAAAAATACCAGTAGTAAAGGACCGCATAACCAACATTATCGATCAGCTATCAGCCATCCCGATCACGAATAATGCTGATCTAGTAAACGAGGAAAAAGCAGTATTCAATTACTATATAAAAGGCCAAGATGGCGAAATGCCCGAGTGGCAAACCCCTATTTATTACGCTATCAAATCTGGAGATTTTGGGGTGGTACGCATGCTTCTTAATCGGGGATCTAGCCTTAATATACTGGACAAAGATGGCCAGACCATATTGGGCGCACGAGAGTTAATGGAGCTGAACGACACGGCATTACTCAATGAACAAGACTTAGAAAAACGCAAAGACAGAGAGAGAATTAAAAAGTCTTTGGCATGGCGCATTGAGGCAACAAAACAGCTGTATAACGCTATTGCCTATTATTCAGATCGCGGTTTTCAGATAGATAAAGGAGTGCAATTAAAGAACCAAATTGCTGGACATAGGCGGACAGTACTATCAGATATACAATTTTGGCTTAAAAATGGCGCTGATCCTAACGGAAATATTGCGTCATCCACTAACAAACTGGAATACCCAGCTGCATTGCACCAGTTAATGCATAATCGTGTTCCACAAGATTTTGCCATCTCCATAGCACAAATATTGATAAAGAACGGCGCCAACATAAACCAACGCAACAAAGACGGAGCCCCACCTTTACACACAGCTATTCAAAATGGCAAAACCGAGTTAGCTGACTATCTCATCCAATCTGGAGCTAACCCAGGATATCGCACCAATAACGGACACACCATATTGCATGCAGAAGCTTTGCAAGGAAAGGGCAAATACCTTCCTATTGCCATAAAAGCCGGAATCAAAGTTAATGAGCCAGACAATAATGATGTACTAGTATTCGCAGCAATGGCTGGGCAAAAAGAGTTTGTAGAGGCGCTATTGAAATCTGGTGCCAACCCAAACGCTCAGCTATCCCAATCTCAGAACTCGGCTTTATACGGTGCTGTAAGGCGCTACCCTAACGACAATGGGGTAATAGATCTATTACTCCAACATGGAGCCAACGTCAATCTTAAGTGCGAAAACGGCCAAACTGCTCTCCACGCAGCCACTAGCTGCGTGGATTTACACTTTGAGTTAGTAGGCAAATTACTCGCAGCCCCGAAGCTGGACGTCAAAGCCGCGGTTGAAGCTATAGATGACAATGGCAATACTCCTCTGCATCGTTTGGCAATGAACAGCCAAGGTTTTTGGAAAATTGAATCGTTTGATATACTAAAAAGCAAAGGTGCTGACATTAACGCGAAAAATAAACAAGGGTTCACTCCACTAGATTTAGCAATAATCCACGTATGTGAGGCTTTAGCAGCACATATGAAAGAGAATGGCTGCACATCTAACCATCAGGCTATCAGAGAATCCAATATCATCAAACGTACGCAAGAGCTACATGAGCTGATACTCAGCATAAAATCTACTGAGGCAATACCTAATAAAAAAATAGAGGAGCTCATTGAAAAAGGCGCGTCTACTAACGCAAAAGGAGAAAATGGTGAAAAAGCTTTACATGTGGTCTGCAAAAACAAAAACATTTCAGACGAGCGTACGCAGCAGCTGGTCGAACTTTTATTACAGCATGAAGCAGAGATTGATCAAACTGGTTCAAGTTATAAGGTTACCCCGTTACAGCACGCTATCGAGAACAACAAGCCTTTAACAGCTCATTACCTCATTGAAAATGGCGCAAATGGCAAAGCAACAGATAGCAATGGGCAGACTACCCTACACTTTGCAGTCAGGAGCGGAAACACGGAACTGATGCAACTAGCACTTGATAACGGTGCTTCACTTGAAGAAAAAGACACTCTCAAGCGCACCACATTATTCCACGCTATTATTTCAGGACATGTCGCTTCTGTTAAGTGGCTAATCTCCAAGGGTGTGGATGTTAACGCCCGTGGAGAAAACAATGTGACAGCAATCCATTGCTTCACCGCTGCTCTGCTGTCTGGGCAATTAAATGATATAACAATATTAGATCTATTATTAGGTGCAGGCGCTGATGTCAACGCTATGACACCAAACGGCACCGCTTTAGATATGGTGTTATCTGCAATCGGTAAAGCAAAAGATAATGCACCTAGAGCAGTTGGCAATGTAGAGTTCCCAAACATTTTGCAAAATACTCAAACTCAGAGCGAATTGCTAATCAAGAAACTCAGAGAATATGGTGGCAAAACTAAAAAAGAATTATCAGCACAACACATTTCGCCGACTACAGTCAAATTAATGATAGCTATCCCAGTTGGTATAGCTGGTGGCGCAGCCTACTTAGCAAGCCATTATTGGCTCTCCCCAATGTTACACAATATGGTTAAAGAAGGCGCTATAAGCCAACTAAAAGCCAATTGGGCCCAAGTAGGCATATCTGGCGGTGCTGGACTAACGTTCGCCCTACTCAGCTTAGCACTGCTATGGGGTAAGGAAGGAACTAAGGATCAAGAGGGCTTGGCCCCGCGCCAGGTTGCTGGGATTAACCTAGCCATAGCCCCAATAGCGTGCGCTACCTCCATGATGATTTCGATGATAGTTGAACAAGCTATAAATGAGGCTGCTTGGGCCCACACCGCAAGTATATTAATAAACTTAAACCTACCTGCCCTACTTTCAGGTGGATTAGGCGCATTTCTAATTGGTGATAACAGCACAGACCGGCAATATTCCTGACAGTTCTAAGCATAGTCTTATTGCATCAAAGATAGTGAACCAGACAACGCATTCTAAGCGTTGTATATATTTAGCACCGCAAACGGTGTCAAAACGTCCTCTTCAGCCTGCTCCATCTCCTCTCTCTCTTGCTCTGTAATGTGATCATATCCCATAAGGTGTAAAACTCCATGTGCTACCATATGCATAAACCTATCGCGAACGGTTTTGCCATATAGCACAGCTTCCCTTTCTACAGTTTCCAGGCTAATTGCTATATCTCCAAGATAATGCCGTTCTGTATCGCTATACTCTGCGGCCGGGAAAGCCAAAACATTGGTTGGAGAATTTTTCCGGGCAAACCTATAATTCAAAGTTGCTAAAGCTGTATCATCAGCAACTAATAGGGCAAGCTCAAACCGCTCCCCTTGCAACCCATATGCCTTATGCTCAATCCCATACTCAATAGCAGAGCGTATCAACGCTCTCACTTCCGTAGTATTCACCCCGTGTTGAGCCAGAGCATGCTTACTCCGCATTTCTATACTAGTTCTTACTCTTAACGTAGCCATCATTCCCCTATTCATAATGCGATAACTAAAGAAGATAAAATGAAATGAGGTAATTGAAAATTATATATGTCACCCCCGCGTAGGCGGGGGTCCAGAACGATACACCACTCTACTTGCCTATTTTTCTGGATTCCCGCCTTCGCGGGAATGACAAGTGCAGTGCGTGCTCAAGTATAATAAATAGTTTTCAACTAGCTTAAACAAATATCCTCTTGATCCGTATGATAAACTTTGCTATCTATATTCGCAAGTCTTATGCCTGGGGAATGGTAGACAATAGTTCTTTAAATCCTCCGGAATATATGATTTTGGGATGTAGCCAAGCGGTAAGGCAGCGGTTTTTGGTACCGCCATGCGCAGGTTCGAATCCTGCCATCCCAGCCACAGGCCTATGCACACTACTACCATGCAGGGCATTGAAATAAAAAAGGCCAAAATGAAAGAATCAGATTTAGATACACAAAATGCAGACACTGAATTAACAATATCTTCAGAAAGCGAGTATGGAGCCCATTCCATTAAGGTCTTGCGCGGCCTAGACGCTGTGCGCACGCGCCCCGGCATGTATATTGGCGATACAAGCGATGGCTCTGGCTTGCACCACATGATATACGAAGTTGTAGATAACGCGATAGATGAAGCACTAGCTGGGCATTGCGATACCGTGATAGTCCGTCTTAATCCAGATGGATCTGTAACAGTGATCGACAATGGTAGAGGCATACCTACTGACATACATCATGAAGAAGGTGTGTCAGCTGCTGAAGTAATCATGACTCAGCTGCACGCTGGCGGTAAGTTTGACAATAACTCATATAAAGTCTCCGGAGGCCTACATGGGGTTGGAGTATCAGTTGTGAACGCACTATCTTCTTGGCTGGAGCTGGAAATCTACAAAGACGGTAAAAAACACTTTATGCGCTTCAAAGATGGCAACCCGGAAGCACCACTGGCAGTTGTTGGAGAAGCTAATAGTAAAGGCACTAAAGTAACTTTTATGCCATCTATTGAAGTGTTTACCAGCATTGAATTTAACCATGCTACTATTGAGCAACGCCTTCGCGAGCTGGCTTTCCTCAACTCTGGGGTGCGCATTATCTTCGAAGATCTGCGGATGGAAGAAAACTCTAGCACTGAGTTTTGTTATTCTGGCGGCATTACTGAGTTCGTGAAATATTTAGACAAAAGCAAAGTATCTTCGCATGACACAATTACTGTAACCGGCAACCACCAAGGCACAATAGTAGAACTCTCTATGCAATGGAATGACAGTTACCACGAAAATGGTCTGTGTTTTACTAACAACATAAGGCAGAGGGATGGTGGCACCCACCTCACAGGCTTCCGCGCAGCCCTGACCAAGGTTATTAAAGACTATGCTGAGCGGATGGGGGTGTTTAAAAAACAAGATATTCAGCTAGCTCCAGAAGATATGCGTGAAGGCTTAACTTATGTACTTTCAATCAAGCTGCCATATGCACCGAAATTTTCCTCTCAAACCAAAGAAAAGTTGGTTAGCAGCGAAGTCAAACAAGTGGTGGAGTCCATAACAACTGAACAATTAGATAACTGGCTAGAGCGTCATCCGGATGCGGGCAAGGTAATTATACAAAAAGCTATCAGCGCCGCATTAGCACGTGAAGCGGCGCGTAAGGCTCGCGAACTGACCCGTAAAAAAAGCTCCATAGAACTTGCGACATCACCAGGCAAGCTGGCGAACTGCCAGGAAAAAGATCCCACTGTATGTGAGATTTTTCTGGTAGAAGGGGATTCTGCGGGAGGCACAGCAAAACAAGGCAGGGAACGTCGCTATCAGGCGATTTTACCATTACGTGGCAAAATCCTGAACGTTGAGCGGGTTCGCTTTGACAAAATGCTAACATCAGCTGAAATAGGTACTTTAATCACTGCCTTGGGCACAGGAATAGGAGAGAGCGATTTTAACATAGAGAAACTGCGCTACCATAAGGTTATCCTGATGACAGATGCTGATGTGGACGGAGCACATATCCGCACTTTACTACTCACTTTCTTCTACAGACACATGCCTGAGTTGATAAAGCGCGGCCATCTCTACATTGCCCAACCACCGCTTTATAAGCTCCATAAAGGCAAAACAGAGGTGTATATTAATGACGACAAAGATATGCAACAACACCTGGCACACTTAGCCATAGAAGGAGCCATACTCTCCGCAGGTGGCACCCAACGCGCTGGTGTGGATCTAGAAGTGATATTCAAACAAATACAGGCATTTGTGCATCATTTGGACAGCTGCTCACATGGCCATAAGCGTCAAGTAATCGAAGCCGCAGCAATATCGAGATATTTCGAGCTAACTCTGGGAAGCGCAGATTCCCAAGCAATAGATAACGCTGCTGACCGCATAGTGCAAAAACTACAGGCCCTAGAACAGAGCCCGCAAGTTCGCTGGTCGGTAGAACGAAGTGGTGTGGATCTAACGCTAAGCCGCACAGAACGCGGTGTAACTGAAAAGCATACAGTAGCACATGACATGTTCGATCAACGCGAAATTAGCCTACTTGCAGCATCCGCTAGCGACCTCATCGATATATTTAGCGGCCAAGTCACCGTCGAAAGGAAAGGGCAAAAACAACATCTGCAATTACCTTCCGAGACGCTTAATATGCTCCTCAACGCCGCTAGAGACGGCATATATATCCAACGTTTCAAAGGATTAGGTGAAATGAGCCCAGAACAATTGTGGGAAACTACCCTAAACCCAGATAGCAGAGTTCTCCTGCAGGTGCACGTCAATGACTTCGTTGAAGCAGAAGAAGTGTTTTCAACTTTAATGGGAGATGTGGTAGAGCCGCGCAGAGAATTTATCCAAAGCAACGCGCTAAAAGTGCAAAATTTGGATACTTGAAAAATATTTTTAGCGCTATATACTATAGCTGCGGCAATGAACTCGGCCTATCACCTCGTATAATACTGCAATAGGAGGAAAAATGCAAAGCATTGGCTCTATATTCTCTCTATGGTCTATGCAAGTGATTGTGGTCTTGATTGCCACCATTATCTGCCATTACCTGTTCATTACACTAAACAATCGCTTAGTCAAGCAATTCCCAAATTATTGCTTTATTCAGGCACTCAGCAGAGCTGCCAGCGCTCCAGGGATAGTGTTGATTTGGCTTATAGGGCTTTCAGTCACTGCCGAAATATTAGACGGCGAGTATTTCCTCTGCGTTGCCGACCAAGCCATATGGTTACGCGCCCCCCTCATTATTGCCACACTATGTTGGCTTGGCTTACGCTTGAACACAGAATATTTCTCAATGTGCGCAGAATTACGGCGCTACACTTCTGATTACCATCCAACACATAACAATGTATGGGGGTTAGTGCAAAAAGCTATCGCCATCACAATAGTGCTAGCCTCCGGCCTAGTGATTCTGCCTATGCTAGGCCTGAACATAGAAGGCTTACTCGCCTTAGGCGGCGTAGGTGGTATAGTAGCAGGATTTGCCGCAAGAGATCTTCTCTCCAGTATACTACGTGGCGCTCTATTACACATGGACAAGATGTTCACACCTGGGGACTATGTGCGTATTGCTGAAAAAAACGTAGAGGGAACGGTGGAGCATATTGGCTGGCTCAAAACCACGATACGCACGCCATTCCAAACTGTAGTTTATTTGCCGAATATGATCTTTGACAATCTCATAGTGGAAAATATTGAGCAAAGCACTGGACGCCTCTTTAACACTAAACTAATGCTAAAAACCGCGCGTATGGGGGCATTAGATAAACTCACTGCAGAAATTGGAGCATACCTTGCTAGCCGTAAGGAAGTGGATAAAAAAAATATTATTGTGGGTTGTGCTGCGCTAACACCATACGCTGTAGAACTGGAAATACGCGCCAAAACAAATGTCCGCAAGCTTGTAGACTTTTATCATCTCCAACAAGCGTTACTCATTGGCATTACTGGGATTATAGAGAAATCGAGCGATGTAGAGCTAGCAAAATACCCAGCAGATAGCTGGCAAAAATCCTAAATAATAGCCATTCTGAAACCTTAACTGCGCCTCACAGCATCATGCTCTCGCACATAAAGCGGCTGAGGTAGACCGCCACTGTCTACATCATGACGCAATGTATACATCGCTACCTGCCTAGCGTCTGGAAACAGCTGTACAACCTCTCGCCCTGGCAGGAGAAAGTTACCAGCTATACAGCCTTTATACCCATGAAGCTGCGCCTCTTCCCATAGTTGCAACTCTGATAATGCCTCACCATTAGCAGCAAATTCCTGTACGTAATACTGATGACGCCCAGCATCAAGCGCAACAACGGCTGGCTTCTCCTCCACAAAACCCTGCGCCATAGCAGTAAGCGTCGAGATTGCCCCTATTTTCAAACCAAGAGCGATGTGCATACCATACGCAGTAGCCAAGCCAATTCTGATGCCAGTGAAGCTACCCGGCCCATTCGTCAGCATTATAAGATCGACATCATTGTAATGCGCACCGGCACCAGCCAATGCGTCCTCAATCATTTGCACTAATAGCTCTGATTGCCGGTGTTTGGCCTCTTCTATCATGTAAACCAACACCTCCTTATCATCAGATAGGGCCACCGAGCAAGCACCACAGCTGGTCTCAAATGATAACGTCAAGCCCATAGTATCTACTGCGCTAGCCGGCGTGGATCATCCTTCAATGTAGCATGATTCACCACACGCTTCACCCCACGAACTTTACGCGCAACTTCAATCACCGCATCTAGTTCTTGAGCGCTTTGTCCAATGCCGGTAATAAACACAATGCCGTCATTCACATCAATTGTGTAGTTAACGGAACGGATATTCTTATCCATTATTAGCTTGGTATTAATTTGCGTAGAAATCCACCGGTCATGCGCTCTAGTTTTGAGATCCTTATCCTTCACTTCCAGTTCATTAATAACTTCCTTCACTCCACGTACCGTCCAAGCAATCTTAACTGCACGCAACACCAAATCGTGGTCACGCACACTACCAGTCAATAATACCCTACCCTCTGTTGTATCTACACTACTCTTGCTGAATAGATTATCAAAATCTTCCTCTGCGAACAGCCGCTTCACCGTCGCAGTAATGAATGCATCATCAACAACATTCCCAGCACTTCGCTCTTCCATAGCGGTTTGACCCACCTTCGCAGTGCCAACAACAACTGCTGGCACACATGCGCTGAGCACTAATAACGCTGGTATTACAATAATTAATGATTTTTTGCTATATGACATATAAGACCTCATCTAGTTTGTTTTAATAAAATCTCTTTAGCGCTGATTAGTTGCTCCGCTATGTAGCGAGAACCGCCCTGGTCTGGATGATTCTTCAACATCATCTTTTTGAATGCGGCGCTGACTTCCTCGTGCGAGGCACCAGCTGATACATCAAGGATCTGCCGCGCCCGCTCTACAGTCATCGCAATATTAGTAGCACTAAGGGAGCTTATATCAGCTTTTTCTTGCTGGCGCAATATGTGCAGTAATGCAGGAACGAGCATTAACAGGTTAGCCAGCATGTTAGGAGCGAAGCGCAACACAAAAAGCAGTCCCGTCAGCAAACTACCCATTTTAACGGCATCATTCGCACGCCGATCACCTGCTTTCATTTTGTATATGAAAAACGAGATTAGGGCGGCCACTAATACCCCTAACATCACGTATATCATTAAGGCTTCTCCAGACCTAAAAGATCTAAGGTTTCCTTAAAAAACCCCGGTATAGGCGCCTTAAAAGTCCGCTTTTTACCTCGAATTTCTACAGTTATACTATATGCATGTAAATGTAGCTTACGTTGATTAACTTCCATTAGCTCCGGGTTACGACGACCATATTTAGCATCACCAAGTATAGGACAATTCAATATACTACTATGCACACGCAGCTGGTGTGTGCGACCTGTGATCGGGCGAAATTCAACCAAGGCCGCTTTACGCAGCACAAAATCCACCACATTATAATCAGTAATCGCTGGTTTGGCATTACGAGCACCGGGGCGCACGAATTCCATAGAATCCTCTTCTTCTTTACCAATTGCCGCTGTAATTCTTCCAGACATATCACGAGGGACACCATTTAATACTGCAAGATAAATTTTTTGCGTGGTTTTGTTACGAAAACCTTCGGCTAGCATTGCTGCAACTTGCGGTGTACGGGCTAATAATAAAACACCGGTAGTATCCTTATCCAAGCGGTGCACTATCTTAGGGCGCCATTGCTTACCAAACGTCCAAGCTTTGCTAATTGAATCGACACTCGCTACAATCTTATTCCCGCCCTGCGTAGCAAGACCAGCTGGCTTATTTAAAACAATTAGATCCTCATCCATATAGAGGATAGCATCTTCAAGATCCTTAGCTAGCTGCTCTAGTTTATTATCAGTAAGCTCTGCCTTCTTTCTAACCTCATTTTCCTTTGGTAAATACTTGCGTAAATCTGGATAGCGAATTTCATCTCCAGTTTCCACTTTATCCGACACCTGAACCCTACCACCGTTAAGACGGATTTGCCCAGTTCTGGCAAGCTTAGCTATAGCTACAAACGATAATCCACGATGATGTCGTCTAAACCAACGGTCTAGCCTGATACCATTATCATCCGCCTCCACCTTAACGCGATTGATTTGCATAGCCGCACTCTTTAATATATTATTCATAAAAACCCTATTATTACTAAAACCACATCATATGACACTCGGCACTGAATCACTAAAACATAAAGATATACGAGACTTCTGCAAAGTGGTAGACAGCATACCAGATTTTACCGTCAAAGGCAAAATATATGCTATCAAAGGATCACTGATAGAAGTCACAGGTATAGCAAAATTCGGCAGCGTTGGCTCAGGCTGCAAGGTATATGGTCGCAATGGCAATGTTGTATCCGCAGAGATAGTAGGCTTACGAGATGAGATCGCATTACTCATGCCATTCGGCAATGTCGATGGATTAGGCTGTGGCTGTGAAGTACAGTTGACAAGTTTAGAGGATATATTTTTTCCTGACACTTGTTGGAAAGGCAGAGTAATAGATGCATTTGCTCAACCTATAGATGGCAAGGGCCCACTACCCCATGGCGATACTCCAAGACCCATCAAGTCTCTACCTATTTCCGCTTATCAGCGCAAGCGCACAGGCAAACGCATTAACACTGGGGTGCGCGCTATTGACGCATTCACCACTTGCTGTGTTGGCCAAAGAATGGGAATATTTGCCGGTTCTGGCGTGGGAAAATCCATGTTGATTGCTATGTGTACAAAATACACAGAGGCCGATGTTAAGGTAATTGGCCTAATTGGCGAGCGCGGTCGTGAGGTACAAGAATTTATCCAAGATTATCTTGGCGAAGAGGGTATAGCTAATGCCGTGGTTATCGTTGCAACTTCCGATGAACCAGCATTGGTCCGCAAACGCGCCGCCTATTTAACCCTTGCAGTAAGCGAGTATTATCGAGATCAAGGTATGCATGTATTATGTATGATGGATAATGTAACGCGGTTTGCTATGGCACAGCGGGAGGTTGGGCTGGCAGTGGGAGAAATGCCTGCTAGTAAAGGTTATACGCCTAGCGTGTTTTTAGAATTATCCAAACTTTTGGAACGTGCCGGTCCTGGCCTGGACCATGGTAATAGTGGAGATGTTACTGCATTATTCAGCGTGTTAGTGGATGGAGACGACCATAACGAGCCAATTGCGGATGCTGTACGGGGAACTATCGACGGGCATTTGGTGCTCCGTAGAAGCATAGCGCAGCGGCGCTATCCTGCCATAGATGTGCTTGATAGTATTTCTAGAACTATGCCAATGTGCCACTCTCAAGCTGAAACAAAAATTATTACCAAAGCTAGACAACTATTGAGCCGTTATGAGGATATGGCCGATATGATACGACTGGGGCTATATAGAGCAGGCAGCGACCCAGAGGTGGACGCTGCTATCAAAGCACGCCCTGCCCTTGAGTCTTTCTTACAACAGGATGCTGGCTATAACGCAAATGGTGAGGATATATACTCGTTACTTAACGCTTGTATAAAGATTTAGTCTAATTTTT
The DNA here is from genome assembly GCA_018242185.1 of Pseudomonadota bacterium. Classification (GTDB taxonomy): domain Bacteria; phylum Pseudomonadota; class Alphaproteobacteria; order Rickettsiales; family Midichloriaceae; genus SZAS-26. The sequence goes on from JAFECK010000005.1 coordinate 24,369, forward strand.
TGGTATAATTAATGTCTATTTAGAGCAGAATACATTGCTGTACTCGCTAATGTAGTGACTGTGGAAGATACAGAAAGATTCCGGTTTGCTATCCACACCTATTATACCTCTTAGAAGTGCCTTTATAAATGGGCTGCGCTGTTCCTGACTCATGCTTAGCGCAGATTTGCTGCATAAGGTCTCGACCGCACCTTGTGGTACTTAAATTGGCCATATTCTAAACGTTCTATAAATGCCTTCATAAACACCTCATAATTTAAAATTACGAGGTTATCTTACAACTTCTTCCTCAGAAGAATGCCTTTTTCTACTATTTTCTATACCTCATGTTTTAGCCCTGGCTGCTTTTCTATTATTCGGGATTTGGGAGTTGTAATGTAGGATTTTTCATTATATACTCCCGCTACAGCAGACCTGGATTTTGCAAAGTATGTGAATGAGTAATGTATTAGGAGGAAAAATGGGGTATAGCGTGCGTAAAATGATTGATATGTTTGGATTTTCCGCAGATATGGGTATGGACTTAGGTACCGCCAATACTCTGGTTTATGTGAAGGGTAAGGGTATACAGTTGAACGAGCCTTCGGTGGTTGCGCGTGTGTTAAGTAAAGGCAGACTTGAAGCGGTTGAATATGGCTTTAAAGCAAAGATGATGCAAGGAAGAACCCCTGAAGAGATCAACGCGGTACGCCCATTGAAGGACGGAGTTATAGCAGATTTCCGCGCTGCTGAGGAGATGATTAAGCATTTTATCGGTACTGTAAACAAGCACCGCCTTTTTGGTAGGCCGCTTGTAGTGGTTTGCGTACCGTATGGCTCAACTCCAGTGGAGCGTAGGGCGATTCAAGACGCTGTAGAAAGCGCTGGTGCCCGCGAGGTATACTTGATTTTTGAGCCAATGGCTGCTGCTATTGGTGCTAATCTGCCGGTAACAGAGCCAACTGGTTCGATGATCGTGGATATAGGTGGCGGAACTACTGAGGTAGCTCTGCTATCTTTAGGTGGGATTGTGAAATCCAAATCTATTAGAGTGGGGGGCGATTCCTTTGACGATGCGATCTTATCCTACATCAGAAGAGTGCATAATCTGCTGATTGGAGAGCCAACTGCAGAACGCATTAAGAAGACTATAGGTGCTGCTTGTTTGAGAGATGGTGAGCCTAGAACTATGGAGATCAAGGGGCGCGATCTAATCCATGGGGTACCTAAGGAGATTGCCCTTTCTGAGCATCATGTAGCTGAAAGCTTGCAAGAACCGGTTAACCAAATATTGCAAGTAGTGCTCAACGTTCTAGAGACCGCGCCGCCTGAGCTTTCCGCTGATATAGTAGAGCGCGGGATTATGCTTAGCGGTGGAGGTGCATTGCTTGAGGGATTAGATACCGTGCTGAGCAAAGGAACTGGCTTGCATGTTAGTATCGCGGAGGACCCTCTGTCTTGCGTTGCGCTTGGCACTGGCAAAGTGCTGGAGAACTTAAGTGATTTAAGCCACGTACTGTTTAAACAGGATTAGGCGCCTTTTTATACAAAAAACTGGCATATTATAGATAAATGATGCTAAGATGAGGGAATGCCTCAAATTATAGGAGTTATATAGCTTAAATGACGTTTAATATCAAGAATTACAAAGATGATCTGCTGTTTATCCCATTAGGTGGCGCAGATGAGATCGGAATGAATCTTAACCTTTACCACTATAAAGGAAAATGGTTACTCATAGACCTAGGAATTGGGTTTGCTGACCAACAATACCCTGGTGTGGATATAATAGTGCCAGATATTGCATTCTTGGCAAAGCATAAACAGGATATTGTCGGTTTAGTACTAACCCATGCGCATGAGGACCACCTGGGCGCGGTACAGTATTTATGGCATGAACTGGAGTGCCCGGTGTACACCACTGCGTTTACTGCTGCGGTATTGAAAGCCAAACTGAATGAGATGGGTAAAAAAGACCAAGTGCCGATTACTGAGATCAAGAGCGATACTCGCTTGAGTATAGGGCCATTTGACCTACAAGCAGTGGGCATAACCCATTCTATCCCTGAGATGCATGCAATCGCTATCCGTACCGACATGGGTGTTGTTTTTCATACTGGGGATTGGAAGTTTGACCACGATCCGATTATTGGCGCAAAAACTGATGAAGAACTGCTGCGCTCTATTGGCGATGAAGGAGTTTTGGCTGTGGTTGGCGACTCTACGAATATCTTTAGCCCGGGTGTTTCCGGATCAGAAGGAGATCTCCAAGGGAGTTTGGAAGATATAATAAAGGACTTAAAGAAGAGAATGGTCGTGGTGAGCACATTTGCTTCCAATATCGCTAGGCTTCACTCTATCGCCAAAGCTGCACAAAATGCTGGTAGAAAGGTGGCGCTGGCGGGTCGTTCCCTGTGGCGGATTTATGATGCGGCTTTAAGTACCGGATATCTGCAAGATCTCGATCCATTTATCCGTGAGCAGCAGATCAAAAAATATCGCAGAGATGAGATTTTAGTGATATGTACTGGTTGCCAAGGTGAGCCACTAGCTGCAGCTTCAAAGCTTGCTAATAACAGCCATCAGCACTTTGCGTTACAGCGCAATGATGTGATGATTTTCTCCTCCAAGATCATTCCTGGTAACGAAAAAAAGATTTTTGCTCTGTTTAATAAACTAGCGCGCAAAGGTGTGGATATCATGACTGAGCGTGACCATTTCGTCCACGTTTCTGGACACCCATCGCGCGATGAAGTTGCTAAGATGTATGAGCTGCTGCGTCCACGGATCTCTATCCCGGTGCACGGTGAAGCTGCGCATTTGCACGAGCATGCGAAGTTCGCCCGTACTTTTGGAGCGCAGGCCATCGAGCCGTATAACGGTATTGTAATCCGCATTGGCGATGAAGGAGCGGAAAAGATAGGTGAGGTGCAGAGCGGCTACTTGGCGATTGATGGCTACACTATTTTAGAGTCTAACTCTCCATTGATCGCGGCTCGCCGCAGAATGATGCATGGTGCCCTCATTATCACTCTTATTGTGAATAAGCAAAATGTGTTGGTTAAGCCATCATTATCTACCCCAGGCATTCTTGATCCTAGAGCGGATAAAGAATTGCTTGACGAGCTAACTGCTATGATAGAAGGCGCTTGTGGTGAGCAGGTGGTCAATAGCGAAACAGAGCGACGTGCTCATTCTATGGTGCGCAAGTTTATTAGTAATGAACTGGGTAAGGAACCACATATTCTTGTACAAATAGCGAAGGTATAGAAATATGGAAAGGGTGAGGATCGGCACCAGAGGCAGCCTATTGGCCATGACGCAGACTAATATGGTAGTAGAGTTGCTGCAGCGGCACTGGCCCCAGCTAGAAGTAGAGATACACCAGATAAAAACTAGCGGAGATATCTTATATAACCAGAACCTAGCGCTGGTGGGTGGAAAAGGCTTATTTCTAAAGGAGATAGAGGAGGCCCTGCTTGCCGATCAGGTGGATATCGCTGTGCATTCCATGAAAGACGTGCCGGTTGATGTTCATCCTGATTTAGAGTTTTCCTGTTGCTTAGAGCGTGAAGATCCGCGGGATATTTTTATTTCTCGTAATGGAGCAAAGCTAGAGGATATGCCAGCCGGGAGTGTGATAGGGACATGCTCTACCAGGCGTAGAGCTCAGTTGTTGCGCATAAACTCTGAGCTTCAAGTAGTGCCACTGCGGGGTAACGTCAATACCAGGCTTGGTAAATTACAGGCGGGAGGAATGGATGGAATTGTGTTAGCACTGGCCGGGCTAAAGCGCTTGGGCCTGCAAGAAGTTATCAATAACGCCCAGATCATGGGTTTAGATCAGATGACCCCAGCCGTGACGCAAGGGATTATAACTATTGAGCACCGCCGTAATGATGCTGGTATGGCTGCTTTTCTGGCACCACTGAACCACGGGCCAAGTATGTTGCGAGCGCAAGCAGAAAGGGCTTATATGGAGATAGTGCAAGGGAATTGCACCACACCTGCAGCAGGACACGCTGAGTTTATGCCAAAAGAGAGTGGCTCAAGCGCTACACTTATGCGGTTTTATGCGATGTATGCGGGTGATAAAACTAGCGGGGAATACAAGTATGTGTTACATAGCGGCGAAGGTGGCGCTATAGAAGCAGCGAGAGCGCTAGGTCGCCAAGCTGGAAGGATGGTGCTGAATGCTTAAGTATTGATAATTGATAAGGAGAGAATATGGCTAGGGCTAGTAAACAAGAGAAATGGAGAGAGACTGTAAATGGTGCAGAAGCAGTCCAGGAGCAAAAAATAGAAGAAAGTGCGTTTATTGGAGATATTGACATCAACATGAGCTTTGAGATGCTAAGGCAGATGGAAGCAATGCATAAAGCATATCTACAGCAACAAGCTCTTAAATCTGCGCCAAAAGCGCAATAAAAGCTGAGAAATTTCTAGACTAATGCTGATTTGGTTTGCGCGATTGAATATATTATGTTAGTCTGGGGAGAGATGATGAATAATTAATAGAGGTGCGTTATGGATTTTAGTCGTGATGATATTGGTGGTGGTGTATCATCAAAGGACAAGCAGCCGATAGATTATGAGAATGTTTATAGAAAATTCTACCTCGCTCATGATAGGAACCCTCCTAGTAATAGTAATATTACAGGATTTTTAGATGCAAACTTTGCACAATTACTCCAAGATGCGAAGGAAGAATTGCAGAGTATTACACCAGATGGTACGGCGGTTTCAAAACTTTTTTATTATAGCAACCATCAACCTTTTCAGCCTACCCCTATTGAAAAGCAGGTTGGCCAGGATGATATGCAGTGCCCTAACCCATCTGCAGTGATGTTGCTGCACCTTTTTTTCGCATCCGATACGTACAAGCCTAAAGCGTTTATGATTGGACAATGGCTTTCAGAAAACGTTACGGAAGGCGATCAAGGTCTACTAAAGGCAGTATTGGAGATAGGGGGCAAAATCCTTCATAAAAAGAGTAATCAAGAAATAGATCCTAATGAAGAAATATATAACTTAGCGCAAGCAGCAGTAACACCGCAAAAGCCAGGTAAAACCTGGGCAGAGAAGGTGAGCGGCAACATGTTTAGCGCTGCAACCTACTTCAAAAAGGTGTATACAGTAACGGATGAGATTTTGAATTTACCGATAGAGAAATTAAAAAGAGTGAAGTTAGAAGAAATAGACATACACGAAGACGAGATGGAAGAAATAATTCTAGACGGGGATGGGCAAGATGAGAGCGCCGAATCACAACCCCAAGAATATAATGAACCCACCATAGACCAGAGCTTGGGGGCTACTTTAAGAGCTATCGTGCGGGTGAGCAATAGTTATGCGCCGCAGGGCAGTAAGCTGGGTAAAAGTAAATCTGAAGATGCAATGGCTGATGAGTTAAAGAAAGCATTGCTGGAAAATATTATTGATGTTAAGATTGTCACCGCTATTAATGCGCTACCGCAAGATTTCAACAAAGAAATAGCAGCAGTACGGTCAAAACATAAGAAAGAATTTGCCCCATATTTTCATAGCGTTGCTTATTCGGATTCTCATCAGAGTGAGAGTATGCAAAAAGGAGATGGAACTGAAGTGCCAACCTTGGCTAACGCAATAAGCCTATACAATCTAGGTGCCAGATTAGATAGAACCGACATGCAACAATATGGCATGCAAAATATTATTGCCACACGCGTTGTGTATATTGAGACAGTAGAGCTTTATGCAAAGCATCTGAAGAGCAATCCTCCAGCGGTAACTACTGAAGATGCTCTTACTTATGCTCAAGTAAAAGAGCACCTAAACGTGTGTAAAGCCCAGTTAGCAGCTCTGAGGGCCGCAACTGCTGGCAGCCATATCAAGGCTGAAAGGGCTGTGGGCAGCGCTGCCGCTATACCTGGTGTCTTGATTGCAACCGGTGGAGGCGTAGCGCTTGCTACAAAAGAAGAAGCAGCCAAGGTGGCCTTAGAGGCGTTGAACGAAATGGCCAAAGGTAATCTTGCTCAGCTTGGCGAAGGGTTGGCGGCTGGTAATCCAGTACTTTGGGCACTGGTCAGTGGTATGTGCCTTGGAGCTATTGGGTTAGTGGTTGGTATATCCACCGGCGCCGAGGCAGCATCGCATTATAATAAGAAGCCGGAAGCTACTAAATATTTCTTGCAAAAGTTAAATGAGATTGAGACTGAGATTGAGAAAAAGCCAATAAAGACAAATGATCAATCATTCTAGGCAATGTTATTCAATCATTTGCCAATGCCATGCGCTCAAAGCCATGATAATAAAATTTGCATCTAGCTTTATATCATGGTTACAATGAGAGAATATGGACTGCCTTTAGGGGAAGGCAGTTGTATTACATAGCAGAATACGCCAAGAGGGGAGGGCTACATGGAAAAACAATCATTTGAAGCGTTCGCGCCGCATATGCCGGATATCAGTAAGATGACTAGCAATGTATTGAATGCGTACGCCAATTATCAAGCTGCCTTTAACGAGTTGCTGCATAAGGTGCAGCCAGGAGATGATGCACTGGAATCGCAAGCACATTTGCAAGAGCCTTTTTTCAAGGCTTGGCAAGAGATTGCGAGTAGTCCGGAGCAGTTATGGGAGCACGGAGTCAAGATGGCTAATGATTACTATAGCTTATGGCAAAATGTGCTAGAGCAGGCTGTCAACTCAGGTGTAGAGCCATTTGTCAAGCAAGATGGCAAGGATAGTCGTTTTCAGGATGAAGCCTGGGAACGTTTACCTGCCTATAATTTCATCAAGCAGAGTTATTACCTGAATCAAAACTGGATTAATGACCTGCTTGCTAAGATTAAAACCCTAGACCCCAAGGAAAAACATAAGCTGACCTTTTATACTAAGCAACTTATCGATGCGCTATCACCAAGTAATTTTTTGGCGACAAATCCAGTGATATTGCGTCAGACCATCGAGAGTGATGCAGAAAACCTTGCCAAGGGTGCAAAAAATTTCCTTCATGATGTTAAGCAGTCTAAAGCTAGTCTCGCTATTTCTACGACGGATTTTAAAGCTTTTGAATTGGGTAAGAATATCGCGGTCACTCCAGGCAAGGTGGTTTATCAAAACGAGCTGATGCAGTTGATACAGTATTCACCTTTGACTGAAAAAGTACATAAAACACCATTAATCATGGTGCCAGCGTGGATCAATAAATATTACATCTTGGATTTGCAGGATAAAAATTCCTATGTTCGTTGGGCAGTGGAGCAGGGATTCACGGTGTTTATGGTGTCATGGAAAAATCCAGGAGCATCTTTAAGTAACAAGTCCTATGAAGACTACATGAAGGAGGGGCCGTTAGCAGCTATTGCTAAGGTTCAAGCGATCACCAAAGAGGCTAAGGTTAACTTACTTGGTTATTGTTTGGGTGGTACTTTAGTGGCGACCACTGCGGCATATTTAGCGGCTAAGAAGAAAGATTGGATTAATAGCTTAACTTTCCTGACCACGCTTGTGGACTTCACCGAATGCGGTGATGTTGGCGTGTTCATCGATGAGAAGCAGATAGAGATGTTAGAAAAACGCATGAGCAAGCGTGGGTATCTTGAAGGGTATGAAATGGCTGGTACCTTTAGTATGTTGCGAGCTAACGATATGATCTGGTCTTTCGTGGTCAACAACTATCTGATGGGTAAAGATCCATTCCCATTCGATATTCTATATTGGAATGCCGATTCTACAAGACTTCCACATGCTATGCACTCATATTACCTACGCAACATGTACCAAAATAACCTCCTAGTTAAGCCTGATGGCATTACTGTGGATGGTGTGCCTATTGATTTGCGCAAGATCAAGTTACCGGCTTATATCTTAGCAACGAGAGATGATCATATTGCTCCATGGCATGCGGTGTTTAAGGCGATGGAGTTATACAAAGGCCAGCACCGCTTTGTCTTGAGTGCGTCTGGACATGTAGCTGGGGTTGTGAACCATCCATCCAAGCAGAAGTATTGCTATTGGGTTAACGAGGGTGATGTCCATGATTATAACAAATGGTTCGCGCACAGTAAGCAATACCCGGGCTCTTGGTGGCTAGACTGGCATATGTGGATAGAAGGGCTTTCTGGAGAGTTGGTTCCAGGCCGTACTATTTCTGGCAAAGGCTTGGAAGATGCGCCTGGTAGCTATGTAAAAGAGCGAGTTTAGTTAGATGCAGGTTGTAAGACCCTGTAACTACGCTTTTTCCGTTTCATAGATCGCCTGTCTAATAACCCGTTCTTTATTTGATAATAGTGCATACCAAACAAGCCTGTAGCGCTGCCTACAAGGCCGTAAGACATACTGATAAGGTTGAATGTCCCTTGTAAGTAAGCTGCGAACATTGTGGCAATAATAGCGCCAGCTATAGAAGCGCAGAAAGATCTGCTATTTGTCCTAAAACCCAAAAATCCTACAGAAAGGGGGACTGACATAATAGGGTCGTAAAAGTTGACCACTTGCCAGATGATATCCAGTATATTATCAGCGCGCAACGCTAAGATTATTGCAAATAATCCTATAAGCAAAGTTGCGAAACGAGCGACTGCAAGCTCGGTCTTTTGGCTTATCTTAGGCCAAATTGCTTTAACTATATCATGTGCACATATGACGCTGGTGGTGTTGAGCCAAGAATCTGCCGTCGACATGATGACCGCAATTAGGCCTGTGATTACTATACCTTTAATGCCAATAGGCATGAGAACATTGATGAGCTCTAAAAATCCAGTGTTATGCATCGTATGGCCTGGTAGCACAGAAATTACCACAAATCCTAAAATACAAATCAGTACAGAAATAAAAATATCCAAAATGGTGACAACCTTCAATGCAGTGACCAATTGTTTTCTATTTTTGGCCATTAAGAACCGCTGTATGAAAGGGCCATCATTGCTCTCAAGTAAGGAGTACATAACGCATCCTATCAACACCATAGTGCCATCAGTGGTAAAATTGATGTGGAGTTTATCAGCTGGGACACTGTTTTTTATACCCTCCCATTCGCCTACATAGTGATACCCTGCAGCGCATAAGTAAGGGATCGCTATGTATAGAATTAAGAACTGCAATACGTCAGTAGCGACAACAGCGCGCACACCACCTATGGCGGAGTAGGCGATTAGTATGCCCATGCCAATAAGGATGCATTGTGATACCGGCATATCTGTGTAGTAGCTCAGTAAGTAGCCTAATGCACTTACCTGCGCTGCAATTGTTCCTACAGCTACTATAAGAAGCGCGATATTAGCTGCCCATTTACCCCAGGTGCCATAGAGTTTACCCATGATATCACTTTGACTAATACAGCCTTCAAATTGCTCGATGTTATTTGCAAAAATCCATATCTTTAAAGCCCAACCAAATGGTAACGCCAGTACTGACAAAGCAAAGAGCATGCCCATTTCTCTGATTTTCTCCAGAGCACCAAAGGTGAGGCCTGCGCCTAAGTGTGTGGCATAGATAGTCGAGATCAGAACGAATGTGGAAATACCGCCGCTACCTAAGGCGAAATCTCTTGTGGTTTTAATTTTGCCGGCTTTATACAGTCCAAATACTATGCAAAGCCCCATATATAGCGTTATAATAGCCAAATCTAAGCAAGTCAGTTTGCCGAAAGTTGTGGTTAAAAAACCAAATCCTTCCATACATCCTCCTATATTTTTGTAATAAATAATTAATTTAGGTGAAGCTTAGACTAAAAATTAGTAAGTAACAATATGAAATTTATGTAGTTTATGTTAAAAAGCCATGATGGATATTATCATCTCCCCCCTTCCTGATTTTTCTTGCCTGGAGTACAGAACGCTATCATAACAAATTATATGGTAGCTAGCTATGTATAGCCGATTTATCATGCAAGACGGCATCTCTCCCTTATATGAGGTGATCAACAAGAACACTACACACTTACGTCTTACAGCAAAAGAGCTGAACTACATCCACAACACTCACCAACATCATCATAACCGCTATTTACCGCGGGTTCATGACGCCAATGCGTGCTTAATCACTCTTATAGTCAAGTTGTAACTGGACCTGCCCGCCATAGCCTATATGGTGAAGGCGGGAACGAAGCGTCACGGGTTGAAGACGTAGCGCAGGAAGAGGA
>JAFECK010000005.1:34573-115979 GCA_018242185.1 Pseudomonadota bacterium
TTAAAACTTGGGTAGGAGCTGTAGCTATTACAAGCACAAATCCATATAAGAAAGAAGCGCAAGCACTAAAAGACTTTGTTGCTGGTGCCGATTTTACTGCTGAGCAAACCACATCCTTGAGCAACAGCGTCAACCTGATCCTGCAATACAAAGGTACGCCTGAACAGGTTCTCAATAGGCTGTATAGTGCACATTGTGAAGCAGCATTTTGTGTTCCAGAGGATTTAAATAATGGCTTTACACGAAACACAATTGCTATTGCTTATGCCTCAGCTCTGAAAGATATAAGTGAAAAGAAACATGGCATCAAAAGTGCCCACTTTGTACCCGCTGATATCCATTGGGTCGCTATTATGGTTGCTTCAGCGGGCGCGGGCGGAATTGCGGCGGTTGCCGCCTCAAGTAGCATGTGGCATTCATGGGTGTTAATGGATTTAGGGGTGAATGCTGGGCTTGGAGATATTGTTATGTGCTCTTCTGTCTGGCTTATGGCCGTCTCTTGCCTGTATATCTGTAGTAAAAGCGAGAAAGTCAATGTTCATGTAATTCTATCAGATTTGACAAATTTCCTTGCGCCCGGGTTAATAAATACGGCCGTCTGGAAAAGAGGGGTTGGCTTATGGCAGCAAGAACTAAACTTAGTGAGTTCTGATGGTGTTGCGCAACAGTCAAATATTGAAAATCTAGATCCAGAGATGCAGAATTTCTATCGACTTAATCAACGGCTGCTTTTGGGCACAATAAAATTGGCAAATCCAATAAAGGTTGCAATGTATGCGGGTAAGATAACCGGAGTATTACTGCCTTTTTCTGCATTGTCGGCTATACTCATAGGCGGTGTGCATTATGGAATAGGCTCAGTGTTGCAAATGGAGTTTTTGCCCTCCATATTAGCGCAAGCTGGTATCGGTGCCGGTATATTAATCCTGCCTAAGACGCTCGGGTTGTTGGGTGATGGAGTAAATGGTGAGTTAAGCAAATATAGTGGCAAGGATATAATCCGCATAACTATTTGCTTTGCTGGCAATATATTTGCTGGTGCGGCAAGCACTGCGGTTGGTCCGGTGATAACTCATTATTTTGTTCAAGATGCTGCTATTGCTCACGTAGTAAACGTTGGCATTAGCATTGGATCCTTGTGCTTTGTCATGATGTGGAAAAATATTATAACAAGCCGTATTAATGCTTCACAAAGCGCCGCGCAAGGCGAGCAACCAGCTTCAATTTGACGTCAGCAGGTCTTTTAAAGCCTGCTCGCAAACGCCCAATTCTGACACTGCTGCCATGTCATGGTTTGGCCATCCTGCAGGCCTAACGCTTTAATACGGGCCTTGTCCAAAGTCGAGTGGTGATATTGGAACTCTCACCACCATCATCATAACCGCTATTTACCGCGGGTTCATGACGCCAATGCGCGCTTAATCACTCCTATAGTCAAGTTGTAACTGGACCTGCCCGCCATAGCCTATATGGTGAAGGCGGGAACGAAGCGTCACGAGGTGAATAATACAGGCTTTAACGCTAGCACTTGCTAAGTTGCCGCTATTATTGTACTATGTGCGCATCACTTAAAATAAATCTATTGTTGTAATGAAGAAAGTTGTTATAGGTACTGGGTACGTTGGTTTGGTGGCTGGAACGTGCTTTGCCGAGCTAGGCCATAAAGTAGTATGCATAGATCAAGACAGAGATAAGATAGATGCACTGAACAAAGGTATGATCCCTATATATGAACCAAGTTTAGAAGAATTGGTGCGTAAGAACCTGGTAAGCGGTCATTTGCAGTTTATGGATGATAAACAAGCTGTAGCATCTGCGGATGGCGTAATTATCGCGGTCGGCACCCCTAGCCAGGCTGATGGAGAAGCAGATTTACGAGCTTTTTATAAAGCTGTTGAAGAAGTGGCAACCATATCTCAAGACAATGGTGCGCCAAAATATATAGTCATCAAATCCACAGTCCCGGTTGGCACTGCCAATCAAGTCAAGCAAATGCTCCGTTCCATTAGGCCAGATTTGCACTTTGAAGTTATCTCAAACCCTGAGTTTTTACGGGAAGGGTCAGCTGTGTTGGATTTCATGAATCCTGACCGCGTGGTAATTGGTTGTAGTAGCCATACAGCAAAAGAATTTGCCGAGCGCCTATATCGCCCGTTGGACTGCCAGGATATCGTGTTTACAGATAATACCACCGCCGAACTTAGTAAATATGCATCCAACTGCTATCTCGCCAAACGAGTAGCTTTCGTCAACGAAATGGCGAATGCAGCGGAACAGTTTGGGGCTGATATTACGCAAGTGACAAAAATCATGGGGTTAGATCAAAGAATAGGCGGTAGATACTTGAGTGCAGGCCCAGGATATGGTGGCTCATGCTTTCCAAAAGATGTCAGCGCATTACTACATATGGCACAGCAAAACAATATAGAAATGTCAATATTAGAGGCAGTGCACTATAGCAATGCTAATAGGAAGCAGCATATTGCAGAGAAGGTGCTGCAACAGCTAAAAGGCATTGCTGACCCCATAGTTGGAGTCTTAGGTTTAGCATTTAAAGCAAATACCGACGATATGCGCGACAGCCCAAGCATCGATATTGTAAAGCGATTACTCGCTGCAGGCATATCAATAAAGGCCTATGACCCAGCAGCGAATGGTAAAGCTATGCAACTTTTTGGCGACACTATCAGCTTAATGAGCGACTCTTATGAAGCGGCTTTTAATGCTGATGTTTTGCTGATTATCACAGAGTGGTCGGAGTTTAAGTCTTTGGATATGTTGCAGATAAAAAAAGCTATGCGGCTCCCTTGTGTTATAGATCTGCGCAATATATATGTGCCAGAAGAAATGCAGGAGCTTGGCTTCTCTTATATCTCTATTGGCCGCTCGCCTATTATGATAGGAGGTCATCATGCCAGAGCTACCGGAAGTTGAAATTATTGCAAACGGTTTGCGTCCATTCATTATAGGAAAATCCATTGGTGACATACAACGCAGCGCATTACAAATGCGCCGTGATTCTCCTCAATCAGAATTACTACGTTTACGATCCCAAAGCGTTATGAAGATAGAGCGCCGTGCTAAATACATTGTGATACACTGCGATCAAGGCGATTCCTTGCTACTACACCTAGGTATGTCAGGGCGGCTATTATTTCATAATGCAGCAGATGAATTGCTTAAAAACACTAAGCATAAGCACCTCACTATCTCTTTTCATCAGGGTGGTACTCTCACACTTGTAGATCCTAGAAGATTTGGTATGTATGAAGTGATCAGAACTAGAGACATAAAGCAGCACCCAACAATGAATAACTTGGGCGTTGAACCTTTGGAAGCAGCGTTCGATGCACATTATTTGCATACGTGTATTCAACAGTCTGATAGGAATATTAAAAACATACTTATGGATGGCAGAATCGTAGTGGGAGTAGGCAATATTTATGCTTCTGAAAGTTTATTTATGACAGGACTACACCCAGCTATAATAGGGGCATCCTTATCACTTTTGATATGCGGCAGATTAGTGCAGGCTATAAAAGAGGTTCTAATTAAAGCTATCAACAGTGGAGGCTCCAGCTTAAAGGATTATGTGCATGTTGATGGCAGCATCGGCGGATTTCAGGATGAATTCATGGTTTACGGACGCCAAGCTCAGCCATGTAAAATATGTGAGAGTTCTATCGTGCGCTTCACACAGGGCGGGCGCGCTACCTTCTTTTGCCCCACTTGCCAAGAGATGGCTAGCTGAGATTCAATTATTGGCATGCCAAGCATTCGTCATAATTATTATTCGCTGATTTATCACCAGCTGTAACACCTCCTCCTGGAGGTGTTAGAGGTATTTCGAGTTGAACCATAGCTTTATCAGCTTTGAAAGACACTTTATCAGCACGCTGCAGGGATTTGGAGCGTGAATAATACATCCCCTTTAAACCCCGCTTCCATGCTATATAGTGAATCATATGCAAGTCCCGTTTATGAATATCAGCAGGAACGAATATATTCAGAGATTGCGATTGGCATATATAAGGAATACGATCCGCTGCCAAGTCTATGATCCAGCGCTGATCAATCTCAAACGCTGTTTTAAAGACATCTTTTTCTTCTTTAGTTAAGAAATCAAGATGTTGCACCGACCCCTCATGGTTCATGATAGAAGACCAAACATCATCGTTATCCATCTCCCTCTCTCTTAGCAGAGCTAACAAGTGTTTATTACGCACGTTAAACGAACCACTCAATGTTTTCTGAGTAAAAGCATTGGCATTATATGGTTCTATACCAGGCGAAGAATTGCCAGCTATAATAGAAATTGATGCAGTAGGAGCAATAGCTAATTTATGAGTAAAACGCTCCATCAAGCCGACATCCGCAGCGTCAGGACATGGCCCTTTTTCTTGTGCTAACTTATTCGATGCCTTATCAACTTCTTCCTTTATATACTTAAACATCTTGTTGTTCCAGGCTTTAGCTATCGCTGATTCCATAGGGATCTTCTTGTACTGCAAAAAAGAATGGAATCCCATAACACCAAGTCCAACACTTCTCTCACGCTCTGCAGAATACCTAGCCTTCTCCATTTTGTCAGAAGCCTTATCAATGAAATCTTGTAACACATTGTCTAGAAAGCGCATCACATCTTCTATGAATTGCGGATTATCTTTCCACTCATCATATGTCTCAAGATTTAAGGAAGATAAGCAACACACCGCCGTACGCTGTTTGCTATTTTGGTCTAAGCCGGTAGCTAAAGTAATCTCATTGCATAAGTTTGAGGTTTTTACATAAAGATTATTACGCTTGTAAGATTCAGGAATCGTCCTATTTACATTGTCTATGAACAACAAATACGGCTCACCAGTCTCAATCCGACTGTTGAGTATGCGTATCCAAAGGTCACGCGCCCTCACAATATTCATCACTTTGCCATCCTTTGGGCTACGCAATTCCCAAGCCTCATCTTTCTCAACTGCGTGCATAAATTCATCTGGTATCACCACTCCGTGATGCAAATTCAGAGCTTTGCGACTTGGATCGCCACCTGTAGGACGGCGCATTTCCACAAACTCCTCAATCTCCGGGTGCCACACTGGTTTATACACCGCTGCACTTCCGCGGCGCCTTAATCCTTGCGATACCGCCAATGAAATGCCGTTCATAGCCGCAATAAATGGCGTGCTGCCAGAGCTTTTGCCATCACCGCGCACATCTTCGCCTATAGAACGCACTAAGCCCCAATAAGTGCCTATTCCTCCACCTCCTGCAGCCAACCAAATATTTTCTTCATATATATTTGCAATACCGTCCAGGCTATCTTGCACTTCATTTAAGAAGCATGAAATCGGCAACCCACGCTCAGTACCACCGTTAGTGAGAACTGGAGTGGCCGGCATAAACCAATGCTGACTAATATAATCATACAAACGCTGTGCATGCTCTGAATCATCGGAATAATACTTTGCTACACGCGCAAAGAGTCCTTGAAAATCTTCGTTTGGCAGTACGTATCTGTCTTGCAAAGTAGTTTTGCCAAAATCTGTCAAGAGGCTATCCCTACTACGATCCAGCTTTAGCCCATAATCATTGCACGCTTCCCCTTCCTCAACATTTACCCTAACTTCCAAAGCCTTCACGCTACCTGAAGCAATTTCCGCGGCATTAACCTGCACCTGTGTCATCAGACACCTCCTGAATCATTCATATTTTAAACACTACTACTCTAACTATATATAGGTGTCAGCAATAAGCAATAGAAAAGATTTATTGGAACCCAAAATGATAAGAGCAGTTGCATATACGCCACTAACTCGCTAAAACACTATCTTTTTGAAATATTCTCAAAAAGCGTTTTATTGTGCGACGCAATGCTATCATACTATATATAGATTTGGAGAAACTACCCCCCTTCTGTAAGTCAAATTTTACTAGGTGTCATTTTCGGCCATATCCTAATTCGCTCTTTTCTTTACTATTTAGCAACATATTGGGTGCTCCTATAATACTTCCATATTGTTAAGATGCAGCCGCTTTCTCACAACCTCATATACCTCGTTTGCCAGGAAATCCTCGTTTTGATCAGCATTAACCACACTCCAATTCTCCTCGGTTTTCGCGATTTCTACAAAGGCTGCACGTAGTGTAGTGTAAAAGGTCAACCCTTTATCATCATAATGGTTATTATCATCACCTGCTCTGTTAGCCTTTCTAGCTTGCGCCACTTCTGGCATTATATCTAACAGTATGGTAAGAGTAGGCCTTACAGGCCCTATAGCTATATTTGTAACTTGCATCGCAATCTGCGGGTCCAGACCTTTGCCGTAACATTGATATGCTAAAGTAGAGCCATAAAAGCGATCACATATAGTAATCTTACCCTGCTGTAATGCTGGGCTTATAACCTTTTGCACATGTTCATGTCGTGCAGCACTAAGTAATAGAAGTTCAGTCATTGGATCCAGGCTTTCTTCTAATATTAAAGTACGTATTTTTTCAGCAAGGGGAGTACCACCAGGTTCTCGTGTTGCCAACACTGAGATCCCATCATTCTCCAATCTCTTTTTTAAATGTTGGATTTGTGTGGACTTACCACAGCAATCTATCCCTTCAAACACGATAAAAGCATGCATAAGCGTCACTCCTCCTGATTAATGCAATTTCGCAACTTGCAAAATACCACCTGCTATTTCTACCGCATCAGTCGCCGCTCCCCGTCTTAAGTTATCGGAACAGAGCCAAATTTGTATTGTTTTTTCATCAAACGGATTGACCCTAATACGACCAACAAAAACATCATCATGTCCCACTACTTCTGCAGGAGTATGATACTGATGTTGCTTACTAAGCTGAACACTCCTAGCAGATGCAAGCACTGCTTCCACTTCGGCTACTGAAACTGGGCCAGCGAAACTAACCTCCAAAGCAATACAATGCCCCCGTAATACAGGAACCCGCACTGCAGTAGCTGATATATTAATCTCCTGTCCTATCACTTTTTTACTCTCATGGATTATCTTATATTCCTCAGATGTCAAACCATCTTCCCGTATATTACCAACTTGTGGGATAACATTAAATGCTATCTGACGTGCAAAGTACCGGCGTTTATGCTCATTACCTTGTGTAAGAGCAATGGTTTCATCCCAACACTCATCCATAGGCCCTTTACCAGCTCCAGAAGTAGACTGATAAGTTGTCACCGAGATATTTTTAATCTCAAAAATTTTATGCAAAGGCGCTGCTACAGTAGCAACTGGGGAAACTAAGCAGTTAGCATGGGCATATAGCTTTTGCTGTTGATTAATTAAATGCGCATTCACTGGAGGTACTATCAATGGCACATCAGTGGCAAGCCGATAGTGGGAGCTAGAATCAATAACATATGCTCCGTCCCGTAAACACAGCGGCACTAATTGCTCAGACACATCGCTCTCAGTGTTAAATATACAGATATCACTACCTTGTATATTCTCTCTCGTTGCCTCGTATACTGTAAACTGATGTCCAGCTATATCGACCATTTGTCCAGCAGAACGCTTACTTGCTAAAACCCTAACTTTATCCATCTTTACCATTTTGCGAGCTAAAAGTTCCGCAATAACAATTCTGCCAACATTTCCTGTAGCACCTATTACGCTGATTATAGCCATATCATACCTATTACAAAATCTAAACGGACCGCCAGGGTATCATACCAAAGTATAGCAAGTCTATATAAATAGTTACTTCTACTCAGCAGGACCCTGATCATGATCCAGCCAACTAAATTATGGACATATAAGGTGAGATAGACTATGTTCCTTAGGCAATCAAGATATGAGTAGTATATGCAACGCAATCTCCTAATATTATGTGGTGGGCGCTCCGCTGAGCATGAGGTTTCATTGGTCTCCGCACGTAATATTTTAACCGCACTTGATAAGGAGCAATACACTCCGCATGTAGTGCTGATCAGCCGTGATGGGCAGTGGCTTTACTTACCGCATTGGCAAGATATAGAAACACTGAAAGCGGTGCCTAGCACGCTACCTAAAGCTGCCATATGCTCACTCATGCGCGTCGGCCAGCAGGTGTATATCATCAATGAAACCGGAGTAAAGCAGGTCATAGATCTGGCCTTTCCAGTGCTACATGGCCCGATGGGCGAAGACGGCACCATACAGGGAATGTTTGAAGTGTTAGGGCTGCCATACGTTGGCTCCGGAGTGCTATCCTCTGCAGTAGCTATGGATAAGTTGTATAGCAAAATGGCATTTGCTGCAGCAGGCCTGCCAATCGCACCATACTTTGCGCTAAGCGCTGATGAGGTTAAACCAACATTCAATGACGCTCAAAAACGCCTTACTACAGAGATAGTGTTCGTAAAACCTGCCGTCATGGGCTCCTCTGTGGGCGTGAGCAAAGTGCGTACCCAAGAGCAGTGGGACAAAGCTTTACGTTTAGCTTTTAGCTATGGCTCTAAAGTGATCGTGGAAGCGATGGTGGTAGGACGAGAAGTGGAATGCGCTGTGCTTGGAGGAGAGCAGCCTAAAGCCTCTATATTAGGTGAAATTAGGCCTACTCATGACTTTTATTCTTATGAATCGAAATATCTTGACCCTAACGGTGCTGAGCTGATTGTGCCAGCCCCATTGAGTGAAAAACATACCACTATGGTGCAACAGCTAGCGATTAAAGCGTTTCAAGCTCTGTCTTGCGCTGGCATGGCAAGAATTGATTTCTTCTTCTGCGAAGATGGCCGAGCTATTGTTAATGAAGCCAACACCATCCCAGGGTTCACCTCAATTAGCATGTATCCCATGCTCTGGCAGAATTCAGGCATGACTTATTCTGGGCTAATTTCAAAGCTGCTGGAG
Source organism: Pseudomonadota bacterium (assembly GCA_018242185.1). Lineage (GTDB taxonomy): Bacteria > Pseudomonadota > Alphaproteobacteria > Rickettsiales > Midichloriaceae > SZAS-26. Next base: position 43,429 of record JAFECK010000005.1, read on the forward strand.
TTAGCGTTAAGCGAGTTTGCCGCAAAGCAAGTGGTGAGTACCGACCATTTGTTGGCAGTGTAACCCTCACACAGCCCTTGTTATTTATACAGTATTGTTGTAACATATGGCCACATTAAATAAAATGTAGGATTTTGTTATGAAGACACTGAATTATTACGAGCTTTATTTAGTAGCAGGCTTCCCGTTAAGCGAGGGACGCTCGTTGACCAATAATATAGATCAAATTATGGCCACAGCCAAAGCTGAGCTAGAGAGGTTGACTGTCCTGGATGACAATACGAAAAAACGTGTGATGCACAAAGGTTCAGAATGCGTCTATAAGTTTAACCCCAAGGCGCTGATGGAGCAAGATCATGAAATACTAGCTAAAAGTAACCCCCCTGCATGCTTCCTCTTATATTATATCTTTTATCGTAGCCATAACCAAAACTCTATATTCGATAGATTACCGCAAGCATACAAAGATACAATCACAGCAGTACATGAATGTTTAGAAAAAATTGTACACCCTGATCATCATCCAACAGCAACCCCAGAATCTATAGTAGAAAACGCTAAACAAATAGCTAAGACAATGAAAGCGCATCAGTGGTCAGAAAAGGTGGGCACAAAGATCTCGCCGTGGAACTCCGCTAAGGAATTTAGTAAGATACGGGCTGAGGCTAAACGAGAGGTGTATAATTCGCCAGACGGCCAGCGTCATAGGATTACTAGTTATACAAGAGCAAATGAAGAACACTTTACAGAGAGACTGCCACACAAAATGGATTGGTTTAATGCAAACTTGAAGGTTACGCTCAATACAATCGCGCAGCATTTTAACGCCGCAAAACCAGCAGGCATGCCGGATATCAAAGTTACCGCCGATGATATTCAAAAAGTGAAGGAAGGTATTATGGCCCGCCCGGATACCCTTAATAACTCTGACGAGGAAAAAGACCGACTGCCATATATAGATACCGCAGCAACCAACCCAAAAGTAGGCCATCTAATACAGCGTATTATTGATAAAGATAAAGGGACTGTAAATGCAGGCATAAAAAATAAATATACCCCAGATAAGGTAATAAAGAGCGATCTTGAACAAATGCAGATAAACTATAATCATTACTGCAACACACAATACCCAAATTATATGGGAGAAAACACAGAACCATCAGAGATAGATCGAAATATCCAAGACTTAATAGATTCAAGAAAATTGTATATAGAAATGCTGGAAGCCTACGCCACAGATTTTGCCACGCTGAAGCCTACTGCAGCGACTTATAGCAAAAATGATCTTGATGCGCATATACGGGACTGTAAGCTGAAGCTATATGCTCTTGAGGCAATGTGCTCCCGAGATGACCGCATCGCCATGGCTGCTGCCAAACGTGGGGTATACGTTCTCCCAGGCGCACTTATCGCTGCCGGCGGAGCATCATACACTGCATTCGCTCAAGATGAGTCAGCCCTGCAAGCTATGGAAGCCCTAATAGATATGGGGCGTGGCTCTTTTGATAAGCTATGGGAAGGCTTAGCTGCAGGCAACCCGGTGCTCTGGGCAGTCATGATAGGCTGTTGCCTCGGAGCAGTAGGCCTAATATTTGGCCTCGCTAAAGGTGCTGAAATGGCATCCCACATCAATAACCGCCACAAGGCTCTGGAATATTTTGAGCAGGAAATCGGTAAGATAGCTAATGAATTCCAGGCAAAGGAAGTAGTTGCATTCGAAGCCGGAAATTCAAGTCGCCACGTATGATATCAATCCTATTTAAAAACCAAAATCCAATTTCGGTTTTATTTGACTAACAGCTTCATAACCTTTATACTGCGCGCTGTCGCTTTACCTATTCATATATTAATAGGCGCAAAGCTCAGTAAAATATCATAAATAGGGGACTATCTATGAGTAAGCGCTCACAAAACATACAGTTATGCATACTGTTTATCCTCGGCACAATATTATGGCAACTACCAGCGCCTGAAGGGCTCACTGTGCATGGATGGCATCTGCTCATTATATTTATGATGACCATCATAGGCGTGATACTAGGCCCGGTACCTATGAGCGTAACCGCACTGCTGGGCGGCCTAACCTGCGTGCTCACAAAAACCCTAACACTCAATGAACTGTTGGGCGGTTTTAGCTCTAGCATCATCTGGATTGTGGTGTTGGCTTTCTTTATTGCTAGATGCTTGATCAAAACCGGCTTAGGCAGACGCGTTGCCTACTTCTTTATCTCGAAAATTGGCCATACCACTATCGGCCTCTCTTACGGCTTAATTTGCACCGAATTCCTATTATCCCCTATGATCCCAAGCGTTACTGCGCGTGGCGGCGGGATCATCTACCCTGTGGCTCGTTCAATTATCGATGCTTATGGCGCAGGCAACACCCAAGCTGCGATTCGCCGCACTGGTGCATTCATCATCCAAATCTGTTTTCATGCGGCCACTATAACGAGTGCTATGTTTGTCACCGCTATGGCCGGCAACCCGCTCGCGGTCAACCTAGCTTCCACAATGGGCGTAGAGATAACTTGGGCTACCTGGGCGCTTGGCGCTATAGTTCCAGGCTTAGTGAGCTTATTAGTATTACCTCTAGTAGTCTTCATGGTTTGCCCTCCCGATATTAGATCTCATGAAGAAAGCCCGCAGCTTGCTCGGAGAGCTCTCGCAGAAATGGGGCCTTTAAGCCGAAATGAAATATACATGCTCCTGATCTTTGTATTGCTATTATTCTGCTGGATAATGGATGCTAAGATTGGCTTAGATGCAACAACTAGCGCATTAATCGGAGTAGTGTCGCTACTTCTAGCTGGGGTATTGACCTGGGATGACGCTATTTCTGAAAAGAGCGCATGGGATACTATGGTGTGGTTTGCGATATTGTTGACCATGTCTGGGTTCCTCGGCAAACTTGGGGTAATGCAATGGCTTGGAACTCAAATACAAGACCTGCTAGGTGAAGACCATTCTCCAACAGTAGTAATTGCTGCTATTCTTGGGATATATATTTATATACATTATTTCTTCGCAAGCATCACCGCGCATATCACAGTGTTTTTTGTAGTCTTCTCCGGGCTACTAGTCAGTCTAGGTGGGATGCAACCACTACCAGCTGCGATTATGCTTGCTTATGCCTCTTCGTTGTCTGGAAGCTTAACCCATTACGGGAATTCAGTGGCTCCTATTTTTTATGGCGCCAAATACTTAACTACTATGGAATGGTGGAAAGTTGGTTTTGTAGTATGTACAGTAAATGTTATAATCTGGATAGTATTTGGATATCTGTGGTGGTCCTTGCTTGGCTGGATATAAGTAATCATCACTTATAGGATGATTGTAGTAACGCAACTGTGATTGGAAAGGGTTAGATGGAGAATCGCCGATTATTTGGGACAGATGGTGTGCGCGGGCTAGCTAACCAATACCCCATGACTACTGAAATGGTAACGCGTATCGGTATGGCAGCTGGCAGTCTGCTGAAAAAAGGAGCGCACCGTAACAGGGTGATTATCGCTAAAGATACAAGGCTTTCCGGGTATATGATAGAAAACGCGCTTACCGCTGGCTTTTTGTCTGTAGGTATCGACGTTATGTTAGTAGGGCCTATGCCAACACCTGCCGTTTCCATGCTGATTCGCGCTATGCGGGCAGATATGGGAGTGATGATCTCCGCTTCACATAACCCGTATCATGATAATGGCCTGAAGATCTTTAACCATCTGGGTTTGAAGCTAGAAGACGAGGTTGAAGAGCAGGTACAAAACATAGTAAACCAGCGTGATCTTAACCATTTGTTAGCGAGTGCAGAGAATATTGGCCGAGCAAAACGTTTGGATGATGCAGCTGGTAGATATGTAGAATACGCTAAATACACTTTCCCAAAAGAGCAGAATTTGGATGGCTTAAAGATGGTATTAGATTGCGCCAACGGCAGCGCTTACCACCTTGCACCTACTATATTCTGGGAATTAGGGGCAGATGTAACGAAGATTGCATGTGAACCAAATGGTTTTAACATCAATAAAGATTGTGGAGCCATGCACCCACAAGAACTCGCGCAGCAAGTAAAGCAGCATCACGCAGATATCGGCATTGCTCTGGATGGCGACGCAGACCGCATTGTTGCCTGCGACGAGCATGGCCATATAATCCACGGCGATCACCTAATTGCAGCTATCGCTACTTATCTTCATCAACACCGTAAGCTGAAGAATGAATCTGTAGTGCTTACCCACATGTCCAACATGGCCCTAGAGCATTATCTGAATAGCCTAGGCTTAAAAGTATGGCGCACTAAAGTGGGTGATAGACATGTGTTTAAGAAGATGCAGGAAGAGAAATGCCTACTTGGCGCGGAACAGTCCGGCCATATTATATACAGTAAATGTGCTACTACCGGTGATGGCGTAGTGGCCGCACTAGCGCTGCTTGCTTATATAAGAGAACATAATGTGACCGCCAGCAGCATCCACAAGCTGTTCAAGCTTTACCCACAAATGCTCAAAAACATACGGTATCAAGGGAATAGTCCGTTGGATTCACCTGAGATTCAACAAAAAATAGAAGCTCTAAAAAGCAAACACCCAGACTACCGATTCCTCATCCGTCCATCAGGCACTGAAGATCTGGTCCGCGTAATGGTAGAGGGACCTGAGCAAGAGCAAATAGAAATTTTAGCGACTACTGTAGTTGGGTACCTTGATTCCAGATTCTCGTCGTAATTTTTATAAACTTAGGTGTTGTTGCATGGAATAGGCTTGCAACATTTTTTGGCAATATGGCGCACAAACGTACAAAGAATAGTATTAATGCACCCTGTTTCCTTTGTATTGCACTCTTATATGTGCTATAATGTGAAGGGGTTATACAATATATTAAAAAATGAGACAAACTTACTTACCAAGAGCGCGATCATCATACAACACCAATCAAGATAGCTTGGTGATCGCGGCAGATTTTGCGGATTATATCGTTGATGGGCAACCACTCGGCCGGATAGATTATACTGACGTCAAAGTCTTTCTAATGAAGCTTTTTAACGACGTAAGCAAAACATCTAACGGCATACCACAAGCACTTGAGTCAGAAATTGACGAGTATGACTTATTGAAAAGACATAAAGAGTACGTGATCCTTTATTGCACCGCTGTATATGAACACGCGAGAGTACAATTACTTCAAACGCATGGCAATAAAGAGTTAGTGCAGCATCGCATACGCATGGCTATAAATTTATTGTCCTTGTTTATAGAGGGAGTTGGTATTACAACATCAACAGATGATGACACAATTGAACTAGAGTTTGACGATGATAACACTATCCAAGCAACGCGAGACTCGTCTCCTATCAACCATGTTAACAAATATTATAAGGATCATGCTATTGCACTAGGCAATAACAGAGAATTTCAGAGCAAGATCCAAGAATATAACGAGTTTATACAACATAATCCAATACTCTTTAAATGGTGGCACAACCTTATGGCAACCCCTACTCACTGGGGTATGCGTTATGGTCTAGGATTATCTAGCGTTACCATTGTTATGTTCAGCGTCGCCATGTGCGCTCTAAAACCTGATCTAGCAATAGAAGCACTCACCAATAAGGAACTAATGTGGCAATGGACTGGCATTGCGCTCTCTATCATGGTTATCTCTGCTATTACCAGCGCTCTTATCACAAAAGCTACGACCCATCCTATGTTTGCCAGAGAAAGACAAGCACATAATAACGCCAGTAAGGCGGCCTGTATTGTTGGGTTTGTCTGTATGGCTGCAATGATGATACCTTGGATAAAAACTGAACTAGGAGAAACGCTAATTATAGAAGTTTCTACTTCACTTAGCTCGCATCTTGGTCTGCAAAGCGCAATTTTAGGAATCGCGGCACTCACCACAATTATCGCGGCTGCCATACCGTTTGCTGAGCACAAATACCAAGCACATAAAGCTAATCAGGTAGAAAGGGTGTAAGCACTACTTCGCCACCATCACCAGCGCAGCACGCAGCAAGCGGTCCTTGATAATATAACCAGCCTGCACAACCTGCACAATAGTGCCGCTGGGCTGATCAGCTGCCTCCACCTGCCCTATTGCTTGATGGAAATTATGGTCAAACTCCTGTCCCATAGGATCAAGGCGCCGTATGCCGTGCTTCTCTCTATTCTTAACCAGCATGTTAAGGGTCATCTCAACGCCCTGGTATATGCTCTGCGCTAAAGCATCGTTAGACAAGCTATCTTTAGAGATGCTCTCCATCGCCCGACGGAAATTCTCCTCCACTTCGATCATATCGTGCGCAAAATTAGAAATCGCATACTGCGCTGCATCCTCGATTTCCTTGCTTAAGCGACGACGAATATTCTCACTTTCTGCCACAGCGCGTAGCACTTTATCCTCAAGTTCAGCATTTTTAGAGCTTAGCTCCTCTATTTGCAACCGTAGTTGCGGCAGCTGCTCTGCTTCAGATACAGCATCATTTTCTGCTTGTTCTACACTGCTTGCTTCTTCTGATTTCATCCCCACCATACTTTCCTCCGTATTTTTATCACGTATTTGGTTACCACCGAAGATAGTGTATGATATACTATTTTTCAAGGGTAACTCAAACAAATAGGTACCATGAATAAACCAAACGAGATTAAAACAGCCTATAGGGACAGGCTGCTGCATTTGCGCAAAAATATCGCTAACGAGACTACCGCGCAGTGGCTGGAGCAGATAGAAACGCGACTGCTTTCTGTGGTAGAGAACCAGCCTACATTTAAGGTGATCGCTGGGTATACGCCCATTAAAGGTGAAATAGATGCGCTTTTTATTATGCGCAGGCTGCACCAAATGGGCCGAAAACTTGCTTTACCCAAGGTAAACGGTGACCACTTGGAGTTTCTCTACTGGCAGCCAGGAGAAACATTGATGAGTGGTAAATTCGGCATTAAAGAGCCATTGCCAAAAGCCCTTCCAGCCACGCCTAATATGATTATCGTGCCCATAGTTGGTTTTGACCGTGAGTGTCATAGGATAGGCTACGGTGGCGGCTATTATGACCGCATAGGATTGCGTTATCCTAATGCCAAGCGCATAGGCTTAGCTTATGAGGTACAAATGGTGCCAGAAGTACCGCGAGAAGCTTGGGACATGCAGCTGGATATGATCATCACGGAGAATGAAATTATTACATCATAATCTAGAAATTCATTCTGATCCCAGTGAGCCAGACATATCCATGATTACTCGGAGTTTCAGCAGCGCTGCTAAAACGGAACCCAGTTACCTCTGTATAGGGCAACAATCCTGGAGCAACTAAGTATTGCGCCCCAAATGAAAGTGCTTTCATGCGGTTATCAGATGTATCCGAGAACTCTGGCAATTGCAAGGGCGTGAAAAATGGTGCGCTATTATTAGTGAGCTGTGAACCTACTCCTTCTAGGCCACCTGCCCTGCGCGAATGGATATAGGTTAAGCTGTAGCCCAGCTTTTCCATCTGCTGGGAAGCTGTTAGAGTCCAATACGATGCGCCCTGCTTAGTGCCTGGGAACTGCGCTCTGTATGTGCCAGTCTTGCCCCAGTTACCATAAGTGGCACCTGCGGAATAAGTCTTATAACTCACAATTCCGCCAACCTCATATGCCCGTAAATCTCTGATGTAATCTGTATTACGATATTTCTTAGCTGAGCCAATCTCCCCAGCTACATTCATTGTAAATACCCAATCTGCGAGTTTCTTTTTATACTGCGCACCACCGCTGATGATATTGCGATATGTTGGGCGATAACCCAATGCAAACCGCTGTGAGTCTACAGGACCGCCAGTTAGTGGCGCAATCCCAACAACTGTGCCAGTGCTGTCAAGATCAGGAATATAGCTCACACCAATAGTGAGATCATCCAAAGGCTTAGTGTAATAGGTTAATTTCGGTGCATCAGAGTAAAATAGGCCGGAATAGTTGGATGGCAGGTTAGGGCTCGCCAAATAACGGAAACCTGAGAGGCCTGATAGTAATACTGGAGTAGGCCCAGGCAACACAACTAACGCCACATCATTCATCCACTTCAGCCAAAAACCCTCAACACCATAACCAGCTTTCGCATAAGTTGAGATATCCATCTCAAACATAGCACCAGCACCTGGGTAATTACCGCCCTCAATACGGCCGAACCTATTGCTTTGGACAAAGAACATCGTTTTATCAGCAATGCTGTCTTCGCCGCTAGTTGCAGTAGAGGTATCAGCATTCAAACGAATCAGACCTCCATAAGCAATTTCGCAATCCTCGGGGCTGTTAACCTTAATATCAATCTTAGTATCATTCACGATAGCATGGTCACGCAAGTCTGGAGAAATGGTATATCCCGGGGTAAAGCTATACATCCTATCATAAGGCGCGTTTTGATGGCGCAAGCCCCAAGTGGTGTCCATACGCCCTTCTATAGTAACTTTTGGTGCACCGCCAACTTGGCCTGCATATGCAATACCTGGCAATACTAAGCTTAGCAGAATAAATCGACGTGTTTTCATTACAACCTCCAGTCATACATTTGGGGATTGTCTAACAGGAAAATACAAACTACGCAAGGAAGAAATTCCTGAACACTGTTTATTAGCGATATAACTTGGACTGTAGCTAGTAATGTGCTACAATGCCGAATATTGTTATTGAATATCGAATAAAAATGTTGCACTTTTTGCGTCAAAATACACCTCCAGCCCTGTTTATTATAGGCGGTATTGCTGCTTTACCCCTCCTACATGTAGTTTCTTACTGGCTGGGCTGCGTCATTCCTCTGCATATGGATATTGCCCAGAAAGTAGGTGCGGACCACTTACTTTCTGCACCTAGCAACCCAATCATTGCAAGCATGACTCCAAGCTCTACCTCAGCCCTAACACCTCAGCTTATTGGTTGCTCCCTTGGCGCTGCCCTCTTTATAGCAATTGGCGCGGCTCTTTGTGTTGGTGGATTCTTCAGCATAGACACTCCAGCCTTTATTAGCCTCGCTATATGCCCGTTTTATTTGTCCACTCTCTTTATAACTGGAATTGCTGGCACAGCGCAGTATGAGCAGTTGTTCCTATCACAAGCCCTCGATGCCACATTAACGAATTTAGGTATTTCCATAGGATCCCTAGTCGGCATCGGCGCAACTTCTTTGGCTGCCGCCTTTATCCTTACTCGGTAATTTGAAAATGCGGAACATAATAAAACAACGCTTGCCCTTAGTATTATGGATAGTCAGCGGGTTATCTGGTGTATCTTTGCTAACGCTGGTGTCGTATCTAGCAGGGCTGTCCATACCATTGAACCAAGATCTTATAGACAAGATGGGTTTTGAAGCCGAGCAAGCCTTCTTAGAAACGTCTCCATCAATAGGTGATATACTCGCTAAAATAGGAACACCGCATAGCACCTCTTTTTTCACTCCTCAACTCCTGGGATGCACCCTTGCCACAGCTGCTTTTGCGGCACTTAGCGTTGCGTTGCTGGCTGGAAGCTTATATGACGGCGACCCTTTTAGTTCAGGAAAATCAACCGCAGCTTTTATTTGCGGGCTTATCTCTACCGAAATATTCTTTTTCTTTACCGGCGGCGTCGCTGGAACCGCGCAATATGAACATGTTATACTCTCTCAAGCTTACGAATCTACCATTCTACATTGCGTAATTGCTATTGGAGTGTTCGCCGGCGTCTGCGCACTTTCTATCAGTTCCGGCTGTGCCATAGAAAACTGTCTATAGAGAAAGCTGCTTGAAACTTCACTGACTTGCTATATTATACCCAGACAACATTACTAATCTGCTCAGAAGGTTTCTCAAATGGCGACTAAAGAAAAGCAATCTCACTATCCCCAAGCCAATCATAACCCTAACTTCGCCAAGCTAGAGCTTGCTGCCCTGGCGAAGTGGAAGGCAGAGGAGACATTCCGCACTTCTGTCCGCGGGGAATCCGAGTTTATCTTCTATGATGGCCCTCCATTTGCTAATGGCTTACCCCATTATGGCCATTTTTTGACTAGCTTTATCAAAGACTTATTCGCGCGCTATCAAACCATGCGTGGTAAAAAAGTAGATAGGCGCTTCGGTTGGGACTGCCACGGTTTGCCAGCGGAAATGGAAGCTGAGAAAACTTTGGGGATTTCCGGCCGCTTGGCCGTAGAAGAATATGGAGTGGATAAATTCAATGAACATTGCCGCAACTCAGTATTGCGCTATACCAAAGAATGGGAGAATTACGTCACCCGCCAAGGCCGCTGGGTCGACTTCACCAACGATTATAAAACCATGGATATAAGCTTCATGGAAAGCGTGATCTGGGCGTTTAAAGCACTATTCGACAAAGGCCTGATCTACGAATCCACCAGGGTCATGCCATATTCTTGGGCTTGCCAGACACCTGTTTCCGATTTTGAAACCAGGATGGATAACTCTTACAGAGAGAAAACTAGCAAAGCCGTGACTGTGGCGTTTAATCTAGCTAGCAGGCCGGCTTTCTTGCCGGACGGATATCGCGAATATAAATTGCTTGCCTGGACAACAACACCTTGGACCCTCCCCTCAAATCTCGCGCTTGCTGTAGGAGAAGAGTTGGAATATGTGGCACTCAAATACGATGATGTACTCTATATCATAGCTGCTGCCTTAGCTGAAAAATACGAGCAAGAACTCGGCCTCAATGAGGTAGCGCGCTTTACCGGCAAGCAACTACTCGGCTTATCTTATCGCCCCTTATTTGACTACTTCGCAGATCAGCCAAATGCTTTTCAAATACTCCCAGGTGATTTTGTCACCACTGAAGATGGCACTGGCATAGTGCACATAGCTCCAGGATTTGGCGAAGATGATCATGCATTATGTCAAAAATACAATATAGACGTAGTCTGCCCTGTAGATGAAGGTGCACGCTTCACTTATCCAGTGCATGATTTTCTAGACCAGCATGTTTTCGATGCTAATGATGAGATAATTAAGAAGCTGAAAACACAGGGCAATTGGGTACGCACCGAACAATATATCCATAACTACCCACACTGCTGGCGCACAGACACACCGCTGATTTATAAAGCCATGCCATCTTGGTACCTCAAAGTGACCGCCATTAAAGATAAAATGATTGCCAATAACCAGCAAATCAACTGGATCCCTGGACATGTTAAGAATGGCTTGTTTGGCAAGTGGCTGGAGAATGCCAGAGATTGGTCGATCTCACGCAACCGTTTCTGGGGCTGCCCAATACCAGTATGGGTCAGTGATGATCCACAGTATCCTCATATCGAAGTATATGGCTCCATCGCAGAGATAGAGGCAGCTTTTAAAGTAAAGGTGGAAGACTTACATAAGCCGTTTATCGATACTTTGACGAGATCTAACCCAAAAGATCCAACTGGGAAGTCAGTGATGCGCCGAGTGCCAGATGTGTTGGATTGCTGGTTTGAAAGTGGCTCCATGCCATATGCCCAAGTGCATTATCCATTCGAAAACAAAGAGTGGTTTGAAAGCCATTTCCCCGCTGATTTCATCGTGGAATACGTAGCACAAACCAGAGGTTGGTTCTACACTCTACTCGTACTCTCTACTGCACTATTTGATCGCCCTCCATTCCTCAATTGCATATGCCATGGTGTGATACTAGGTGATGGCGGCCAGAAACTTTCTAAGCGCCTAAAGAATTACGCAGATCCAAACGAAGTATTTGAGCAGATAGGCGCTGATGCCTTAAGATGGTATATGATTTCTTCACCTGTCATGCGTGGCAATGAGATTGTCATCGACCACGATGCCAAAGGAGTGCGGGAAGTAGTGCGATTGGTGATGAAGCCAATATGGAACGCATATACTTTCTTCTGCCTTTATGCAAACGCTGATTGCATTCAAGCAAAGTTTGATCTCACTTCAAGTAATATGATGGACCGCTATATTATAGCTAAGTGCCAAGAAATGGCTAATAACGTTATATCAGCCCTGGACGGATATGACACCATCGCGGCCACAGCAGCAGTTGAAGTATTCATAGAGTGCCTGAATAATTGGTATATCCGGCGCTGCCGTGAACGCTTCTGGAAATCCGAGCATGACCAAGATAAGCTAACGGCTTATAATACGTTGTATTCGGTGTTAGATTTACTTTGCCGCACAATTGCGCCTATGCTGCCAATGTTAAGCGAGGAGATATTCACCGGTCTCATTAATGCTGGGGTGGACGAAAGCGTGCACCTCACTAGTATGGAAAGCTTTGTAAACATGGATAGCGCTTTGATCGCCCAAATGGACCGAGTTCGCGATGCTTGTAATGCTGCATTATCAGTGCGGAACGAAGCGAAAGTACGGGTACGGCAACCATTATCTAAAGTTACCTTCATTGGTGTAAGCGACAGCGGATTCGATACAGACATGCAGCAACTAGTGTTAGAGGAAATAAACGTAAAAGAATGGCATAACTTGGATCGCTCGCAGATTAGTAAATATGCGCATCACAAACTCCATATACTTTTCCCAGCACTTGGAAAACGTCTCCCAAATAAGGTGAAAGAAATCATAGCCGCTAATAAAGCTGGCCTATGGGAAGCAGAAGGAGATTCTATCCGCATAGCGGGTGAGCTCCTCTTGCCAGCAGAATTCGAACTCAAACTGGAGCCAAAATTAGAATATGCAGGGGTGGTAGCAGCACTTCCCTCTCACGACGCTTTAGTTATGCTAGATACCAATGTCACTGATGACTTGCGTAAAGAAGGAATATACCGCGATATAGTGCGCGCTATACAGCAGATACGCAAAGAGCAGACACGTAATATAACGGATAAAGTAGAGCTTGTTTTCTATACAGATGATGAGTATATGACGCAGGTTATTACGGCTTTTCAAACGGAAATAGCCTATAATACTCTGTCTACAAAACTTACCATGAAGCGTGAAGCAGAACAGAAGAAAGCATCTTTAATCGAGCTTGAGCAAGGGGTTGTATACGTAGAGGTGGTTTGAGGCCATATAGTGTGCTAACTCTTCTTTATTATTCGCATTGAAGTGCGCTGTAACTAGTTTGCAACGTTTTTCCTATAAATGTTAAAAATGTGAAATAATATAGGTGGCATTATGTTTAAAACTCTGCGTTCTCTTTTCTTTAAACAAGCAGCTGTAGCACATGAAGATATAGTGGCGAAACTACGCACAATAAGCGCACAAACCCCTGATAAAGCATTAGAAACACTTCAAACATCCGAAGCTGGGCTCACACACCACGAAGTGTCTAAGCGCCTAACGATATATGGGCAAAACATGGTAGAATCCAAAGCAACGCCATTGTATGTTCAGGCGCTGCATTGCATATTTAGCCATTTTAACCTAATCCTGTTCTTGCTTGCCTTTATTTCATGGCTCACTGACGATATGAGAGCAACTATCCTGATGGTTACCATGGCTTTTCTAAGCGCTATTATCCGCTTTTATCAAGAACTCCGCTCAGGCCAAGCTGCCGCTAAACTGAAACAATTAGTACAAAATACTTCGAGGGTTAGGCGTCTAAATCATCAAGGCTCAAAAGAAGAGGATGTGCCAATACAACAGATAGTTCCCGGCGATATCGTGGTACTTTCTGCTGGAGACATGGTCCCTGCAGACTTGAGGATTATTGCATCTAGAGACTTGTACATAAACCAATCTATGCTAACGGGAGAGGCTCTACCAGTAGAAAAAAATGTCAATAACGCTAAACCAGAAACAGCTTTACTCGAACAACAAAATCTTTGCTTTATGGGTAGCAACGTAGTCAGTGGCAGCGCTCAAGGAGTAATATTGGCAACTGGTCAAGGAAGTTATTTAGGAGCTTTAGCTACTGAAATAAGTAGAGCACCTGCTCCTAGTAGTTTTGACAAAGGGGTATACGGCGTGAGTATGATCTTAATAAAAACTATTTTCCTTGTTGGAGTATTGGTATTTATTATCAACGCCCTGAACACTGAATCGTGGATCGAAGCATTGATGTTTGCCATTGCAGTGGCAGTTGGCTTAACGCCGGAGATGCTACCTATGGTGGTCTCCGCCAATCTCGCCAAAGGAGCGGTATTAATGGCGCGCTCCAAAGTAGTAGTAAAACACCTTAGCGCAATTAATAATTTTGGTTCTATGGACATACTGTGCACTGATAAAACCGGTACTCTCACCATGGATAAAATCGTGCTGCAGCATCACTTAAACCTGCATTACAAAGAAGATCAGGACGTATTGAAATATGCTTATTTGAATAGCTATAATCAAACCGGTCTGCGCAATCTGCTGGATAGCGCGATTTTGGAGCACGTGCAACATGATCATATCGAAGATGACATGGAAGTAGATAAGTTTGCTAAAATTGACGAGTTACCATTTGATTTTGCCAGACGCAGAATGTCAGTAGTGGTAGAGGATAAAAAAGGTACTAGGATGCTGATCTGCAAAGGAGCAGTGGAAGAAGTAAGCGAATTATGTACTCATTATGAAAAAGACGGCAAGCTATATACGCTTACCCCATCAGTTTTGAAAAAACTTAGTAAACAAGCACATGGTCTCAATGAAAATGGGTTTAAAGTGTTGTTACTTACCTATCGTCATTTAGATAAAAACTCACATTATAGCGTAAAAGATGAGAAAGATCTGACTATTAAAGGATTGCTTGCCTTCTTAGATCCACCTAAAGAATCAGCTTATCAAGCCATTCCGGCTTTAATTTCTCATGGAGTAGAAATTAAAGTCATTACTGGTGATAACGCCGAGGTCACGCGCTATGTATGCAAGCAGGTGGGGTTAGAGATAAAATCTGTACTGTTAGGCGAAGAAATCGAGAGAATGAGCGATGAAGAGCTTCTTGAGAAAGCTCCAGAGGTCACAATTTTTGCTAAGATTTCCCCTATACAAAAAGCAAAAATTATCAAAACCCTGCGCAGCTGTAATTACACCGTTGGCTTTATGGGCGATGGCGTGAATGATGCATTAGCACTTCATGAGGCAGACGTAGGCATTTCTGTAGATACAGGGGTTGATATAGCGAAGGAATCAGCAGATATTATTTTGTTAGAGAAAAGTCTATCTGTATTGGAACGCGGTATTATAGAGGGTCGCATTACTTTTATGAACGTAATGAAGTACATCAAGATGACCTTGAGTTCAAACTTTGGCAACGTGTTTAGTATAATTGGTGGTAGTGCCCTGTTTCCGTTTTTGCCTATGATGCCAGCACAGCTATTATTACAAAACTTTTTATACGATATATCGCAAACAACCATCCCATTTGATAAAGTTGATCCAGATTCTATCGAAAAGCCGAAGCAGTGGAGCCAAAAAGACATACTCAGATTCATGGTTTGCATGGGTCCAATCAGTTCAATTTTTGACTATCTAACATTTGCGATGTTATGGTTCTACTTCGGCGGTAATACTATAGATACACAAGATATCTTCCAAACTGGCTGGTTTATGTCTGGCTTGCTAACGCAAACGCTAATAGTGCATATGATTAGAACAAGTAAAATCCCTTTCTTGGAGAGCACCGCTGCACCTATTATATTATTCAGCACAGTGCTAATTGCGACAATTGGCCTAACATTGCCTTATACACATCTCGCTAATTATGCGCAATTTACTCCGCTACCAATGTCATATTTCTTGTTCCTAGCATGTGTCGCAGTGGGATATTGGGTTGTGACTAGTATGGTTAAGAAGATATACATCAAAAAATTTAATACATGGTAGAGATTGAAAAATTTATCATGCTACTGTATAGAGGTAATCGCTTGTTTTTAACCAGCACCGGCTAACTCAAACTATACAAATAACAACATGGCAAACAAACATACCGTATTAACTGGAGACCGTCCAACTGGGCCGCTGCACCTCGGGCATTATGTTGGCTCGCTGCTTAGCAGAGTCGCCCTGCAAGACACACACAATCAATATATCATGATAGCCGATATCCAAGCTCTCACTGATAACTTTGAAACTCCCCAAAAAGTTCGTGATAACGTATTTGAAGTGGCAAAAGATTATCTGGCAATCGGCATAGATCCTAGCAAAAGCACTATTTTCATTCAGTCCTTAATCCCAGCTCTGGCCGAACTTACTGTGTTTTACTTAAACCTGGTCACTGTTAGTCGGCTAGAACGCAACCCTACTGTTAAAGCAGAAATCCAACAGAAAGGCTTTGACACCTCTCTACCTGCTGGCTTTTTGTGTTACCCAGTGAGCCAAGCTGCAGACATTACTGCTTTTCAAGCTAAGGTGGTCCCCGTAGGAGAAGATCAACTGCCAATGCTTGAGCAAACCAACGAGATTGTACGGCGTTTCAACCGTATATATAGCTGCGAAGTGCTGAAAGAGGTTGAGATATGGCCTGGTAAAGTTGGGCGCTTAGTCGGTATCGACGGCCAGCTTAAAGCAAGCAAATCCGCAGGTAATGCCATATATTTAAGCGATGGCGAGGAGGAGGTAAAACGCAAAGTGATGGCGATGTTCACTGATCCTACCCATCTCAAAGTGAGCGATCCTGGTAAAGTGGATGGTAATGTGGTTTTTGCATATCTAGACGCATTCCACCATGATAAGGAAGAGGTGGCAGCCCTGAAAGCACATTACCAGCGAGGTGGCTTAGGAGATATGACCATCAAAAAACTACTGCTGGAAACTTTGGAAGCTCTGCTGGCGCCAATACGCCAGCGGCGCGCCAGCATCAGTGAGAAACAGGTGCGCGAGATTCTGCTTGAAGGCACTCAGTTGGCTAATAAAACAGCTAACCATACCTTGCAAATGGTGCGAGAGGCTATAGGAGTGGAGTATTTTTAGCTAAGCAAACCTTTGGCTAGAGATGAGATAGACTTTTACACTACTTTCTGCTACAATACGGTAAGATAATCATTTTTGAGAGAACGTTGTGAAAACGTCGGAGACAATAACGTGGAATAGCTTTGAACAAGACCAAGCAATATCCTGGCCAGCTCTGTTGGGAAATGGCGCAACTCTTAAGCTTAAACAAACCGTTAGCTTAATACGCAAAGTATTGGAAAATGATCTAGACGCGTTTATTGGCACCACAGAGCAAGACAAAAAAATCAAAACCCTAGTGATCGCTCTGCACTCCGATCGACTCAACCGCTTACTTCCCAATAACATAGAGAATCGCGAACAAAAACTTGCATGGCTGCAAGATAAAGCAGACGGTGCGGGCAAGAAAATCGCGCAATATAGTAGCATGCACAAGCCTACAAAAGTCTCGAAGGATTGGCAAGACCCTAAGCATTTGATGTATGAAAACGCTGTGACCTGGGCTAAAACTATGACGGTTCGCTGGTCGATCAAGGAGACAACGTCTGAAGATCTGCTAGCGAGTTTTGCGATTCTCACAAAAAAAGGTGTAGATGTGATGCTGAGCAAAGAGGGTGATGAGCATTTATTGAATATACCCAGCGTATACGCCTTACCTAAAGAAGTATTAGAAGCTATACTAGCGTATTACAAAACAAATAGTCCTACGTCATTCGATCAATTATTTGAGAACGTCGCACCTATAGTATCTGTCCTCGATATGGCATTAAAGGAACACAGACAGGCATTGCTGCAGAATTTCATAAAGAGCGGCAATATAGATTTCAATGCGGCGAAGTTGCAAAACATCGTATCCAACATAGTCAGAAAAGTAGCTTTGCCAATGCAATACGGCATGGGTGCTGGATATTTATTCATCCCTCTAGGTGAGAATGGTGAGCCGTTTATTGGTCTGATGCTGCAAAAATATACTAAAGACCATACGCCTGTAGAAATAGCTTCTATGTTTGTTTGCGCTTTAGTGGATTACCTGGAACTGCAGAACGCGGCACTAGAGAAAGATAAACCAGAGAAAGGTGCCATTATAGCCGTTGAAAAACAGACTATACCAACTATGAGTGTTGAGGAGCGCATCCGAGTAAATAAAGGGATGATTACAGGCATCAAGTCCTGGAAATTCCAAAATATAAACCTGTACATCAATAAAAAAGATAGGTCAGCCAACATCATTGGAGGCCATGATGGTGAGATGGCACACTACGTACATCGTATACCAGCCATCGTCTGCTTTCTCCCAATACTGAGTTACACCGCGCTTTACGCTCATTGCAGTCTTGCAGTTTTCATAGGCGTGGGCTATGGCACAGCTCCATTACTAGGCATTGCTAGTAACTTGCTAGTATTAAAGTTCTTACCGAATAACCGTATGGTATATAAACCCAGCAATGAAGAGCTACAACATGTTACTGAAAGTGCTGGCCCTAAGCGCAACTACGTAATAGCTGTGATCACCGGCGCTATAGGCGGTATACTTAGCTTTGGAATAGTGCACGCCACCCATGAAGCATACCTGTACCTCATAGCTCCCCAGGTTTTCTCTTACACCACTTTTGGCGAATATATGGGGCGAGAATCTATTATTTCGCTCATCTCTGATGAAGCCTTGCGAGAGAGTATGACTAAATATCTTGAACTAGTCTCATTAGCTTCCATCGTTCTAGTGAGCTTAGCGGCTTGCCTGACTACATACCTTGCAGTTAAGGATGAGGTAAATCCTAAAGGGAAGTAGGCTTCATGCTCTACACTAACCGTTCCACCGCCGTTTTAATGAGAGTGATAGTATTAGCCACCCCGTATAGCGCTATGAACGAACCGAAACGCGGACCTTGTTCGGCGCCCAATAGAACTTGATAAAGAGCTTGGAACCACAACCGTTGCTCTATTTCATGATCTCTGGCAACAGCATAGACTATGCTTTGCAGTTCTTCTGCATGCTCAAAACTTTCAACTCGCTCCAATCGCGCCGCAAGGTCTAGCATGGCAATCTTCTCAGCATCAGTAGGATTGCGGTATTTTTTCTGTGGCTTGACAAAGTCCTGGTAGTAATTAACCGCGCTAGCTACCATTCGCGTTAGCATCGGACACTTCTCCATATTAGCCTTCTGGTCAAACTTTCTGATATAGCCCCAAATCAACTCACTATCATCAGAGTTACAAGCGTTCACCAAATTTAGTAGTAGTGCATAGTTGATCCCATCTACCTCTAGATGCGGCACTTGACCTTTATGTATATGATGCACCGGATTGGCTAAGCGTGCACTCTCATCCTCACTGGCGTGGTATTTTGCCAGATGAGTAAGATATTCGTCCACGCATTTAGGTATAACATCAAAGTACAGCTTTTTCGCTTTTTGCGGCGACTGATACATAAATAACGCCAAACTTTCCTGTGGGGCATAGCGCAGCCACTCATCAATAGTTATACCATTACCTTTAGATTTAGATATCTTCTCACCTTTCTCATCCAGAAATAACTCATAAAACATTTGATGTGGCGGCCTTCCACCTATAATGCTACAAATTCTGGAATATATAGGACCATTTACGAGATGGTCTTTGCCATACATCTCAAAGTCTACATCAAAAGCAGCCCAGCGCATGCCAAAGTCTGGTTTCCATTGCAACTTACAGTGGCCATCAATAATTGGAGCCCATATAAGTTCACTAGTGTCTTGATCTTTATACGCTATTTTTTTTGCATTAAGATCGCGCTCGACTATAGGCACTTGCAATACTCGGCCGGTTTTCTTACATACCGGCAGAAATGGGCTATATGTAGCTTGACGTTCTGCTCCTAGAGTAGGCAACATTACCTGCATTACTTCATCGTAATGCTCTAAAACCTTTACTAACATCTTGTTAAATATACCATTTTTATAGCATTCCGAGGCACTAAAAAATGTATATTGAAAGCCAAATGTATCCAAGAATTTGCGCAGGCGAGCATTCATATTATGACCGAAACTCTCATGAGTACCAAAGGGGTCTGGAATTTTAGTTAGCGGTAAATCTAGGTATTGCTTATAATTTTGCGGGTTCGGAATGGTGTCAGGGATTTTGCGCATGCCATCCATGTCATCAGAAATACACCAGAGCTCAGTGGGGATCTTACCTTCTGTCATGCTTATAAACGCGTGACGTACCATACTGGTGCGCGCAACTTCGCCAAACGTACCTATATGAGGCAGGCCGGAAGGGCCATAACCAGTTTCAAATAACACGAATCCCTTGTCTGGAATGCGATTATTAATTCTTTGGAGAATCTTTTCAGCCTCTTTAAAGGGCCAAGCGTTGCTTTTTAAATACTTCTCTATGTTATGCATCCAATCCATCTCACAGGCCTCCTAAATATCAGTCCAATGGTACTTCACCCGCAACTGTACGCCGCAGATCAAGTCATAAACCGAATTGCCGGTGTGTGCAACAACCTCCTCTATTGGGAGCTCTTCACCCCACAGGGTGACGCTATCGCCTATTTGCGCATCTGGACAATGGCTTAAGTCTATAGTGCTCATATCCATAGAGATTCGGCCAACTATTTTACATCTACGACCATTTACTATAACCGGCGTATTATTAGCAGTATTGCGACTATAACCATCACCATAACCAATAGCGATGACCCCTATGCGCATATCCGCTGGACATTGAAATCCTCCTCCATATCCAATGTATTCTCCTTTTTCTACATCTCTAATTGCGACTATTCTAGTTTGTAGGGTCAATACCGGGCGTAAGCCTAAATCTAGGCCAGTTTTACCATTCAAGGGGGAAATACCATATAAAGAAATGCCGGGGCGTACCACCTCGTAATGTGTCTTTGGCATAAGTAAAATGGAAGCGGAATTAGCAAGACTTTTATATCCTCCTATACCAGCAGTAGCCTTATTAAAGCTGGCAATTTGCGTTTGAGTGAGCGGGTGCGCCGGATCTTCGGCCACCGCCAAGTGCGACATTATATGAATCGGATGCACTAGATTACGATTGTTCTTAAGCTGATGATAAGCCTGTTCAAATTCTTTCTGATTAAAACCTAGCCTATTCATCCCAGTATCCAGTTTAATCCAAGCATGCAACTTATTAGGTAGCTTGGAATGTTCTAGCCACTGCAGCTGCGTGAAATTATGCAGCACTACTGGGAAGTTATGGCAGGATGCTAATAATAACTCATCTTGGTTAAACACACCTTCCATTAGAGTAATAGGTATTTTAATCCCCGCCTGCCTTAATGCCAGCGCCTCATCTATCCTGGCAACACCAAGGCTCCATATATGAGGCTCTAAACGTTTAGCAGTGGAGCGCAAACCGTGACCATATGCATTAGCTTTAACCATGGCTAGTATGCGGCTGTTAGGCGCTTGTGCTTGCATGATTTTGACGTTATGTATCAGATTTTCTGTCGAAAGAATAGCGATTGCGGAGCCAGTCATTATTATAACCTAACAATATGTAGTAATTTGCCTGATACTACCCCCTTCACGCCCTCATTGCAACAACATACCGCGCTAAATAAAAAAACGGCTTAATGTCGTATGAATATTTTAATATCACCTACTAGTATTATAATGGATGCATTATGTAAAAAATATGTGTATAAATATGATTTTAATTATTGTGAGACGTTGCTGCAATACTACAGCATAGGGTTTGCAGCCTGTTGCCACTCTTATATAAAGTCAACATTTTTATTTACTCTCTAAACTAAAAAAGACCCTTTACGAATCAATTTATATCGGGAGAATAGTACCTATTGGCTAAACATTGTGCACTCACATTTCAGTGCATTTTCATAACTCCAAGAGGGGAAGCCTAATTCAAAGTTTGATTTATGGGAAGATAGACCATGCATGGTTCTGTGATTAATGAAATAATGCCAAAAGCAGCTTGGGAAATGCTGCAAAATGAGCATGATGCTTACCTGATTGATGTCCGCACCCAAGAGGAATGGCAGTTTGTTGGCATCCCTGATTTGTCCTCCCTTAACCGTGAAACAGTCTTCTTGTCTTGGCGCTTGTATCCTACAATGCGTATTAACGATGATTTCGCTATACTATTAGAGGAGCGTTTACCAGATCACCATGCTCATCTTCTGTTTATATGTAAAAGCGGCGCAAGGTCTACAGAAGCCGCTATTATGATGCTGCAACATGGTTATAAGTCTTGTTATAATGTCACTGGAGGATTTGAGGGAGATATGGATAAAAACAGCCATCGTGGCATAATCAACGGCTGGAAAGCAGCTGGACTTCCCTGGAGGCAAAGTTAATGCTGCATTTACTAAATAGTGTGGAAGAAGCCTCTTCGGCTAAAGATGAGCTAACTTGGAAGAAAGTGATTGATAGGATGAAGGAAGAGCATGGTGAGGCAGCCTTTAATTCCTGGTTTAGGCACATGCGTCTTACAGGGCGTAAGGATGGCACCTTATACGTAGTAGTGCCAAGTAGATTTATTAGGGAGTGGGTCATCACTAACTATTACTCCAAAGTTAGACAAGCCCTAATGGAAGAAGATGAAACTATCAAGATTTTTGACCTGAGAGTGCAAGCACCTTCTGCAAACGAGCAGGACACAGCCACTTCTGATGGTAAAGAGACAGCAGTGGGATTAGCTAATGCCCACAACGATAACGAGCTAGGCATACAAATAAATCATATCCTGGATTCGCGCTTTACTTTTGATACCTTCGTTACCAGCGAAAGTAACATGCTTGCATATGCGGCTGCCTATAACTTAGCACAGGGTAAGAGTGATTTGTCTGCTGCCAATTCTCTTTATATACATGGTACAGTGGGTATGGGTAAAACCCACTTGATGCAGGCCATCTCCCACTATATAGCCTGCCATTATCCTAATAAACAAGTTCTATACTTAAGCGCAGAACGATTCATGCACCAATACGTGGTAGCAGTCAAGCACTCTAAAGTGGTGGCTTTCAGGGATAGACTGCGTGCCATGGATATACTTTTGGTGGATGACATACAGTTTCTATGCGGCAAAGCTGCGATTCAGCAGGAATTTGCCAAAACCCTTAATGCTTTTATTGAAGCGGGCAAAACTGTAGTAGTTGCTGCTGATCGATCACCTTATGAACTGGATATAGACCAACGCACTAAGTCTAGGCTTTGTGGCGGTATGGTGGTAGGTATTAGCTTGCCGGATTTGGAAATGCGTATGAAAATTATCCAGAGCAAAGTCAGCTTGATTCGCAAACAGATTGCCGATGATGTGCTAGAGTTTATCGCCACTAATGTTACGTCTTCAGTGCGCGAGTTGGAAGCATCTCTTCATAAGATAGTCGCATATGCTGAGATTTCTTCGTCCATGATCAGTGTAGGGCTAGCAAAAACAGTACTCAAGGATTGCCTCAATGCGCATGAATGCATAGCCACGCCTGATAAGATATTGGAAGCGGTGGCCGAGTTTTACGGCATCAGCAGGTCTGATCTTTGCTCAAAAGGCAGGGCTAGCAACCTAGTCAAAGCGCGACAAGTGGCAGCTCTACTATGCAAGAAGTTGACAGACCTTAGTCTCCATGCGATCGGCGTGACGCTTGGAAATCGCGATCATGCTACAATTATTTATTCAATTAAGACTATAGAAAAACACCTGCTGTCTGATGGTAAACTCGCTGAGGACGTGGGAAAAATCAATGCTATGATTAGCAGGATATAGTTTTCTTCGCTTTCCAGTCCGATATAATTTGCCTAATACGCATATTGGTGATATAATGCGCACCATGAATAATAAAAGCGAGGCGTTATGCGTAAGGTTTATTTTGCAGGTGCGTACATAAGTGGGGGTGTTGTATTTTCACTGTTTGGATGTAACATGACGCTTTCTTCGATCTTGGCTGGCAACTTGACTTCTGAGCAAACAATGCAGCTTAAGCAGCTATCTTGGGGGCAATCCTATTATGATGTGCTAGACGCAGTCACGCCAACGTCCGCCTCTTCTCTAGAACCAACAGTTGTTGGATTGGCAGCCACTACCGCTGTACTCGCGGTGTTATCTTTGAGTGCTTTAGCGTATGGAAGCTATAATAAAAATAATTTACTTAGAACAGCCGGAATTCTTGGAATAGGAATAACGGCAGCGTTTTCTTCTGCAGCTGCTTCTGCTTTCCAATATGAGTCTTTGTTTGCAAACCATACCTTGCAACAGGTCATAGAAAGCGCCATGATAGCGACAGTTGTGTTGATAGCGTTCTCTATAGCATGTTATATGTGTGCATGGAGATCAGAAATTCAGCAAGAAGCCAACCCGTAGCACAGTACCTCGGTTACCAGGCTCATGCACTTCTACCTCCTTTAAGCTGAAATGCACTGCATCGGCGTATAGTTTAATCCCATCTGCCATCCTCCAATCAGCACCTAGTGATACTGTATGAGCCCTAGATTTCCATTCAAAGGTATACTCAAAAATATCGAATACAGTATGCGCTACTGCATAAGCAGCGCTAATACCAATAGGTCCCCGCTGATATGCAACACCAACAGTCCAGTATTTACTATTATTTCCAGTCGGGGTAAAAACGGCTGAAGTACCGGTCTTGCCTAAATTGCCATAAGCGGAAGCTATAGTCCATCTTCTCCACCCTACAGCCATCCCCGCTTCCCATGCTCGCATCCTACGGAATTTGTCAAGGGCAGTGTCGAACTTGGGATTACCTATCTCACCTACTAAGCCAACTTTGAAGCTGAAAGGCCTGTATTCCCCGGCATACTGAATTCCGCCTTCAAATATATCACGATATTTACCGCCAGAAGCTCCAGTCATTCCGTCAGTGGCGTTATATTTAAATACGTTGTGCATGGCATAGCTCACCGTGCCAAACGATTCGATATCAGGGGTATAGCTAATACCAGCCTGGAAGCCATAATAGCGTGGTGTGTAATAAGTAATCTTTGAAGCGTTCACGCTTTTTATCCCTAACAGCGCTATATTATTAGTGTAAAGCTGGGGTAGCAGCAAAAACTCAAAAGCTATGTTAGATTCGTTCACACCATCCATTGGATTAACCCATTTCCACCAGTCACTATCGATACCACCACCATCAATACCACTATGGCCTCTGGAGATTTGTGTAGGGCTCACATGCAATGCATGCGATGCACCGGTATAGCTACCAGCTTCCACACGGCCAAAATTTCCTTCAAAATACACCATGGTTTGCTGCGCGTCAAAGAAGTCATCATAGTGATCATCTGAGGTGTCGGCATTAAGCGCTATCAGACCGCCGTATTTAAGGCCGCATCCACAACTATCCCTGATGCCATCAGCACGCAGGATCAGCTTTGTCTCGCTAGCAATCGCATTATTGCGCCGTCTCTCAGAAGAAATGTTGGTGGGGTTTGTATGACGAAAGATATTGGCTTCTGAAACGTAACCCCAATATGCATCTTGGTACCCGCCAAAAGTAATAGTAGGCACGCTATCTGCAATAGCAGCACTGACAGTGCCAAATGCGGTGAACGCGGCAAGTATAGAGCTTATCTTTTTCATCTTCTACCTTTGTTTGAGTCGGCGAGACTGGGTTTGCAACATTGAACAGCCTCCTTGCGCTTAAGGTAAAGGGTACAGAATTATTGTCAATATATTAAGTTTGAGTTGCGTATAGCAAATGATAACTTTGCTATTGGGTAACCTTGGAAGAATTGGAGTAATTTTCTTGCCCTTCACTAATAACAGCAGAAGTGACCAGCTGTGCAATCACGTAGTATTGTGGTATATGCAATGCTTATGGACAAAGATCCGTATAAAATTTACACCTTATCTATAAGGCTCACATATTCCCCGCTGGAGCTGGCGCTGATATCTATCCGTTTGTTTATCGCTTCATTTAGAAATGAGTATTCTATGGTCGAGAGTATACCGCTTAACAAGTGCGTAGTGAGCATGATGGCTAGAGTTATCTCTGGCGAGGAAAGTATAGTACTGCTTACATACTTGGGCAATAAAGTCTCAGCTGCGTATTGCAGTAAATACTGCTGAGCTACGTAAGCAAAGCCAGAGACTGCACCTGCTGCCATACCCGAAAGTAAGGTAGTATACTCGCCCTCAAATTCTCGCAACGCGACCTGCTTATCATCCTGGCTAGAAGTCTGCATTATGCCACCAAATACCGCGCCTAGAACCATACCTATGCTCATGTAGACCAGTAAAGTTTGATAATTAAACGCACCGAGCACATTTTGCGATAGTAGGGAAGGAAGAGAGAAAGCCGTACTCTCTGCAATACCTGCTTGCACCAACACATCGGTAATAAATGATGGCACAAACAACATGGTAGAGCTCATGCACAGCATAAAGAAGACCCGATTACCTGCTATAGCAGCACGGGTCTTCTTATCCTCAGAGTCAGTAAATACGGCGGCTATGCCTATAAAGATAGCGTTACCAAGCAGATCAGTAAATTGATATGGCGCTGTAAGTACTCGAAAAAACAGATTACTCTGCTTTGTAGCAGTATCTTCATAAGCCACTCTCACATTAGCCTCACGAGCCTTCAGATACTTGGCTAGGCGCACCTCTACATTCGTGTCAAGCTGAGATTTTATATTCTGAGGTAAGTCTTCTATCGCTTGCGTAACCAATCGCTTCCATTCTCCAGCAGCATATTCCGCAGCCATTTCTCGATCCGCAGCAGTATCGGCCTGGAAATAACGCGCAAGCTGATCCTGTAAGACCCTGTTCACAAATGATAATAGCTTGAGCGGTGACTCATAATCTGCAGGTTGCGATCCCTTTTGTTGCAAGCTTTTTTCTTTTATATCACTAAGTCTGTTTAAGAGATGAAATGTCTCAAATTGGAGATATTGCCAAATCTGATCTGCTAGCCTTGATTTATCTCTAGATAGACGGCTTTTTATAGAATTACGTGCCCCCAATTCTCTAACGTCTTCTACTTTAACAAGCTTAGGACGGTAGTGCTTGACCTGACCAGGAGCTTTCTGTGCCTCATACTTATTAAGCGCATCTGCTATTTCTGTATTAATCAAGATAAAGCCAGCGCGGCCTTCTTCAAAACGACCATGCGTCCTGCCGGCACCTTGTACAGCTCCACTCTTAGTAATACGCTTGGCGCTAAGCATTATAGTGGTAACACGGGTGGTGATTGGGTTGCGGTTAGAGTCTAGCAATGGTTTGTTATCAGCACCTAATACTAATGCCGGCTTGCTATCAGTACCGCGGGCCATTGTGCCTTCTGTACCTATGGTAATAACGCCCAACTGTGACATCTGCTTGACCACCTTTGCGTGTAGATCTTTTTGCTTGTCCCTAGATTTGCGGCGCCCTAGCGCCTCTCGTGCGTTTTTATAATTCTTATCATCATAAGAGAGCAGCTGCCCATTCTCATCGAGATCTTTCACCATACCCTTAGTGTAAGTTTGTATCGCTGGGAATAATTTTTTTAAGGCAGGATTGTCATCTATCCTAGTTTTCAGAGCATTGTACAGATCCTTGACCTGTTTTTCCGTCTCACATATCAGGTTCAAGGGCTCCCCTCGACCTGTATAGTTCAAAGGCTGCTGATTAATCTGCATAGCAGTCTGAATGAGTGTATCTATTTGTTCTTCTACATTATTGACTAGCAATATGTGGTTATTTTTGCGGTATGCTGGGGCTTTTTGATGTGCCGGCACCTCAAGGTTTTCAAACAATCCTTTAACCCGCCATTCCTCATGAGTTGGATACTTGATTAGCGTATATTTCTGATGCGCTATAAACTCCTGCTCATCGTATTCATTGCCCATGGTGGCGCTGTAGCCTTCACAAGTCTCAAAACCAAAATCTTCTAACGCAGCGATATCGGGTATACTAGCCACTCCAAGCAGCTCTTCCTGTGCTGAACTCTTAGCTATGGTATTGCTCAAAGGCTCAATAACAAAGTGACGCCTCTGACCCTCAGGCTTATCTCGCTCTGCTTCATTAGCCCATAGATGCCAGAATTGCTGCATTCCTCGATCGTAAATAATGCTACGATTAGACTTATTAAAAGTGCCATTAACAATAGCAACTTTGCGGTATTGCGTCACTATTGTTGGACTATGTCCCATATCATTCCAGTCATATTCTGGCACGTCGTAGTAGTCTACCCCTGCCTCCCACCTGTTCATAACGTGCTTAGAATCGATCGCTGCCTCCACTAGTGAGTGGATAGCTTCCCGATCTAACTTGCCAGCAGCAGCTATCTTGAGCTCTTGTCTAGAATCCGCTTCATCCGTGGTGCACAGCATTGCCTTAGCTTCTCTAACAAGAGTCAAGTCGTCCTCAAGGCTATCCTTAATCTTTGGGTCGTTAGTCGCGCGTACGCTGGTATATAATGCTGCAATTTTGCGGTCTAGGAAAAGGAGTAGGTTATGGTGGTTTTGCTTGGCAGGAAAGCTTCTCTGTGGTTGCTCTTTATATGGAGCATATAAAAGCTGCATGCTGTGTGCATCGCTTTGCTCCCTCTCCACCATCTCAACAATGAGGTATAGCAACCTCTCCCACGCTGCGGTGCTCTTAGTAGAAACTTCACGTTTTGCTAGACGCTGTTTTACTGGTGAATGCGCATCTCTATCTATCTCATCCACCTTTAGCCTAATACGCATAGGTTTGCCATCATATGCAAACCTTTCGCCTTTAGCTTTTTGATTTAGGCGCCACGTAATGACATCTGAGAGTGTACCATAGTGGATGTCATAATGTCGAAATTCTTCCATAGTAGTCCCAAGCGGCGTAATCGGAGTATTGGAAGATTTTAATTCCAGATAGTTATGGAATTTTCTTTGCCCTAAAGCGTCGCGAGAAGCCAATTCATAAGTTGAAGTGGATACCACAACCTTGGCACCAAGCAGGGCATCAAAGGCATCACTCAGCGCTATAGTTATAGTTTTACCTTGCCCGGTATTAAAGCCGTGGAAGATGTTCTTTTTGTCATTCAGCTTGGAGTATAATGGAGCGATCAGCTGTAACGGTCGTGGGAATTGACCGATAGTGCGGTGCCTAGCCACTGCTATATAAGCAAGCAGCGTAGTAATGGTGTCAGGGTTCTTTTCGATAGCGCAAGCCTTTTTCGCTGCTTCTAGGCCTGTAACGAAATCTGCATCATTCTTCTTCATAACGTTGGTTGTAACCTCAGTTATGATACGATCCCAACCGTTGATCAGAGTCTCTATACTGTCTTCATTTAGTGGCTGCCAGGCAGTATCGGCATTCTCTCTGATCAATATTTTATTTAGCTTGGCTCGCAATTTTATTTTATCATCTGCTAAATTCTGCTTCTGATCTGCACCGCTGGCCCAGCCGAACTTAATCTTATTAGCGGTGCTACTGAAAAATTCCGTGGATTTCCCCTCACAATACTCTTTATTTAACTGAACATTTTCTATTATATCTCTTTTGATTTGGAGCGAGTGACAGATAGGCGGGGTCACCAATTTTTCCAATGCAGGTAGTGCTTTTTTATTAAGATTTGTGATTTTATCCACGAATTGCGGTAACAATGCTATTATTTCAGCTATAGATAATTTGGTTGTTTCCGAAGCGTCAGGAGTATCAGGGGTTTTCTCAGGGTTGGCAAACTCATTGCGCAAAATCTGATCTAGAATTCTGATAATTTGTAGATTGGTTTTTTGGTTATAATTTCTAGAGACTTTATCTAGCAATAAGCACATAAACTCGGGAGCAGTAGGCTGCTTGTTTTTACCCAAATAACGCTCCACTGAGAAGACTAAGTTCATTACTAGATCTGGCGCCTCACTCAGCATATCCATAAAGCACTGCAAGGGCTTTGTTGAATCTGTAATCTGCAGTTCATCAGTAAACTGAGGTTTAGTAAATGCCGCAACATATTTGACCAGCAACATCTTATCTTGCTGTCTGCATACTCTTTCCAATATCTCAAAAAGCTTCAGTGGTATATGTTCTATCTTCTGCTGAATAGCTGTACTGGAGGAATTAGAAGAGTTTGAGCTATTCGGCTCTTGTTTTTTATCATAACGGCGTAGATCCCGCAATTGATATAGGTTATATGCAGCTTGCACTAGATCGCTAAAGTTATAACCTTTAATTTCTTGGGCAAAGGTAGCAAACTTCATTACTGCACTGGAAAAACGCTGGAAATCTGCTTTATATAGATCGTGATCATACTGTTGCTCTAGCTTTCCATCCTTGTTTACGAACATCTTTGAAGGCGTTGCCCACATGTGCGCTGTTCTCGCCATTTTTTCCACCAGGTTGCTAGGGGTCATCATACGCTCTGGTTTCTTGAACCGCTGCATTATGCGCATAGCCTTTATCGTATTCCATACAAATTCTGTGCCGGAAGCATGCTGCAAATCAGAATCATAACTTCGTTTTATCAACTCGATATTACGCATATGCCCCTGCATATTCATAGGCTGCAGTCGGATTAACGTAGCTAGTTTACCCCTTATTTGTGTATCTATTTCATCCATAGTAGTATGAACACGCAAAAAGCTATATGCATCACCTTGCACCAGCTCCCCTAGCATGGTAGGGATATAGGCTTTAGCATTATCACCTAACTTCTCAGCCCTACCGCTCTCATGGTGCAGAACTGTCTGGTGCGGCATAAAGCAAAGTAGGTAATGGCGCAATACTATAGCAGCGATACGCTGTTTCTCTAGCTCAGTGGCGCCCCATGTGTCAATCGTGGAGACAGCCGTAGCTATGATACTACGCACTTCTTGTTTTGCTTCCATAGCAGTTTCTATTGCTGTCTTAGAGGAAGATGAAGAAGATAACAGCTGTTTCCACTGCTTATAGCTTTGGCCTGCTATTGTTATCTCTGGTATCATACCAGCCAATAATTCATCCCAAGAGATCTGCTCGGAGATTAAATTAGTCTTGAGCAGTAGATCTGGGAATAGGCTTGTCATCGCTTTCTTGCACTCTTCAAAGGTAACTTTGCCCTTCAAAGCATCACAAAACTGTGCATACGGCACTTGCTTAAAGTTTTGCACTTGCTCCCAGTCTATGTCGTCTAACCATAGATTGACGTGCTGCATGGTTTGTAGAGCTGTGCTATTTTGCAGCATCTGTGTTCTATCCATATTGTGATCAAAGCCGGATAAATCCCGTTTCCAATAACGTGGATCTTTGGGCAAAGTGTCGTTGATACACAGTGCGCATAACGAGAGAAAATGCTTATTGTTATATTGGTCATTCATCAAGTTAGCTTTAGCACGATCTTTAGTAACTTGATCCGGCTCCAAGTGTTGACCAGCCCAATATGGATCGACTGGGTAGTGCATATCCCCATTACGCAATGGAAATCCATTCATTATAGCGGGAATAGAGTGATCATAGCGCTTGGCGGCAAACCATATAGCAAGGCATCTAGATGGTAAGCTAAGATAGGTTATTTCTTCAAAATGCATCTTCAGCATATACCGTGTGCGTTGCAAGGTATTTTTCATACTCTTCATCAAAGAAGCGCCGGTTATTCCTGAATTCTTCAAATGATCAACTAAGGCACCAGAAGCTTCGCTCTTGATATCCATGGTATCCAGTGCTCTTTTGATATTGACACGCGTCACCCCTGGTGCTTCGCTGAGTTCCTTTAAGGCTTGCATGAAGCGCTCAAACTCTGCCTTCACTTCAGCCCTTGCTTCATCAGTAATGCTATGGCTATCATATTTGAGGTTGCTCTGGAAACTCATCGCATATTCCATGAAGAATTCCAGCACCCTGTCTACGTACTCTTGCTTGAA
Organism: Pseudomonadota bacterium; assembly: GCA_018242185.1. Taxonomy (GTDB): domain Bacteria; phylum Pseudomonadota; class Alphaproteobacteria; order Rickettsiales; family Midichloriaceae; genus SZAS-26. The sequence continues at coordinate 74,986 of JAFECK010000005.1, forward strand.
GCCTGTGATAATCCTATAATACCAACGCCTGCTCCATTCAATATCTGCGGGTGGGATGAGCTTTTCATCAGTTGTATTTAACCTGCGGGAATATAGATTCCGCCAATATGGACCGTTGTATAGATGACGCCAATCACTGAGTCTAGTATCCTTACCATAGTACGCTAGTTCACCTACGTCTGGTAGCGGTATATTAGCCCCTATTTTATATCTCCCTATGCCTGAATCAGGCGCTAAGTTCATCTCAGGCGTAATGATTATAGGATCCCATATGCCGTGTAGTAATTCGTTGCTCTTCGATTCTGCGGTGCCCTCATATGTTTTAGCTAAGTCTAGCATATAAACATCACCATGCGGAGCCAAAGAACAACGCATTGGGTGTATAACTAGGGGATCCTTAGTGGAACGATTACTGTTCATGATCTCCACTTGCTTCTCTATGGTAGTAGCATTAGGACCAACTGCTTCTAAAGCTTCCTTATATTCAGGCTCAGCATTTAAGGCGATAAGTTGTTGTTCTAGTATCTGCGGGCCTTTAACGGCTGCATGGTCGAGGATACGGTATAGCCTATAAAGGTCGGTCTGCACATTACCACTAACGCCATCCAGGATGATGCGACGCCTGCCATGCACATCAAGATCTGTGGTACGTCGTACTAAAGTTTGTTGTAACTTACTAACCAATGCATTATCTCGATTGCTATGAGTATCATTAGTCATCTCTTTAAAGCGTATCCAGAAATACTCGAATGCTTTCATCGTAGTCTGTACATCTGTATTACCGGTATAACTTGATCTCGCGTCACCCGCAACAGCAGGGCCGCTAGCGCTATTTAGTACTGCTTCTAAGAACTGCAGTTTAACCTCTAGTTTCCTAATTTCCTGCGGAGTGCTATCCTTAACTGTTCCCTGGCTTTTAGAGGAAGATGGCTGCTTGGATGCATCAGAAACACTCACCTGCTTAATTTTTTTTAGGTCTTTGATTAAGTAGCTGAGTTTCTCCAACATATCAAAACCTGCGAGATAGCTCCAGTCCTGGCGTGAGGTATTGCGGCCGATACAGTTAATTAATGCATTGTAGATATTGCTATCCAGCTCTCTTATAGCTAGTAAATGTGAGGCAAATCCTGCTATAGCTTCCATGCCATATACTGCAACGATGGATAGGATGTTATGGCGCACTTTAACCCTGCCGCACACATCATGTATAACTTCACGTATACGGTTATTTTGATGACCAACAGGCAACTTATCATATAGTGCATCGATAAGAGGGTGTGCTGGCGGATTAGCCTGTAAGCCACGGTAGTAGTTGATGTGCTGATCGAGTGGATCAGTACCTGGAATAAATCCAGCGTGAGAAATTGTGTTTGGCCGTTTCTGATCTTGCCTCAATGGTGCTGGATCATAAAGTGGAGGCGCGTATGTATTGACTGCTCGGTAGTGCGCAGCCAGTGATTGCTGCTTAAATTGATCTGTGTGTCGCGTGTTAGCTAAAGGATCAATGCGTAACCCATTTTCGTTAGCCTCTGTATCTTGTTTGTATTGCTTAAGATTCCAGCTTAATGTGCGGATTTTATGTGGGGTATTGGCTGCCTCGCTTGGACGGGCTTTATATTGATGGTTTGCTGCAGTGTATTTCTCGACACGAAATCCAAGCGGTAAGTTATGGTAATCTATCCCGCCTTTGAAAACACAGTAATTATTGCAGGCTAGCGTTAGTACAGATTCACTTATATACCAAGAGTTTATTCCCATCTCTAACGTGTATTTATGCATGAACATTTGCCAGCTGATACCAGCAATGTCATCATCATTCCCCAACACATCTACGTGCACAGGAGCAGCGCCAGTCAACCCAGACATAAATCTCACATATTGCCGGGCAACATAGTTATAGGCCTTCTTGGCGAGCACTGCATCTGCCCGGTTATTAGATTGCATGATGGTTCGCAGCTGCGTCATCAAGTTAAAAGGCTGACCCGTGCTGCAGTCTTGCTTTATTTGATCGAAACACGTTATACCTAGTGGCAGAGAATCACAATATTCTGTAAATATACTGACAATCAGGGTGTGGGTAGCCTTATTTAACCTTTCTCCTTTACTTGAACCCCCAACAATACCTAAGTGCGTTACAAAGATATTACTTTTTTCATGCCCTTGCGTAAGCGCCCAACTTTTTTCATCTGGGTTTGCAGTTAGCAGAGTAGGATCCCACTCAGCAAAGCTACCTATAGTTTGTGATTCTTGCCCATTTGGTCTTTCTGTATGGATTATTGGTATACCAAGAAGCTCATCAAGCCTATAGACTTTATTTGTTTCTGCATCACCCATATCGGCGTCTCCTGGACCTGATAAGGCGGTTTTGCTCTGATATTGATGTTGCAACTGATGCTCTGCCTGATGTTCTATAGAGAAGTTTTGTTGACTCTCCACCTGTATATTCATCTGCCCCACAGTTTCTACAGAGACATCAACATTTACTTCTAACTTCGCATTGGTAATGCCGGCTCGGTTTACGGCATCTTCCATGTATTGACCCACCACTTGTGGACCATGATCACCATCATTTTGTATCTTAGCTTCTGATGTATTCTCTAGATTAATATCTACCTTTCTTTCAAACCATAGCTGTAATGCTATCCTTCTGCTAGGCCATATCGTCTGTTGCTGCACTATACCATTGGCATCATCTAAGCAAATGGCCACATATAGCTTGCCCAAGTAGTGATGGCGTGTATGTGATTCATCTATCTTCTGCAACCGTTGATTTAATTCTGCATACTGTTGTTGATCTGTACAATGTAGCTCTAGAGACTGAGTACCACGGTCAACTATATGCTTAAGGAACGCTTCGAAAGTGCAGTCATTGCCATATCTATAAGGATCAAAGGGGTGACGCGTAGGAAGTTTAGCTTTTATTACCTCCTCATTTAGGATAATCATTCCTGGTTCGATATTACGTAATATCAAAGACTGAGGCCATACAATAAAAGATTGTGCCCACGCTGCCATGCCAACCGGGACGCCATTGCTACTACGGGTAGATATTTCCAACTCGTCTTGAATTAGGCAACATATGCCTTCAAAGAGGAAGCTAAGCTTGTGGGCAGGCAAGACCTCTTTTATGGCATTGATTATCTCACGATTGTTGATGAATAATGGCTGCGCATTGAATGTAGTAGAAACATTCAATGCAGCAGAAATATTCAAAGTAGTAGATGGCACCCCGCTCCAGTCAATTGGCTTAAAAGTGCCTAAGTCTAGTTCTACTGCATTCAACCGGCGACCTGAGTAAAACAGACCCCAATCAACAACACTAGTGGCACTCACTATTTGTTGGAGACGGCGCAGGCCCTTCATGTCTTTGATAGACAAGGTATTTTCTAAAGTCCAGCCATCTCGATTAATAAGAGATAAACCACCTTCATATAAAAGTATTCTCATTCTTCATTTCTATAAATTCATTATCGGCCAAACAATATAGCGTAGATTTTTATATACCCCACCTCATTTTCCTTAGCTTATAAGCAAATATTTGATATTACCTATGACAGGCACCAATTATACCGTAATATCACAAAAATATCAACACCGTATGTGTCGTTTGCGCTTCGTTCTGGAATAGGCGTATCGATATGTACAACGCTTGCCTTCACATGATGCAACAGTTACAGGGCACGCACCTGAAGAGATGTTCTAACACAAATAGAATTATTAATGCAGAATCTGCGTCACCTGTGTCACCTACCCCCAAGCAACTCCCTGTAGCAGTGCTACCAATGACGATTACTCCTCTGCAACGTAGAATCAGGATTAATAACTTGCACTTATCCAAGGATTATTATCAGATGCTTTATGACGAACGTGCTGGTATATATCAGTATGATGCTGGGATGAGCCAGGATGATGCTGAAGCCAAAGCTAGAAATGACGTGTTGAACCTATGGTTGGAGCATGAGCACGTCCTCGTCGGACATCAAGGGCCGCTGTCCGTGCAGTTCAAGAAGGATAATTACTCACGGGGTGTGCAGCAGCTGCAGAAATACGGGTCCTGGTGAATATGCAAAGCTAAGCCTGTAGCATGCTTCAGCTTGTAGCCTTAGTAAAACTCTAAAGAATAGCTGCTACAGACGCATATGCCATTTACTTCACTTTAAAAGGCGCTAGAGAAGAAAGATGGTTGTTATGCGGGCCCCCAAGCAAAAATCATTTACTCTCTTCTGTGGCCTCCGTAGCGCAAATAAATCATAATGATGGTACTCATGACACGGTCATCCTTCTATAAGGCTCGCAGTGTTTTCACCAACGCCAGCGCTCATATGCTTGTTTATAGTCTCATTTAGGAATGAGTACTCTATAGTCGATAATATACCGCTTATCAGGTGTGTGGCGAGCAGAATAGCCAGCGTTGCCTCAGGTGATGACAGAATAGTGCTGGTTGCATATTTGGTTAATAGAATTTCGGTGGCGTATTGCAATGAATACCGCTGTGCTGCATATAGCAGGCCAGATATGGCACCAGACGTCACACCGGAAAACAATGCTGAGTGAGATTCGCCAAATTGTCTAAGCGCGATTTGCTGCTTATCTCGGCTCGAAGACTGCAGTAGCCCACCAAATGTGGCGCCAACTATCATACCAATACCCATATATACCAGCATTGTCTGATATTCGAACGCACCAAGCACATAATGCGACAGCGGAGATGGCAGGGCTTTCACAGCAAGATCAGTAACATTAGCCTGCTCTAAGACACCAGTAACCAGGGATGGCACAAACATCATAGTCGAGCTCATAAGGAGCATAAAAAACGTGCGGTTACCCACCATGGCAACACGCTTTTGCGTCGCTTTGGACTTGGTAATGACGCTTGCTGTACTCATGAAAATAGCATTGCTAGCCACATCAATAGCATAGTACGGCGCGGTAATTGCTTTAATAAAAGTACTATCCTTCTTCTGAGGGATGCTCTTGCTCTCAGGAAGTACAGGCTGAACAACATGCCGGGCCGCTAGATGTCGATCAAGGCGCTCTTTTATGCCGTCTATACGAATCTCTGGTCGTAGAGGTATTCCGGGCGCCTGGTTAACCAATCTAGCCCACTCCCCAGCTGCATATTGGACAAATTGCTCGTTAGTGGCATCAGGGTTATCCTGGAAGTACCTAGAAAGCTTGACATGCAGCAACCTAGTAACAAATGGCAACAGGTCCAGAGCCTGACTATAATTTATAGGCTTCCCACTGCCTCCTTCTTGCCGCTCTGCCGCCTTGTCGGCCAATTCACGCACTGCACCTATGAGGCGGAAGGTCTCATACTGTAGGTATCTCCACACTCTATCTGGCAATCTCGATGCTTCACGAGCTTGGCGGTTTTTAGCAGCATTACGCGCTGCCAAGTCTACAACGTCAGGCACACTAATGTTATTCTCATCATAGTGACGTTTTTGTACCTTTTGCTCTTCGTGTTCATTCAAGCTATTTGCTACATCTGAGCCAATCAGGATAAACCCGGCGCGCCCACCCTTGAAACGACCGTGTGTTCGTCCTAGCGACTGGGTAGCAGCGGGCCTGGTTATGCTCTTAGAGCTCAGTACTATGGTGGTGAGGTTCGTCGTCATTGGTGCTCTGGTCACCGGATCTTGCAGCTGCTGCCCCGTGTCATTTAAAATCGGTATAGACTTAGCATCAACACCACGCGCCATGGTGCCGATTGTACCTATGGTGATTACCCCTAGATGCGACATTTGCTTTACTACCTTTGCATGCAGGTCCTTCTGCTTATTGGTATTCTTCTCCAGTCCCAGAGCTTCGCGGGCCTTCTTGTAATTCTCATAGTCATAGGAGTATAGCCGTCCATCTTTAAGCTCATGAACCATGCCTTTAGTGTACGTCTGTAGAGCTGGAAATAGTGTTCTTAGCTGCGGGTTATCCCTTAGCTTCTCTGCAAGTTTCGCGTATAGAGCCCTAACCTCCGCTTCTGTCTCGCATAGCAAGTTCAGAGGTTGCGCCTGCTTCGTGAGTGCGATGGTTGGCTTGTTGATCTCTATGGCGGTCTGTATTAACGCGTCTACTTGAGCGTCTAAGTCGTCCACTATAAGCACATGGCCGTTCTTATTCTTGGGATCCGCATCCCTATGGGCTTCCACATCAAGGTCAGCAAAAAGCTCCTTAGATTCCCACTCCTCATGTGTAGGGTACTTGATCAGCGTGAACTTCTGGTTCGCTATAAACTCCTGTTGATCGTGTTCGTTACCCATAGTTGCGCTGTAGCCTTCACAAGTCTCGAAACCAAAATCTTCTAGTGCAGCTAACTCTTCAATGCTCTGTACCCCCAGCAGCTCCTCCTGCGAGCTACTCATAGCGATAGTATCGCTTAGGTCATCGATTACAAAGTGGCGTGGTTGTGCACCAGGTTGAGCCTGCTCCTGTGCATTAGCTCGTAGATGCAAGAACTGCTGCATACTGCGGCCATATACAATGCTACGGCTAGCTTTACTGAATATGCCATCTACAATCGAAACCTTGCGGTGTTGTGCGGACATAACTGGGCTACGACCAAGGTCGTTCCAGTTATATTCCGGCACATCATAGTAATCCACACCCTGTTTCCAATGTGCCAGAGCTGCTTTTGAGTCAACAGCTGCTTCCACTAATGAGTGGATCGTGTCCCTGTCCAACAAGCCTTTAGCAGCGTTTTCCAGCTCTTTCTCCGGTCTACTATCCGCCTTAGGACAAAGCATGCCTTTAGCCCTTTTTACCAAGGCCAGGTCATCCTCAAGCTTGATCTTATCTCGTGGATCGACTGCGGCCTCCACCTCTGCGCTCAATTTCTCTTTCTTGTGCTCCAGGAAGACTAGCAGATTGTGGTGGTTATCTTCCGCAGTAAAGCCCTGCTGTGGGTCTCTACTGTAAGGTTCATATAGTAGCTGCCACAGATTTTGCTCGCTCTTCTCAGTATCCACCATCTCTACAATCAGCTCTAGCAGCCTCTGCCACACTGCGGCACTCTTGCCAGCTTCTCCACCATTGCTAAGCTCCTGCCGTTTTGCTAATCGTTGCTTGATAGGTGAATGCGCGTCGCGGTCCATCTCATCCGCTTTTAGCCTGATACGCATATCCTTAAAGCTCGCATTTTCTGACTGCTGTTTCATGCGCCATAGAATTATATCAGGGAGCGTGCCATAATGAATGTTATACTGCTTGAAATCTTCCATGGTGGTTGCTAGAGGCGTAATTGGCGTATTATTGGACTGAAGCCCGAGGTATGCATGGAATTTTCTCTGGCTCACTGCATCCCTTGAAGCTAAGTCATAAGTTGAGGTGGAAATGATCAACTTAGCTCCAAGCAGCGCATCAACGGCATCGTTTATGGCAATCGCTATAGTTTTACCTGACCCAGTCTTCATGCCATGGAAAATATTTTGCTCACCTTTCGCTCGCGTTTTGGAATAAAGCACGCTAACCAGCTGAATTGGCCTTGGGAATTCGCCAGTAGTACGGTATCTGCCAACCGCTATGTAGGCAAGCAGGTTAGCGAGATTACTAGGATCTTGCTTGTAAAGTTCGACGGTCTCCTTTAGGCCATCAGCAAACTGCTTATCGGTGTATGAGATAAGCCCATTCTGGACCTTAAGGATAGCCTCACTCCAACCATTAGCTAAGGCGTTAATAGTATTATTATCTAGCTGTTGCCACTGGGTATCCCCTGGTTTTTTAACCTGCACCTGCGCAAGTTTCTCCCGCAGCTTGAGCATATCTTCTTGCATTCGTGCGTCGGCATTTTTATTCTTTGACCAGCCGAATACGAGGTTTCTGCCAGCATCCTGGAAGAATGCCTTGGACTTCTCCTCGCAATACTCTTTGGATAACTCCTGGCGCTCAAGCAGGTCACGCTTTAAGTCAATAGAGTGACAAATAGGCTTAGTTACTAGCCTTTCCAACGCAGTAAGTGTGTCATTATCTAAACCCGCAATTCTAGCGATAAATGTATTTAACAAATTTATATCAGACATCTGCAATCGTTGTAGGGCAGGCGCGCCTTCGCTTTTATCAGGGTTAGCAAACTTATTGCGTAGGATTTGATCAGCTATGCGTATTAGGTGCACATGCACAGCAGGATTTTTTTGGCTTATACTACTAATCAAGTCTACGAACACTTGTGGTGCCGGCTTCTGCTGATTTTTACCCAGACGGCGATCCAACGCAAAGACCAGATTCATCACTAAATCTGGGGCCGTTTTTAGCAGGTTCATTACGCACTCAAGAGAGCTTCCCATGCTGGATTGTTGTGCTTTACTAGCATCCTTAGCTGGGCTGAATGCGGCTATATACTTCATCAGCAGCATCTTATCCTGTTGCCTGCACACTCGCTCTAATACTTCAAAAAGCTGCAGCGGGATATGCGCTATTTCTCTTTTCGCTGCAATAACAGAAGAACTAGAGCTTGAATTGCTATCCGCAGTAACGCTCTTATCATAACGCCTCACGTCACGTAGCTGGTACAGGTTCAATGCCGCCTGCGTAAGCTCACTAAAGTTAAATCCTTTAATCTCCTGGGCGAAGGTGGCAAACTTCATCACCGTGCTTAAAAAGAGCCGTAAATCGTTTTTGTATAAGTCATGATTATACCTCTGTACACGGTTTCTACCGCTACCACTTACTTCGGATGGCGTCGCCCACAAATCAGCATTATAGGCCATGGTCCGCATTAGGTTATCAGGCGTCTGCTCTCTACGAGGGTGCTTAAACGGCTGCTTAATTTTCATCGCCCCTAGGATCTGCAGCAAGAACTCTATGCCTTGGGCATGCTCCATGTCAGTATCATAACTGCTTCTAATCAGCTCAATGCTACGCATGTGATGTTGCATACCCATAGGCTGTAGCCTAACTAAAGTAGCTAGCTTAGCCCTGATCTGCGCGTCTATCTCATCTACGCTATTGTCACCGATGAACTGGTAGGCATCACCCCCGGTAAGCGCCTCTAGCATGTCATCGACATAGCGAGTAGCTTTGCTATCTAGCCTGTCTGCGCGGCCAGTTTCATGGTTTCTGACTACCTGGCGTGGTAGGAAATGTAGCAGATAATGATGCAGCACTAGGGCTGATATGCGCTTCTTTTCTTGATCATCAGCGCCCCATTCGCTCGTTGTGACAAATGCATCAGAAACCATGCTGCGTATGCCCTGTTTCCCCGTTAACTTCCCGATAACCTCTGGCGACTGTTCTTGCTTCCATTGTGCATAGCCTTTGCCTACTATAGTCACCGCCGGCTGTTTATTCGCTAGCAGCTCATCCCATGAAATTTGATCCAAGATCAGGTCAGCTTTTCTGATAAGATTCGGGAATAGGCGATCCATCTCCTTTCTGCATGCTTCACTTGTAGTCTTCCCTTTTAAAGCCTTACAAAGCTCCTGATAGTCAACCTGATGAAAGTTAACCACGTTTTCCCAGTCGATCTCATCCAGCCATTCATTCACATACTTTATGGTTCGCAAAGCGGCGCTATTCTTCAGTATATCCGCGGGACTCACGGTAGCATCATGGATCGACAAATCTTTTTTCCACTCGCGTGGATCCTTCGGTAAGCTGCTATTAGTACAGAGTATGCATAAGGTAAGTAGATCTTCGTTTTTATACCGATCGTAAAGCAGCATATCAGCCCCGGTCGGCTCAACTACTTGGTTATTCCAAAATGCGTTATCTGGGTACCGGAAGCCGCTGATGTCATGAGAAAAATCCGTAAGCAAAGGAGGGATCGAGCTATCACAGCGGTGAGCAGCAAACCATATAGCCCTACACCTTGATGCAGCGTGCCTTGCGTCAATGTATTTATTGTCCAGTTTAACCCGATAGCGTGTGTGCAACAGCTCTTCCTGCAAGCGCCCCATAAAATAGGTGCCGCTAGTTTTATGCTTTTTCGCATCATCCATGTCACTCTCATATAGCACCATTGCTACACCAGAGCCAGAGAGTCCAATTTGGGCATTTGCTAATTTTACACTCAACCTTGCGGTGTATTCCTTCAAGGTGTCTATCAAGCGCTCAAATTCTGCCTGCACTGCAGTCTTATCTTGCTCACGTATACTTGCGCTATCGTACTTGAGAATCAGTTGAAACTGGCGTAAATAGTCAGAGAAAAACTGTAATACCTCATCAGCGTACTCTGGTTGGAACTCGGTGAGGATCCTATAATACTGGCGTCTACTCCATTCAATATCTTTAGGTGCGGTCACCTTATCATCATTGCTGTTTGGTTCCCTGGCATACAGTGCACGCCAATGCGCTCCTGTATACAATAGGCTCCGATTTGCAGAGTCGGCATATTTATCATATGTATTATAGTAGGTAAGTTCGCCTATCTCTGGCCTCGCTACGTTATGCGGCCCTGTATAACGCCCAATTGCTGCGCCAGATGCCAGGCTCATCTCCGGAGTAATGATGATAGGATCCCATATATCGTGTAGGAATGCGGTTTGCTTGTATTCCTCAGAGCCCTCGCAAGTTTTTGCCAAATCCATGGCATAGACCGCGCTATGCTGTGCCAATGAGCATTTTAGAGAATGGTAACTGTTTAGTTGTACTGCTGCGACCCTAGCATTCACAAACTTCAAGTGCTCCTCTATAGTATTGGCGTTGGGGCCAGCTGCCTCCAGTGCTGCCTTGTATTCAGGTTCAGCATTCAGGGCGACGATTTGCTGCATAAGCATCTCAGGGCTTTTGCTAGCCGCATGGTCGAGGATGCGATATAGCCTATACAGGTCCGTCTGCGTATTGCCGCTCACGCCGTCTAGGATGATGCAACGGCCTTTTGCGCTAGATCCAGTGACCCTACGTACCAACTCTTCCTGTAGCTCTGCCACGAATTCGTTATTCTGATTGCCAGGAATATCGCCTGTCATCGCCTGGACACGCTCCCAGAAATACTCGAACGCCTTGATCGTGGTATCCAGGTCTGTGTTACCGGTGTGGCTGCTTCTCGCCTCGCCATCGATTGCAGGTCCGCTAGCGCTGTTGAGCACTGCTTCCAGGAACTGCAACTTGACTTTTAGTTTTCTGGCTTCTAACGGGCTTACCTCGTCAGTAGTGGCTGAAGTAGTAGGATCTCCTTCCTTTGGCTGTACATACTCGCGTTTCAATACCTCTAGGTTGCTAGCCAGCCATTTTAGCTTGTCTAACATCTCCTTAGTTGCAAGATAACTCCAATCTGGGCGAGAAGTGTTATAGCGGATACAATGAATTAGCGCTCGGTATGTCTTGTTATCAGGCGTGCCTTTATTCAGTTCGCGAATGGCAAGTAGGTGGGTCGCAATCCCCGCCAGCGCGTCAATGCCATATACAGCGACAATAGATAGGATATTATAATTAATCTTCTCAGTGCCGCACATATCCTCGATAACCGCACGAACACTGTCATTTTTATAGGTGTCCGGCAGTTTATCATATAACACATCAACCAAAGGTTGAGGTGGTAAATTCTGCTGCAGGCCTCGGTAGTAGTTGATGTATTGGTCTAGTGGGTCATCACCTGCGATCAACCCAGCCTTAGAGATAACATCTGGTCTACCTGGATCTTTTGGTAACTCTTCCCTAGCACTGCTGGCTACATCAGCGTTTTGAGCGCGATAGTGCATAGCCAGAGATTGCTGTTTGAAGGGGTCTTGATGCGTAGTATTGGCAAGAGGGTCTATCCGCAGCTTGTTTTGATTATTTTCCTTATCTTCTTTGTAATGATCCGAACGCCAGGCTATTGAATAGACGATGTCATCCTTATTGCTCCAGCTTCCATTTCGCGCGATATGGTCATGACGCCGCTGGTCAGCATGTTCGGTGGGGGTAGCCTTGTAGATGTAATAAGGAACCTTGCATTTATATACACGTGTGCCCAGTGGGAGATTATTATAATCTATCCCACCCTTGAAGAGTTGGTAATTATGGCAGGCCAGCATCAATATTGAGTCATCGATATGCCAGGAGTTGAGGCCACCCTTTGCGGTATATTGCTGCATCAGCGTCTGCCAGCTGATACCGGTGATCTCATCATCATTCCCCAGCACCTCAACATGCACTGATGCTGCACCAGTCAATCCAGAGATAAACCGCACGTATTGGCGGGCTACATAGCTATAAGCTTGCTTACTCAAGGTAGGGTTGCTTAAGCTACGAACATTCTTTATCTCTTCCATTAAATCAAAGCTTTCTCCTGCCTTACAGCGTGCTTGAAGTGCATCAAACGACCTTTCATTTTCCGGCAGAGAACGGCAGTATTCTTCAAATATAGAGGCTACCAAGACATGTATAGCCCTGTTGATCTGTTTTACCTTGTAAATCTTACGGTTGGTGGGATTACGCTCCCCATCGTCATATCGGTTAGAGCCGGCATATAGCATAGCAGCCTTAGCTCTTGGCTCCCTTGTAAGCATGCCCGGATCCCAGGTATCATACGTGCCTACGGTTAGCGCCTCTTGGTTGTTGGCTCGCTCGGTGACGGATACCGGTATACCAAGGAGCTCATCTAGCCTATAGGCGTCACTATGACCTATAATGCCCCTATCTTCTACTGCTGGGCCATTGAGGTTGAGATTGCTTTGATATTGCTGTTGCAACTGCTTGTCTACATGCGTCTCTATAGTGATTTCGCGCTGCGCTTGTACCTGCTTTGTTACTTCCACTTGTGCTTCTACGTTTACTGCAACCTCTAGCTCAGCCTTAGTATGCCCTGTTCTAGGTGTGGCATCCTCTTTATAATGCTCGACTACCTTTCTTGGCGCACTCATGCTAGTGCTAGCTGACACTCCAACATGCACAGGCTGCCATTGCTGCATGCTAACTTTTTTCTGCGGCCAAATGGTTTGCTCTGTAACCACCCCATTAACATCATCCAAACAAGCGACCACGTATAGCTTTCCAGATAGCTGATAAGCTCCTAATCTACGGTTAAGCTCTTCATAATGCGCCACATCTTTACAATGCAATTCCAGGGATTGCACGCCAAACCCGTCAAGCTCAGCCAGGAACTCCTCTAAGGTTGTGAGGGTCTGGAGCTTCTTTTCTATGTACTTGGCTTGCTGTCGTTTCTCATCTCCAGGCTTATCTTGATATTTAAAGATATCCAGCGGCGCTCCTTCCTCGTCATCCCCGGTTTTCTTTGACTCAGCGCTACTCCCTGCTGCCTGTGCGTCAGCGTTTTTCCCTTCTTGTACTAGTCGCTCTATTTCAGGTCTTGCGGCATCTATTGTGGCTTGTTTAACATCGCTGGTTAACAGAGCATCAATGTGGACATTGCGTAATACTAAAGACTGCATTCGTACAATGTGTGAGCGCAGTTTTTCGAAGGATTTTAGGATAAAGCCTAGTTTATAAAACTCATCAACTGCATCAACTCCTCCTAAAAATACCCGCCCTTTTTGGGTATCTACCTGCCCAAGATTCAATTCTATTGTTACAGACCCAGTCCATGTACTACCAAATCCAGTACCACGTATCGAACTTATATATCCGTTGGCAGATATACCGTAATAACTCGTATCACCCAGTACATCTTCAACAACGCTGTTAACCTCTTGTGTCAGAGAGAGCGAATTATCATCATGCAGGATTACTTTCATTTTTTAAGGTCCATTTTTTTATAGGTTATTGCTAAAATATTTAACAATAGTTAACAATAAGGCGCTGGTATACCATAATATCGCGAAAATATCAACAGTGCGTGCGCAGTTTGGTGCAATATAGCTGAACATGCAGTATAATATGGGTGCAATGCTGAAGTGAACCCACGGAGGAGTAGGTATGACAATACACAGATTACACTCTATAAAAAAGGAATTCCCGGTTATACTGGAGCAATCCAAAGGTATTATTAGTATCGCCTGCAGAAAGGCTGGCATAGAGCGCAAGACTTACTATAACTGGTGCAGCAAGGACTGGGAGTTCGCCGCTAAGTGCGATGATGTGCTGGAACTAGCAGCTGATATGGTGGAGTATGCCTTGCTGCAGAAGATAGATAAGGGTGACACTACAGCTATGATTTTCTATCTTAAGACTAAATGCAAGCACCGCGGCTACACGGAGCGTATCGAGAGGGTGCAAGCCACACAACCTAAAAGCTGAACATAGATTACATGCAATGCATTAGGGGATTTAGGGGATGATTTTCTTAAAAGCAAGTGGTGTAGGGACTATTTGAGCAGCAAGAAACGGCACTCCATGATATACCACGAAGAAAGGCCTTGCTGCGCTAAGCCGCTAAAAGCTTGGTTGCGGGGGCTGGATTTGAACCAACGACCTTCAGGTTATGAGCCAGCTGGACAGTTTATTTATACTCACTTATAAGTATTGACAAATTGGGCATTTTCAGCCATATTTCAAGGATTCAATTTTGATCATTTTTGATCGAATTGGATACATGCTGCGGCACCAGTGCGGCACCAAGTTAATATGCAATATGGAGAGGAATCAATGGATAAGGAGTTTAATTTTACCAAGAGAGCGCTGATGGCTCTAAAAGCGCCATCTAAGGGTAAGGCGTATTATAAGGATACTACTGAGCGCGGCCTATCCCTTTATATCACTGCAACTGAGGTCATTACCTTCTTTATACGCAAAAGAGTGCATGGTAAAGATGAACGTATTATACTTGGTAACTTCCCAACAATGAGCGTAGAGCAGGCTAGAAAAGAAGCCCTCAAAGCAAAAGCACAAGTAGCGGAAGGCAAGCATCCTAATGAAGAAAAGCATAAATTACGGCTAGACATTACCTTTGGCATGATGTTTGAACAGTTTATGGAGCGCTATAGTAAGCCTTTCAAAAAATCTTGGCAGTATGATGAACGGGAAGTGCCTAAATTCTGCACACACTGGTTCCTACTTAAAGCCTCGCAAATATCCAAATTAGAGATACAAAAATTGCATGAAGAGGTGTTTAAGAACAATGGCCTATACCAGGCAAATAGGATATTATAGCGAATTAGAGCCATATATAACAAAGCTATAGAATGGGGTTGGGATGGCGTAAACCCGAGCAATGGTATCAAGAAATTTAAAGAAAAATCTCGTGATAGGTTCCTACAACAAAATGAATTACCTAGGTTTTTCGATGCTTTAGCTGAAGAGCCAAATGAAGTAGTAAGAGATTACATATTGCTTTCAATGTTCACTGGAGCTCGTAAAAGCAACATGCTAGCTATGCGTTGGTGCGATATAGACCTTGATATGGCTATTTGGCGGATTCCAGATACAAAAAATGGAGACCCAGTAGTGATACCGCTGGTAGGCATTGCCTTAGAGATTCTAAAGAAGCGTAAGCTCAGCAATGACGCAACGGGCTTTATAGAGCATCCGTATGTCTTTCCTGGACAAAAGCCAAATAAGCCTATTGCAGACCCTAAACGTACATGGAAAAGAGTGCTAAAAATCTCTGGAATCTCTAACCTACGTCTACATGATTTACGCCGTACTCTAGGTAGCTGGCAAGCTATGACAGGCGCTACTACCGCGGTCATAGGAAAAAGTCTGGGCCATAAGAGCAAGCATGCAACAGCGGTATATGAACGCTTACAACTCGACCCTGTACGAGCAGCATTCGAAGCTGCTACTGAAGCTATGTATAAACATACATGAGTTGCGTCACTATTAGGCTGGCATTTACTGATAACCACTAAATTAGCTGCTTTGACGCGCCTTTACTCCCCTATATCCAGGCTTATAAAATTTTTCTGATTTTGTTATAATAACACTTGCATTGATTTGTTAATATATTATATTATAAAGACTCGTATCTGTTCTCGCGTTAGTAGGCAGCATGTTCGTACGGCATGTAAACTCGTATGTCCTGTATTGCCAAAAGGCAAAAGCAGATTCGTGCTGGTCCGCGTTAGTGACTTTATCAATCAAGTGGTATGACAAGAGCTGCTGCTGCCTACATGTAGCGCTGCACGCTGGCCCTTTACCATACCTGCATTTCATCTAATTTTTAGAATACCGATATGAATATTAACATAGATAAATTATTAACTAGGAAGCAGGCTGCAGCTTATTTAGGGGTCAAAGAAAATACTTTGGCAGTTTGGTCCAGTAAAAACCGCTATAAACTAAAATCCTTGAAAATAGGTAGGCTTGTACGGTATCGCCAGTCAGATCTGATACAGTTCGCTAACGCAAACAGCGCTAATTCGCATAGCGAGGTATAAGGCTATGAACAAGGTAGTATTTTCGACTTCTGCATTAACGCAGATTGCCCATCGCCTATGGCCTCATTCCAAAATAGAAGTACGGCCCAACGGTGAAGTTAGAGTTAGGAACAACGGTAGTATTAGCTTATCCAGAGAGGAAGGTTACTATAATTTTGAAGACGGAGAAGGCTCTTCTATACCGGAATTGATAAGAAAGCGTACAAATTCAGAATGGCCCGCCGTTTTTGATTACATACATAGCTTGGAAGGTATTGCAGCTGCACCGCACACACAAGACTCCCAGAAAGCTTCTGATACAACAAATTTGGCAGAACGCATCGATAAGGCGCAAAAAATCTGGAACCAGAGTAAAAGCATTATAGGGACTATAGGAGAACAATATTTCCACAAGAGGCATATAACTGTGCCTATACCAGAGACTCTCCGATTTGTTCCTAAGCTATATAACCATAAGGCGGACCGGGAGCATCCAGCTATTGTTACTGCTATCCAGAGTGTTGATGGTTACCTACAAGGCATACATGCCATTTACCTTGACCAACTCACTGCTTACAAACTGTTAGATAAAGGCAAAGCTAAGCTGTCATATGGGCCAATTAAAGGTGGGGCTATTAGGCTATCCCCCAAGCCCGTAGCTGAACATATAGTTCTGACTGAAGGATTAGAAGATGGGTTATCGGTATTGAGTGATTATCCTGAAGAATGCGTGTGGGCTATCTATGGGCACAGCACAGAGCAAGCGCCAATTGTATACTGATGGCACTGAGTATTCTATGCAAGGGTGTAATCCCTGCATTATTAGCGGGATAGGCAATATAATTGAGCAGCCTGACTTAATAGACAGATGCCTTTTCATTACATTACTACCTATTTCGAGCGATAAACGGGTTGCAATTGCGGACCTGCGTCAGGAATTCCAAAAGGATAGAGGTAAAATCTTTGGAGCCCTATGTAAAGCTATATCATGCGCACTTAGAAGGAAGGCTAACGTTGAGTTATCCTATATACCCAGAATGATGGATGCTGGGCGGTTTATCTCAGCTGCTTCAGAAAGCTTTGGCTGGAATGATAATGATTTTGTTGAAGCTTATAAAAGCATGATGGAGGGAGTGTTCTTGGAAAATATTTCTCAAGAGCCTGTGATACAAGCGATAATGCAGCATATGCAGGGTCAGGAGGAGGTCACGACTACCTATACTCATCTGTTGGTGCATCTTAAAAATACAGCCATGAAAGATTTATTGCCCAAAAACCCAAGCGCATTATCGAGGAGAATTAATAAGATTGCTCCTCTGTTAAGAAAAGCCGGATTCCATATTAGGTGCAAGCATGCAGAAGAGGGTAACTATATTACTATTACCAAGCAAAAGCCTTCAGTCGCGTCATAACCCCTTATTATAGGGCATCTTATGGTGAGAGTATTTGTGAAGAGGTTGGTGTAATGAATTGGAGATCCAAAGGAGACATACTTTATGCACGTGCAGTGGAATGAGATGAATTATCGTGTAGCATACCCTTACAGGGAATTCTACCACGAACGCGCCGGCATATACCAATATGACGCCGTAGTGTCACCAGTAATTGCCGAGGAAATGGCTAGAAATGACGTGCTTAACTTGTGGCTAGAGCATGAGTACTCTCTTGCTGGCCATCACGGTATGCCGTCCTTGGAGTTCAAGCGGGACAATTACCTGCGTGGCATGCAAGAACTTCAAAAATACGGTGCTTGGTGACCTCTAGAATTCTAGCGCATACCACAACAATGGCTATATGTCTATAATTATGCCGAGAAATAGCCACTTTACATGCACACACCTTTTGCGGCGCTCATAAGGGGCTAGAAAAAGAAAAATACTTCTAGGCTGGGGGGTAAGCAAGGGTCCACTAACCTCTTGTACGCCCTCCATAGCGGAAATGGTCGGTAGGTTATTAGCAGAGAGAACTCCATACAATCTCTTGCCGCTCCACCATGATCCACAGTTTTGAGAATTCGGCAAGTGATATTGACACATTCTGCTAGGACATCACACGTTGCGCGCTGTTTATGTAACTCTGAAGCTTCAAGATGGCTGCTGGCTCAAAGGTTATGATGAATTGCCCTTTGACTTCTGACTGGCTGTTATCCTCGGTTATCGTAAAGGTACCGCCATCTAACATAGTATTGCAAAAGCCTCTTACTACTGGCTCTTGTTCCCTATTTAGCCTTACAACCAACGACAATGCTATACTGCCATCATGCTGTAATATGAGATCCTTTAGCCTAGCTGATACAGCTTCCCTTGTTACGCTTATTCTATCTAACACTGATACAAATAGATAAGTACGCAGGCTTGATAGACTGCGCTCTTCTTTGGCATCTTTTACTCGCAAAGAATACTGAGGTACAAAAGAAGGGGCTTGTTTCATACCTAATATCGTACTGCAGAAAGTATTGATCTGATCTATACTGAATCCTCCTATATGAACATCTAGAGATGCTGGAGACGTGCTGGTATATAGCTTAGCCAGCCACTCACTTTTTTGCTTAATAATCCCATTCAGGACCTGTTCTAAAACCCCTGCATTCTCTTCTTTACTCAACCTTTTGGCAGGTTTGGCAGTGTCGTTAGACTTTCTTTGCTTTTTATTCTTCCGCTTTTCTTTTGCTTCATCGGTCTCTTGTGGTGGTTGTTTGCCTGGCGCAGGATTATACGATTGCTTTATTTGCACCATGAGATGGCATAGATCTTGTTGCATAAGGTTGGCTGGGAAGTGCTTAAAACCCTTCAACATAGCATTCCACAGCTCCTTATTACTGCTCCCATCATCCGCTTTTGACTGAGTTGATTGCGTTGCTATATTCTGAGACATCCAATTGCCAACCACTTTCCACAAATTCTTGCCCCTGGTGTTTTTATCAACATCCTTCTGGGCAATCGAAGCATTGTCGGGCGAATGTTCTTTGTATATCCATCCCGGATAGCTCAATCGGTAACCATTAAGCAAGCTTACTTGGTGGGGTGAATGATTTTTTAATTGAGCAGGAGCAGACTGTTGAATGCTATGAGCAATAACATCGACTATAGTTTGGAGTACCTCTTGAGTCGCATTATCTAGCTTTCCATCAAAATCTGGATATATTTTAGTAATTGCCCCCATAATGTCTTTGTACAGCTGTGCCAGTTTTTTGTGATGTTTTATGAAACAAAATAGGTTGATAGGGCAACATAAATAATTCTCTATTGCATATACCCCTGGTAGAGTATGGACTCTATCTGTATTCTCATTTTTGGTATCATAATCAATTAGACCAAAGACGTTCCCGGAAGCAAGTCTATAAACCTTCAATTGCACCTGGCTTTTTCCGCCGCTGTGCACTTTGTCTTGGGCATATACATTAAGTTTGGTAGTTATATTGGTCACAAGATCCGAGGGAAGTAGCTGCGCGTGCTTCTTGAGTTCATCTGCCAATTTTGCAGCCTCATCGTCTCCTTCAAGCTTTATGCCTACGGGCACAAAGATAAGTTTTGTATGCCCGCCTGTGCTTTGATACCTTGTTTTCTCCAGGTTATCGCAAATAGCATTATAGAAGATGGCGTCATCCTCATCCTCCACAAACACAAGATTTCTATCTGCTGTAACGTTTAAGGAGCCGCCAGACAACATCGATATAGCTTCTCTATAAGTGACTGCTTCCCTGATATTACCTGCCATCCTATGCATGGCGCCTAATTTACTGGGACTGATATGATCTTTGCTTATTATGTACACACTCTTGGCAGGTGCTATAGCTACGGTGTCCATGCGATGAGTAGTCATAATAACTTGAATATTGTGTTTTTTCACGAATTCTTCATTCACTATCTTATATAAAATCTCGCATAAATCTGGGTCTAAACTGCGATCTGGTTCATCCAGTAGTATTATGTGAGGCTTGCTATTCTCTATTGATAGATTACCATAAGCCAAACCCTCGAATTGATAATATAATGACATTAATTCTAGCACCACTCGCTCACCTGTAGATAGTCGATAATACGAGATTGGTACATCTTCTTGCCCCTCACACGCAAATATAATATCAGCTTCTTTCCTTGTGCCTTTAGTAGCTTGTAACATAAAAGAAGAAGGCCCAATAAACTTGTGTTTAAACTTATGTTCTGCGAGTATACGGTTAACTTCATGCCACGGCGGGGATGTTCCCAGCCCAAAAAACAAATACTGTCGTATTATAGTTTCAAGAAAGTCATTGCTCTTAGCAATTTTTTCCGCAAAGCTTTCTGGGGTATCTGGGAGGTCTTGGTAATTTGCCCAGTGAATGGAATGAAATGTCCATAGAGTATGAAAATAGGTAATATTTTTGTAATGGCTGACACGCGACTTTTCCCAATTTATATAGCTCTCAAAAATATTGTAAAGCATATTAAGCGGGTCTTGAATATCGCGTTGCTCAAACTTCAGCTTATGGTAGGAGTTAATTTGTTGGATCACCTTATCTCGCCATGTTGGATCGGTAGTTAATCCTAGCTTCCCCTCTTGATGCTTTTGTAATAGCATATTCCACACTTCATTATCCCATTGACTTAAGGATGGAGTAACCTGAGCCTCTGGATCGAAGTACTTGCGAAATTTTTCAATTAGTTCATCTCTAGCGCTTGGGTTATCAAGATAGTAATTATTGTTTTGTCCACGTAACTCATGGAAACTTTGGTTGGTGTCGTATCTGGGCGTATGGAAGAGGACATTTGGCTTGTTCGGGTGCTGCCGCAACGCTTCTTCCAAGTACCGCAATAGTTGAGACTTGCCGATACCACTTTTCCCAGTAATGACCATGAATTCCTGCAACTTTGGCCATGGCTGGAAACCAGCTAATGCCGGAGCTTTCTCTTGCCTAATTTTATTATCAGGAAAGTGGACCGCCGTAACATGCATGCTTTGTAAATCCAACGTAATACCATGTTTCGTAACTGTTGTCGTATTTGCATTTCCGCTAGTATTTTCCATACCTGCAGGTTGTTCATGCTCTTCACCATCTACCCATGCGTTTAGCATCTTTTGGTCTATGTTATCTAAATCTAGAGGGATATCTTCATTCTCGCCTTCCAAACCTTCTATATCAGGTATTGGAGTTGAGTCATGATCTGCTTGAGCTAGTACTCCTTCACATATAGCTTCTAGCGGTAAGTTAAGGCCCATGTCTATGGCAGTGGTTATCAGGATTTGATAGTAAACGGGAAGTCCATATATAGCAGTCTGTAAAGCTTTTTCTTGTTTATGTAGTGCTTGCTGTAGTTTTTGTTTACTATCGGTGGCAATGCTCTCTTTTATTAATTTGAGGCGGTCGTCATCTATAGAGATGTCGGCAAATTTGCAATATTCTTCTATATGTTCGGCTCTGAAGCGTTGCATATCTTTCTCATGATCTTGGTGGGTTGCAAGTGATACGGTTAGATTACCATTGAGAAAGTACTGGTTAGGTTTGGTAATATCGACATAATCTCGTATATTACGAAATACTATAGGTCCGCAATCCCACCCATTATCCTTGCCTTGTTGGTCAATTTGCTTGTCACAATAGCTAAATTTAGGCTGCTCACTCCCATGGTGTTGGGTAAATAAAGTAGGTATGTGAGTTTCTAAGGATTTCTGTATCATAGATTTCAATTTTTGATCAAAATGAGCTGCTCCGTAGGGATCATCGAATAACACATTAACAGTTTGGTCATGATAATCGATGACAACCCTTACGGCATGCCAATGCACAGTATCCAAAAGCACCGGAATAATGATGAGTCTGGGAAAAGTGGTCCAATGTTGGGGCGAGGTAGCAACGCGTTTAATGTCATCTTGTAGCGATGAATGAAAATTTAGAGAATGATATACCGCCGTAACCAGGATACCTTCATTATTTTCTTGATAGGGTTCTCCAGCATAATTTTCACCAGATAGCTTGCTTCGCCTTATAGCCATGAGCAGCCCAAAGCTATCTATGATACCATACCAGTACCGTCTATCCTCACCATTATCGGCTAAGTTTCTATCATCACCGGTTGCACTCAAGGCCCGCATTACATCACTGTGGCTATCTGCCACATTATCGTTTGCGGAATTAGTGGAAGAATCCACTATAACTTTATTTTGCATCTCAACCTCTCATCGCACAATCACAGCGCGTATAAACTTCCTCTACCCAACAACCTACTCCTAAATATTGTTATTGCAACAACTTTCGGTGGAAAGTGTAAAAAATTTTCTACTTAACATATTAAATTGGCTGCGATACCTTGATACCCGGCGTTAACTTAGGCGTGATGTGGTAAATCAGTTGGATTGATGGTTTTTTTCATAAGCTAGGATTATTTCACCCAGGGAGACGCCTAACGCTTCAGAAATTTTGAAGGGGCTGTACTAGATAACGAGTTACAACACGCCCTTGCACCAAGATTTTATCTGGGTTAGCTGTGTTTTTGGATCTGGTGTATTAAAACGCCACTGACACTCCTTCAAGTATAAGCCAAAATGTTGTCTTGGTATACCATTAAACTTTCTCAAATGCCTCTTTGCTTGATTCCAAAAATTTTCAATCCCATTTATATGGTTCCTTTTATCGGCAAATAGCTTGCTGTGGTTAATCCTAAAGTGCTTAAATCCAGATGTATCAAGCGTATTATAACTACGAAATGAGTCGGTATAAACGACACTATCTGGAATGACCTTCTCCTTAATAATAGGGATCAGCGTATTAGATTTAGCATCATTGATTACCACTGCATAAACTTTGCCATCCCTCTTCAATAAGCCAAATACTGGGACTTTACCACCTGCACCACGGCCTCTATTGCCCTTCCTATGTCCACCAAAATAACTCTCATCAATCTCTACTTCTCCACCAATTGGAACATCATCATCTACTTTACTCGCTATTATTTCTCTAATCCTATGGTAAAAATATGCTGCTGTGTTCTTATTAACACCTATAAGCTTTGATGCTACACGGGCTGTGGTGCCAGCCACAAAATGCTCAATTAAGCGGCTCTTCTTATCTGCTGATAAACGACTCTTTCTCATATTAGTAAGTAAAATGCATTGCTATTTTATGATGCATTCGTCGAAATTGTAAAGGCACACTACGTTCTATCGGCCTTGACAATTTCTCCTCATTGCATCCTTGAGTCAGCATGCATTTTATTTACCAATCATTACTTATCTAGTACAGACCCAATTTTAAAATATATAAACGAGCTTATCGAAGAAGAAGAGCGGCGCCAGCAATGCCGTTTAGAAATGGAGGAAGATATGCGGAAAGACCTTTTAGAAATGTTGCAGCGGGGAGATAGATATGAATAAGAATATAGGAAGTTTTCTGATAGGTTTGAGAAATGTTATTGAGGAAATATGTGATCGCGCCGGCAAGCAATATGGCGATGATAATGACAATTTTTCCTCCGCATTGAGGGAACTTAGTACGTTTTCTAGGTTTTTAGAAAAAAGTCTTGTAGAGGAAGGAGCTCCATGGGAAGAAAGGATACAGGATGACTATCTGCGTCACGAAGCCAAGGGAAAATGGGTGCGATATTGTCTTATAGAAGCGGTTCTTGACGCAATAAAGAGCCGTAATTGGGTTAATGAGGAGGTACAGCAGAAATTCCACGCTCAGCGTAGGCCAGTGGTGCTAGCTCAACTTAAAAGCTTTAAGGATACCGCTACTAGAACAAAAAATTCTGACGTTAACAATGACGTTGCAAAATAGAGGTGGTATAGGTAGGTAATTTATTTGGCTTTAGACAGCTATAAGAAAGCAAGTGTGTTGCTTGGCTGGTTGGGAATAGAGAAGTCTGCCACCTCTTCTACGGTCACTGTAGCGCGAACTGTCTCTGTATCAGTTACGTGTAATAGCTAAGGGGCCCTCATTTATGCTTGGTGTATTCACCCGTTATAGACTGCTATATAACCATTCCAATGCCAATACCTAAGCAGGCGAGAGACGCTATAACAGCAGTTGCTATGCCACTACTAGTGCGAGTTTGTGTTGTAAAGACTGCCTCTCTGGTATCATAGCCGTGGTTAGCATATGTTGCGTGAGATACCCTTACGAAAACAGCAAGTGAGTTTTCTAAACCTGAAGTTACCATAATAGTGATATTCGCTTTCCCTGCTTCATATCCTGAGCTATCATTTATAAACCAGCCGTCTTTTGTATTGCTTTCATTATTAACCTATTGTATTTGCTATTTTAAGAAGTAAGCCCCACTCCTAAGCCAACTCCTAGCCCTGCGCTTAGTAATGCGAGGCTTGCTATAATTAGGCTTGGAACGTGTATAGCAGGCTTTGTCTCTATATTGCTATCAGGGATAGCAACGGCAGAAAGGCAGTTTGCAAAGTAGCGCTTGATTATCTCTAGTCTAAAGCCTGCGTGGTACCGTGCAACTTCTATGGTATTTTTCATTGTCTTGTCTTGGTTATAATAAGGCAAGAAATCACTCATTTTGTTCACTAAAGCTTGTAAGGCATTCGTAGGCTGTTGGTTAGTGACATTTATCTTCTCCTTGTTTTTCTCGGTCCCCTGAGCTGTTTCTTTGAAAGCCTTTTCTAAGATAGCTGTATCTAAGCTCATCACGGCCCTGGCGAAGTTACGGGCGTATAAAGGGCAGTTCATGTTGTTATAGGTTGGCGGCTGTAACATTGGAGTCCTATCCCCCATAGTGCCACCCAAGATGATACGCTTTTTATACGGCACAGTGCTCATATTGCAATAACCATCCGAGTCAAAGCCGTCTATACTTATGAGGTTGTCTCGCTGTATCCTACCATCCACTATCTTACCTAAAAGGAGTGAAGAGTGAGCACTCGTAGGGTCGTTGTTAGCGGGATGAGAGTAGATAATGGTTACGTACTTTTTATCACCGAAATCTGTATTCAGAACCCCATCAAACCCTTGCTTGTCGGTAGATACATAGGCAAAATCAGCATAATGTTCAGCGCTTTTTACACCTAACAAATCATCTAACTGCTCTGGGTAGTATTTAGCACTACTACGATTCCAGAAATTCGGAGTCTCCATGAAAGGGATAACATCGATAACAGGAACTCTTTTTCCTTCAGGTAGAGAGCTTTGCGTCGATAAGATTCTGGTTACATAAGAAGCTGCTTTTGTATTTAATGGGCCTACTTTCTCGGCAATAACAGAGTGTCCTATATGGGTGTGCACTATATCTGTGTTTTCTTGACCTGTGACTGATGGTTCTACGCTATGCACGGCCACATTGTATAGAACAGTTGTGGCCATTGGCACGGCTTGAAAGAACCTCTGCCTAGTCTGAAGGGAAGACCCCTCGCCAAAAGCGCCTTTTATATTTTTCTCTCCAAAGTTTTCCACTTGTTGCACAAAAGTCTGGAGCTGTTCTAGCCAAGATTGGTTTGTGTTATTATCACTGTCGAGATTCTCATTTTTACAACTTTCTAATTAATTTTGCTCTATTATACACTATTTTTAGGGTATAACAAGGAATATTTATATTATTTCACAAACATATTAAGGATTTATTGCGAAACATACTGTCACAGGGTAATTGCGAGTTCATTAAGGCTTTAAGTAAATACGGCTGCCTAGCTTACAATGCTGTAACCAAGAATTACTAGGACTTGAAGCCACTGATTTACCCAGTCCTGATAATGACGTAACCGATATTAATCCCTTTGCAACCAATATATCGTAAAAATAAATGAGTTATTGCGTATAACTATAACTCTTATGCGGTCAATAGTACTTATAAAGGAGGAATGGAGTGCACCCAGAACACCCAGATAAAACTAAACCCAAGCCTGAAGATTTGAAGTCCTCACCGCTCCAATCTATGGTACATGCCTTTACTTCATGGGTGGATAGGGTAAGACCGGGCGGAAGTGGTCATGCCACTACGCTCCAGCAGATATATGAAAGAGCGCGCAGTAGCAGAAATGATTACGATCCTAGGGATAGCGCAAAAGTAGATGCTAACCTAATAGCAACATGTCGCGTAACCTTAGAGCAGCAAGGGTTAAGTTAGATTGGAATAATACATGGCTGCTAGTAAAGGCGGTACGCTCTACGGTGTTTGCGCGGCCGGATATGAAGCCAGACTCTCCTGATAAGGAAAAGCCGCAACTTTTCACCTATATAACTGATGCGTTTAACACACAAGATACGGAATTGACAAACGAGCTCGATAGAATCGCTGATAAATATGCAAAACAACATAAGACAACCAAGGAATCCTTTCTCGGTGAAGAACTACAAAATCGCCTAAAAAGCTCTCACCAGATATAGAGTAATATCAATAAATCTGCACTTCTTATCCCTAGGAAGGTCTATATAGAGATGTTAGAGGCGTATGTTAAACACTTGGATAATACTACCAATGACAAAACCCCAGATGACAAGAAAAAGCTCAAAGAACATATCGCCAACTGCAAGCTCCAGCTTGCCGCAGCGGAAGTCATGTGCTCTGAAAGCCATATCCACGCAGAGCGGAGTATAGACGCTGCCATAGGCCTTGTACCAGGGGCGGCTGTGGCTGTTTTGGCAGGACTAAACTCGCTTAATGGCTCACAGACCGCATATATAGCTATACAAGCACTTAGCGACATCGCTAAAGGCTCGTTTGCCAAACTGCATGAAGGATTAGCCGCAGGCAACCCTATCCTGCTATTTACAATGATTGGTATTGGCTTAGGGTTAGTAGGTATGGTAGCTGGAATCATGCCTGCCGCAGAAGTCGCCTCTCAGATCACAGAGAAGCCAAAGGCGCTGGAATATTTGAAGACAACTGTGCAACTGAGGCGCAAAAAATTGTGCAGGCCTCAAAGACCCAAGCCTCAGGGGAATTATAGCGTACTTACCACTATAATCCGAGTTTTGGATTAAGCTAAGTGCAAATCTATTCTCTATGAGCATATGTAAGCAATAGCTGAATTAGATAACTATACTCCTCCTCTCTTACTCCTTCAGGCACAATGTATGCTAACTGTAGAGCGTTTTGGCCCTTCTTATTCTTTTGCTGCACTAGAGATAAACGGCTCTGTAAAAAATTTGGTGCTATGGATAACCGCTATAGCGCCAAAGAACTCCTGCTGTTTAATCGCATTCATTAGCGTATTATTACCTTCATGGTCTTGCACGCTTGCAATAAAGCCAAACTTATTAAGTCCATATTTCCATAATGCGGCGGACTTGGTAAAATAATGCCCAGCTGGTTTTAGATTCGGCAAATAGGGATGATTTAGCTCGGCCGTGCTCGGGGGAAAGTGGCGATACGGCAAGCTAGAATAGTCCAATAGCAGTAGGTGATTGAACTTGCGATACAGCTGGTTGAACGCAACTGCCGGCTCGTACGCTATGCGCTTATCGTATAGCTTCAACACTTCTATCGCCGCCTCCAAGGCATTGAGCTGTAACAATGTGTTATCCTGTTCGCACTTAAGTAGCCACTTCTGCCCGGCTCGCATTACTATGCGCCTCTCGGTGCCATCAAGTTCATCACGCATCAATATTGAGTTTACCTTGCTGCTCGTCAAATTCATATACAACCTACTTAGTCGTTAATTGTTAGTACTGCCGTTAATATTTTGATAGATGCAGGTCTGGCACTGAGATGTTGATTTCAACCGCATCTGTCTCTTATGCATACTCCAAATCCGAACCTATTGCTTCTAGAATTACTCTCGCTGCACTTAGAGCATAGTCTTCTGGTGGTGCTTGGGTGTTATCATCCTTTTTAGAAGCCTTATTAGCAAACCGTACCTGAATCAACTCACTCTGCACCCACACCTTCACCTTGGTCCCATGCTGCTTATGCCTCAAGCAATAATCCAATATATGCTCAAACGCGCTTTGTAGTTGCTCTTGAGGCCCATCGTACTGCAAGCCAACCTTACTTCTGATGAATTCGACAGTGGCTATTCTATCCGAGTAAGATGGAATGAGGGCCACTGCAGCATTATAGAGGGCATGTACAACATCCTCGCTATTTTCTCCCCTGTATTGGACGGCAGCGTCATCAATATTGCTGGTAAATTGTCTTTTCAGCAATTTTGACCCTTCGGTTAGTGCTTGGTAGGCATTATTGCAACCCGCTTCATCCATAATCAAAACCCGTTCATCTTGCTTTACTGGAACTTCATACCCTTGGAATGAAACCTTTTCTGCAGCCATGTGCCTAGAACTTTCCATCACAGATTTAGCCAAATCAATTTCTTCACTCACTGCTCTGTATTGACCTTTAGTCCATTCTGTTGAACTTGTAGCTAAATTGTGGGCAAGGCGTTCATCTCGATACTGACTGTATTTCACCGTTATAGCTATTAACAAAGCCATAGTTTGGATAGAGATTGCATAGTAATGTGGTACGTATCCTTGGTGAGAAGAAAATAAGACAGTCGCAAATAGTAGTGTGCCTAAAGATACCCCAATAATAGAAAGTATTGCCAACACTATCCAATCGATAAATGCAGCTAATATAAAAGTGCCCAGTATAGCAGATGCCATAGCTTCAGGATTAGCATTGGCGAGTATAGAATAAGTGCCCAAGACTGGTAAACATAGCAGCATAATGCAATACAAATAGATGCCACTTTTGCCTGCTTCAAAGCCTATGGTCCCGCGGTGGGAGAGTATCATAGCGCTACAACCAATACCACCTATAATCCTAACTATCAGCTCAGCCTGAAACAGTGCATCCTGCAGCGCAACCTACGGTTACTAATGCTGAAACCCATGGTTCATGAGCTTCATAGAACCCAGTAAACGCTAATACAGTTGTAGCCGTTACCGCACAAAGTGCCAAATATACAGCTCCCCCTATAACCTCTCCACTACTCATACAGATACCTCCACAAATTTAATTTTACTTAATGCATCTGTTAAACGCTGCCTCTGTGGCTGGGTAAAACCAGCCGTCTCCAGGTGCTTCTGGCAAGCCTCAACTACCGAGTAATCTACAAATAGCTGCGGATGCTTATTGGCCACCTCTTCAACCACTTCTGGATAAGTGGACATGAAGCTGGTGGCACATGCCATGCTTGCCTTACTGCTACATGCGCTCATAATGCCAAAATTGATAGATTGAAAACATACCATACGTGCAACATTTATGGTAGCTTCTTTAGGGGCCTGGCAATCTCGCAGTTGCTTGGTTAAATATTCATCTGAGGTGTAACCAAGCACACCCCAGTTAACACCAGTGAAGTGAGGGTCACTCCAGTCTCCCTTAGCACTTAATCGGAATACGTTGTGACATACTGCGCTCAAAGCCTTCTTAGTCTCGAAATACAGTTCTCTGGACTGCCTAATAGCCTTTATATTCGCATCGTCTATCGAATCAGGAACAACCATCTTTCTTGAAATTACCTCGTTATAACACGGATACTTTGACCTTAGGTTATCAATGCTAAACCACTGCTTTCTTTGCTTATACCAATCGTATGGCGTACAATAGCCGTACGTACCAACATTGTGCCGCATAATACGGAACTGGTAAAAATAATCATACATACCATTATCATCATTTAAGCATTTGTATGAGATACCTATGCTTGCTGCCGTTGTTTTCATGATTGCATGAGTAGATTTATACCATATTGCAGCTCTGGTTAAAGCTTCTTCATAATAAACTATGCCTTTGGTCGTGCGATAATAATTAGATGCAAGTTGCAGAAGATTCCTAATGACTACAGGATGTGAAGATGGGTAAACACTCATAGCAAGCGTCAATCTATCGTTACGGTAAGTTTGGTCTGCCTCAGTTTCCCATATGTATATATGGGATGAATGTATCATACTGGCATAGAGCTTGAAAGTATGCTCAGTACCTTGATTACCGTATAGGTCAGAATGCATGTTACTAATATCATATGAGCTTATCATATCTGAGAATAGCGATACTGGTCCTAACATTCTTTCAATTTGTGGATGCGGTTGCCGGTTATACAGACGTCGGTATATATCACGAATATCAGATATATCTTGCCGAATATCTTCAAAAGGATGCGACCAATGATCATATTTAGAGGCCATAATCAAAACCGTACAACGTACTGGATGATCAATTTTATCATAAAATCTTTTTGTTAATTCAAGAGCTCGTCTAACCATTTCTGAACTTTTACTATGAGAAGTACCTGCGTCTTTTTCTGTAGAAAAGGTATGCGCTGCCAACTTCACCAATATTGGAATCATAGATGGGTCAGGATTTTTGCTATATAGCTTATCACCTATAGACTTGGCTTTTTCCAAGTATTCTATGCCAATTTTGAGGTCACTAGGGCGTTCAAAACCAGCCTTAGCTAGGCCAAGATGATAATACGCCAGCATGACCTCTTTAGATTCTGCAGGATAGATATTCTTGGCTAGTTCTAACGCTTCCTCAAGTGGCTTCAAACCTTTTGTCTGATGAGTCCAATCAAGTACTAAGTGTCCTTGTCCAAGCTCTATTTTAGCCTTGTATATAGCTTTCTTCACCTCTAGATTTTGTGGCATCTGCTGTAATTTAACCAAAGACTTATTCAGCATTTCTATGCCTTCTAATACTTTAATACCAGAGCCAAGGGCTATCTTAATTGCTGCTATATTAATATCACATAGGCTAGCCTTAACTTCATCACCTACGGCCTCTCTATCCTCCTTAACTTGCTCCCAGTATGACATGGCTTTATTTAGATTATTAGTCCCGCCCATTTGCTGATAAGCATTCGCCAACTCTTCTAAAATCTGTATTTTAAAATACCTGTCAGTATCAGGAACTAATCCTAGTGCGTACTCATATACTTGCGTAGCTTTATCAGTATAGCCCAGCTGTAGATAAGCATGACCGATATCTGCAAGATAAAACGCGTAGTATTCTTTTATAGCTTTCTGCCCTAAAGCTGTGCTCACTATCTGCAACGCTAGTTCTGAATGTTGCGCCATAGTATTGGCATATTGTTGTCTACTAATCTCAGTATCATAGAATGGTAGCATCATATGATTTGGTAGAGGAGCAGTCTGCTCCTCATTTACTTGCATCACCCATCTTATGGTTGCTGCATACATTTGCGGTTCTTGACCATTTTTCGCTTCATATGTGGCAGCCAAATCGTTTAGTACGGCAAGAGAATGAGTAGTACCTGATGCAGTAATAGATTCATGTAGACTAGCACGCGATACCCATACTGCAGCTTGTTTATGCTTATAATTGCGCTCTAGCAATTGAATGTCCATACTACTTTTGGATTGAGCTTTTGACTGATTACTAGAATTAGAGCTATTAGCAGGGCTCTGAAAAACCGGTAAGCCAACGTACTGAACAATTTGACTAATTTCTGCTTGCCGCTTCTGATGATGAGCAACAACTAAGTTGATATTCTTTTGCCAAACCAATGTAATCCTATTGATTTGAGGAAGGGCTAATGGTTGTACACCTATCACTTTACTGCATTTAGTATTATCAGCTTCCCAGGTCTTGGATAATAATGCTAAAGATGATTGTACTTTGGTAGCAAAAGCATCTGCATCATTGTAATCCTGCATCTGCTGGCAATCCTTATCGAGTTCGGTCAAAATAGCGGTTATAGCTTTTTGGTTCGAACACAGCTTGTCTTTCAATGCATCCATGTTACGTACAAGTTGGCTAATCTCAGCATACCTTGCGTAAGTAGCATCTAGTTCTGCATTCAGACTAATCACTAATTGAGGAGCCTTTTGTAGTATATGTTGCTCCCAATCTCGAATCTGTCTTGCTGTTTCATCACGTGCAGCAGTTATCTCAGTAAGCTTACTACTTCTTATCTGGTCTTGCACGTTGCATACGCCGTAGCTAATGCCCCCTGCAATCCACGTAGGCGGTAATAGTAATGTAAATGTAGCAGCCTCTGGGTATGCAGCCGCTGAAAAAGGGAAAATTAAATGTAAGGGGAGACGGCCATGTTGCTCCTTATTCTGCTGTATAAAAGCATCCCAACCATTATCCCGCAGGACATGCAAATTAAGCTGCCTAAATTTACTTTCATCGAGCTCTTTCTTTGTAGCGCCATACTCATTTTGGACCTGCACTAAAGCAGCTCGCAAACCAATTAAGCTAGTCACACTGCTGTCTTTAATATTACTGGCTACGATGTTGCCAGAGGCTACAACTTGTTCATAATAGTGCTTCCTGTCAACCTGCTCAGCAAATTTTACTTCCAACGGCGGTACCTCCTTCTCATACTCCTTTATCTTTTTATCCAACTCCTCTATAGCCCATTTATACCACTCTTGTGCTTCATTATATTGGCTCTCAAAACCCGGGAAACGCATATGATATCTAGACAGTCTATCTATTATCGCTTGATGTTGCCTTATTTCTTCCAATAACCGAGGTCCCTGGTATTCTAACTGCGCTTGTTTTAACTCTTTGTACTGCTGTGCTAATGCCTCTTGTTGCTCAAGCAAGCTATCCACTTGAGACAACCATTCAGGTGATAGTGCGTCAATGCTCTGCTTATAATTAGTCAAGGCTTGCTCCTCAGTAGAGGAGTTTTGTGCATGAATGACCCCTAAACGGTACTGTATAGCCGATTCTAGAGATGCGGACTTACTCACCGCTTCTTGAGTTGCTGAGCTACTCGAACTGCTAGATGTATTAGTAGTGTGAGAGCTGGTGGTTGTTTTCTCTTTAGGTACTCTGTATTTACGATAATTAGCAAGTGCAGCTGCAGCGCTATTATAGTGTGCCAATGCTTTATCGTTAGCATGCAGTACATTCTCATAGTAATAACCAACCTTATAGTGCAACTTAGCTCGTGCCATATGCTCAAACTCTTTACCTTCCTGTAAAACCAGTTCAACATGTGGTAATAGCTCAGCAGATTCATTCTCTAGCTCTTCGCGTCCACTCTCATTTGCTGTCTCGAACTTTTGCGATGATGGGAATAAATCTCGGCAAGCTTTGATAAGAACAGCATGCCTCTCATGCTGCGATATTGCTTTAGCTTCACCAGCGTTATTCATCATATGGCAATACCTGCGCACTTCTGCTTGTACAGCAGGGTTAATTAATACAACCGTGGCCTTATCTATAGCGCCTGCTTTGATGGCATTACTATCATCTGGAATACTTAGTTTTGCGGTGATTAAAGACCTGCTGTATAGCTGGTATAATGCTGGTTTTAAGCTCTGTTTCTCTTCTTTTGATATACTACTGTCTAGCTCTATTGCTTTCTCTAGTAGTTTCAATGGAACTTCATTCGACTGTAAATAGCCAGCGTACTGCAGCATACGCCACGCAACTACATTTTCTGCTCCACCTGCAACGTTAAGACCACCAAATAGCATATCAGGAGTTTGGTATAGATCGTTGTTTAGTATACCGTTCTCGAATGTTGTTTTGTATTGCGTCGTAAGGTCTTTAATAACAATTCCTAAACTATCCGAAGTTGGATTTGTTCGAGCAATTTGAAGAATCTGGTCTTTAACTATACGAAGTCTAGCTGGTAAACACAGTACATTCTGTTCGCTATTTTTACCATTAGAGGGCTTACCATACTTAGCTCCAACAACTTGTATTAGTTCATTTATTGCTTCCTTTAAATCGTTACCACTATTTTGGGCCCCAGCTTCTTGTTTTACCTCAATTTTAAAAGCCTCTTTTATTGCCTTCGCTATATATGCAAAAGACTGCTCCAAATCCATTGGCTCGACCCTGAAAAACTGCCAGTTTAATTCATCTATGCTGGCATCAATGTTTTTAGAAGAACTAAGATTGTCAGAATCTGGTAGCTTATATCCGAGATAAGCATGCTGAGTAGTAACTATCGCCCTACCACCATACTCATGCACCCTTTTAATGTATGGCGCAACATGAGATAAACACTGCACATTATCAAAAACAATAACATAGTTTTTGAGTTTATGTTCTGTACTTCCCTCCACCGCGTTGCTTGAAACAGGTAATTCTGCTTTATTCCATAAATCATCTAGTTTATTAACATTGCTGGCATTAAGTAGTTTATAGTTGCTTCCTACCATGCATATGTCACCTCTCTGAACCATATTAGACTGATTTTGGTAAGTTTTACTATAATAGCGAGCAACGGTAGTCTTGCCAGCTCCGCTACAACTAGTCATAACAACTACAGGCGATGGTGCTGTGCCAGCATAACCAACCAACACCCTTCTCATGTCACTAAGGATTGTTCCACCGGTTTCAACAAAGTATTTCTGACCATCTTCATCGTCTTTTTTTACTGTACCTTTACTATTCTTAGCATTACTTATATTCTGGCATTCTGCCTCGATACCCTCTATTACGCCTTTATATACAGTCACAATTCTCACTGCTCTGTGACGGACCACCTCTAAACGCGCTTGTCCTTGTTGCAATACCTCTCCTAATACACCTATGGTATATAGTGCTGTTTGAGTTTCTATGAAAGTAATCTCGTTTCTATAATTCATCAAAGGTAATGGCTTACCCAAAGTTTGATGGAATGGGAAAAAAGTAGTATGTAGCGAGAGCATTGCCTCGTAATGTCGTGAGATATTTTTCTTTTCTACAGCAGGGTCTACCATATCGGTCATAAAGTTCGCTTCAAACATCTGCTCAAATTTTTCTTTCTCGCTAAGATTGGCTCGTACTCCAAATGCCTCTTCATCAAAGAAATCAAGCATCTTAGTCATTTGGCTAGTGCTAATTTCATTATTCAACACCAAATCAGCACCAACATCAGCCAGTACTCTTACTTCTGTTGCATGCATCGGTTTTTTTACAAAAAAACCTAATATGTATACCGGCCAATACAACACATCACCTAAATCTCCACCAACCCAATCTTTGGTTAGCTGCGCCGCATGAGTTCCGAGAGAAAATCCTTTTGGATTGTCTTTATACTTAACTTGAGGCCATTTTGCTACTCTACGGTATTGTTGTGGCAAACCAGTTTCTGGGTCAAATTGCTCTAACATTGGCGCCATACTGTTTGCATGCCTAATCATATTTAAGCCCTTGGCTATCATCTGCCAAGTCTCTGTGCTCTTGGTTGGTAACACTGACCCAATTCCGTGCGCACCTGAAGCAATATGCTGAGCTATATAGTTGATACCACTGGCGTCACTAGCTTCTTGTAAACTTTTTGATTTAGCTTCAGTTGAAGCTTTATTTATTGGCACATAATAAACGTTATGTTCTAAATGTTGGCCGCCTATCATATTAAGTAGGTTAGGAGTAGGAAGATAAACCGTGATATCCAGGTCAGATAGTTTTACATTCCCCTTAATTATAGTGCTAAGCATCTCAGCTCCAGGGGTATCAAAAACCACACTCTGTACTTCCTGCCATTTAAATGTACTGCTAGGTTGACTGCTAGAGTTAGTAGAACTTTGAGCAGCTTTTTCTTCTAATTCTTTAGAGAGCTGCACGCAGTACCCATGGCTCACCATAGCGAACCACCCGCCCAGACCATGTCCAGTTATGGAAAGTGAATAGTGCTTATCCAATGACATTTGTACAGCTTTCTTAGTGCACTGATATGCACTGAACATCACTGGGTTATCTATTTCACCACGCATTGCAGCACTGGTTGTATTATATAACCCTTTACCAAAGCTAAAGCCTTGGTGCGCCAATACTATCCAATGGCGCTTGTCATTAATATACATAACTCCATAGTATCCACTCTTCTCATCTGATTGGATATCTTCAATCCGCCAACCATCGAGCATTGCATTATACTGGCTCTTATTCTCAGGGTCTCCTTCGTTAAATTTAACGAGCTCTTTATTTTGGTCCCATGAGTTAAGGTTGGCATGAGCACTAAGTAGACCTAGCACCATATGCTTTGGATGTGTTCTATAGTTTAGGTTATTCTGCTCCAATTGCTTGTTTATCTGCTTATATAGAGTAGATGTTTTATCAGTAAAATTGTCCCATTTTATATAGCCCAGCGCTGTATTATTCTTGAGGGCTGCAGCAATCTCTGTTAGATGTTCTGCTGTAAGGATATATTGAGACAGGTCCCATACTAAGAAGGTTGGGTCATTTCTTTTAACCTTCTCTAACTCCTCCTGCAACTTTTTGGCTTGATATATTGGATTGGATTTTGTACTCGCTGCTCCTCTTCCCCCTGTCTCTGGGTTGTTGCTATATAGCATCTTCACACCCATATGGACGGTTAACCAACGCTCCACCATAAATCACCATCCACTTTTTCTTATAATCTCTGGATAAAAAGTGTCAAGATTTTATTTATTTCATATATGTTACGAAAATATTGAAATATATTAAGGGCGCTGGCTTTGTTATACCGCTGATCTTGCCGTGCCAGAACTACCTGTAACTAGATCTGCAAACGTACGTAGGGCATAGCTAACCCCTATCATACAAACTGCAGATACAACTGTGATGTCAGCTTCCCACTGGCCTATCAAAACAGCAGCAGAAGCAATGCAAGAGGCAATTACTGCACCCTCTAATAGTTTGTTATCTAAATGACCAGCCAACCGCACAATACCATAAACAGTAGCTAAACAAGTTA
The DNA here is from genome assembly GCA_018242185.1 of Pseudomonadota bacterium. Classification (GTDB taxonomy): domain Bacteria; phylum Pseudomonadota; class Alphaproteobacteria; order Rickettsiales; family Midichloriaceae; genus SZAS-26. The sequence goes on from JAFECK010000005.1 coordinate 111,675, forward strand.
TCGCACTAGCAACATAGCTAGCTTCAGGTTGTATTGCTTTTAATGCAGTATGAAGCGCATTATCTTCCACTAAGGCAATAATGCCGCAAGCAGCTCCCGTGTTGACAATCAACACAGCGCCATTAATCATGTGGTTATGTTGTGGATTATTAGCGCACCTACCAAGCCATGAGAATGCTTCCATAACGCTCGTGGCAGCGGCAGCTAATATATATGAATAAGGGGAAGCAAGGTATGTATTAGATATCCACAAGCATCCGCCAACAACCCCTATATAAGTATATTTATTACGCACAAAATCTAGTAGGGAGCCTAAGCATGTACCTGCCAGCAGTACACTTATTTTATGATTTAGAGGACCGTACTTATCATTTCCCGAATGGATTGGGTGATTGTTACTAGCAGTGTTATTCGCTGCTGTAGTAGTACTAGTAGTGGTCGTAGTATTAGAAGTTGTAGTAATGCCTTCTTCAATATCATGAACTTCTTCCACCAAAGGTAAATCTGGTTCAGGAGAAATCCAAGATTCATACTCTGGATTTCTATCCTTTGTTTCACGGTCAAAGTCTGACCATATTATCGCGCTAGCTTCACCTTGTGATGCTAGCTCTATCTCCTTATCATCCGGCCAATAAGACTGATAGAATTCCTTCCTTGATTTTATCTCGCAGCGCACACGCAGTATGCGTAAGTCAAATAATTGAAGTTTCAGTGCCAGGCGATATGGCACTATGCGTGGACCGTATATACATGTGGTCGGTAGTCGTAGCTCAGCATCTGGCTTTAATTCCTTTTGCACCTTCAGAAGTTCTTGCTCGACCTCTGCAATAGTTGTTTCGTTTTTAGGTTCCAAACCCATTGCGACGTCATATAGCTCTTTGGGATATGCCTCTATTAATGCCATCTTTGCCCTAAAAATATTTATTCCCTGCTTACTCAATGTAATAGCTTCATGGCTATCTGGAGCGTTTCTTAAATATTTGTGATTAGCTACACCTATGGCATGCATATATTGCTGAATAATCTGTACGATTTCTATTGGCAATACTAAGCTTAGAGTTATGCCGTACTCAGCTATACCTGCGGTTGTTGCCCATTCTAAATCTTGCTTGAGTATATGTGCGCTTCCTAACCATGATATCATATGATTAGCTTTGGCTTTGGCTATGGCTTTGCGTTTCATCTCCTCAGTACCAGGATAGCGCCACACCTTATCTTGGCCATTAGGACTATTCACAAATAACATTAATTCTTGTTTTCCGATATCAAGCCTATTGGTAAAAGTACTAGAGGTACTTTCTGGTTGCTGATAATTATCATCAGCAACGCTAAGCTCCAAGCGCCTAACTATGTATTGCAATTGGTGTTTGAGTATCAAGTAATCGCTAGCTCTTAGTCCCAACGTGTCTGTTGCTTCTTCAATAAAGGATTTTTCCAAGTTGAACTTTAATAACTTACGGTTTCGCTCTATCCATTCACCTCGGCCATCGAATAATATGGCACGAGTATAAATTCGGGGAATTAGTCCATCTTTGTTAAGTTCAAAGAGCTTCTGACGTGCTTTATGTAATCTGTCATCCTTTTCATAGTTATAGGCTATAAATCGATGCGGATGTAAGTCAATGAACTCAATAAGAGTGTCATTATACTGCATAGCCTTAACTAGATAGGTAAATTGAGATTCATGTAGTGGTATGCCAATGTACAGGCTGCGTAAGGTTTTATTTTGAAGCACAATTTGGTTAATTAGTTCGCATTCTCCTGTAGCAGTGTGCTCTTTGTTCAGCTTAAAATGAAGAATCTCTAAACTGGTGTTATCCCTAATGAGTGGTAGAAATTCTTTTGGCACAGCATATGTAGGACGCGCCTCTTTAAACGATATAAATCTTTTTGGTATGTGATGGTCCGCAGGAATTAGCATGTCAAAAACGGCTGTATGAAGCTTTTCTTGAACGCATACCACCTTCATTAATTCTGAAAATGAATATATGTACATTCCGACCTTGTCTGGCTTATCTGTTGCAACCTCAAGGCTCTGCAGGTCAACGTTACCTTTGAGTACGGATATTAAAGCGTCAGCCACATAGTAGTTTTCTCCACAATTATCATCTCCAGTTAAGCCAGTCATGTGCAGTGATAGACTAATGATGTTTTTCTTACTGCTCAGCTGAGTAGCGAAATGTTCAGCAACTTCTTTGCTGAAGTGTATATTGTGGAAGTTAAGCTCTATTATTGCGGTACAGGTTGCAATGGTGCTAATAGCTAGCTTAATTTCCTCTTCGTTATAGCCACTGAAATCAACCGATAGTCTAGAGTTTGCTCGAGAAATTTTCCAACTATCGCTCTTGAGAGATTTAAGAGAATAATTTATACTTAGCTCTGGAGAGTGGGACGTGCTTGGATGAACCATAGGTTTATTAGTCTCTGCATTAACAATGCTTCTCTTCTCCTTTCCTTGTGCACCGCTTGTTGTATCTTCCTTTGTCTGCTCTTGGTGTAAACTTTGGCTGCTGCTCATATGATTTGCTGCACCACCAGCCGAACCTGGAGGTCCCTGGTTCTTACCTCCCAAGCCAGTCTGGGTTTGGTCCACTACTTGCGTTCCATCACTTGGTTTCATTACTCATCCTCATTGAACTACTTGAACAAGTTATAACCTAAGCGCGAAACCAATGCAACACCACCTAAACAAATTGAGGTTATTTGATAAATATTAGCTGTTAAAATATTAAATATTCGACATAGTGCATGTATTAATAAAGCAAAGCGCATATTTCTGATAAGTAAGTAGAGCTAAAGACAAGATAGATAAGACAAAGGTAGCACACATGCGACTTACCAAGTATTAATTGTGATAATCTATAGGGATTATAGCAGATAAGGTAAGTAGAAGGAAGGCCATGATTATAAGCAGGACAATGAATACATTTGGCAGTACTCAAAACAACGTGGCATGGCATTGTTAACTAGCTATTTCCTTGTATTATGATACAATTTAGGGAGCAATGTTAGCAGGTTGTGAGCATATGACGATAAACAGATTGCACAATATAAAAAAGGAATTCCCAAAGCTCTTAGAGCAATCTAAGGGCATAATTAGTATAGCCTGTAGGAAAAGGAGGCATAGAGCGCGGCACATATTACAACTGGCGCAATAAAGACCCAGAGTTTGCTACCAAATGCGATGATGTGATGGACCTAGCAGCCGACCTAGTTGAAAGTGCCTTGCTCAAGAAGATTGATGAAGGCAACATAATCGCCATCATCTTCTACTGTAAGACAAAGCTTAAGCATCGTGGATACACGGAGCGTGTCGAGAGGGTGCAGGTTGACCCTCCTAAATTGAACGTTAACTTTAACGACGGGGCTATTATAGAGAGAGCGATCCAACGACGTATATATGCCGATGCTAGAATAAATCGAACCCCGCCGCAAGCAGCGGGGTATTAGTCAGAACAGTCTCAATTGCCTATCTTCATGAAGCTTCTCGTATTACTGACCTTGTGCTTTGACATATCTCGCTATCTTACCCTCATCTCCATGCTTACCTACCGTACTAGCAAAATAACCATCACTCCAAAACTCCCCTCCCCACAACTGCTTCTTTACTTGCGGACAGCGGCGAAATATCTCACGCGCCGTTATACTCTTAATCAGCGTTACCAGCTTCGTTACGCTATACGTCGGTACCGATTGAACCAGTAGATGCACCTGGTCTTTATCACTCCCTATCTCTAAGAATTTCAGCTGGTAACGCACCTCTATATCAAGGCATACCTCCCGTAAAACCTCGTCTACCGTAGCATCCAACACAGCACGTCGATATTTCGCCGGAAACACCAGATGGTATATCAATACCGTAACATTATGACTCTTGTGTATGTACTCACTCATTCCCTAAGTATACGCCGCAAGCGGCGGGGAATAAATCCCTAAGTGATTTAATAAATCAGATTAGCCATTAAATACATTGCTGCAAATCACCCATCGCGTCATACCAATACAATCCCGTTATGATGACTTTGCCCTCAAACTCGCTATGGTAGCAGGTTATGGCGCGACTTACGCAATTGGAGGCATTTTTAGTACTTTTATTATACTGTAAATATGATATAGGTAAATGAGCTGTGAGGAGCATTGGTCACCTTCAGTACGCCAAGGATTCGAATTGCGGCACCAGTGCGGCACTAGCTTGCCAAAAACATTTCTCAACATTCGCCCAAAGCCGCTAAAAGCTTGGTTGCGGGGGCTGGATTTGAACCAACGACCTTCAGGTTATGAGCCTGACGAGCTACCGGGCTGCTC
>JAFECK010000006.1 GCA_018242185.1 Pseudomonadota bacterium
TATTGCGGTTTTCAGTGCCACTTTTCGTGCTGATTATCCAAAGCTATTTACTATAGGAAACTGTTCGCCAATCATTAAAAACACGCATAAGTGTGAACCAATCTTAACGCCGTAAATCATAGCATCTTCTAAAAGCAGCTAAAACGCTGAGGTGCTGGCAAGGCATTTCCATGAGGCGGCCCTGACACGGCATTCTTTTCTCCCTATATAGACCTATGCGACAAAATGATGTATAATGAGAGCCACCAGATGTTTTATATTACTTATATGCACCAAGAGATGACAAAACCGCAGCCTTTTTCCATCACAGAAGCAGCTGTTGCTCGCTTAAAAGAATTGGGTGAGAAGAAAGGCAAAGTGCCATTACTCCTCAGAATAGAAGTAAAAAGTGGCGGGTGCTTTGGATTTAAATACGTATATGACTTTGATGCACAAGTTGAAGAAGGAGACTTTACCTTACACATGGATGGAGCTGTGTTGTTTATAGATCCACTTTCTTTAGAGAAAGTACAGGGTAGCAGGTTGCATTATTTGGAAACCCTTGGTAAAGCCGCCTTCGAGATACATAACCCTCAAGCATCTAGTGGTTGCGGGTGTGGGAATTCCTTTGGAATTAGCTAGGTGCTATCGATACATTGCATTTGGTAATACCGCATTATTTTGCACAGCACAATAACAATATTTGTCTAGCGCGCGTATATGCTTGTCATATTCTCATATTTGTTTAAAATGATAAGTATATACCTAAGCGCAGGCGATTTAAGAATACCCACCATAAGTATCTCTATACGTATGGTGTGCTATAAGGGGATTATTGATGAAAAAAGTTAAATTATGGCAGAAGGTATTGGTCGGCATGGTGCTTGGCGTGTCATGCGGCCTGTATTTAGGTGAAGAAGCTGCATTTTTAAAGTACTTCGGCGAAGTTTTTATCAACATGATAAAAATGGTAGTAGTGCCCTTAATATTTTTCTCTATACTCAATGGGGTAACCAACTTAAGTGATGCTTCCACGTTTAGTAGGATTGGCTCCAAGGCTTTATTCGCATATGCGTGCACAACAGTGTTCGCTGTGATGATTGGATTAATTTGTGCTAACATGTTTGAGCCGGGTATAGGGCTAAACATCCAGCTATCTGCAGAACCTAACCAAAGCCCTAAGCAGTCGTTATTAGAAATTGCAATGAATATAATACCTAAAAATCCGGTAGAGGCTATGGCTTCTGGCAACACCATCCAAGTGGTAGTGTTCGCCTTCTTCACAGGCTTAGCGTTAATACTGATTGGAGATCGCGGTAGGGAAGTGAAAGACTTTGTGGTCTCAGCCACTGCTCTGGTGTTCAAGATGATTGAGATGGTGATCCAGCTAACTCCATATGGGGTTTTTGCTCTGATGGCCTGGGCTGTTGGAGTTTATGGTATAGATGTAATGCTTTCATTAGGTAAGTTCGCTTTAGTGGTAATAGGGGCGTTATTGCTACAATATTTGGTGTTTGGCATCCTCATAATGGTATTTGCACGGCTCAACCCATTGCCGTTTTATAAGAAGATGTTGACCACACAAACCTTGGCATTTGCAACAGTTAGCAGTAAAGCAACCTTAGGTACAGCGATCTCCGAATTACGCCATAAGTTAGGAGTATCTAAGCAATCTGCGTCTTTTATCTTACCACTTGGTGCTTCGATGAATATGGATGGAGCTGCGATATACTTGGGCATATGCTCAGTGTTTTTTGCACAGGTGATAGGGATGGAGCTGAGTTGGTATCAGTATGGGGTTATTATATTTACCTCAACTATAGGCTCTATAGGAGCAGCTGGCTTCCCGGGTGGTTCTATGGTGATGATGGGAATGGTTTTATCTTCTGTAGGTCTACCGTTGGAGGGGATGTCGCTGATTCTTGGTGTCGACCGATTCTTAGAAATGCTGCGTACAGTTATTAACATAACTGGTGATTGTACGGTGACCTTGATTGTCGATAAGTTAGAGGGTACTCTGGATGTGCATCAATATTATGCTAAAGTGAGGCCTAAAGATGAAGAGATTAATCCAATGTTCTAAGCCGCTGCCCTTGGTACTATTGCTTAGTTTATCTGGCTGCGTTGAAGTAGTCAGTGAAAAACCCCAAACCGTTAAGTATGACCATGTTTTGCTACTTCCTGGGCGTGAGATAAAAATAATAGATCAGAGTTTCGCGGCAAATATTCCAGATTTGCCAAGTGATAGACTACCGCTGCAGCAGCTTAAAAACTGGGCAAAACACACTTTGCGTAGCGATGAGACCGTTGGACACAACACAATCAGTTTTATAATTGAAGAAGCGAGTTTAACAAGGGTTGACCCACCAGCTCCCAAGTTTTTTGAGTTAGATCCTGGACCATCAAAGTATACTATAAATTATGCTGTTAGGCTAAATAGCCAAGCTACCTTACCTGCGAAAGTGGCTGCACATGTTGAAATTGAAGTGGAAGAAATCCGGTTTGTTCCATATGGCGCAAGTGAATATAGGCGTACAACTGAGTTGGAAGATGGTATTAACACCGCTATCAACAAGCTTGGCAACGAATTGGAACGTAAAGCGCGTACCTACCTTGGCGCTGTTGCAAAATAGGGGGGAAGATAGGGACGCCCTTAGCATACAAGGAGGGAGCGTCCCAGGTATAAGATGTATAATTGAGCACCAGGCCCCCGGGTTTCTCATACAAGAAACCCGGAGGAAATCACGTACTCCTTCCACATCCCAATACCATGGAGTGATGGTACATGGGCAGATTAATATACGTCAATTATTTTTATATAAAATATCTGTTAAACCACTGGCATCGCAACTACATTAAAGTATGATAATCGTCACGGTATGCGGAGTATATTTATGGAATATAATAAAACGGTAGAACGGCTTTCAGGCTCTATTTTTATAGGTGGCGAGCTACAAAAAGTGAATAATAGAGAGCAAATGCAGGTGCATAATCCTGCTACAATGAAGATCATAGGCCATATTCCAGCATGCGAAGAGCAAGAGGTTGAAGCAGCGGCGGCATCAGCCGCAGCCGCCAAAGCGCCTTGGGCTAATACTCCAGCGGCGAAACGTGGTGGATTGCTGCAGGCCTGTGCACGCATAATTAGTGATCATGCTGAAGAATTGGCGATGATTATGTCTTATGAGACTGGCAAGGCGTTGCGTACAGAAAGCAGAGTAGAATTAGGTGTAGTCGGGGATATATTTAGTTTCTACGGGGGGCTAGCACTAGAATTAAAAGGGGATACCATTCCATTTAGCCCAGATATGCTAACTTTTACATTGCGTGAGCCTATTGGGGTGGTGGGAGCCATTATCCCTTGGAACGTCCCGTTAATGCTGATGGCCACCAAGGTTGCGCCAGCGCTTGCGGCAGGGAATACTGTGGTACTAAAACCCTCTCCAGAGGCGACTTTTTGTGTACTGCGCGCAGTAGAGTTGCTGCATAAAATTTTACCTGCAGGGGTGTTAAATGTTATAACTGGAGGTGCAGCAAGTGGTTCAAGCTTAGTTGCGCATCCACATGTTGAAAAGATAGCATTTACCGGCTCTGTAGATACTGGGCGCAAAGTCTATCAAACAGCAGCGAATAAGATAATTCCAGTAACTTTAGAGCTGGGCGGCAAAAGCCCAATGATTATATGTGCTGATGCAGACTTGGATTTAGCGGTGAAAAGCGTATTTGAAGGGATGCGCTTTACCAGGCAAGGGCAGAGTTGTAGTGCTTCGAGTAGGTTATTAGTACATGCTGACCTGCACGATAGCTTCGTAGCTAAACTGCTTGCTCATATAGACACTATGATAATGGGTGATCCGATGGATGAGCAGACTGATATTGGTACGATCATATCCGAGCGGCAATTTGACACTGTGCAAAGCTTCTTAAAAATTGCAGAAGCGGATCCTGATTTAAAGGTACATTATGCTACTAAAATGCCTACAGAGGCGCATTTAGCCCGCGGTTTATTTACGCGTCCTGCTATCATCACAGGATTGCACAACGACCATGTTATTTGTCAGAAAGAGATATTTGGCCCAGTTGCAGCGATAGTTAAGTGGCGAGAATTTGATGAAGCTATCCAAATAGCTAATAGTACAGAATTTGGATTGGCTGCAGGAATATGGACACGAGATTTGCCACGCGCTCTGCAGGCTGTGAAGCGGTTAGAAGCGGGATTCGTGCAGGTGAACCAGTACATAGTGTTTAGGCCATCGCTACCATTTGGTGGTTATAAAAACTCTGGCCTAGGTAAAGAAGCTTCTTTGAATTCTATGCTTGAGCAATACACCAAAGAGAAGACGGTCATTATTAATACTGCGCTTTCAGTGTGATTAGTAGATAAAAAAAGAGGCCGTTGCCGGCCTCTTTTAAAGCTTTCCTATACAGGATGACTATTAGAACGCGAGTTCTGAGCCAAGGATATAGGTCATACCTTTGTTGTTTGTGTTACCACCTTTGTCGTGGAACCTGAAGTATGAAGTATTACCGTAAACTTTCATACCTTTTGCAACAACATAGTCAGCGCCTGCGGTTACGTTCCGCATCCGGTTAGCATGAGCTTGATTATTGATACCACGCTTGGTTTCTGTATAAACCACGCTTAGACCAAATGGACCATTTTCAACTGCAGCGCCCGCATTCCAATACTGGCTAGTACGATCTGGGGTTATTTTTGTTTGACCAGATTTCTCTAGAGAACCATAAGCGCCTGCAATGGTTATATTCATATAACCAACGCTTGCACCAGCTTCCCATGCTCTTAGAGCGCGGTTACCGTTTGGACCATAGTGCTTAGCAAGTCCGTGCTGACCAAGAAGAGATGCCTTTAAAGTCACCTTATCCATTTTAGCAGAATAACGTAGACCACCTTCTATGATGTTACGCATAGCTCCTAGGCTTGCACCATCTTTTTGTAATGCAGAAGAAGCTTGGTTGATTGTACCGTATGACTCAAGGTCATCGATATAAGTAATACCAGCCTCTAGGCCACCTACTTTCGGAGTGTAGTAAGTCAATTTCGCAGCGTTAACTTGCTTTGAACTGATTAAACCAGCGTTGTTGGTGTAAAGTGTAGGAACCAATAGGAAATCCTCACGGATACTGTTGCCACTACCAGCTAATTGGTTAATCCAGTAGCGAGTCTCTCCACCACAACCATTACCCCTTGCGATTTGCATAGCGTTTGTTTGTAGTGCATAGCTAGCACCAGTATAACTACCAGCTTCAACGCGGCCGAACATGCCTTCAACATAAGCCATTGTCTGGCGTGCGTTGTCGCTATCGCCGTCTTTATCAGCCGAGGTATCAGCATTCAGTAGCACCATAGCACCGTAGCCTAGACCACGATCCATTTTACCATCAACACGTACCTTCACCTTTGTTTCGCTTACCAATGCATGGTTGCGCAACTTGCTGGTGCTTGTGTTGTCAGGGGTTGCATATCTGAAGCCGGATTTTTGGTCAACATAACCATATTTGTTATCTACAACACCGCTTAGAGTTACAGTGGGAGCATTTGCAAAAGCAGAGCCCGCAGATGTAACGATCATGGCGGCAGTAAGTGCAAACTTTTTCATCTTAACTTCTCCATTTTGTTAATATTTAGATAATCTTCGTTTACCACGAACATCGTCCTGTTCGCATTACTAACACCATGACCATAAGGCCTGCAAGCTACCTAATTTGGGTTTCTATTCTTTTTTCAATTATTGTTGTATTCTAGCAACGTTTATTGAGGTGTAATTATCATTACGCTTATAAATTATAAATAATAATGAAATATATTTCAAACATATGTAGGTTTGCTGCAGACTTAGGTGATGTAGACATGTAACTCACATCATGCCTAATAGGTAGAATGGTAAGCATACCTGAATTAAGAAGCGGGACAAACCTGGGCACATAAAGCGCGTACCGTCAGTGTTAGATGATAAGGTATTGGAGTCTTTGCAATCTGCGCCACCAGTTAACCCAAAGTTTACACTTTTAAGTCGTTAAGCGTGGCTTCTAGCTCAGCAAAACTGGGCTGGTATATAGTTGGTATATTACCACGCCCAATTTCGATAGAAACTTGGGGCGCGTTACCTTTTAGGTGTGCGACAAGCACATCTCTAATTATTCTGTAATAATGAGCATCCTGGTCATGGGTCCCCTTGATCTTATTGGCAATAGGCCCAACAAAGCAGTATGCCATAAACACTCCCATAAATGTCCCTACCAGAGCACCACCGATCATATGACCGAGCACTGCTGGTGGCTGATCGATACTGGACATAGTTTTGATCACCCCTAACACCGCTGCCACAATACCAATAGCTGGGAGTGCATCAGCAACGTTTTGCAACGCTTCACCTGGCGCTAGCACTTCATGATGATGCTTTTCAAGCTGCCTCTGGATTGCATCTTCGATTTGATGGGGATCTTCAAGGCTCATAGTCATCATTCTTAAGGTATCGCAAATAAGATCTAAGGCTGCATGATCGTGGATTATGCGTGGGAAAGCACTAAAAATTGGACTTTCATGTGGCTTCTCTAAGTGTGATTCTAAAGCGAGCAATCCTTTACTTTTCATGGTTTTCGTGAGAATAAAAAGAAGTGAGAGCAGATCTTTATAATCGTTTTTATTCCAGGTAGCTCCTTTAAAACAACGGCTCAAGTCTTTTAGCACACCTTTTGCGACCACTCCTTTATTGCCGATTAGAAAAGCCCCTATTGTAGCGCCGCCTATGATGACTAATTCGTGTGGCAAAGCGTGTAGTATCACTTCTATCTTGCCGCCAGCAGAAATGAACCCACCAAACACCATTGCAAAGACTAAAATAATACCAAAAATCGCTAACATTTTCCCCTCTCGCAGAGCTCTTGCATTATCCAAGCAAAATCGATATAATGGCCGTGGCGACCTACAAGGCGCGCCTCCATTATAAACCCCCGTTCTTTAGAGGATTCCATCAAAAATTCGGGTTGTCAAGGAAAAGTAAAATATGATTATCGCCTATTGTGTGGTCAAAAACAAACTGGAGCGCTTAGAGTTAAAACCCGAAGGCAAACTGCCTGAGGGCTTGATTTGGATAGATCTTATTGAACCAAGTGCTAAAGAAGAGAGGTTCGTCGAAACAGCTTTAGGTATCAACGCGCCAACTCGAGAGGAAATGGATAAAAACGAGGTGATGAGCCCATTTTATCAGGAAGGTGAGGCTTCTTATATGACGATCACCGCGCTTTATAACCAGGGCTCAGGCCACCCAGAAAGCACGGCGATCACCCTGATATTATTGGAGAACAAATGCCTGGTGACTATGCGTTATCATAGACCAAAGGCTTTTAGCCATTTCGTGGCAAGAGCGGTGCGTTTTCCTGATTTATGTCAAGGCCCGGAAAAAATTATGGAAGGGCTGATGGAAGCTCTAGTCAATAGCATTGCAGATGTGTTGGAAAAAGCTGGCAATGAGCTAGATCGCCTGCTGAAAGAATTGTTTGAAAAGCCAGCTCTAGAAGGAGATTTGCGCAAAAGCAATAATTCGTCACAGTATTATGACCAGATCATCAAACACATTGGTAGAATGGGTAACTTGCTGTCCAAGAACCGCGAAAGCTTAGTGAGCATAAACCGAATGCTCATTTTCTACAGCCAGCTAGAATATGCAAAGAATATTAAACGAGATAATAAAAGCCGTTTCCGAGTTATTGCTCAAGAAGTGCATTCCTTGAGTGAATATGTAAGCTTCCTATCTCAGAGAAATAGCTTCTTACTTGACGCCACGCTTGGCATGATAGGCGTAGAGCAGAATATGATTATCAAGGTGTTTACTGTAGCTGCTGCTGCGCTGATGCCACCTACGTTGATTGCTAGTATTTATGGGATGAATTTTCACAATATGCCGGAGATAAATGCCGAATGGGGTTACCCAATAGCACTCCTTGCTATTGTTGTATCAGCAATACTGCCTTACTACTTCTTCAAAAAGAAGGGTTGGTTATAAAATACCTATAAGAGTTATATGAATGTGCGATATATGCTATGATTAAAAAACTATACACAGAAACTTATGGCTGTCAGATGAATGTGTATGACACTCAGAAAATGACTGCTTTACTTAAGCCCCACGGCTTTGCTCCACATGATACATATGAAGATGCAGATGTAGTCATCCTCAATACCTGTAATATTAGGGAGAAGGCAGCAGAAAAGATGTACTGCGAACTTGGCAGAATTAGAGATGCTAAGCAGCGCAAAAAAGCAATAGGGGAGCAGATGCTGATCGTGGTTGCTGGCTGCGTTGCGCAAGCTGAAGGAGAGGAAATCATTAAACGCGCTTCATGTGTTGATATTGTGGTTGGCCCCCAGTCTTATCATAACTTACCAGAACTAATAACCAAAGTGCGGCATGAGCGTAAGTGGGTAGTGCAATTAGACTTCACGCCAGATGAAAAATTCGATGCATTACAAGCAGAGGCACAAGAAACTCAGAGCGCTGCTGCATTTCTTTCCATACAAGAAGGGTGCGATAAGTTCTGCCATTTTTGCGTAGTGCCATATACCAGAGGCGCTGAATATTCTCGCCCTGCATCAGATGTGTACAAGGAGGCCGTTAGGTTGGCTGAAAATGGAGTACGGGAAATCACGCTGCTTGGCCAGAATGTCAGCGGCTATCACGGCCTGGCTACAGACGGCCAGCAGGTAAGCATAGGCCAGTTGATACGTATGATTGCTCATATAGATGGCATAGAGCGTATCCGTTATACTACCTCTCATCCTAATGATATGACAGATGAAGAACTATTTCGCGTACATGCCGAGGAACCGAAGCTGATGCCATTCCTACACCTACCAATACAATCTGGCTCCAATCGCATCTTAAAAGCAATGAATCGCAAACATGATAGGGATTTCTATCTCAGAGTTATCGAGCGTTTTAGACAAGCACGTCCCGATATGCTATTCTCTTCAGACTTCATAGTTGGCTATCCAGGTGAAACAGAACAGGACTTGCAAGACACCATCGACATAGTGCGCCAAGTTGGTTATGGTCAGTGCTATTCTTTTAAGTACAGCATCAGACCCGGCACACCAGCGGCTATACTTAATGATCAAATCCCAGAAGAAATCAAAGATGAGAGACTGCAGCGTCTACAAACTGAGCTAGCTCGCAGTCAATTGGAGTGTAACAAAAAGATGATAGGCTTGACCTTACCTGTGCTTTTCGAAAAACCTGGTAAGCGCCAGCATCAGCTAGTTGGCAAATCTCCCTATATGCAATCAGTAGTAGTATATGGAGACCCAAGCTTGATTGGCACTATACAACAGGTTAGTATCTCAGAAGCATATCAAAATAGTTTACATGGAGAGATTTATGGAACAGCAAGTGCTGCATAGCTGCAGCTGGGACGAATATTTCATGACGATGGCCTACCTGGTCTCGATGAAAAGCAAAGATCCGCGCACCAGAGTGGGCGCCGTTATAGTAGGGCCAGACAATGAGATCCGAACCACAGGTTTTAACGGCCTGCCGCGATCTGTTGAAGATAAAGCTAGCCGCTACCATAACCGCGAGCATAAGCTGCTAATAGTGAATCATGCTGAAGAAAACGCTATATTACACTGTGCGTTGAACGGTGTATCCGCGAAAGGCTGTACCCTGTATTGCCCATGGCTTCCTTGTTCACGCTGTGCAAAGCTGATAATTCAAGCTGGCATTACCGAAGTGGTTTACGATCAATCTTTCCCTGGTAATCAAGCTGAGCAGCAACATGAATGGCATTTAAGTATGAGTTTGACAATGGAGTTGTTAGAGGAAGCAGGAGTGAAAATGCGGGCATTTGATGGCTCGCTGATAACGATTGAAGGGCTCTATGATGGCAAGCCATTCCAGCTATCACAGGTGGATAAAATAGCAGCAAACGATTAAGAAACGGTAGATATATGCAAAAGATAATAGAGGTTGGCTCGATTAAGGTTGGCAACGAACTGCCATTAATATTAATAGCTGGGCCATGTCAAATTGAATCCCGCGAGATGGCCCTGTCCACTGCTAGAGAATTAGCATACATGAGCCAGAAGCTAGGTATTGAGTTTATCTACAAAAGCTCGTTTGATAAAGCAAACCGCACTTCTCTTACTGGCAAGCGCGGTATAGGTATAGATAGCGCACTACAGATATTCAGCGAGATAAAAGCCGAAATAGGATGTCCTATATTGACCGATGTGCATGAGGCTGAGCAATGTGCGTTAGCAGCAGAGGTGGCAGACGTGCTGCAGGTTCCAGCGTTTTTATGCAGGCAAACCGATATGTTGCTAGCTGCCGGACGCGCTGGCAAAGTGGTAAATGTGAAGAAAGGGCAATTTTTAGCTCCTTGGGACATGCAAAATGTCGCCGAGAAAATCGCTTCTACCGGTAATAATAATATTATGCTAACGGAGAGAGGGGTGTGTTTTGGTTATAACCGCTTGGTCAATGATATGCGAGCATTGCCGATTATGGCTAAAACCGGCTATCCCGTTGTGTTTGATGCCACTCACTCTATTCAAGAGCCCAGCGGCATGGGCGGAAGTAGTGGTGGACAGCGTGAATATGTGAAAGTGGTAGCGCGCGCAGCGGTGGCAGTAGGAGTCGCAGCGTTGTTTACTGAGACGCACCCAGATCCGGATAATGCTTATAGCGATGGCCCATGTATGATTCATTTGCACCGCATGGAAGAAATCACGAAAGAGTTGATGCAGTTTGATGCGATCGCTAAACAGCATTCAGCCCTTTACTAATATGCAATACGATAACCTAACAGCGAAGAAAAAATTATTGGATGGCTATATGCCACTGCCTGCAGCCCTTATTCAAAACCTTGATGAATGGTTCAGAGTAGAACTGACCTATACCAGCAACGCTTTAGAGGGCAATACCCTAACGCGCCGTGAAACAGCCGTTGTTCTGGAGAAGAATATTACCATAGGCGGTAAGAGCTTAGTTGAGCATCTAGAGGTTATTAATCATGGACATGCGCTAGATTTCACCAAAACACTAGCTAGGAAAAAGCTGTCAGAGCTAGGTGTGGAAGATATTTTAGCTATACACCAAAAAATCTTGAAGGGCATCAATGATGATGACGCCGGCCGATATCGAACAGTTGCGGTACGCATAGCTGGTGCCCACGTGGTAATGCCAAATCACGCTAAGGTGCCAGAGTTAATGCGTGACTTTATGCAGTGGCTTCATAACGCACATGACTTACATCCAGTAGCATTAGCTGGCCAGGCGCATCACCACTTAGTTAGCATTCATCCTTTTATCGATGGCAATGGACGCACTGCTCGCCTGCTCATGAATTTGCTACTGCTGATGCACGGCTACCCACCGGCAATTATTCGCAAGCGCGACCGCTTGGCATATATTAGCGCCCTGGAAAAGGGCCAATTAGGCGGATCTCGCGCTAATTACGATGCGCTAATAGCAAAAGCAGTAAGTCGTTCTTTCGATATTTACCTGGACGCTTTAAAAGGCTAGGTATTACTGAGTTGCAAACCATCGGTTTGATCAACTCTTTTCTGCCATTCTCTACCCTGTCGCATGGCATTAACGACAGTGTGAGTGTTGCTGGCTTGCTGCTCCCGCATCTGTTTAATACATTCCTGAAGAACCTGCGCATCCTGCTTGTGCTTCTCTTCCGCCGTTATCGCAACTTTCGTGCTTAGCTGCTGATCTTGGTGTTGGCTGTGCGTACCATACTGCCACGCCAGGAGCGGTGCACCTATTATACCAACGCTCAAACTTGTGTAAGCAAAAAATGATAAATATGGCAACGTATATAACGCACTTACTCCTCCGGTCATAAGCAGAGCAGCATTATCCCTAAGCCATGATGCGTCGGTAATACTGCAGTAGAAAGAGTAGCTGTATTTTGCAACCCTCCCGCAGGTAGCAGGATCAAATTTCTGTAGCCAGGCACTATTTTTAAAAAACCCATGTATTTTACTCATAGCCTGTGGCACACTACCACCATTAATTACGGCATTCTCAATATGAATATGGTCGTGCTCTACCCTACTAATTTCTTGCCAATCTTTGCTTTTGTTACTTAATTCACCTATCTTCTCCCACCATGGAAGTTGCGTTACACTCACTTTTTTACTTCGCAAATCCATAGGCTCTATTACATCTAGCACTGCCAGACGAATGGTATACCAAATATCCTCTACTGTACCGCGTATCCTGTTATAATGCCTGCAGCGCTGCGCCTCTGCATAGTCATAAGCTAGAGAATACACATCTGGAGTTACTGGAATAGCATGAGCTAATATATGCTGAACCTTGTCATTAAAATCTGCATCTGTCGATAAACGCCGCAGTAATACATCATCTACCAATGCGCGTTTTAAGTACTGCATAAAATCAGTATGGGTCTTACTGCTGATATATACTGCATTCTGCTGCTTAGTCTGCAAGCTGTTTTCTAAGGTTTTGATAATTTGCTCCTGCATGCGGTAACACTGATATATCCGCCATGGTAACGTACAAAGCTTCAGCGGTATATTCCACCAACTACCATCGTGCAATATAGAGTATTTATTTTGCTCAATACGCATATAGCGTTCGATAAGGGTACGATATATAACACCTGGGTGTTGCTGGAATTTTTGGACAACGCTATCACGAGCCTGCTTGTCCATGGCTCTATATTGCAATAGGCCGAAATAATTAAGATGAAAAAGCCCGTAGTCAGTGCTCACAATTTTGTCAACATTCTCCGCAGTTCCATAAACATCATTTACAAATTTATGCACCATATTGTGCACAACGTGCTCGATAAAATAGGAATTGATAATCCAGATTAACCAGTTAGCAACTCGCTCAGGCAACGTTATACTTAAGATTTTTGGCGCATATTTATGTACTAAAATCGGTATGCTGATCGAAGTAATTGCCGTGTAACCATCATAGCCATATGATGGCCCTGGATCATTGCCACACTCCATAAATAAACGAAGCTTTGCTTGAATATCTGTTGAGAGAGGAGTGGAATCTATATTTTTAAATTTCACTTGATGTGCTTGGGTAAAATATTGTTTCACCCATGTAACACTGCTTGCTGCATATTGTCGTATCGATCCAAAGAATGACGTTTGCTGCTTCTCGTTTATATTATCAGGCTTAGGCTCCACAATCTCTATCGCCTCTTCTATATTAGTGAGAGTAGAACTTGTTGCGCTAGAACTGTTCGAAGGCTTATTGGCTTCCCCAGGATTATTACAGTTTAAGGTAATAAAAATCATCAACGCACTTAGGCCTCTCTTATCACATATCCTAGGATTAGTGCGCCTATCCTTTAACAGCAGCGCGATCATCTCCCAGTTACCCACCTCTACAGCATGGATCAACGCCGTTTTACCCTCATTATCTTGCTGATTGATATTTAACCTTTCTGGTGCCACCAGCAAAGCCTTGACACACGGAATATTATTGTTCAGCACAGCAATTATAAGCGGAGACACGCCATATTTGTTTGTGGCATTCAGATCATAGGAGTTATCGAGGAGTATATTTATGACCATGCTATATTGTATTAGTGAATGTTTTTTTGGATCAGCTCTCGCAATATAATGCATCGCCGTGTTACCGTATTCATCTTGAGCTCGGCCATTACTAGTCTTTAAAAACATTTTCACCCAGTCTATATGACAAGCCCTACACGCTGCCATCAGCATATTACAACCCTTAGTCTGTTCATTTTCATCTGAGATAACAGCACCTGCAGTTTTTAACGCTCTTATTAATCTATGATGCCCATGGTAATATGCATACCACAAAGGAGACCGCTTTTGCACATCTTGTTGTTTAACTTGCTTGGCATTAGGCGGCCAATGTTGCATTATAAGGAGTGCAAGTTTTTGGTTGGCGCAAGCAGCCATGAATGCACTATGTGTTATACTTTTAGTTTGCAGTATATTAGGAGTAACTTCGTATATACGTTTGGCTATAACTTTATGCGTATCTAATTGTCTTAACACCACAAAGATATTTTCATCTTGATAGTGAGCAGCGATCATCAAGGTGTTGCCTATGTATATATCCTTTTTCTTACTCTTATTTTTTCCTACTGCTCTATCTTTTTTCTTGTCTATTGGGATATTGCTAATTTCTTCTATAGTGACTAGATGGAAAAAGCACTTGCTTAGCCTATCATATGCATCTCTAGATAACTTATCTTTATGCCGATACAAGATGTGGTATAGGTAAGGCACAGGTGAAATATGGCTTGATTTAGGAACATAAGCACTATGCGTTAACACTGGCAGCAAAGCCTCCAATGCATTGGCCATACTCCCTAGAATTTGTTGGTCAATTTTTGTGCTATTGGTAATATGTTTATCAATAGCTTCTAGATTAGCAAACACTGGAGAGTTAGGGTGCCCTGCATCTACTCGTATATTGCGCTCCTGCAACAAATATGAGATAGAAGTATGATCACCTTGCCGACACAACACTGCCAATAATCTAATGCATGCCTCATCATCAAACTTATGGCTTGTTATATATGCATGCGCTTGCCCTCTTATCCCTAGAGCATGAGCTGCATTAATAAGGCGTGGCACCCAAATTTCAGGCGCATTAGCAATACCACATTCTTGACGCCATCGCGCCGCAACCGCTGCGAAGTCTAGCTCAGGCTCGTCATCTTCCTTTTCTTCATCCTCACTGAAGCTCTGGTATCCTTCATCATCCGAGTATGTATTTGTTGAGGGTAACATAATTCTCCTTCTTGCTCACCTGTCCTGCATGGTATAAGCATACTCATACCATGACAACACTATTATTAAATATTTTTTAACGCCACCCCTTCCACTATTCGTCAAAGAGAATATGGTGCTTGCTGTTTCCAAATAAAAAATAAGAGGTCAGCATGGAACAAAACACCCCAAGATTTTCGATGAACTACATATACCCCAATCAATCCCAAAAGGAAGTACTGTTAAACGAGGCATTAGCACGTATTGATGCCCTGCTATTGCCCAGTGCAGTATCGCGCACCCTAAAACAGCCACCACCAGAAGCCGGCAAACACAAAGGCGAGTTATACATAATTCCAGAAGCAGCGCAAAATAGCTGGTCTTGGCCTGAAGGCACCCATTATATAGTGTTGTCTATCGGTGGGGATTGGGTATGGATCCCACCAAAAAAAGGTATGTTGATTTGGGTATGTGATGAGATGCGCCCTTGTGTTTATGACGGCATGAAATGGCGCGCTTTGTCAGTGAGTTATGCTGATGGGTTTTTAGGATTATAGCGATCCACTATAAACCAACCAACGCGTTCACTATCAGGCTCATATTCATGCTTTTTGAGCCCTTTATGCTAATTACGTCTGTGCTGTTGATAAGCGGTACTATAATAGCAGCCAGCTCGGCAGCATTTTCACTATGACCAGCACGAACGTCGTCTGGCAGAGCCTCATGCAAGCTGTGCATCAGCTCACCTACGGTGTATACTAAATCTATCTTATGCTGCCTTATGGGTTCGGCAAGGTCTGCATGCAACTGCGTGCCCTGCTTGCCAAGTTCTCGCATATCCCCAAGAATTGCGATTGCCCTACCCCCTGGTTTTTTATGCATAGCAAGACTAGCCAAAGATGCAGTAACAGAAGCAGGGTTGGCGTTATAGGAATCGTCTATGACAGCAGCGCCATTTTTAGCTTTTTTTAGTAAACCACGCCCAGATGGTGGCTGGAAGTTTTGCATCTGATACATCGCAGCTTCTAAATCCGCTTCCAATGCCCAGACAGTGGCTAATACAGCCATACTAAGCTTAACCCAATGCTCTCCCATAACCTGCAGCTTATAACTGTATAGCTTTTCATTACAAGTTATAGTTACCAGAGTGCCGCCATCCTCTATTTTCGTATCAAGTAACATAAAGTTACTTTTGTTATATTGGCTAAAACCTATG
This sequence comes from Pseudomonadota bacterium, assembly GCA_018242185.1. Lineage (GTDB taxonomy): Bacteria > Pseudomonadota > Alphaproteobacteria > Rickettsiales > Midichloriaceae > SZAS-26. Next base: position 15,957 of record JAFECK010000006.1, read on the forward strand.
ATTTGTGCACCATGCGCTGAAGCAGAGCGCAGTAAGATTTGGTGATAGGGGTTGTCAAAATCGATAATTGCTTTACCACTTGGCTCAAGTCCTTCAAATATCTCGGCTTTTGCAGCTGCAATAGCAGCGACGGACGAAAAAAATTCGAGGTGCGCCGGCGCCACTGCAGTAACTATAGCCACATGAGGCCGAGCAAGTTTTGACAGAGCCTGCAACTCCCCAGCATGATTCATGCCCATTTCTAGTATTGCATACTCCGCATCAGGCGGTAAGTTAGCCAAGGATAGCGGCACGCCGTAATGGTTGTTAAAGGTACCATAGTTGGCATAAGTATGACCTTGCGCGTCTAAAACCAGGCGTAATAGCTCTTTAGTTGACGTTTTGCCTACACTTCCGGTAACGCCAATCAGCTGGCCAGTAAAGCGACTTCTCGCATATACAGCTAATTGCTCCATTGCTTGCATCGTATCGGGCACGATGATGCAGCGTTGTTCTTCTTGCAGCGGTATCTGCTCCCTACTTTGCAATATACACGCAGCAGCACCCTGTTCAAAAGCGGTTGCGGCGAATTTTCCACCATCCATGGTTTCACCCACTATACCTATAAAAAGCGCGCCTGGTCGTATTGTTCGGGTGTCTATAGACACAGACGATGCGCTTATACCATCCACCACTTTTTGACCTAGCGCCGACGCTAAATCGGCTGAATTCCACAATATTTGATCCTGGTTTTCTGCTAACATAATATTTTCAAAGGTTTGTTGTTACACGCATGGTAGCATACTCGAGGCACATATACAAATGGCGCCTTCAAAGGCGCCATTCATACTATTTATGTTAAATTTGGCTCTTATTAGTTACCAGAAGTAGTACCTTCGAGTGATACTGACTCACCCTTCACATTGGTACACACGCTAGTATCGTCGCCAGAAGCAAACTTAACAACACTTTCTGCGCCAAACATCAGACCCATACCTACAGCAACTGCGATAGCAACACCCCAGGTAATTTTACCTAGGAACATCATTATAGCAATCGAGATGATAATGATAATTGCTATACTTTTACCTACACCGCCTTGGAAGAAGGTTATAGCGTTGCACAACACGATGGTAACTTTGTTATCATCTGCGGCCCACGCCTCACATGCGATCATGCTCATAGCTATTGCCAACATGGCGTAGAATAAAACTCGCACCCAGTGGCTCTGATTTTGAAAACTCATTGTATTCACTGTAATTCCCTCTATTATCGTTTTTTCACGCACCCTGTTTCAGCCACAACGCAGCGCCACAAGGAGCGGTTAGCTCGTTCATCACAAGCACATACATGCTCCAGGATAGAAAATCACAGCCCCAGTTGCAACATATTAAATAAGTGGGGAGAGAATTGCAGACAAATTACTTAAAACTGTTGCTGGAGAGTAACATAAATATTGTGTTACTTACTAGGAGTTTTGCAGCGCATCTTGACAGCATCTCACAATTCATATATCCCTCGAAGATATTATACACAGTGGGATTACGTATGAAAATTAAAAATGTAGTTTTCGATATTGGCGGTGTTTTGGTCCGTTGGGAGCCATTAGAGCTTATAAAAAAGATTTTTCCTCAAGCCAATCCCAAAGAGTTTTACCAACAAATGCGGCCAATATGGCTAGACTTGAATCTTGGCAAACTAACTATAGAAGAGGCAATTAGGCAATATGAAGCTAGTTTAGGCCTGCCAAAAGATAAGCTACTCGCCTTAATGGATGAATGTATAAAGGACCAAACACCTTTAGATGGCAGCATAGCACTGCTACAAAAGCTTAATAGCAGTGGACTTAACCTATTTGCCATCACAGATAATATAAGGGAAATTATGGATTACCACCGCGAAGTTTCTGAGTTCCCTAAGTACTTCAAAGACATAGTAGTGTCCGCAGATATTGGTGTATTGAAGCCGGATAGCAGAATCTATCAACATCTAATAGATAAGCAGCATCTAAACCCAGCGGAATGCGTGTTTATAGACGACACGCTGGCGAACGTTGAAGGCGCAATTGCTGTTGGTATGCACGCCTTCCAGTTCATTGATATGCTATCTTGTGAGCAAGAACTGATTGCGCTGATCGATGGCTTTTACTAGAAGCTAAAAATTTGTCCCAATAAAGAAGCGCAAATGCTCCGATTTGTCACCTTTGCCTTTGGTGATTGGCCAGCCATAATCAAAGCGCAACCGTCCCAGTGAAGAGTTCCAGATAATCCCTAAACCTGCTGAAGTGCGTATCGCACGGTCGTCAACGATATTGGCCTTACTTTCCCCTGGCTTTAAGCTCAGGCCAAAAAGCGAACCTGCATCTGCAAATGCTACGCCGCGCACACTCAACTCTTCAGGCAAACCAAGTGGGAAAGAGACCTCAAGGTTGCTAACATAGAAGGTATGACCTCCCAACGAATCCCCGCTAGCTGTATCACGTGGCCCCACCCCAGCAATGGCGAAACCTCGCACTTCATCGCTGCCCATGAAGAAACGGTCCGACAGGCGGATTTTCTCTCCGTTCCATGGCAATATGTGCCCTGCTTTACCTGTGATGCCAACTATTACATCTTTTTTGTATAGAGGGTAGTAATAAGCCGCCGTAATCTTGCTTTCAAAATAGTGAGTTTGCCCGCCCACACCTGCTAAATCTTGCGTAAGCTTTAGTATATACCCTTCTCTTGGGTCTGCTCGATCGTCCAACCTGTCATAGGTTAGAGTATGACCAACAGAAGATACAGTATTTTTACCGGCTTGCGATTTGATCAAGGCTGAGGCATCTGATGACACATCGAAGATGTTCTCCTGCTTCAAGTTGTAGCGTATGCCGTGATATAGGTATTCTGTTAATTCATATCCAAAGCGCAATACACCCCCATTAGCACGTATCTTATAGGAACTCTCACGTACGCGGTCTTTAGAAGTAGAGAATATATCAAAACCGGCGGCAAGCGGCATATCTAAGAAATAAGGCTCTGTAAAACCAAAAGATAGGTCAAGTGCACGCTGTGCTTTGGACGCATTGATATCTACCTGCTGGCCTTTACCTAAAAAGTTGGTTTCCGATAATGCTACCATGGCTAACGGCCCATCCATAGTATTGTAGCCAGCACCAAAGTTAATCGAGCCGGTAGAAGTTTCTTCAACCTCCACGTCTATATCCAGGCGATCAGCGTTTTGGGTACGCACATTACGTAGCTCAACGCTTTTAAAGAAACCAAGATTCTGCAAGCGTTGCCTAGAGCGCTGGATCTTGGAAATGTTGTATGGATCTCCTTCGGCAATCCTGAATTCTCGCCTAACTACTTTATCTAACGTTCTAGTATTATTCTTAATGTTTATGCGATTAACATAAACCTTATACGTCTCATTGATGGTGAAAGTAATGGAAGCCTGGTGCTTCTGTGCATCTTTATTGACCCTATAATCAACATCGGCAAAAGCATAACCGTGGTCACCTAAGTAATTGGTAATCCGATCCACTGTCTCTTCCACCTGAGTGATATCAAACGTCTTACCTTCACTAAAGGTAATGAATTGTTCTAAAGCCTTAGTATCCAAGCCTTTTATCGCACTTTCAATTTTTGGAGAACCGTGTGTGTATTCTTCACCTTCATAAAGCGCGAAAGTCATTATGTAAGACTGATGCCCAGGTGCAGCTTCTGTACGCACGCTATTAATTGCAAAATCAGCATATCCGCGTTCCATATAAAAACGGCGCAACAGCTCTTGATCTAGGGCAACCCGGTCTTGATCATAGGTATCAACAGACGAAAAGAAACGATACCACATTTTTTCCTTAGAAGCTATAACCCGCTGCAACCGCCAGTTTGAGAAGCGTTTATTACCCAAGAAAACTATGTTATTAATATAAGATCTACCACCTTCATCTATCTCATAAACCAAATTAACCCGGTGCTGGTCCAACTGAATAAGTTTGGGAGTGATTTGCACACCACTGCGCCCATGTTTGCGATAAAGAGTAAATAGCTTCTGCAAATCACTTTGCACCTGTGAGGTGGAATAAATGCTCCGCTCAGTCATAGTGATAGCATGCAATAAATCCGCATCTTCAACCTTGTGATTACCTTCAAAAGCTATTTTATTAACTAAGGGGTTTTCTTTTACTTTAATGGTCAGTATACCCCCATGCTCACCCACTTGCACATCTGCAAAAAAACCAGTGTTATAAAGAGCTTTTACCGCTTGATCAGCTTTCTCATCACTATATATTTCTCCCTGATGCAGAGGCAAATAAGCCTCCACTGTACCTGCGGAAATACGTTCCACGCCCTCTACTCTAATTTCGGTGATTTTTTGAGCAGAATACGCGCTTTCTATCGGCGCTAAAAGCGAGATTATCATGATCAATAGAATCCTGTGCATACCCTGCATAATAAGCCTATAAAGAATAAAATAATGCTTCTGATTATGGTGATTTTCCCGAAGGTTGCAATAGTTATATTTTTACTTTGCTGTTGTCTCTTATAATAACTTGCGGTATATGCGCTAATAGCCAATATTTTTAATATAAGATTCCTTGAAAAATGACAGCTGTTGATTATCTTGTGAGATACAATCACATAATCAATAAAGAGAATCTCATGTTAGATCTACTGAATTTATTTGAAGTATCCACCCCAGAGCTCGCCAAACTTTTGCCAAAGATAAAAAAATCTAGAGATGATAAAATGGTGCAAATGTCTTTCGAACTCTCACAAGGCACACAGGTAGTTTTCGTTAATAATATTACTCAACGAAAGGAAATATCTGATTACGACAGTTTGGCCACCATCGAACTAACCCAAACGGAGCAAGAGATCTTCAAGAAGAGGTTAGAAAGCTTGGAGCAAGCCTCTGGCTTTTATGATGGCAATCAGTTACTCATCAAAGAGGCAGTATGTGAGGATAACACAGTATATCTAGAAGCTCTACGCTGTAAATTTTCATTAATGAAAGCGATAACTACTCATGCGTTTCCACCAGATAGCGCTATATGTAAGCTCAAAGTGTATAAAACCGGGGCGCTCGTGCCTTTTATCACTTCAGATAATTGTACAGCCTTTATAGAGAGAAAGGCTGATAAACTCTATTCAGCAGCTTCAGGTTTTTTAGAACTTACAGGAGATATTAAATCACTTTCAGGTATAGTTCAGGCTACGGCTGAATCTGAGGCATGCGACGAATTTTTATATGATCAAAATCGGCAACTCAGAGTAGGCTATCAATTTGCAGGTATTGCCAGCATGTCATTGCGGCGTGTGTATGACGCAAGCGAAAGCGGCACCCTTGAATTTATTACTCCATTTTTCTTAAACTGCAGTAGTAAGGAGCTGGAATATATACTACGCACTAATTCCGCCCCTGACAAGCACGAGCATACTAATAATTTCTATATTGTACCTCTTGATACGGAGGGTCAGGCTATGAAGACAGGCTTCTTAGAAAAAAAGGTCCCTGGAGCTTTTTTATATAATCCTATACTTGCAAGCATAAGTAAAATGGTGTAGTAGGTCTATCACTGGCGATTATCTTCCAATACTGCACTAATGCAAAAAGTAATACTCCTCCATATTCTGCTCATGCTTAATTTTTTATAAAAATGCCTTGCGTAGATAAGAAGTATAGTGTATTCTCACCTCCTGTTTATGGGTTGAGTTTGGCGGAAGCGCCCGGCTTTTTGGGAATATTTTTGAGTATATGGAGAAAAAAGTGAGTACTGTTATATCTTTATCAGCAAGTAAGCGAAATATGGCTGGCACAGGCCAAACGCGGGCATTGCGCAATAGTGGCAAACTGCCAGGCATTATTTATGGCGACAAGAAAGGCGAGCAGATGGTCGCTCTTGATCATGCTGCGTTCATGAAGGAATATATGAAAGGCAATATTCAGTCGAAACTCATTGAGCTGAACGTGGACGGCGAAAAAATCACTGTGCTGCCACGGGATGTGCAAATACACAGAGTGACGGATGTTCCTGTACATGTGGACCTGCAACGTGTCGGTAAGGATACTTCTATCCGTCTATCCATCCATATGCGACTGCTTGGCGAAGATAAATGTGTTGGTGTACGTAAAGGCGGAGTGATGAACGTGACTCACCGTCATATCGAGTGCCGCTGCCATCCAAGTAATATCCCACAACATATAGATGTTGACGTGAGTGATTTGGAAATCGGTCACTCTGTGCATATTAATGATATAAAACTACCTGAGGGGGTAGTGCCTACGGATCGCAGTAACTTTGCGCTTGTTTCAATAGTAGGAAGGTCGGATGAAAAAGCTGAAGGAGAAGCAGCAACATCAGCTGCAGCAGCAGCGCCTGCTGCTTCTTAAAGCGATCTATATGAAGGCTAGCGGTCATGAATCAACAACCCGGCCAACAGCATGATATACAAACAATTAAGGCGATATGGAAATATTTGCGTCCATACCGCCTTCTTTTGTTACTAGTTTTCATATCTCTTTGTATTACTTCCACTAGTGTTTTATTAATCAGCCAAGCTTTGCGCTATGTGATCGATAATGGCTTAAGCAAGGGTGATCCTGCAATGCTGGATTATTCTCTATTATATTTGCTGGCGATCGTCATCGTACTCGGGCTCGCTACAGCGCTGCGCTACTATTTTATCACTATGGTTGGGGAAAAAGTGGCCATAGACATGCGCCGTGATCTATATAAGCACATACTCGAGCTTTCTGTCGAGTTTTATGAAAGTCATAAGGCTGGAGATATTCTCACCAGAATCGTTGGAGATATTACAGAGCTGCAGACATTAATAGGCAGCAGCATCTCGATGGCGTTACGAAACGCTGTAATGCTTATGGGTGGCATCGTTATGATGATGTTGCTCAACACAAAGCTTTTTATGATCATCATGATTGCAATCCCCTTTGTTGTGCTCCCTATCGTAGCAGTTGGTCGCTATGTTAGTCGCTATTCTAGATTATCCCAAGATAGGGTAGGCAGTGTAGCTGCTCTTGCTGAAGAGACCATAGCCGGCATCAAAACAGTGCAGGCATATTGCCAAGAGAGCTTCGAACGAGAACGATTCGAAGAGGGCTTAAGTTCAGTACTAGAAGCTTCCACTACCAGAATGCGTTACCGAGCAGTTACAACCTTGGTGGTGATCCTTATGGTGTTCGGAGGCATAGTATACCTCCTGTGGGTTGGCGGGCACGACGTGCTCAAAGGCGAAATTAGCCCAGGCGCACTCTCTTCTTTCCTTTTTTTAGGAGTGGTATGTGCAGCAGCGCTCGGGGCATTGGTTGAAATTGCTGGAGATTTGCAGAAGGCAAACGGGGCAGCAGCGCGTATTTTAGAGTTTTTGTATATCAAGCCGAAAGTGGCTAGCAGACCCGATGCGCAAACTATTAAATCAGGTGCACATGGCCGTATACGCCTTGATAACGTCACGTTCTTCTATGAATCACGACCTGATAAGCCAATATTGCAGGATATTTCCTTTGAGATTACCCCAAAAAAAATTACCGCAATTGTTGGCAAGTCTGGCGCTGGTAAAAGCACTGTAATCCAGCTTTTACTAAGGTTTTATGACATCCAGTCTGGCGTGATCACTTTTGATGGCATCGATGTAAAAGAGTTAGACCTCCCTTCCTTGCGCCAGCAATTCGCGTATGTTTCTCAAGATCCGGTAATTTTCTCCACTAACGTGATGGAAAACATACGCTATGGCAACCAGGATGCTACTGAGCTGCAAGTGCGTGAAGCTCTGCGCGCTGCGGCGGCTCTGGATTTTGTTGAACGCCTCCCTGATGGTCTGCAGACTTACTTAGGAGAAAAAGGCTTGCGGCTTTCAGGTGGGCAAAAACAGAGGATCGCTATCGCCAGAGCGTTCTTGAAGAACCCGCGGATTTTGTTGCTGGATGAAGCGACCTCTTCTTTAGACAGCAGTAATGAGTCTATAGTGCAAATGGCGCTGGAGAACTTGATGGCTGATCGCACTGTTGTAGTGATCGCGCACCGGTTGTCTACTATTATCGGTGCAGATAAGATTGTGGTGCTTGATAATGGCCGGATAGTTGAACAGGGCCGGCATGATTATTTGCTGGAACAAAACGGGGTATATGCTAAATTATTCATTCGTGCTAGTGTAGCGCAGGGGTGATTATCGATTATCGGAGGTTTATATGATAAAATATAAAATATGGGCATTAGTCTGCTTATTAATAGTTGTTTTTACTTCTTATTACTTATATCACACATCAACCCCAGAACCGGCAAAACCGGGATATGTAAAAGTTGATCATGGTGAACTTTTCTATCAGACCTTTGGAGAGGGAGAGCCAGTAATAGTGTTGCATGGCGGCCCTGGACTCGATCAGGGTTATTTATTGCCGCAAATGCTGGAACTGGCTAAAGATCACCAGCTAATCTTCTATGATCAACGCGGCTCAGGGCGCTCTTTAGGTAGCCCGCTCAACGCTAAGTATATAAACATGAATAAGTTTGTCGAAGACTTAGATAGGCTCAGAAATAGCCTTGGGCTAGAAAAAGTTGTGTTACTCGGTCATTCTTGGGGCGCACGCCTTGCTGTAAATTATGTCATTAAACACCAAGACCACGTTTCAAAGTTAGTTTTACTAAGCCCTTCCCCTATGCACGCTGAAGGATTTGCCGCATTCAGCAAAGAGCTGAACAACCGCCTTCTGCCTATAAAAGATAAGACTGCGGCTGTTTTCTCGTATAAAGATTTTAAGAAATTGGATGCCAATGGTATTCAACAATTATACAGAGATTTTTTCGGAGTGTGGTTTGATGACCAGAGTAAGAACAAAGACCTAAGCCTTAATATAAACGTAGAGTCAGCAAGAAGCGGGTTTATGGTGTTGGAGCAGATGTTTGCTAACTCACCACAGCCTGCGGCTGCCTCTATATCACCTATATTAGCGAAAATCACGGTACCTACTTTGATTATCCATGGTTATCAGGATGCAGTGCCACCATCAACCGCCCAAGATTTGAAAGACATGATGCCAAGCGCTAGTATAGTATATCTCAACCATTGCGGGCATTTCTCATATATTGAAAAGCCGCAAGAAACCTTTAGTGCTATTCGTGCGTTTTTAGAGAGGCATTAGGCCACTTTTAAGCTGCAGGCGCTGCTTCTAATTGCCGTTCAGTTCTTCTGCCCATGTAGGTGCATAGGCCTGTTATGGTTAGAGGAACGATAGTTATTATACCGCCAAATGCGCTCTGGCCTAACCCGCTCTCCGCTATGGCTTTCAGAACATCTAGATACAACTGCGGCTGGGTAGCAAGAAGTGCCGACCAACCACCGTTCATCACTGGCAATACCACCATAGGAGCAATCAACCAGCCGTTTTTCTTATCTGCCCGCTCTTGCTGAGCTGCAGTTAGATTTACTTCATCTTGCCCTTTGCTGAAGTTCGCTTTATGAGCGTGGTGCGTTATAAGCCAAGGAATACAACCAACAGCAAAGCTACCAACCGTACTCACTGCGACGGTTGACCATGGGCTTAGCATCGCATCACTTGCAGTGCCTAGCGCATTCACAACTGGCGCAGGGTCTGCTCCTGTTAAGAAGGTAGCACCTGTAGCAAGCCCGCCTTCTGTTAAAATGAATGCGGTGTAACCCGAAGATTTACGGCGCCTTAGGCTAACAACAGCAGTGTTTTGCTTGGCTAGCATTTCAGCATCAGAATTTTTCTTTATCCAGGCATCTAGCATGCTTTTGAAATGCTGGGTAAGCGTAGGTATCGCTCCAACACCCCGATCTTGAGGTTGAGCAGTAGGAGCTGAACGGTCGTACCAATTATTTTTATTATCAGTAATACCCTGCTCAATCTGCGCTAATTTTTTATTCGACTGCACTCTATTCTGCACCGTCAGCAAGTATAATTTCTGCTGCTTGATCACTGCGATGTTTGCAAGCAGAACATCAGCGTCATGTTTCCACTGCACCACTGGAGCAACAGAGTTAGCTGGAGCAGCAGGATTCTTCCAAGCATTGAGATCTGCGCTGAAATCTCGAGCAATATCTTCTCTGAACGCGGTATTAATCCCATTGATTCTGCCGATTAGCACCTGCAACTGATTCCTGCGCTGGCCGAGCAATGCATTATCGCCAGCAGCATATAAATTATGCGTCATGATCTCGTTTAACTCTTTGAGCAGTGCCGCCTTACGTAGCTCACCAGCTTGAGCGGCTTGCTGTTGCTGCTGTAATTCTTGCACTAGAAGCTGCTGCCGTTGTTTTGCCTCTTCTAACTGTTGTTGCTGTTCAGGCTTTTCCTCCCTCATAGCTTTTTGCTCACCCTCTACACTCTGACCTTTCTCTTCAGCACTATCAAGATGATTTTCTGTTTCATGGCCACTTGCGCTTGGAGACAAAGTAGGTTTATTAGAAGTTATTGGAATGGCATTAGCAACCATACTGAGTGTTACACCTCCATTACCGCCTTTATGTATTTGCTGCCCCAGCAGATTATCCACAAACGTTTCTTGCTGGCTGCTGGTCAGTCCGTCTAAGGCTTCTTTCACCGTAGACTGAGATAAGGTGGTAGCGTCTTGCGCAGGATCTCCGCTCGTGCTAGAGCTGCTTGGTGTGACTGGCAACGGCCTACCGCTGTTTAGTGAAAGCGCGACTTTTGCATTGCTGTCTTGGGCAATATCATCATTTGTTTTTATTGGAGATTTTTCATGCTTTACTCTCTTAGTAACCACGTACTTTCCAACAATTCTCATACTATTACCATCATCATTTATTTTAATATTCTTAACTTCTTGCTCACTATCCTCTGCGGCAAGGGATTGGCAACTCTCTTTATGCTCATCTTCATTTTTGCCACTACCTTGGGGTAGAGGTATCTGATCGCTTACCGAGAAAATCCTTGCTTTGCACAGATCTTCCTTTTGTTCAATCTCATTATGCACAGCTTGAATGCTTGCTCCGCCTGAAGATAAAATTATACCCTGGCTTAGCTCGCTCAGCACTTTAGTGTGTGCTGCGGTATTGGCAGACGGCAACATAAATTGCGCTCTATTCTCAGGAGTTATTTGCTCAAACCCTTCGTCATCATGAACTGTATAAATGGGTGTAGTAGTTTGTAACGTGGTAGTAGTGGTGGTAGTATTTTTCTTGCCCTTATCACGAAAACTTCGCACCGGCTTATGAGACGTTGGCTCTACTCGCACTGCTGTATAAGGCACTGCTTCGCCTTCAAAGACATTTTTTAGATTCTTCACCTTTCCTAATTTTGCCTTTTGCTGCTCTTCTTGGGATAATTGTTGCATGCCGGAATTAGGCGCTGCAGAAGTGCTAGGGTCAAATGAAGATTGCGTTTGTTGGTTTCTTAGTTTCAGCTGGCCTTTAACCTCAGCCATCTTCCGATCAGCACTATCCAGAGCTAACTGTTTTTGATCTATACTTCTTTTATTCCACCCTCTACTAAGGTTAGTTATTAAAGTATCACACGCTCCTTCTAGGTCTTTCATGTCCTCTTCGCGAACAATATTTTTTAGATTCTTCACCTTTTCTAATTTTGCCTTTTGCTGCTCGTCTAGTTCCTTGATTTTTTGCTGCCCTTCTTGGGATAATTGTTGCATGCCGGAATTAGGCGCTGCAGAAGTGCTAGTGTTAAATGAAGATTGCGTTTGTTGGCTTCTTAGTTTCAGCTGGCTTCTTATACTATCCGCTCGATCACCAACTGTGTTCAGAACTGCCTGTTTTTGGTCTGTACTTTTTTTATTCCATTCTTTATTGAGCAGATTTGCTTCAGCGTCACACGATGCCATTAGGTCTTGCCTACCCCTATTGCTAGCAGTATTTTTTAAACTCTTTAACTCTTCTACTTTTGCTTTCCTCTGTTCTTCTAGTTCTTGGGTCCTTTGCTGCTCCGGGGATAATTGTTGTTGGTACTTAAGCTTATTAGCGTTACTAGAAGGCGTTGGGCTAGTAAGAATCGCGCTACCATGCTTAGCTGTAGTAACTATTTGCTTGTTTTGATCGCTAGCACTCTTCTCTAAATTACCAACTCGTAATCTGGTCTTAACAAACGGGTTACCCTGCGCTTCTTGTTGATCTTTTTTCTGCTTTTCTGCCTCTTGCCTTTGAGCTTCTTTATCAGCAAGTTGCTTGTCTACATCCACCGGCCCTTTAGCTAATCTAGCAGCGCCGGCAGCCGCAGCTGCACTCGCATCCCCCGTACCTTTACCTATCTCGGCTGGCTTTTTTTCTTGCGCTTGCTGTTCTTTCTTTGCTTTCTCTTCTTGTTCGCGCTTTTTCTGCTCTTCTGGACTCATCACACCAAGACCAAGCTTCAAGGCACGCTCTACCATCAATTTTTTCTTCGCCGGGTCAGCTTTAGCCAGCGGCTTAGAAGACGACGATGAACTGGTGTTAGTTGTACTAGTTGTGCTAGCCCTTAATACGGCCTGGCCCAGACTTGATATACTGCCAACCAAATTATCCTCAACAGCACCTTCTTTAATACCTAGGCTCACCATTTTATTATCTAAAGCCGTATATGCATCGAAAGACCTTTGCAATAAGTTGCCACCCCAGCTATCCGCAACTTTTAAAGAGCCAGACCCTGAATTAATACTCTCATACACACTTTTCATCGTCTCTTTTCGACTTTTGACGTATTCAGGATTTACTTCGATAAGTCGCACAATATCCTCAATTGCGCCAATCATCTTCGCTTTGTCCGGGTCACGACTCCGGGAATTTGTTAGCTCATCTGTGATAATTTTGACCTTGTCTTCTATGGCCTGCATCAAAGTAGCTGGCTTATCTATATACCCTTTCCTCGCGCCATCAGCCACTTTTGCGAATATCAAGCTACCACTCAACATAGCCACATCCGGCGTGCCATCATCACCGTGGTAATCGAGATTCGATCCACCAAAATGCTGGGTCGGATTATCCACCAACTCATTATTATCCCTCTGTTGCCTGAACCTTTCAGCATTCGCAAGCTCGGCGGCATATGCCGCACCTTGTGGCGTGCCGCCTTGTTGATCCTTTTCGGTACTTTCTTTGTTCTTACTCATACTAAATACCTGAATGTTTCTGTGTTTACCTGCCGGGTATTTTAACATATTTCCATCTATAATGCAATTGCTAATAGTGGCGAAAAATTCAAAATATATAAACCTTAGGTTGCGCGAACGTTTATTTTATTCTTTTTCTTGATAACACAATTCTGGAAGCCAAAAGGTCACTAACCAGCGAGCAGGCTATAAGTTCCGTGTATTGCCAGTTGTCCTGGATAAAGCGTATCTTGCGCCACCTCCCAAATGTCAGCAAATCCGGCGTCATCCCAAAGCTTATCGTCCACAGCGATGGCATTCAAACTGGTCGCGTTGCTAGTGAAATGTAGTTGCTCCATACCAAGCGCTTCCATAATGTTATACGCAAGGATGAGGTTGGTTTGTTGCGGAATCAAAAATTCCGGCCTGATCTCAGGATATAAAACGCTTAGTTCGTCAAGCGAATGAGTGCTATAATCCAGCATAATATCATATAACTCAGCTTGCGATATAGTGGCTTGCTGCACCATAGGCTGAATACCAGAGTTCATAAACTGACCAATAGCGTACACATAGCTACTAGCGTTGCTTTGAAGGGTAGCTATATCGACAAACGCCTTCAATGGCTGGCTTATAAGCATCCTGCCAACATCCAGCGCATCTAGCATTTGTGCTTGGCTCATCAGCTCGTCTTGTGGGGCTAACACAGCATCACGCACAACTTTGGCAAAGTTAGAAGAGCCATAAGCACCGTTGTAAACCTGAATATTATCGCTATCATCGAGGTAGGTAAGCTGGAAACTACCACCGCCTATATCCCACACGAGCATCTTATTTTGATCAGGCACTGGACAGGCTGGATTGGCTAAAACTGCTTTGATACCAAGCTCGCCCTCATATTTTTGCGACACGATTTCGACATTCAGACCGAGCTCATCTTTTATATAATCCAGATAGTCAGAGGCATTGTTTGCATTGCGCGCCCAAGCCGTAGCAATCCCAGCACATTTGATCGACGCCTGCGTTGGATCTATTCCGTAATATTGGATAATTTTGTTCAACGCAGTATATCCCTGCTGCATCGCCTCCGCACTTAGCGTTTTACCGTCTGCAGAATTATTTATATACTTCTGGTAAGGTACTGAGATTGAAATTTGATCCAATACAGCTAGCAATTGCCCACTTGTTTTGTCGACCAAGCAGCTCATAGACTTAGTAGTGCCAGAACCTATATCAAAAACATATCTAATTTCATAATTATTCACAATACCCTCTACCCTAAGTTATTAAAAACTTAATTTAATATCAATGTTCACGAGGATTATACCATATCTTTTCTCTTCCCGCAATCTGCACGTAGGCTGCGCAAAATAAAAAAAGGTAGTTTTCCTGTTGTACTCTTTCATAACGATGTCTATACTCTTGTTATCAATTCACTTTTACTGGTCACGTGCTTACGATGGGCGATAACCTTGCGTTACATGTTGCCAAAATATGTATTAGCAAAAACCATGCACATTCTTGTTTCTCCATCAATATTATCTGCAGATTTTGCCAAGCTAGGCTCAGAGGTAGCTAAAATGCAAGATGCTGGGGCTGATTATATTCATATAGATGTTATGGATGGGCAATTCGTAGAGAATATAACAGTAGGCGCACCAGTGGTGTCAGCTATAAAACCACACACAAAGGTGCCTATAGATGTACACCTAATGGTGGCTAAGCCTAAAACCTTAATAACAGATTTTGTTAAGGCAGGCGCTAATATGATTACCGTACACCAAGAGTCAGTGCACCATTTAGATCGACTGCTAACCGAAATTAAGGAGCACGAGGTTAGGGCTGGCGTATCTCTTTGCCCTGCAACACATGAGAGCAACCTGGAATATGTATACGAACACTTGGATCGTGTACTAGTTATGACTGTTAACCCAGGTTATGGAGGACAAGCGTTTTTGCCATCCCAGCTCGCTAAGATCCACAATATCAGAAAGAGGCTGGATACCCTCGGTCTTAGCAAGGTAGAACTGGCAGTAGACGGCGGCATGAATCCAAAAACCGCCAAACTAGCTATAGAGCATGGAGCAAACGTGATTATTGCCGGACAGTATATTTTTCGCAACGAAGATTATGCTGGCAATATAACAAAACTTAAAAACCCGCCATCTTAACTACAACTAGCTCTTGTTTTCCCTATCTTTACATGCTATAAGTTCATGCGAATTACTCATGAGCTACCAGCTATGGTTAACTCATGCGACACAGGCGAGTAAGTTTTTGGTGCAATAAGGATAAATATTTTTATTTGTGCGCTCGTCATAGGCTAAACCAAAATTATAAAGGAAATACAATGAAAAAGAATCCGTTTAATTTTACTGTAAAAGAAATGATCGAGTGTGGTGTACATTTTGGGCACAGGCAAAACCGTTGGAACCCAAAGATGCGCCAATATATATATGGCTCTAAAAATGGCGTACATATTATCGACCTCCAACAAAGCGCGCAAATGCTTGCTCGCGCTGCCAGCATCCTAAAAGACGTAGCTTCTCGCAATGGGCGCATTTTATTTGTAGGAACTAAACGCCAAGGCACTGATATCATCGCTGAGCATGCAATCCGCTGCGGTCAGAATTATGTAAATCACCGCTGGTTAGGAGGCATGCTGACCAACTGGGGCACCGTCTCTAACTCTATTAAAACCCTGCGAGAATATGAAACGACGCTAGAAGATGAAGCATCTAAAGAAAAGATGACCAAAAAGGAGCTGATCGAGCTTTCTCGCAAACACCAGAAACTTGAGCGCGTACTTGGTGGAATCCGTAATATGGGTGGCATGCCAGATATTGTCTTTATTCTGGATACTATTCAAGAATCACTAGCAGTGCGTGAAGCGCAGAAACTCGGCATTCCGGTAGTGGCTATTGTAGACACAAATGCCCCATTAGACGGCATAGACTACGTAATACCGGGCAATGATGATGCACGTAAAGCTATTGAGCTTTATTGCCGTGTACTATCTGATGCAATCCTTGCTGGCATCGAAGAAGGAATGATCAATTCTGGAGTAGACTTCGGTGCGTCTGAATCACCTGAAGGATTAATTGCTGCTGAAGCCGGAACTGTAAGAGGCGGCAAAGCTAAGCAAAACAAGGACAAGGCTGGCAAAGAAGAGAGAAAACCCGCATCTGAGCCCTCTGCTACAAAACCAGAGAAGCAGGGAACAGAAGAAGTGGAAGTAACTAAAAAGCAACCCAATAAAAAACCAGCTGCTACGAAAACCGCAGCAAAAAAAGCAGACACCAAATCTGCGAAATAATAACATTAATACTGGAGACAAACTATGACAGATGTTAGTGCAAGCGCAGTAAAGGCATTACGTGAAAAAACTGGAGCTGGTATGCTGGATTGCCGCAACGCCCTCGCTGAAAGTGGCGGTGATATGGAGAAAGCCGTAGAGCTATTGCGAAAAAAAGGACTATCTAGTGCTTCGAAAAAGGCTGGCCGCATAGCAGCAGACGGCACTGTTGCCTGTTATACCGAAGGCTTAAGCGGTTGTGCAATTGAACTGAACTCTGAGACAGACTTCGTAGCACGTAACGAGCAGTTCCAAAAGTTAGCTGCAAAAATTGCCCGAGCTGCACTGCGTGCGGATGATAATATAGAGAACTTTAAAGCCTCTAAGCCACAGGGTTTTGCTGCCACAATACAAGATGAGATCATTGAGCATATAGCTAAGATCGGAGAAAACATTTCTCTACGTCGTGCAGCGCGTATATCCGTGCAACAAGGCGCAGTGGTACAATATATACACAGCGCAATTGCAGATGGTATGGGCAAAATCGGCGTACTTGTCGCCCTCGAATCCAGCGGCGATCAAACAAAACTTCAGGCCATCGGCCGCCAACTAGCGATGCATATTGCGGCAGCTGCCCCTGAAGCGCTTGACGTATCTGACCTGGCTGCAACTAGAGTGGAAAAAGAAAAAGACATATTGCGTGAACAATCTTTAGCTTCTGGCAAACCACCTGAGGTTATAGAAAAGATGCTAGAAGGCCGTATACGCAAATTCTATGAAGAAGTTGTATTATTGGAGCAAATTTTTATCATGGATAACAAGACTAAGATAGGAACTGTTATTGACGATTTTGCTAAATCTCTAGGTTCTCCCGTGAAACTGAAAGGATATATACGCTTTGTGCTTGGCGAAGGCATTGAGAAAGAAGAGGTAGACTTTGCAGCAGAAGTAGCATCAATGCAGAACTAATTAAAACTTCATTGTACACCAGACCAATAAAAGAGGAGATAATGACGGCAAAAGGTAGATGGAAATTGTTGAAAAAGCTGCTGTTTATCACGGCAATGCTGTACGTAATTGTGATCGTAGGTTTCTTCGCCCTGCAAGAACATTTGATATTTCATCCGCTGAAGAGCAACAATGGCCTTCTTTACTACCAAGAACTCGGCAAACTCAAAGGCGTGAGAGAGGTTACTATAGAAAGCTACGGCGGGGTCAAACTACAAGCTTGGTACCGCAGACCAGATCCTGGTTACGATATGGTCCTCTATCTTCATGGAAATTCCGGCAATATAGAGCAACGCGCTGGTAAAATACAGCTTTTGGCTGACATGGGGTATGGCGTTTTGATCCCGGCATGGCGCGGTTTTGGCAGCAGTACTGGGTCTCCCTCGAAAGAAGGTATATATGAAGATGCGCGAGCAGCTGTACGTTTTCTGATGAAACAGGGCTATGACAGCAGAAAAGTCACTATTGTAGGTGAATCTTTGGGCAGTGGCCCAGCAGTTAAAATGGCTACAGAAAAGGAGTTTAAAGGGCTATTACTGATCACCCCATATACTTCGATAGCAGACAGAGGATATGAGACATACCCGTTTTTACCTATAAACACATTACTCAAGCATAACTTTGATAATATGAGTAACATCAAAGACGTGCATGTGCCAATCATTATAGTGCATGGTACTGATGATGTCATTATGCCACATTGGCATTCCGAACGCCTACATAAAGAAGCAAACGAGCCAAAAAAGCTGATAATATACCCAGGCGTTGGGCATAGTGACTATGATACCGCCAGAATATTTCAAGAGATGAGGAGCTTTCTTGGAATGGCCGATAATCATAAAACACCTATATACGATAGAACAATGGACGAACCTATCCCAGCAACAACCAGCAAAGATAGCGGCAAAAATGAAACCAGAAAAAGTGGAAAAAGCATTAAGCAGGAGCCAGCGAAGCAGGATAAGCCAGTAACAGTGGAATCTAAAGATAACGCTGAAGTCGACCCAAAAACTGATCCCGATCCAGAACCACAGCCTCAGGCGCAACCAGCTTCGCAGGAAAACTAAATACCAGGAGTATCAGGGTGAGTGCAGATATCGCAATTATCGGCGGAGGACCGGTCGGGTTGTTCTGCGCTTTTCAAGCAGGTATGCTCGGCATGCGCAGTATTATCATTGACGCAATGCCGAATATTGGCGGACAGTGCAGTGCTCTCTACCCTGAAAAGCCAATATACGACATACCAGCCTATCCAAAAATATTGGCCGGCCAATTAATTGAAAACCTCAGGGCGCAGTGCGAACCATTCAACCCCCAATACCTCCTGAATCAACAAGTTAAAGAGTTACAAAGCAACCGCGACGGCGTCATATTACATACGAGCACTGGCGCTATTATAAGAGCGGGATGCGCTATAATCGCCGCTGGCGGTGGGGCTATTAGACCAAAACGCCCACCTCTGGATGGTATAGAAGAGCTTGAAGGTAATGACGTATTTTATGCGATCCATAAAGCAGAACAGTTCAAGAAACGCAAAGTAGTCATTGCCGGAGGTGGTGATTCTGCAATAGATTGGGCGCTCCTACTGGCAGATATCGCCGATCACGTATATATAGTACATAGGCGCGATAAATTTAGAGCTATGGATGCAAGTTTGGCAAAATTACGTGCAATAGCAAATGTTACAAATGCCAGGGTACAAATAATTACACCATATCAGCTTTCTTCCTTAAGCGTCGCAAACAGCAGACTTACAGGCGTTGAGATCGTTGATCTTGACGGTAACAGCAGGATGCTTGATGCAGATGCGCTGATCCCGTGCTTTGGACTAGAAAACGATCTCGGACCAATTGAAAATTGGGGCTTAGAGTTAGATGATGGTAAAATAATAGTTGCAGCCAGCTCCCTAGAGACCAATAAAGAACGCATTTACGCTATTGGCGATACCGCATCATACCCAGGAAAACTAAAACTGATCTTGACTGGCTTTGCTGAAGCTGCCCTAGCCTGCCATCATGCCCGCCAACAGATGTACCCAAACCAAGTTTGGCATTTTGAGTATTCTACAACCAAAGGGTTACCAAGGATGGAGGAGACAGAAAACCTATGAGTTGGCTTAATAAAATTACTGCAGGACTACGTAAAACCTCCACATCTATAACTTCAGGAGTACATAAAATCCTCACTCATCGTCAGCTAGACCAAGAAATGCTGGATGATCTAGAAGAATTGTTAATTACCAGTGATATTGGCCCACACGTGGCTAACGGCTTTATCAAACAACTTGCCAAAGATAAATTCGCTAAAGATGTAACTGAGCAAGAAGTTAAAGATTTACTGCTCAGTTACATTGATACAAAATTACAAGTAGCAGCGGTGCCATTAGATCTTAATAGAGGCCATCAACCTCAAGTCATGTTATTATGCGGCACCAATGGTAGCGGCAAAACTACAACCGCAGCTAAGATCGCAGCACAACAGCAACAGGCCGGCAAAAAGGTTATGCTGGCAGCATGCGATACATTCCGGGCCGCTGCTACTCAACAGCTAGTTACTTGGGCAGAACGTATCGATTGCCCGGTGATAACAGACGAAGAAGGGGCAGATGCAGCGAGTGTTGCCTACCGCGCTTTGGTAGAAGCTAGAGCTCAAAAGTCAGACTTATTAATCATAGATACCGCTGGTAGGTTGCATAACAAAGCGAATCTAATGGAAGAGCTAGCCAAAATTTCTCGTACCCTAAAGAAGCTGGATGAAACCGCACCACACGAAGTAGTGCTGGTATTAGACGCCGCAATTGGTCAAAATGCCCTGATACAAGCCATAAACTTCCAGGAGATGATCAAAGTCACCGGCCTCATCATCACAAAACTGGATGGCACCGCAAAAGGTGGTATAGCAGTGGCTATCGCTGATAGACTGAAGCTGCCGATATATTATACTGGCTTTGGCGAAGGAGTGGAAGACTTAGGGCCGTTCCTGCCACATGAATTTGCGCGTGCTATATTGAGTTAAGGATCCTGACACGAGGTTTCACGCAAATCACGAAGTGATTTATATATAGCACTATATCCCTAGACTGCCTAGCAGTTGCTCACTGCTCAGGTTTTCCTCCCCATGAGATGCCTCCATCAACAGTAAAGCACGCCCCTGTTACATATTTAGATGCGTTGTGGGAAGCCAAATATAAAATGATTCCGTCTAAATCGCTAGGCTCAGCAATGCTGCCTAAAGGAATAAAGGGTCTGATCTGTTTTTCTATGGAAGGGCTATTCATAGGTGTCTTAAACCAGCCTGGAGAAATGCAGTTAATGCGGATTTTATAAGGAGAGAGTTCGCCTACTAAAGTTTTTGTTAAGTGTATTACTGCAGCCTTTGAAACCGAGTAAGCAGCGCCATCTTTATCAGGAACTCCTTCACCATTGACACTGCCAATGTTAATGATTGAGCCTCTTATATCATGTCTTTTCATATGAATGGCCGCTGATTTAGTAACATACCATACGCCCATGAGGTTAGTTTGGATCATGCTTTCAAATTCTCCATCATTGTCTTCCTGAAAAATAGGGGTATTGGCCGCAAACCCTGCATTGTTTATACATATATCGATCTTCTCACCCGTTTTCTCTAGTTCAGCAAAAGCTTCTAAAACAGCCTCCTTACGTGATACGTCCAGTTGGATTGCGACTGCATTGCCTAATTCTGCAGCCAAAGCTTGTAGTTTTTTGATACTGCGTGCGCTCACTATAACGCGCGCGCCTGCATCACTTAAAGTGCGGGCAAATCTTTCTCCCAGGCCACTAGAAGCGCCGGTGATCAATGCTGTTTTGCCATGTAGATCAAATAAATGTTGGGAGTATGACATCGCAAAATCTCCTATTGCCCAGTTTTAGCCTTGTCGGTTAGCCAGAGTGGATTACTTATCTTTTTTAATAGCTTTTTATGATCTTCTAATTCTGCAGCAGTGGCAGGGAATGAGCGAGCTGGACGTGCTTGTCTCACTATCTTTTTCTCACCGCTAAATGTCAATTTACCTTGCCTACTTGCCCGCATGTATAGATAAACTATCGCCAGTAATTCAGCATCTATCAAAGCCCCGTGTTTATGTCTTTTGCTCAGACTAATATTAAAGCGCTCACATAGCGCATCAAGGCTCGCTGGAGCGCCAGGAAAGAGTTTGCGGGCAAGCTGCAATGTGTCTATAACGCGATTCATAGGGATATGATTATGACCTACTAAGCTAAGTTCATGGTTAAG
Organism: Pseudomonadota bacterium; assembly: GCA_018242185.1. Taxonomy (GTDB): domain Bacteria; phylum Pseudomonadota; class Alphaproteobacteria; order Rickettsiales; family Midichloriaceae; genus SZAS-26. Next base: position 37,556 of record JAFECK010000006.1, read on the forward strand.
AAAACCCATATCAAAGGGTGCATTATGAATTACTAGTTCGCTGGTGCCTATGAAGGAGAGGAAATCATCAGCTATCTTTGGGAAGACCGGTTTATCATAAAGGAATTCAGTGGCAATGCCGTGAATCTCATAAGCGTCTTTAGGAACATCGCGCTTAGGGTTGATATAGGTGTGGTAGTGATTACCAGTAAGTTCTCCGTCTATAATCTCAACACACGCAACCTCGATTAGGCGATGACCATGAAAGGCCGATAAGCCAGTCGTCTCAGTGTCCAATACTATTTTTCGCCCTTTTTCTGCCATTTGCTATTACGTTCTTTATTTGTCTAAAAACATGGGCCTTGTTATAGGTTGTATCCACCAATATATCGGCGTTTTGGCGACGCACCTCATTATTGACCTGCTTGGCCATGATAGCATTAAACTTTTCGATAGTCATGTGATTTCGTCTAATTGCTCGAGATTTTTGCACCTCTGGCGCACAAATGGTGCTGATCGCTATATCATAATGCAGCGGGTCGTTATGTTGAGTGCGTTCAAAAAATAAAGGTATTTCCACAACTATGGAGCGTCTACTCCGTTTGCGCAAGGCCAGGATATATTCACTACGATAATGCCATAGGGCGGGATGTATAATTTCTTCTAACTGTTTAATTCCAGACTCGCTATTGCTAGCGAGTGCAAATAAGACGTTCCTGTTAATCGTGCCATCTTCTTGCACGCATTGGGGAAAGAGCTTAGCAATCTTATGGTGTACCTCTGTGTTTGGTAGCAAAAGCTTATGTACTAGCCCATCAGTATCAATGGTAACAAAGCCTAGTTTAGCGAAACACCTTAAAACAAAAGATTTCCCTGAACCAATACCGCCAGTTAATGCGATCAACTGGTTACCATATGTCTTGAGCTTTTTTTTGCCGGGTTGCATTATGCCTCTTTGAATGCCTTATGAAAGCTCTCAATAATAGGGCTAAATAAATACTGTAGGAAGGTGCGTTCACCTTTGACTATAAATACATCTGCAGGCATGCCTGGGTATAGCTTAACCTCATAGTTTATGCGGCGTAGCTCTTCTTCACCTATTTCGATCTTGGCAAGGTAATAGTAAGGCATCGCAGGATTATTTTGTTCTGAAAGACGGTCAGCAGATATATATGTAACTTTGCCTTCTATGCGTGGTACCAGCCTCGTTTTATATGCGCTCAACTGTACCCTGGTTGTTAAGCCAACCTTCACGCTTTCTATATCTCGTGGCGAAATCTTCGCTTCTATTATCAGCTTGTCATCCTGCGGGATTATATCCAGTATATGGCTGCCAGGAGGGATGACTCCGCCTATTGTATGAAAATCCAGATTAGTAATGATGCCAGCATTAGGCGCTTTTATGCTAGTACGTGATAATACCTCAGCCGCCGCACGGTGCTGTTCTTGGAGCTCTTGGACCTTAGTTTGCGCGTCTTTCAGGGCATCGTTCACCTCACGCATATAATCATTTTCTACGTTGATCAGTTGTAAATTAGCCTCTGCCACGGTTTCCTTAGCTCTAGCAATATTAGCTGCAACTTCACCTAAACGTCCAAGAATGTCCTCTTTAGCGCGCTGCACCTCAAGCAATCTTGATTGCAGTGCAAGTCCTCGATCATATAAGGCTTTTATATTTTTTAGCTCCTCTCTAATGAGCTTGTCTTGTGCCTGCATAGACTTCTGCTGCGCTGTTAGCCCATCTACAACCGTTTCTTGCTGTATAACTCTTTGCTTTAGTACGTCAAGCTGGCCATGCACTGCTTTGCGACGATTGTTAAATAAATCGGTTTGAGTTTTTATGAGCTGTTGTACTTCTGGCAAATTCATATCCAGATCAGGATCTTTAAAGTCGGGTGTCTCCAAGTTATCCCGCTCAGCAATCAAACGCATATATAGAGTTTTCTCGGTACGTAACTGGCTGAGAGCAATGTGTTCACGGGCACGTGCGGCAGTATCATTCAGCTGTAGCAAAACATCGCCAGCCTCTACTGAGCGACCGTCTTCAACATATATAGCCTCAATTACCCCGCCTTCCTGATGTTGGATGGTTTTGCGGTTGCCACTAAGCGCTATATATCCTTGAGCTATAGCTGCATTATCGAGTGGTGCCAATACTCCCCAGAGTAAAAATATTCCACAAATAATGGCAATCGTAGTGAAAACAAACTTCAGCGGCCGTTTTATATACCTTAGCAGATCATCCGTATATTCCTGCACTTGTGGGGTTTCTTTTTCTTGGAATATGAGCCGTAGATCATTGATTATATCCTGCCAACCACGTTTAGTCATGTTAGTGATATTATGAATATAGGTATGCCAGTTATCGTGCAACACCCTATCAGCAAGCTTTACAGCTATTTTTTTACTACTTATAAGTAACTCTTGAAGGGCGCTTTTAATCAGTTTCATACTCATATTTTACTCCTTCTCTTCGCTGTCATTTTTCCCCAATTCTGTATGAGTAGCGGCAATAGGTTTCATTCTATTGAGCTGTTCCATAACCTGCTTTTTCGGGCCAAATGCTACAATAGTACCATCTTTTACTACCATAATTTTATCTGCTACATTGAGCAATTGACTGCGATGTGAGATCACAACAGTGGTAATCTTACGCTCTCTAGCTACAGACAGCGCGATGACTAAAGCTTCTTCGCCAATACTGTCCAAACTGGCATTAGGTTCATCTAATACAAGAAATTGCGGTGATGCAAAGAAAGCGCGAGCTAAGGCAATTCGTTGCCGCTGGCCTCCGGACAAAATTGAGCCATCAAAGCCAATTTCTGTATCATATCCCTGTGGTAGATTCAAAATCATTTGGTGCACACCAGCTATTTGGGCTGCTTCTATGACCTTTTCAGACTCTGCATCTTGGTTCATACGGCCTATGTTTTCTCTTACAGTGCCGGAAAAAAGTTCTACATCCTGAGGTAGATAGCCAATATACTGGCCTAGCTCGTCGTGGTTCCAATCCTTAAGGTTAGCGCCATCTAAGCGCACAGTACCGATAGTAGGCTGCCATGCACCCACTATAAGCTTGGCAATGGTGGTTTTGCCAGAAGCGCTAGGGCCAATTACTGCAAGAATATCTCCAGGTTCTAAGCCGAAGTTGATAGCTTTGAGTGCATGTTGTTGAGAACCTTGATGAGAAAAATAAACATTTTCAAACAGCAATTTGCCCTCTGGCCGAGGCAGTGACATCTTGCTAGCTTTGAGCTTGACTATGTCAAACCCCTTGTCAAGGCGCATATATGCCTTTTTAAAATTAATATATCCTTTCCATGCCGCCATAAAGTGGTCAAACGGAGCGAGAGCTCGCCCAATAAGTGCGGAACTCGCAATAATAGTACCTGGAGTAATCTCGCCGTGGATTACTAGATAAGCGCCCATGCCAGTAACTGCGATTTGCAAGGATAGGCGTATGAATTTGGTGATCTCTTCTAGTATTATTTGTCGGCGGCGCACTACTGATTGGGTATGTTGGACTCTTAAGTTTATATGTTGCCAGCTGCGGATTAAATTTCCAACTAACCCCATAACATGCACTACCTCAGCGTTTCTAGTAACCTGCTCAACTTGGCGGTTACTTTTCATCGCGATATCTATATTGGACTCAATTAAGTCTTTCGTGAGTCTGTCTGTGATGATAGCCATAAATACTAGTATGCAAGCCCCAAGTATAGCAAGCACCCCAATCCATATATGTAAGATTAATAGTACGATGATAAAGATAATCGCCCAAGGAGTATCGATCATAGCCACTATTTGCGGGCTGATTAAGAATGTTTTAATTGTTTGTAGATCGCGTATTTTTTGGCTGCCGATACTGTTTTTCGCCATCAAAGACATGGTCACAGAGTTAGCAAATACTGAATTGGAAAGTTGCCGCTCAAACCAATCACCCATTTTATTTAGCGCAAAGGCACGTCCCATCTGGATTAGACTTAGAAGAGTGAGAGCGGCGATGATTACTATGGTAAGCATCAACAGGGTATCCACGTTATGACTGGAGATCACGCGGTCCAAAACCTGCATAGAATAAAGCGGAGTAGTGAGCATGAGGATATTGATTATCGCGCCGAAGACCAGCGCGAACTTTAGCATAACGCGACATGATAATAATGTCTCTTTTAACGGTGATTGGCTATTTTGCTCTTTGTTCTGCAAGCTATTCTCCCTGCGTTTCTATCAAATAATTAGCACTGTTCAGGGTAACATATAGCTACTGAAATCTCTAGTACCCAAATGATAGATAATAGTGAATAAACCTTGCCAAAAGGTTTCGACTGAAATTTGAGCTGAAGGTACTACCCAAATATAGTGCAGTTGGCTTTATTAATAAGTGCTCCTTCCCGCGATCAAACTTTGCCAGGAACATGGGTATGACAAGCAAAATCGTAACCCTTGAAAAACATATTGCCATACCCGTTTTGCTAGGGTATAAAGCTAACTGTAACTTTCAAGAGGATGATCTGATGGCTGATTTGCTTACCGAAACTTTAGAGGATATACGCGAACAAAGATTGCAGGCTTTGGCTTATAGGGGAGCTAAAGTTTTAGGCGCTGCCCTGCTGCTGTTTGTCCTTGTTGCACTACCGCGCCATTGGTATCTTGCGCATTTAGAGGAACTGCAAAATCGCCAAGGTGCTCAATTTATGGAAGCACTAATGAAGATTCGCGCCCAAGAAACTGATGCGGGGATAAGCAAGTTGGAGTTGCTCGCCAATGAAAACAAGAGCAACTATGCTGGCATGGCGTCGATCCATCTAGCTTCTATATACTGCTATAAGAAGGATTTCAAACGCGCTATGGAGATGTATAAGAAAGTTGCAGACGATTCTTCTTTTGATAAGCACTTTCGTGATTATGCTCGCTATATGCAGATTTCCACAACATTGATGAACAAACCAGAATCTTTGGATGAGCCTATTAAGATGCTCGTAGAATACATAGAAGGGCAGTACGAGTCAGCATTTAAGGCGTCTGCGCAAGAATTATTGATCTCGCTCTACATTCAGCAGAATGAAGCTGAAAAAGCGCAACATATGCTGCTAGAGCTGGAAGAAAACGCAGATGCGCCAGCACTGCTCAAACAAAGAGCACGCGAGCTATTGGCTGCGATTTAAGCTTTACCAATGTCACCCCGGCGAAGTCCGGGGTCCACAAGGTAGCTTTATAACTATCCTGGGTCCCAGCCTTCGCTGGAATGACAAGAATAAAGTCATACGCTAGGGAACTAGGGGTTGCCTACTCCACTAGCGTATTCCAAATGGTAGATTCATCTATCGCGCTTCCCTACTTTTATACGCGATTTTAATGCGCCTACGAGCCGATTCTTTCTGCTTACGTACGCGTCTTTCAGACGGCTTTTCATAAGCCTTCTTCATACGCATAACCCGGAAGATGCCTTCAAGCTGCATGCTTTTTTTCAGCTTCCTTAGAGCCTGCTCTACGCTATTAAATTTAACCTGTACCAATTGATAAACCCCCTTTCAGGATTTATATTTAAAAAAGCTGTGTAAATCCTTAGGCAGCGCTAACGGCGCCGTCATAGGAAAAATACACCGCATACGTGTAGCACAGTTAGAGCGAATACGCAATTCCCCATTAAGCACAGGGGCCGCCTCATGAAAATGCCTTGCCAGCACCTCAGCGTTTTAGCTGCTTTTAGAAGATGCTATGATTTACGGCGTTAAGATTGGTTCACACCTATGCGTGTTTTTAATTATTGGCGAACAGTTTCCTATAGTAAATAGCTTCGGATAATCAGCACGAAAAGTGGCGCTGAAAACCGCAATAAACCATGCTTCTCGTACTCGAGAATATAGGATATTGCAGGCATCCCAAGGACGGAGAGCCAGCTAGACTGTTGAAGCCTAGTGCTAGCTGCCCGTCGTTGAGGCCGCAAAATACGGCGCTGCTGAAGCGTTTGAGGTAATCTGTTGATGAAGGCTGAATTGTATCCATCTTGTAGCATCGCTATTATGCGTGTTTTTGGACTGTAGAACACGGAACGCACGGCCCGCCCCCACATCACAGTCGGTCTAAGCCTGGGTGCATTATCAGCGACAATGGCCTCTCTCATGGTTACTATTGTCCTCTCACAACAACGCCCTATACTTCTGCTGATGGCGCCAAAGCATCGCTTCGCTACTGTGATTACTTTTTTCCATAGGCTGTTCATATGAACACTCAATCAAATTTCTATGATGCCGATATAACCTGATGTGATAAATAGTGGAAGGGGGGGGGTAATAGGTGGCGTTTGAACACGTAGCGCGTAGGCCCCTGCCCTTAATCCCCTAATTTTATTTCTTTAAAGCTGCGCTACCTGTGGTTTAGCACTAGTTACATGCTCCAAGATTGCCTTATCGCACTGTTTATTAATTATATCCAGCGTTTCTGCTCCGCCTCCTAACCGGCCGCCTGCTTGACCAGTCACAATTAATCCACCAAATAAGCCAACTGCCCCTATAACACCGGCAAGTATAGTGATAATCAATATCGGGTTATTCGCAGTTAGCCCATCTACAAACTTTTTCACACTACCATGCAACAATAAATCATCCAACGCCTGCCTGAAAGTTTCTGATGCTGCAGTCCCCACCCCTGCAGTACCGCCAACACCTAATATAAGGCCAAGAATACCACCAAATAAGCCTGTGAGCGCAGCTGCCAAGTACATCTGAGTGTTCTTGTCATTGCTATATACTTCCATTGCTGCCACTATACTCTCTTGCTCAAGAATTGCGAGCTCACATTTGTTGATTTGTTCTTTTGTAAAGGGTGCATTGCCCTTTCTTTTATTTTGCAATAAAGTTTTGCAGTCTTGAATGAGCTTTTTGCGTATAAATACTTCAATTTCAAATATCGAATTGAATTCTGCGCCAGTGAAATTTTCTCTCACTCCTGCGTTGCGCAAATTATTTATGGATCCAGATAAACCGTAGTACAATCCATTCCAATTAGCGTCCTGACCTGTATATGTAACCCAGTTCTGTTGTAATCTAGGCGATAGGCCTGCAGCCAAGTGATCAGGTAGTTTTTCCCAGCCAGCACTGCCACCAAGTTCCTTATACAACTCATATGGGTTTTTCCCTAATTCTGCATTCATGCATTCAGCTAAGTTATTTACAAAGGCCTTGCGTTCATCATCAGAAGCAAATTGTAATCCATTGGCTTGAGCGCGTTCTCCCATTATTACAGCGGCAGCGGAGATGTTAGCTTTCATCACTTCATATTTATTACTTTTTGTAGAAGCATTAGAAGTGTTGCGCATTTCTGCAAAGAAGGAAGTGGCGGCCACATCAACCTTTGCACCCCTCTGTGCTTTTGCACTGTTGGGATAAAGCGCATGCAAGGTATCTTTGGCAATACGCTGGCTTTCCTCTGGAGTGGCGTTAACCATACGCCCCATAGCTGTAGCGAGCTCTCTTAACTTGTCGTAATGATCAAGCCATGGGTTGCTAATAGCACCCTCCCATGCAGCAGGCGCGTACTTATTAATCAATTCATACACAAGCGCCAGAGCCCTAGTTGGCCCAATTACTACGTTATTATTCTGCGCCCTATGATCCTTGCTAGCGGCTAACCATATCAGATCTTGCATAGCCATTTGGATAAGATCAGTAGGGAGGCTATCATTAGTTAACTTATCCGTGAGACCCTTATGAACAATAGCATTACAGGCCTCTGCAGTTACATCTCTATATCTCTGATTTTGCTGCAGCGTTCTTTCTGCACTCAAAGTTATGGTATGCGCGGTCACATGCGATTGAGGTCTGCAATCTTGTGGTAAAGTATCGCTGAACATTTTTATCTCTAGCAACTTTCTTTGTTGTTCAGTATTTGGTGCTTTATCAGCGTATATAGTCCAGCTTCTACTTTGTAAATTACAAGATCTGCCTGCCACTTTAATATTACCCCCACCTTCTAAAACAGTAATCGCAGTGAGCAATGGGGTAGTGCTTGCGTCCAGTGAACGTTGATCGGCTGCAAATTTTACAGGAGACACAATGCCTGCCGCCAAAGCTAAAAATTCTTCCATGGCGTATTTAACCAAGTTGTCAAACTCATGCAACAATGGGCATGAATCCAATGTTGGTTGTCTATTATGAGGATCGTAAAACCAGTCAAACTGATTTTTATAATCCTCAACAAATTTCTGATGCTTTTGGCTAAATTTAAACTGCTGCTGCACACCGCCCTCGTTCATTTAAGTTCAATAGGTTTAAACTATATACCCCTCAGCGTAGCACAAGACTACTTACTTGTCACCCCGGTTTGAGGCCAGGGTGACAACGCAAGATGAAAAAATCACATAGATTAGCAAGGGGAAACGCGCTATTTACGCAGCTCCAATCTAGAAATCGCTTCTTTATAACGGCTAACATCTTTACTCTTCAAGTAATTGAGCAGACGACGACGCTTATTCACCATCGCAATCAACCCACGGCGCGATTGAAAATCTTTTGGGTTAGCCTTAAAATGCTCAGTAAGCTCGGTAATACGCGCAGTCATAATAGCGCACTGCACCTCTGCAGACCCAGTATCATCCTTACCTCTAGCAAAATCCTTAATTAACTTTACTTTCTTCTCTTTAGTTATCGACATCACTTTCTCCTATTCAATTTATAAATTCAGTACTTTTATCGGCTGCAATCCCCCTGACTCAAAGCGACAAATCGCCACCAGCGCTCCATCGCACATAGCAGCAACTAAAGCTCCGTCACCAGGTTGGATGGCCTCAGCGATGACTGCTCTACCATGCCGTAGCAAACGTGCGGCGTACTCGCCAACGTCGTGCACTAAGATGTCGTCCAGCACACGTTCTACGGGCATGAGAAGATCACCCAGCCCACTCGCACCGTCATTATGCAATATTTCTGCTAAAGATGCTAGTGTAATCGCATCCTTTAGTACAAATTTTCCAAGGCGAGTCCTGGATAACTCAATAACATGGCAATAAGCACCCAAGGCATGGGCGATATCTCTGGCCAGAGCTCGCACATAAGTCCCCTTACTGCATTGCACCCTAAACGCGCTGAATCCTTCACCGTGCCCCATCAACTCTAGCTTATCTATACGAACCGGCCTTGTATCTAGCTGCACTATTTTACCAGTTCTAGCAAAATAATAAGCACGTCTGCCGTTAATCTTAATGGCAGAGAATTGTGGCGGCTCCTGTTGGGTTTGCCCTAAAAACCGTGGCAACACGCTCTCGACTTCTGCTTGCGTAGGTATGCGCGCAGAAGTTGCCACCAATTCTCCCGTAATGTCCAATGTATCCCGATGTTCGCCCCAACGCACCACAAACTCATAACCTTTATCTGCTTCAATAAGGTAAGGCATTAACTTAGTGGCCTCACCCACCCCAACAAGCAGTATTCCAGTAGCAAATGGATCAAGCGTACCAGAATGTCCAATTTTGGACGGCTTTATATATTTCTTAATATGGTTAAGCGCTGCTGCAGAGCTTAATCCCTCAGGTTTATTGACCAATAGCCACCCGTTTAAATTCACCACTCTATACCCCTCTTCAAAAAAATAATGTCTTGCAAAGTTCGACCATTATTGCAAAAATCGTTGCTAATTTCAAAGCCAAAATGGAGGTTGTATATGAGTGTTAGTGTTGAGAAAGTTAACGTCGATAAAGCAAAAGCGCTAGAAGCCGCTGTTAGCCAAATCAAAAAAGCGCATGGTCAGGGCGCAATTATGAAGCTTAGCGAACATACGGCTGTTGATATTGGCGCAATTTCCACTGGCTCGTTAGGCCTTGACCTTGCTTTAGGCGTTGGCGGATTACCGCGTGGCCGGGTTATCGAGATATATGGCCCAGAAAGTTCCGGGAAAACGACGCTTACCTTGCATTGCATTGCTGAAGCACAGAAAGAAGGCGGCGTGTGCGCGTTTATCGATGTGGAACATGCACTAGACCCAGGCTATGCAAGCAGGATTGGAGTAAAAGTGAACGACTTGATTGTTTCTCAACCTGATACCGGTGAACAGGCTCTAGAAATCGCTGATACTTTGGTACGCTCTGGCGCAGTTGATGTGGTGGTGGTGGACAGTGTTGCGGCATTGGTGCCAAAAGCTGAGATCGAAGGGGAGATGGGTGAGTCACACATGGGCCTGCAAGCAAGGCTGATGAGCCAGGCGCTGCGCAAGCTAACCGCTAGCGTTTCGCGTTCTAACTGTATACTCATTTTCATTAACCAAATTAGAATGAAGATCGGCGTTATGTTTGGCAACCCAGAAACTACTACTGGTGGCAATGCCTTAAAGTTTTATGCTTCTGTGCGTGTTGATATCAGAAGGGTTGGCTCCATTAAAGATAAAGATGACGTGATCGGCAGCCAAACTAGAGTTAAGGTGGTCAAAAACAAAGTGTCTCCACCATTCAAAACCGTGGAGTTCGACATAATGTATCAGCAATCAGGAGAAATCGGCATATCTAAGGTTGGCGAAATATTAGACCTCGCTAGCAATATAGATTTAGTGGAAAAATCTGGCTCTTGGTATTCATACAAAGGTGAAAAAATCGGCCAGGGCCGTGAGAATGCGAAACGCTATCTTCGCGAGCATCCAAACATTGCTGCGGAAATTGAGAAGCAGATTCGCGCTAGCAACAAGCTTGCCACTGCATTAGCTGAGCCTGCTAATAACTCTGAAGAAACCACCGACGCAGCAAATAGCTAATTTATGGATGATGGCCTAGCTCAGACTGCAAATTCAAGCAGTGGGATTTACGTAACTGACGCTGGAACTCTACGCGATCTATGCGCGAAGCTTGCCGGCCACAAGTGCATTGCCGTGGACACCGAATTTAGCCGGACCCGCAGCTATTATCCCATAATGTCCCTGATCCAAGTGGCAGCCACAGGAATAGCCTTTGCCGTAGATCTTCTTAAGCTATCGCGGCAAGAGCTGCAGCCGCTGTTTGATATACTGCAGAATCCCAAGTGTTGCAAGGTTTTTCACTCAGGTCGGCAAGATATAGAAGGCCTGTATAGCGCTTTTTCTGTAGTGGTAGCAAATGCGTTTGATACACAAGTGGCGATGCAGTTCTCCGGCGCACACGGGCAGCCGGGGTATGAAGCTATGGTGCGCCATTATCTGAATATCCAAGTAGCAAAGGATATGCAGTTCTCTGATTGGATGCAGCGCCCTTTGCGTCAAGAGCAATTGGACTACGCGATCGCCGATGTGGTGCATCTGCTAGATGTATATCCTATGGTGCTATCTGAGATAGTGCAAGCTGGCAAGTTGGCTTGGTTACAGCAGGAGTGTGATGGCATGATCAACGCAGCTATATCCCCAGCCTCTTGTTATGATATCTTGCGTAAACTAGGGCTTGCAAGTATTGATGAGCAGCTGATAGCGCGCGCTTACCGGCTAGTGCAATGGCGAGAGCAATATGCAGTTAGCCTTAATCTTAACCGGATATTTGTGATGCCTGATGCGATGTTAGGGTTACTGGCGCGCAAACCAGCTTTATTCCCAAAGAATAATACTCAGTATAATAAACTAGGCGGCCGCAACAAAGTGCCTGGAGAAAGCTTGCGCCAACTCGTCCAGACCCCGCCTGAACTACTGCTTGAAGCCACTACAGAAGAACTAACAATAGCGCGAGACGTTATTGCTGATAACCGTAGGATGGTTAAAACTCCGTTATTTACAATGCTGAAGGAATTATTAGGCACCACCGCAGCAGAACACAAAATTTCCGAACCTTTTATTGCCAGCCAACTCGACTTACTGCGGTTTGCCAGCAAGCAACGCACTAAACTAGACCATGGTTGGCGTCACGAAGTATTTGGCCGCCAGGCCAGCTCCTTGCGAGATGCTAGTTTGTAGCCTGAACTAGGTTAATATCTCCTTTTTTCATTGCTATAACTGTCATCGTTAGTGCGAAAGGCAGACCTATGGCGATAATAATCTCCATGGATATAGCTTCTGCAGTAGTGGCAGCTGCACTACCCATGCATAGGGACAGCACAGGACCAACAATAACTGTAGTCGGAATCAGACTAATGCAGAAACTATTGAACATTATGTAGGCCCATTTTTCTTTAAACGCTTCCTTTAATGTCACTGGTGGAACAGTGCTCGCTTTTCGGTGATGTTGCTTCGCAATATTATTTACCGATACTTGTTCTGCAGTGGTCATGTCATGTGCTTTCTTTATGTTAAACATCCGTCCAGATAACACAATGGCTATGGCAAAGATTAATCCTGCTTGAGTGAGCAACGATTGTTCAGCTGTTAAGTTTGTTAAAGCCAAAGCTGTGCCCACGCCATGGTGTAACCCTCCGTAACAAAGGCCACCATATAAAATTGCTCCTACCATAAGTGTCTTGATGGCAGTTTGGATAGGGCCTTCTGTTTCGGGAATATAACATTCTTTCTTTACTTTCGTATCCTGTGCACACCATATCGCCGACATCAGCAGCATTAAGCTGGCACCGCTCAAAGCCAGCACCATGGACAGATTAGAACCACCCACTGCAATAAGCGCAGCTTCATGTCCGGCTACCGCTAGCCCAGCACCCGTCGCCAAGGCGCCAGCTCCAAGGAGCACGCCTATAGCAGGCGCATTTGCCCTGAATGTCAGCCTCAAAGTCATACAAACCTATCAAGTTATTGTTAATAATGGGCCAATTATAGCATATAATTGGCATGTAGTACATACGCCGCTCCCGTAACTCTTTACGGATACTACTTCCTTTGGTTTATATCCCCTGCAGTCATTGCTAGAATTGTCATAAACACGGCATAAGGCAGACCTATAGAGATAATAACCTCCATGGATATAGCTTCTGCAGTAGTTGCAGCGGCACCACCCATATATAGAGAGAGCACCGGGCCAACAAGAGCTGATGTCGGCGCTATGCTAAAACCGAAACTCTTGAGTATAATCTGCATCCAGTCTGCCTTAAACGCTTGCTCTAATGTCACTGGTGCAACTGGTGCAACTGCTGGTCGCCTTTCCCGCTGCGCAACTGCGCTAGCTTGAGTCTGCTGACGCTTAGTCATTTTCGACGCGGTATCTGAAGTATGCATCAGTCCAAATGCCCCCATTGACACAGCGAAGGCTATCCCGGCTTGAGTGAGCAACGATTGTTCGGCTGTCAAGCTTGTTAAGGCCAAAGCTGCGCCTACGCCATGGTGTATAGCACCATAATAAATACCAGCACCTATAATTGATGAGCATAGGAAAAGAAACACTGCGAAACCCAACGGCGAATTATTACCAGGGTGTCCACAGTCTTTCCTCACTTTCGTATCCTGTGCAATCCATATCGCCGACATCAGCAGCATCAAGCTGGCACCGCTCAAGGCCAGCACCATGGACAGATTAGAGCCACCCACTGCAATAAGCGCAGCTTCATGTCCAGCTATCGCTAGCCCAGCACCCGTTGCCAAGGCACCGGCCCCAAGGAGCACGCCTATAGCAGGCGCATGTGCCCTAAATATCAGTCTCAAAGTCATATAAACCTATCAAGTTATTGTTAATAATGGGCTAATTATAGCATATTATTCACATATGGTATAGAGCACTCTTTATAAAAAAGAAAAAAGTGTTGACCTTGAATTAACAAAGCCATACTATCCAGGCAACGCCATAAAAGTAATAAGGAAGGAGTTTATGCTGCGTATTATCGCACTTTTTATAACAACCCTTATATTTACCCTTGGGTTTGCAGTAGAAATTTGCTTGGCTTATGCCTGGATTGCAACTAAAGGGGTGCAAAACAAGCGGCTATCCATAATCCAAGAAACGCCGATTAAGCTGCAATATATAGATGCAGACTATGGCACTAGCTCAGCCAAGCTATACACCGATGTCACAGAATCTAAGCTAAACATAGGCTTGGCTAATAACGTAGCATTTAGCTACGAAACCGTCACTTGGAACATGGAAGATATTATAAAACAAGGCATCCAGCCCCTTGATCGCCACCACTACACTGTGGCACAAAATAAACTAAGCTTGGCCACATCTATCTCTAGGGGTGCTTGGGATAGCGCTAGCCTCCGGCTTATTCTACAAACTGGCTTTTATTACCCTCAAGCGCGCTATTACATCCAAGAAGCGGAGGCGGCTGGAGTTGCAATAGCTTATGGCCGCACAATACCGCTCGCTCATACTTATAAGTACTATTTATATTTTGAAACCAGCCTACTGCATAAACTATACCCACGCCTCAAACATTTTGAGCGACGGCTTGATATGAAACTGGGCTTAAAGATTTTACAAGACATCGAACTAGCTCTAGGTTTTTACCGGATTATGGGCCTGGTTAACATACCGCGTAATATGCATATGCAAACACGGCAGCTCTTAGATGAAGATGCACTCACATCTAGGTGGCAGTTCCCTTATATTGCAAGCAAAGCTCTTGACCGCATATACCTGAAGCTTGGCCTAGCTCTTGGCACAAGAAAATTTGATTTGGACTTTGTTTTCGGCGGCGAACGTTTTTTACAAGCCCGCCAGTCAAAAAGAAATAATATCGCTATACACCGTCAATGGAACCGCGTGGCAATTATCTTTTCATATAATCTAGAAGTTTGAGGTAATGCAATGAACAACAGCACCGTAATCCTGCATGGGTTAGCTTTTTCAGGCATAGAGCCACAAGATGTGGCTGTGCAGGTGCAAATTGCTCGCGGGATGCCTTCCTTTAGCATAGTAGGGCTAGCCAATAAATCGGTAGCTGAGGCAAAACAAAGGGTTTGGTCAGCGTTTGCTAGTCTTTCCATCAGCTTGCCATACCAAAGGATCACCGTAAATTTGGCGCCAGCCGATTTGGTCAAAGACGGCAGCCATTTTGATTTGCCAATAGCTCTGGGCTTGCTCGCAATATTAGATATGGTGCCATACGAGGAAATTAGCGAATACTTGATAATTGGGGAACTATCTCTAGATGGCTCTATCATGCCTGTCAACGGCGTTTTGCCCGCAGCTATTGCCGCTGTATCACGCAACAAAGGACTGATATGCCCGGCGACTAATGTAGCCGAAGCAGCATGGTCAGGCAATAAATCTATATTGGCGCCATGCAACTTAACCCAACTTATGCAGCATTTCTCTGGAGAAAAGATGATGAATGTGACGCCTGCGAATTTGGCATTACCAGCCGAACAATACCCAGATTTAAAGGATATAAAAGGCCAGAAATTCGCCAAACGCGCCCTTGAGATTGCAGCGGCTGGGGGCCATAATCTGCTAATGATCGGCCCTCCTGGCTCTGGCAAATCTATGTTGGCACGCCGGCTGCCCGGATTATTGCCACCAATGTCGGCTGAAGAAATACTAGAGGTGAGTGTTATCGCCAGTATTGCAGGCATACTCAATAAAGAAGAGGGCTTGGTAAATAAACGCCCCTACCGTGACCCCCATAGCTCCGCATCCATGCCCGCTATGGTAGGTGGTGGCAGAAAAGGGCAACCGGGCGAGGTAACTCTAGCACACCACGGCATACTTTTTCTTGACGAGTTACCGGAGTTCCAGCGCGAAGTGTTAGAATCCCTGCGCCAGCCAATGGAATCACGCACAATCTCAATAGCCCGAGTAAACGCACACGTTACTTATCCTGCGGACTTTATGCTGGTAGCGGCAATGAACCCGTGTAAATGTGGGTATTTTGGCACTAATCACGCCAATTGCACTAGGATACCACGTTGTGCTCAAGACTACCAAAACCGCATCTCAGGGCCTTTATGGGACCGATTCGATTTGGCCATAGTGGTACCACAAATTAACTTAATGCTAGCAAAGGCCGAGGACAACACGGAAACTTCAGAGGTAGTGCGCAATAGGGTTTATACTGCAAGGGCCACGCAAAGAGCTCGATATAGCGATAAAGCAGTTAAGCTCAACGCACACATAGACGGAGATTTGTTGAGCATGGCCGTACAGCTTGACCTAAGTTCACGAGAGCTATTGGCCAACTATGCGGAAAAATTTCATCTCTCCGGAAGAGCTGTACATAGAGTGATGCGTGTGGCACGGACCATCGCTGACCTTGAAAATCAGGAAGATGTGTCTATATCACATGTGTCAGAGGCAATTAGCTATAGGGTGCGCCGGCAGGCCGGGTAGACCTCACGCTCTTAACCCTTTGTTAACCAGCAGCATGCGAGCATTGGGAGTGTAATTAATAATGCCCTAAAGGATGGTGTATTATGGTGGTAAATGTATTAGAGTCGCAATCTGAACAAGACCAATTATCGCAAAATTTAGCTGCAAAACTTGGATCAGAGCCGCTCGCACTAATTGCCCTACACATACAGGATTTCTTAAGCATCATGCTACAAAACCTTGATAAAGCTGGGTTTACCGGACCTGAGTTTGTGGAAAAAGGTGAAATGATGTTGCGCTCAGTGACTGCTAGCTATCCATTGAGTGACTTTCTAATCATCCTACACATTTTCCAGCAAATAGAGGCAAGCTTCGTAAACAGTTCATTCTATCGAGGACTATGTACATTGCGGCAAATATGTACCCACGAAGACTTGAGCGGCAAACACGATATCGAGTCGCAACAAGTAAACTCTGGCAACCCTGATTTGATTATGTTTGCCACCCACTTGGTAGAAAATTTACGGCAATATTTCAACCAGTGCCGCAAAGATACTAGGATTAGAGAGATGACCAATCATCAGATCATGTTTTTTCTCCAAGACGCCTTCCGCGATAGCTTAAACAAAACGGTCTTAGAGCATAGCGGTTACTCTGCTCGTCTACAGTAATTAGCTATTAGCCATCTCTTTTTCATGATGATTGTGCTCGGCGTGTCCGCAATCGTCACTACCTATCCAAGCGTGTAGGAAGCCCTGCTCTAGCAGACCATTCATATTTGCTACATCGCGCCTAATAGTTGAGCTGCATAGGTGTAACCGGCCTTGACGCCATAACTTAATTTTTGCTTTTATATCATCACTGAGCTTTGGCCCATATTTACTGCACAGCGCATCGGTTTCCATCGGTATCAACTTTGCCGCTCCAAATAACAATTCATCTATAACCGCGCTATCTTCGTTTGATATCGTATAATCGCAGTTCCGCAAAATCTCACCAATAACCTGGGCAGCAAATTGCGCCATCGCAGTAGCTGTTATAATCTCAACTGCACTTAAGGACTGCACTATTTTTACTGCCGCAATGCGAGCTTCTACGCTATTGTGGTAGCCACCTGTGACCGCCAATTTAGTTAAAGTTTTCATGGGCACTGCTTCCTGATCTATGCAAGGGATTATAGCAATTCTCAGCATCTCGATAAAGCCTTTAGAAGCTTGCTTTGGGCGCATGCAATACAACATATGCAATAACCACTCAACTGCCATTGTACTTTCGTAAGATGCTAAGGTACTCACAATAAGCTGGGTTAATGTTGATTCATCTATAGAGCCTAATATTTCAGCAAGCGCCTTATTTATTGCAGTTGTTTCAGGCTGCAATTCTTCACATATAGCACTAATTTTTTTCTCTATCTCCAGTATGCGCTCTTGGTCTTCAACCTCTACTTGCTGTAATTGCAGTAGTAGTTCTTCGACCCTAGGGTCTTGGATTATGTCTTCAAAATCTTCCTCTACCTCACTATCTTCTTCCGATTCGTCCATATCTACAATATCATCAACATAGATCTCATCCCAGCTCTCTAACGCTGCCTCTATTTCCTCATCTTTTATCGGTTGGTTAGTAACTCCGAAGTATCTAACTAAGCTTTCCTCACATAACAGTTCCAATAGCATGTCTTCCATTTCATCCTTATGCTCTGCTAAAATCTTGGCGAAGGCATGCACAGTCTCTACTTCACTAGCCCCACTACTTATCCCTGGCAAAAGCGCTTCCAATTTTGTCAATAACAGTATTTCTTGACTGGTTTCTTGATTTTTCGCCGCATTGATCATGATATTTACTCATTTAGGTTTTCCTGCCCAGGGTACAGTAAATATTTTATTGCGCAAGCAATTTTTGTTTCTCGCGTTATAAAACGGTTACGTTGCATTCTACAACGAATCATGGTAATATCCAGGCCAGATATAACGAAAAAGAGGATTATATGAAATTCGATGAGTTATACGCTGGAATATACAAAAATAGATGCAATCGAGTTGTAGAAAACGCTAGTAGAACCCTGCATCACCAGCTGAGCAGCGTAGGATATAAGGTAGAAGCAAAAGAGCAGGCTAAAATATTAGACGCGCTCAAAAAGAGCTGTAGAGAGGAGATAGCCAAGGCTATGACTACCATTGTGCAACATGATCAAACTTTGGGGAAAGTTTATTCCAAGGTATATATTAAGTACAGTGAAAAGCAGAATAAATTCAACTATCTTGGGCCGATTTCATATTCCGAAGAAATCATTGCAGAGCTTAACAAGACCAAGCCGCACATCAATTTTTCTTCCCTTGAGTATGATTACAAGATCAAACGGTTAAGGGGTAACGTTGAACCTGAGCTTATAACGAACATGATGCTAGCGTTAAATACCTCATTGGGAGATCCGATAAAAAAGCTAGAAGATGCTATGACGCAGCTTAACGAAGGCATAGATAAGGATCTAGAGGAAGCTATGACTAACATTCTAGCTCAGCAAGACGGCTATCGCGAAAAGGTGAAAATATGGAGGACTGGGGGCGCTGTGCTTACTGTATTGTCTTACCTAGCAGGGATCGGCAGTATGGGCGGCGCGGTAGCCTTATTTATAGACCATAAAGCGTCACGTAAGTTGGCTATGAACACGGCTTTCTCTCCTAGTATAGACTGGAATGGGCTGACACTTGAGCAAGCAAATCTGCAGTATGCAGTTGAATGGGCTCAGCACCAAGCGTTTAAAACAGCGCTAAAGGATCAAGCTGGGTTACAGTTTATGGGCGCAACTGCTCTTGGAGTCATAGCAATCCTTATCATGACAACAGCATATTTAATCGTGTGGCAATCAGAACACCTTGCTTCAGAACATACGAATGGTGATATAAGGCATGAATTAGGCGGCGAAGAACAGAAAAAACCACGCGAACGAAATCTAATGGAAATAATAGTAGAAAGGGTGTTAGAGGCAATATCAACGGTAAAACAGCAGAAGACTATTGAGCCCAGCAATCCAAGTATCAAAGATGAAACTACGACTCTGCTAAGCAATCTTTGCAATCGCCTAAGCAGTTTTAGTAAAACTTTGGCGGAAGTAGCGCAAGAAAAGCCTGCAAATAAAATGGGAGTGATAAAAAATTGACGCGGCAATTGCCAAAATAATGGGCACCTTTGTTATTTCTTAAACACATCCCGAGGAGGTTCGTTAGTTATCATCACCTGTACCACGTGGGGCTTACTCAGCAGCGGCCGCACATTAACTACCGGTTGCAATTGATTTTCCTCCACACTACTGCCCAGAGAGGTACTAGAACGCCCAGGATTTCTCACCTGTTGCGCGATCGCTAACCCTGAAAGTAAACGCAACATCTCATAAATTACTGGCTTGGCACCAAATTTCTTACTGCGGGCGCGTGAATTTGCAATTAACCCGCGCATTTCAAGCACATATGCATGACTGTTGTTAGCTTGCAACTCCTCTGCGCTTTTATTATGCCGCCAGTGCAAATCTAGATCTTTTTTCTTTTCCTGCTGCAATAAGTATGATAAATACTCAAATAGCTCGTCAGGCGGCAAGCGTTGCACAAGATGCACATCCTGTCCCGTCAAATGCGCAATCAGCTCGCAAGCAAGGTCTGTGTCTTTTAACAGCTCACGTTTTAGCGCTTCGAATTTTTTGTTGCTTTCGGCCATAAGTCACTGTTGCGGTTTACATCATTATTTGCTAAATTATATCAAATTTTATCTCAGTGATCAACCACCTACTAGGCAAGTCCATGACAAAACTTACGCATTCATTAATCCCAGTACTTAAGGACGATCCAGCAGAAGCAAGCATAGTGTCTCATAAGCTTATGCTACGCACTGGCATGGTTAAGCAGGTCGCAAGCGGCATATATAGCTGGCTACCTATTGGACTAAAAGTATTGCAAAAAGTGGCGCAGATCGTCAGAGAGGAGATGAATAACATAGGCGCTCAGGAAATATTGATGCCCTGCATCCAGCCTGTGGAGCTATGGGAGCAATCCGGCCGCTATGGCCTGGCCGACGACCTAAACAATGAGATGTTGAAAATGCAGGACAGACACCAGCATCGGCTCGTATTTACCCCCACTGCGGAAGAATTGGTGACCAGCTTACTCAAACAATGCATACAGTCCTATAAATCTTTGCCACAAACTGTATACCAAATAGGCTGGAAATTCCGCGATGAAATTCGCCCACGCTTTGGAGTCATGCGCGGCCGGGAATTCCTCATGAAGGATGCTTATTCCTTTAGCATTGGAAAAGAATCAGCACTTGCAACCTACGAAGCTATGCTGCTTGCCTATCTAAAGGCATATAGGCGTATGGGACTAACCGCAATTCCTGTAGCTGCCAGCACTGGCGCAATGGGTGGAGATTATAGTCATGAATTCCATATCTTAGCGAATACTGGTGAGAGCCAAATATACTGCCAGCAAGGATTGCAGAATTACCTGAGCACAGGAGATATTACACTTGCGGGTATCAATCAGTTCTACGCCGCCGAAGAAGAAAAACATGACGCGGCCAAATGCCCATGTCCAGCTGACCAGCTAGAAACTAAGCGTGGCATTGAAGTTGGCCATATATTCTATCTTGGCACCAAATACAGTAAATCTATGGGTTTACAAGTGCAAGCCCAAGACGGCAGCTTGGTTTATCCAGACATGGGTTGTTATGGAATAGGTGTGTCTCGTTTGGTGGGAGGAATAATAGAGGCATGCCATGATGATAAAGGTATTGTATGGCCTAAAAGCATAGCACCTTTCGAAGTGGCTTTGATCAACGTTAGAGTCGGTGATCCCAGATGCGATTCAGCTGCTACAAACCTATATAATCAGCTAAAAGCTAAAGGTATTGATGTGTTATATGATGACACTAGCGATAGCGCTGGAGCAAAATTCGCTAAAATGGATGTCTTGGGCCTGCCATTGCAGGTGGTAATAGGACCAAAAGGCTTGGAATCTGGGATGGTAGAACTAAAGACACGAGCCACTGGGGAAACCAAAAACATTGACATCAACACAGCTGAAGAGCTTGTCTATGACCTCACCAAAGCGCGATAAACCTATAACAGTGCTAGGTATAGAATCCAGTTGCGATGACAGCGCCGCTGCTATAGTTACTGAAAATCGGCAGATTTTAGCAAACATCGTCACTTCGCAATTAGCAGAGCATCAACCTTATGGCGGCGTGGTCCCGGAGATCTCTTCCCGTAGCCACTTACAGAACCTACCTCATACTATTAGAACCGCCATGGACAATGCAGGCGCATCATGGGATGATATTACGGCTATTGCCGTCACTGCCGGACCTGGCCTAATAGGCGGAGTATTGGTAGGCAGTATGATGGCCAAAGCCATAGCAGCAGCCCTGAATAAGCCTATAATAGCCGTTAACCATTTAGAAGGCCATGCCTTAACCGCTAGACTGACTAACGATGTGCAATTTCCGTTTATATTATTGCTAGTTTCTGGAGGGCACTGCCAGATACTAGAGGCCTTATCAGTAGGTCATTACCGCCTTTTAGGACAAACAGTAGACGACTCTATTGGCGAAACCTTTGATAAGGTGGCTCGCGGCTTGGGGCTTGGTTATCCAGGCGGCCCTGCTATAGAGAGATTCGCCAGAGTCGGCAATCCCTATAAGTTTGACTTACCCAAACCTTTTTCTAACGATAAAGGACACTGCAACTTCTCTTTGTCTGGCTTAAAAACCGCCGCAAAAAGGCTTATCGACAGCATACAGCCGTTAACCCAACAAGATATTGCCGATATCTGCGCCTCTTTTCAAGAATCTATTGTACAAATTATTATTAGTCGGGTAGAAGTGGCTATAAAACGGCGTTTATCCAGCTCTCATGAGAACAGGCTAGTTATCGCCGGAGGAGTTGCCGCAAACCAAAGCATCCGTGCTCGCTTGAGCAAGCATATAGAAAAACATAGCTACCAACTAGTTGCACCTCCCCTTAATTTATGTACCGACAATGCAGCAATGATAGCCTGGGTTGGCGTAGAGCGCTTGCAGTTAGGCCTTGTTGATGAGCTTACCTTCCAGCCCCGCTCTCGCTGGGCACTATAGCAATCCTATACATATGCTGCAACTTTGCTCAGTAACAAGTCATAATCCACTGGTTTAATCAGGTATTCTTGTACAGCTAACAACTCGGCTTTACTT
The DNA here is from genome assembly GCA_018242185.1 of Pseudomonadota bacterium. Classification (GTDB taxonomy): domain Bacteria; phylum Pseudomonadota; class Alphaproteobacteria; order Rickettsiales; family Midichloriaceae; genus SZAS-26. Next base: position 59,877 of record JAFECK010000006.1, read on the forward strand.
TTATATTGCTCATGCGCCATAGCGGTAAGCATAATCACCGGTATACTCTGATATTGCTCACCCATCGCATGCATTCTGCGTATAAACTCTAACCCATTCATCTGAGGCATATTTATATCCGCAATAATCAAATTTGGTAGAACCCCACCAGCAGTGTGCAAGAAATCCATGGCGTCCGCACCATCTGCAAAATCCCGCACAGTATAGCCCTCACTACGTATAATATCACTTAAGTTGAGCCGAAGGTTCATCTCATCTTCTATGCACATAATCCTAATATCCGACTTGTCTGACATAGTGGTCTCCTGACTATAATTACTGTAGAGATTTGGGTTCGGCTTTAAAAGTGACCGTGAAGGTAGTGCCAACACCTTCAGTACTCTCTACATCAACTTCAGCATGATTCAGAATTAGTAACTTTTTGGTTACATAAAGTCCCACACCGATTCCCGTTATTCCAGTGGTATTATGGCCACGGAAGAATTTAGCGAACAATTTATCCACTTGTTCTTTTGGTATACCTATACCATGGTCTTTAACTATGAGTTTTGCCGAATTTTTAGACGCCGATTTAACCAACACCTCCACTTTAGTATTGGCTTTAGAATACTTAATAGCATTGGAAACTAGGTTAGTTAACACATGATCCAAGTTACCTGAATCAAACAATATTTTCTCTCCTTGAGCATTATTTTTATACTCAATTGCCACATCTCCGCGCAAATGCTGGAGTTTACCTATCACAGCTTGTACTCTTTCCCCTAAATCGATAGGCTCTATACTATTCTGTATTCCCTTTTCATCCATGATAGCCATTTTAAGCGTAGAACCAATCATGCCGGAAAGGTGGTTTACGTAGGAATTGATGTTGTTGATCAACTCTATAGTTTTCTGATATCCATGCTCATTCTTCTCTTGTGCTTCTTGATTAGTAAGCTCAGCTAGGACTACCTGGTCTCCCTCTGCAGTTACTACTTTTTTCCACCCTTCATATAAAGATTTAATCTGCCGCTGTATTATATAAATAGAAGAACTAATAACTGCAAGGGGTGTGCGGAACTCATGTGAGGCCATGCTGATAAAGTCATTTTGTAATTCTTTATACTCTAGCTCTTGTTCTAGGCGAGCCGCCAGCTCTGCAGAGCGCCGGTCACTCTCCTCTTTCTGCCCCATTAACTCATCCAACTCGCGTTGTTTATTAAGCTTAAGCGCCAGCATCACGAACTGGCTCAAATGCTGTAATAATTTACTGTTATACTGCCCAAGCTCAGATATAGACACCGCAACATCACTTATTATATGAGTCACTATAATAACATCTCCTTCATTGCTATTTTGGCCGATAACAACGCTATTGAGGTATTCATTGCTACCCATGGTATAATGCACCACAGCCATTTCCTTACTTTGTGCAGCCTCAATCATCGCTTTGTTATCTATGGTATGATTTATGAAAAAGGCCCGCAGCTTTGCATTGCTATAGGTTTCAGCGAGAATGCGCTGCATCTCTCCATTTTGCCGCACAATAAGAATCCCATCTGCTCCTACTAGGTTGTTTATGGTTGAAAGCAAGCAATCCAGTGCTCTATGTAAGTCGTTTTCGTTACGCAATACCTCGGCCAGGTTGTTGACAGTAGTGTTGATAGCTATTGTTTCAGTTAAAATTTGATTTTTGTTAGCCAGGTGCAAGTTCCGCGCATAATATACCCAAGCTAATATCAGAGAAACCGTGATAATCAGTGCTCCAATATAAATCTCTATTTCATTCACCCCACCTCCGGAGCATAATTCAATTATATATCTTTCATAATATATTAAATATGAGAAAATAACAAGCGCATTTATCATAAAAACCGGGTACCCACACATAGTAAGATACTATAACCACAGACCTATACACAGCCCAGCGCCAAAACGAGATCTCAATTGACCTTAAATAAGGTTACTGCTATCATGTGCTCACTTTTGTTTATGGAGTGATCAATGACAATCAACGCTAATGATATAAGGGTTGGGCATATATTAGAGCACGAGGGGCGGCTGTGGAAAGTGTTAAAAACTATGCACACGCAACCAGGTAAAGGGGGTGCTTATATGCAGGTAGAGATGAAGGATGTGCGTGATGGCACTAAACTTAACGTCCGTTTTCGCAGTAGTGAAACCGTGGAAAAAGCCCACTTAGACCTGCGAGATTGCCAGTTTCTTTATGAAGATGGTGAGCATTTGCAGGTTATGGACCAGGAAAGCTACGAACAAATGATAATATCTAAAGACCTAATAGGTGAGCAATTACCGTTCTTACAAGAGAATATGGTTATAGGCATTGAGTTTTATGAACAAGAGCCGGTAACAGTGCAGCTACCTGAAACTGTGGTTTGCACTATCGCTGAATGCGAACCCGTAGTAAAAGGACAGACCGCAGCTTCATCTTACAAACCAGCGATATTAGATAACAAAGTACGCGTTATGGTACCTCCTTTCATAAACGTCGGAGATAGGGTGATTGTGCGCGTTACGGATAGGCAATACATAGAAAGAGCTAAAGATTAGTTCGCACTCAAATAACAACGAGGTAATAACATGGCTATTGCAGCAGAGAAAATAGAGCAAGCATTACTTACAGCTTTCCCGGGGTGCAGAATCACTCTAGAAGATTATGGCGGAGACCAAGATCATTATAACTTGAGCATAGCCGCTTCCCAGCTGGAAGGTGCACTACGTGGCACCCAACATCGGATGATATACAAGGCTATAACCGAGCATGTGGGTGAGCTACCGCACGCTCTAACTATAACTATACAAAAATGGTAGACAATATGCATGACACACAAACTGATAATATCTTGCAGCAGATAGACATGCTAGTTAAGAACAACAAGGTAGTCCTTTTTATGAAAGGGACGGCCACTACGCCTATGTGTGGCTTTTCAGGAGTTGTTGCACAAATATTGAACCGCCTGAACATCGCTTTTGTGGACGTCAACGTTCTTGATAGCGATCAGATGCGCCAGGGCATTAAAGAATATACTGATTGGCCAACGATTCCCCAGCTTTACATAGACGGTGAATTTATCGGCGGCTGCGATATAGTCCGCGAAATGTATCAAAATGGAGAGCTTGCACAGGTGTTGCAGGAAAAAGGATTGCTCAACAACCCACAATAGCGAGGATCTATCATGGAGGAGCTATGGCAGATATATCTACCTGTTGCCGGCATTAAGCTAAATGTCTGCATACTGCTTACTATAGGCATATTCGCCGGCTTATTGGCTGGCATGTTCGGACTCGGCGGCGGCTTGGTAGTTGTACCCATACTGATGGCTATTGGCATAGATCCTAAGGTAGCAGTGGCTTCTGCAACTAATCAGATGACTGCTGCTTCGTTTTCTAGTTACTTGGCTTATGCGCGCAAAGGTCGGGTAGACTATAAGTTAGCGGTAGTAATGCTGACCGGCGGGTTGCCTGGTGCGTTTATAGGAATTTTACTCTTTTATTTTTTGGCTGAAATTGGCAAGCTTGATGTGGTGGTATCATTGTGTTTCATAGCTTTGTTAAGCATAGTAGGTTGTGTAACCATGTTTGATGCACTTCTGATGGCATTCTCCAAAATTAAACGCCACCCATGGACACATAACCGACGCATATTCACATTGCCATCTACTTTGCACTTACCTATCAGGCTTCGCTTTGATAGCGGCGCAAATTCTATAAGTATTTTTTCTCCGGTCCTGATCGGCTTAGTTGCTGGCATATTAATGGCTCTAATGGGGATAGGAGGTAGCCTGATAATGATACCTGCGATGGTGTACATACTAAACATCTCCCATTCATATACAGCTGGCACCGTACATCTACAGATTATCTTCACTACAATACTCACAACTTTACTACACGCGCTCACGAGCCATAATATTGATATTCTGCTATCTTCTATACTAATACTCGGCACCGCTTTCGGTGCGCAAATTGGGGCGAAACTTGCCAGTAAAATCCACCCTGAGTATTTCCAAATTATTATGGCTCTCATCATTTTCGGCATTTGTGTTATGATAATGCGCGGGTTATTAGAAGAACCGGCTATGCTTTATACAGTAGAATGGGTACGCTAATGTTGAGACTGCTCCTTACATCTACCCTTCTCTTTTTCGCCATTTTTTATATGGCATTGAGTGCCTCATCTATGGAATTAAGCGCGGATATATCAGCGAGCAAGTTGGTGAAAGGTAAATCTTTTAAAGGATATGAGATGACGCTCTCCGGAATAGCAGAAAGTACGGAGCATGTGGTGGTTAAAGTTGATGGACCCCCTGCAGATTATAGACTGTGGAAAAAAGAGAAAGTTCATAAGATATGGGCTAATCAAGAAGTGATGCGTATAAACAAGGTGCCATCGTTTTATTTTATTGCCACCTCTGAAAATAATGGGTTGTCCCCTAAGAATATTGACTCACTGCAAAGCACTATAACTGCAGCGATACAACAGAATAATGAGCAAGAAACAAACCAGCTGGCCCAAGTGTTTTATTATTACAAACAGCAGCAACGCCTGTATCCATGGCAAGTTGCGCGGCTTGAACGCAAAGGCAAGCATCTGTTTCGTAGCTATATAGATATACCAGAAACAGCTATTACTGGCATCTATACTATCAACATCTACCGTTTACACGGGGAGAAAATTGTAGAGCAAAAACAGCTACAGTTTGAGCTAATGCGCTCCGATTTGGATAACGATATCGAAGTTACCTCACATAGCCGCCCACTTTACTATGCAGCGCTAGCTATTTTGATTGCGCTTACCACAGGGGCCATCGCTGGATACGTCTTCCGCAACGATAAATAACCAGGTGTCAGTACCATTTTTTAAATTAGAATGAGGGTAAAGAAGTGTTTGTAAAACTGCTATGTAAGATAGTATAATACAACATATACACAATGAGTGATGGATACCGTATATGGCAGAAATTTCAGGCAGTGACATCGCGATGCAGAACTTTACCCAAAACATCTTAAGAGGTATGGGTACGGGCTCTTCAATAGGGGGTTCTAGCGAGTTCGCCCTAATTAAAGATGTAGATTACTGGGAAGTGGCAAAGCAGGGGAAAAAACTGATGCCAACGCTGCCCACCTACGGCACTGTGGGCAAGCTTCTGGAAGGTATGGAAGGCACGATCAACACCCTAAACGTAGCGAGCGCAATGATGATATTTTCGCCACCAGTGCCTATAAATGCAGGTAAGAAAATTCCTGGCGTCGTAAACAAGCGGGCCGGTGGGTAATGGCAGGAGACATAGAAACATTGAGAAAAATCCTCTTCTACCGTAGTTGGTACCGCGGCTGCAAAGAAACAGATATCTTGCTTGGTCGCTTTGCTAGGCAAAACCTAGAACAACTTAATGAGATAGAACTGCAAGAATATGCTACCTTACTAGAAGAGAGCGATAACGATATTTTTGCTTGGATTACAGGGCAACAACCTATTCCTGAGTGTGTAAGCTCTAAACTGATTGCACAGATAACCGCATTCCACCAGTCAGCATGACAGCAGGCAAAGTCTTTATAGTCGCTGGAGAGGCTTCCGGAGACATCTTAGGTGGCCGATTAATCAGTGCCTTGAACAAACTGCACCCAGGGCTTACATATTCCGGAGTTGGTGGTATTACCATGACCAAGCTGGGCTTTAACAGCCTATTTCCTATGCATGAGCTAAGCGTTATGGGAATTATGGAAGTATTACCTCGTTATCTGCAACTGCGGCGGCGCTTTTTCCAAACGATGCAAGCAGCTATTGAATTTCAACCAGATATAGTTGTAACTGTGGATTTCCCAGGTTTTAATATTAGGTTAGCGAAAGAGTTACGCAAACATTTACCAAATACTAAATTCGTTCAATATGTCGGCCCCTCTGTTTGGGCCCATAAGCCTGAACGCGCAAAAGTCGTCGCGGATTTATTTGATCATGTGTTGTTATTACTGCCATTTGAAAAGTCATACTTTGATAGGGTAGGAGTTGCTAACACCGTAGTTGGTCACCCTATATTGGAGCATGAATGTAGGAAAGTGACACAAGGATTTGCCAGTAAATACCTAACTGATCCCGCCGCAATACCAATACTAGTTATGCCAGGTAGCCGAGAATCGGAAATTAAGAGATTGCTGCCTATATTTGCGCAAAGCCTTAAGATGCTCGGCGGTAACCACATCTACTTAATGCCTACTATGGGCCACTTAGAGGATATTATTAATCAATACGGACAAGGGTTAAAATTTCGTATTATCACAGATGATGAGGAACGCTGGCAGGCTATGGCTGCTAGTAAAATTGCGCTAGCAAAATCTGGCACTACAACGGTAGAGCTGATGCGGTATGGCGTACCCATGGTGATCGCCTATCATGTAAATTGGTTGTCAGAGCTATATATACGGCGCTATGTCACTGTTAAATACGCATCTCTGGCTAATTTACTCCTCGATCGCCATGCCCTACCAGAATTTTTATTTAGTAATTGTACGGCAAGTAATATTCATGCCGCCATGCAAGCTTTGCTCACTAAGCCTGCGTTACAGCAAGCACAGAAGGACGCCATGAAAGAAGCTATAAATCTAATGCAAGATGGCATAGAGAGTAACCCTGGAGAAACACCGAGTGCGGTAGCAGCTAGGGTTATTGCTGGTTTGCTTGGGTAGCCCTGAGAGTGTTATAAACCTAACTTATGTCCACAACGCCTGCAATGCCTACGTTTCTCTAACAAGCGCAATGAGTAAGTTGGCCCCTGTCCGCTTAGATAGGGCCCCCAGTTTAACACCTTGTCGAACGCCCAGTCCAACCACCCCCAAACAGAAGAAGTTTTAGTTACACGTTTAGCCATACATTATCTCCATAATGTAACACTAAAAATCTGGATTGGCATAGTGTGGCGGCGGAGTTAACGGCGGCACTGAGTCCATCAGCAGCGGTCTAAAACTTGGCCTAGACTTAATCAACGCATACCATTCCTTAACCCGCTTTTTGCGCTGCCACGGAATATCACCAATATAATCCAACACAGAAAGTTGAGCAGCAGCAGCAAAATCCGCCAGTGTAACCCGATCATCCACCAGATAGCGATGCGCCTGCAACAAGTAATCCAAGTAATCTATATGATATAGTATATTGTTTTTAGCAGCCCTTATAGCTTCGGAATTAGGTGCCCCACCATGGGTTAACACTTTTATGATTTTCTCAGCAATCAGATAACGGCTCACTTCATTATAAAATTTATTGTCAAACCAATCGGTAACACTGCGGGTAATGCCGCGCATTTCGTTACTTTGCCCAAGAAGGTTCAGCTGAGGATACGCTTCCTCTAAAAACTCAAATAGTGCATAGTTACTAGCCAAAACCTTACCTTGTTTATACTGTAACGCTGGGGTAGTGCCAAACGGGTTAAGAGCAAGGTATTCTGGCCGTCTTTCCCAAGGCCGCTCCGTATGCAATTGCGCAGCGATGCCTTTTTCTAGTAAGACTATCCGTAGTTTTCTCGAGAACGGGCATAGGGGATGATGATAAACTTTATATATCACTGTGGTGGTCATTATTTCAAGCAACCTCCCGCAAATCCATAGGTAGATTGAATTTGACGTGCTCTTCAATACCTTCGATCTCCTGCACATTAATATCGAACAGTTCCCGTAATTTATCGAGCATTTGGTCTAATAGAGCCTGCGGCGCTGAAGCACCAGCGGTAATGCCTATTCGGTCTATCCCCATAAACATATGCACTTTTAGGTCATCTGGGTTATCAACCAAGAAGGTAGGAATACCACTCGCTATCCCCAAATCCTTTAACCTGTTGGAATTAGAGCTAGAATAACTACCTATCACTAGCAACAGGTCTATCTGCTCTACTAGCTTTTTTACCGCATCTTGGCGGTTTTGCGTCGCATAGCAAATATCTTTCAGCTCAGGCCCCGCTACCTCTGGGAACCGTTCTTTCAGTGCTTGCACTATATTTTTGGTATCATCCACACTCAAAGTAGTTTGGGTCACATAGGCTAATTTACTTGGGTCCCGCACTACTATCTTACGCACATCATCGATGTTTTGCACAAGTATCACATCCTGTTTAACCCTACCACTTGTACCCTCCACTTCTGGATGGCCTTGATGACCAATTAAGATCAGTTGCCGTCCTTCAGATTCACGTTTTTGCGCTTCAGTATGCACTTTCTTAACCAAAGGGCACGTAGCATCGATTGACTGTAAGTTTCGGCCAGCTGCATCTTTCTCCACCTGCTCTGCCACACCGTGCGCAGAAAATATGACTACTGAACCAGGCGGTACACTACTCACTTCATCAACAAACACTACCCCTTTCTGACGAAGATCCTCAACAACATAGCGATTATGCACGATCTCGTGCCTAACATATATAGGAGCACCATATTTCTTCAGCGCTCGTTCTACAATCTCAATAGCCCGCTCAACACCAGCGCAAAATCCCCTAGGTTTGGCCAATATCACTTGTTTCATACTAGCTCTCGTCTAAAATGGTAAAACTTGGGAAGATACGTATATAACTCCCCATCTTAAGTATTACCCGATTGTAGCGTGGGTAGATGCGGGAATCAAGGGTAAAATCGATGTTGGCCATCCAGGGTCCTGACATGGAGTTAAGGTAATGTTAAAGTGGATGTCATGGTGTGGCTGACCACACCATCCAGAGATGTCAGGAGTATTCGTGCTATCACAGCACAACTCAAAGTAAACAAGCATGTGTACATTGCATTCTTTCATTGCGATCCTTCCTTAATCCATATTTTACTGGATGGTGAAGCCCACTGTTGTCTGGAATAAATT
>JAFECK010000007.1 GCA_018242185.1 Pseudomonadota bacterium
CATGATAGTGTATGGTGCAACAAGCGGTAAAAGGCAGCGCAGGCGTTGCAGAGAATTTATTCCAGACAACAGTGGGCGTAGGCCACACCATGACATTTTTTATACAGTTTATACGAACCCCATCAGAATTGCATCATTTCCCAACGGCAATTACTTAATACAAATTTAACTCCGTGTCAGGACCCTGCCTGTAATATGCCATTTTGTTGTATTGGAAAATTGGCCGTATTGGTATATAATGCCACCCATCTAATATATAATAATCGAAGATGGGTGGAATGAGCCAATACGATGTTGCAGTGATAGGTGGGGGGCACGCTGGGGTGGAGGCGGCCGCTGCTGCCGCAAGACTTGGTAGGAAAGTCGCGCTGATCACCAAAGACTTAAATGATATAGGGCAAATGTCTTGTAATCCATCAATAGGTGGGGTAGGCAAGGGCATAATAGTGCGTGAGGTTGATGCGCTAGGTGGTGTCATGGGCATGGCGGCTGATAGGGCAGGTATACATTTCAAGCTGCTAAACAGTAGTAAGGGGCCGGCGGTGCATGGTCCGAGAGCACAGATGGATCGCGCACTATATAGAACTGCAGTATTACAATTGGTTCAGGGTTATAAAAATATAGATATAGTAGAGGATGAAGCGGTAGATATAGTTGTGGAAGCAGGCAAGATTGTAGGGGTTGTAGTCAAGCAAAACGGTCATCTTAAAACAAGCGCTGTAGTGCTTGCTACGGGTACTTTTCTCAACGGCAAGATATATGTTGGCGCACAGACTCAAGCTTCTGGCCGAATTGGTGAGCCTCCCTCTATACCGCTTGCGCAGAGATTGCGTGCTATGGATTTGGCTGTAGGGCGTTTAAAAACAGGAACACCGCCGCGCCTCAAAGCTTCATCTATAGATTGGGGTATATGTGAGCCACAACCAGGAGATGAATCACCTACACCGTTTTCCTATATGACTACTAATATAAAGCAGCCGCAAATTTTTTGTTATATCACGAGAACCAATGAGAAAACTCATGAACATATACGCGAGAATATCCACCTTTCTCCCATGTATGCTGGCTTGATCGAGGGGCGTGGACCGCGCTATTGTCCTTCTATTGAAGATAAAATAACTAGGTTTAATAAGGATTCACATCAAGTGTTTTTGGAACCAGAAGGCTTAAATAGCGATGTAGTGTATCCCAACGGGATATCCACTTCTTTACCACGAGAGGTACAGGAAAAAATAGTGCGTTCGATAAAGGGGTTGCAAGAGGCAGAAATTCTGCAATATGGTTATGCTGTGGAGTATGACTATATAAATCCAGCGGAGTTGCACCCAACCTTAGAGTTAAAAAAGATTGGTGGATTATTTCTTGCTGGGCAGATTAACGGAACCACTGGTTATGAAGAAGCGGCTGGGCAAGGTTTGTTAGCAGGTGCTAATGCAGCTCTATCAAGGACAGGACAGGAATTTAAGTTGGATCGTTTTAACTCTTATATTGGAGTGATGGTTGATGATTTGGTTTCGATGGAAAAGCTAACAGAGCCTTATAGAATGCTCACTTCTCGAGCAGAATTTAGGACCATGCTGCGGCCCGATAATGCAGATTTTAGGCTCACTCAAATCGGCGCAGAGATTGGGTTGGTGAGCACAGACAGATTAAAGGTATTTGAAGCCAGAAGGGTACTTGCGGATAAAGTAAGGCAAGATTTAGGTGCACGAGTTTATAGCGCTAAAGATTTGCAGAGTGGTGGAATAGCCACAATTCGCAATGGTGAAAAACGCAGTGCGCTGCAGCTTCTGCCCGTACCAAATATCTCGCTGGACGCGCTAAAAACAGTAGACCCAACTCTACCTGATTACCCGCAAGAGATTGTAGCCTTAGTGCGTGCTGATGAGATGTATAGCAGGTTTGCTAAGAGACAGCAGCGCGAGATAGAATTATTCTTTTGTGAAAAAAGTATTTATATTCCAAGCGATATACACTATGCTGATGTGGCCGGACTTTCTTCGGAATTAGTATCGAAGCTCGTTATGCGCAAGCCAGAGAGTTTAGCTGAGCTTAGACGTATTGAAGGGATGACGCCGGCTGCGATTTTTGCGATACAAAGTCATTTGCGGAGAAGGTATGGTATTAGATAGGTTAGAGGGTAATCAGGCTCCTATTATTGATGATATTACTGTTGCAGCTGATCACATTGGCAAGCTTAAGGCATACCATAAGTTGTTGCTAAAATGGTCTGAGAAAATCAGCATAATTTCTGATCCACTAGATTGGCCATCTTTTTGGAATCGTCATGTAATGGATTCTATGCAGCTGATTCCTTTGTTAAAGTCGCATTTACATGGTGGTAAAATCGCTGATCTGGGTTCTGGGGCTGGATTACCCGGTATGATTTTGTCGATATTTGAAATTGGTAATGTCTGTCTGATTGAGCGCGACATTAGAAAAGCAGCGTTTCTGCAAGCCGTGGCTGCCGAGCTCAATTTGCAGGTGCAGATTTTTGCCGATGACGTGCGTAAGCTGCAGGATAAGTATGAAGTGATAGTGTCACGAGCAGTCGCAAGCGTGGACTATATTTTGACGTTGAGTGAGCACATTAGGAATAAGGATAGTGTAGTTGTGCTGCTAAAAAGCAAAAAGCAATCAGAGAGGGAGTTATCAGAGGCGTATAAGACATACGATTTTCAGGCACATAAACACAGCAGTATATCAAGTGAAGAAGGATTAGTTCTAAAGTTAACTGATATCAAAGAGGTAGTATGTCTGCAAAATTCTGTCATGTAATTTCTGTGGTAAACCAGAAGGGTGGGGTTGGTAAAACTACTACTGCTCTTAATCTAGCTTCAGCGCTGGCAATGCGCGGCAAAAAAGTCCTGTTAATGGACTTAGATTCGCAGTGTAATGCAACTACAGGAATAGGTGTGAAACGCGAGCTTATCAAACGTACTACGTATGACATTTTAGTCAATGGCGGTAGCATAGGTAGTGCAACTTTGACCACGGTATTGCCAACTATGTGGATAGTGCCAGGTTCTTTGGATCTAGCCGCAGTTGATGTGGAGCTAGCGGCTACTGAGGGTAGAGAATATATATTAGCGCAAGCATTAAAAGGTCATAAGAGCTACGACTATATTATTATAGACTGCCCACCCTCTTTGGGCTTACTAACAGTAAATAGCCTGGTTGCATCAGACTCTGTTATTGTCCCTGTGCAATGTGAATTCTTTGCGTTGGAAGGGTTAGTCAACCTAGTCAACACCATGCGTATGGTGCAGCGAAACCTCAACTCTGCCTTGGGAATCTGCGGAATTCTCTTGACTATGGTGGATAGCAGGAGTAGGCTGACCAGAGAAGTTTCGCAAGAAATTCGTCGTGAGTTTGGGCCTAGAGTCTTTAGTACCACTATTTCGCGTAATGTGAAGTTGCCTGAGGCGGTTTCTTATGGCGTGCCAGTGGCTCTTTATGATCCGAAAAGCTCAGGCGCTATCGCCTATGCCTCTTTGGCCGGGGAGGTTATAGAGAAGCCAATATCGGCCATGATATAAAGTAAGTATAAATGGAAGAAGCAAGAAAGCGAGTGTTAGGCCGAGGAATATCCGCACTTATACCAGGTGGTGTGTCAGCTCCACGTGACCGGGATCAAGAAATTTTGAGAAGTGATGGTATACGTGAAATTAACCTTGATGAAATCCAACCTGGGGCGAATCAGCCACGAACAGAGTTTGATGCTGATGGCATAGCTGAGCTTGCAGAATCGATCAGACGGCATGGAGTCTTACATCCAATTATAGTGCAAGATGTTGATGGGCAGTACCGCATTATTGCTGGAGAGAGGCGTTGGCGTGCAGCTCAAGTGGTTGGTTTGCGTTCGATACCATGCGTGGTCAAACAGGTTTCTAACGGCGAAAGCGCGGAGATTGCTCTAGTTGAGAATATACAAAGGCAGAACATATCTGCGCTGGAAGAAGCTAGAGCTTATATCAGGCTGATGGAAGAATTTGGCTATTCGTATGATGATATTGCCCAAAAGCTGGGCAAAAGCAAAAGCCACGTTATCAACACTATACGGGTAACGAAGCTGCCACTGGAAGTACAAAAGTTGTTGCAGGAACGCAAGATAACCGCGGGACATGCGCGAGCAATTTTGGCACATGCTGATCCATTAAGTGCTGCCAAAGAAATTATTGATAACGCGTTAAGTGTTCGAGATTCGGAAAAGCTTGCTAGAGATAGCCATGCCAGCGCGGCTGCAGCTAATGATAGTCAGCGCCGTAAACGCAAAGCGCGCAATTCTGCCGATTCTGAAATTTCTGGTGATGGTGGTTGGTTAGGAGATAGAGCAGACATTGCGGAAATAGAGCAGATGCTCTCTAGCACGTTAGGTGTATCAGTGACGATTACCAATGATGGGGCAAGTGGTTCGCTGATCGTAAATTTTACAAACCTAGCTGAGCTTGATAATTTGATATACAAATTAGGGAGAGTTGAATAAGCACATCATGCACGGCATCGTTTTAGCGGCAGGATTAGGCAGACGGTTGGAGCAGATCACAGAACATATTCCAAAACCAATGATAAAGCTCAACGAGATCGCTTTGATAGATCATGCGATTTTGAGTCTGGTAAAAATTGGCGTGCAAGTGATCTTTATCAATACGCATTATAAATTTGACGCACTGCAAAATTTTATTGCTAGACAGATCGCTGAGAAGAAATATCGAGGTGCGATCATTAAATTTTCATATGAAGAGCAGATACTTGAAACAGGTGGCGCTATTTTTAACGGCCTGCGAAATTTGAATGTAGATGACATTTTGGTTATCAATGCCGACATTATGATGCCAGATTCCGACTTGAGCCCGCTGGTTGACAATTGGGGCCCGCATTGCGATGTCTTGTCCTTAGTATATGACAAGCATAGGCTTGATTATACCGTAGATGGCGATTTTGACTTAAACAAGCAGAATCAGTTGATTCCTAATCGAGGCGGCCGCTATATATGGATGGGGGCATATAGGCTGCGTAGAGTAACGCTTGCTGAGTATTTTGGCCGCCCTGTTCGGCCATTTTCTATCATGGATGTTGTATTTTATAAGCCGCAAAAAACTTTTCTTGGCATTTCTTACCAGAAAACATGGATAGATGCTGCTGGCATACTAGAGGTGCACTATAAGCATAAGCTCAATAAATGGGGGCAAACTCACGACATGCCTGAATTGCAAATAAGCGCGGGTCCTTATAATGGCGCGATTGAACTAAATCCACTATAACCAACATGAATACCAGCAATAAATACGCAAATGCTATCAGGTTATTGGCTGTTGATATGGTGGAGGCTGCCAAATCTGGTCATCCTGGTATGCCTATGGGAATGGCAGATGTGGCAACTGTGTTGTTCCGTGATTTTCTGAAGTTTCACCCGGCAGATCCATATTGGCCTAATCGTGATCGATTTGTTCTTTCTGCAGGGCATGGCTCTGCTTTGTTATACTCCATATTATATCTCACTGGTTATGAAGAATTTAACTTGGATGAGCTGAAGCGGTTTCGTCAGCTGCATTCTAAAACTCCAGGGCATCCTGAACATGGTTTAGCAGGAGGAATAGAAACTACTACTGGCCCATTGGGGCAGGGGCTGGCTAATGCTGTGGGCATAGGGATTGCAGAAAGAGCGTTGAACGCTAAGTTTGGCGATGAGCTGATTTCATATAAGACGTATGTAATTGCAGGAGATGGATGCTTGATGGAAGGTATTAGCCAAGAAGCAATTTCTCTAGCCGGGCATTTGAAACTGAGTAATTTAGTGGTGCTTTGGGATGATAACCATATCTCAATAGACGGAGATACTAGTCTTGCAACATCAGATAATCAGCTAGCTAGGTTTGCAGCTAGCGGCTGGGAGGTACATGCGATCGATGGACATAATTATGAACAGATCAGTGCGAGCTTAGCAGCGGCCCAGCTGGCTAGCGCTCCAACTATGATTGCCTGTAAAACTACTATAGGCTATGGCTCGCCAAATAGGGCTGGCACTAGCCATGCCCACGGGAGTCCGCTGGGTGAGAAGGAAGTTGAGCTAACCAGAAAGCAATTGAATTGGCCATATCCTGCATTTATGGTGCCAGCAGAGATATTGTCTGCGTGGCGCAGCTTTTCCAGTCGCAATAACTTAGCTTACGAAGCTTGGAGTAAAGCTTCAAAAACCAAGCGAGGTAAGCGGTTGTTGGAACATATTACTTCAGGTAATAAGCATTGGTATGAAGCGATGAAGCAAGGGTTGGCGAGCTTGTGTGCAGAATTAGCTCAGCAATCCCCAGCTGAGGCCACACGGCGCAGCTCGCAGAGAGTGCTGGAAAAGATATGTCCGCTCATACCCGAGCTTATTGGTGGATCTGCTGATCTTACCCCTTCTAACAACACTTATGTTGCTATGCAAAATAATATCACGCCAAGAAGTTATAACGGTAGCTATATTCACTATGGGGTGCGGGAACACGCTATGGGAGCGGTGATGAACGGTTTGGCATTATCTGGATTTATCCCATATGGCGGTACTTTTCTTACCTTCTCTGATTATATGCGGCCAGCGATTAGGCTCGCGGCCATCATGAAGCAGCAGGTTATATACGTGATGACCCATGATTCTATATGTTTAGGAGAAGATGGTCCAACTCATCAGCCTATAGAACATCTTCCTGCTTTGCGGGCGATGCCGCATCTTAAAGTACTCCGGCCATGCGATGCTTTAGAGGTGGCGCAGAGTTGGGAAGTAGCGCTAAAATATCAGGGGCCAACAATAATTGCTTTAACTCGCCAGACTGTACCATATGTCCACCGTGTTGACCATAAGCGCAATATGGTTGAATTAGGGGCATATGTTATCCAAGAATTTGGCGAGATGCGAAATTATGTTGCGCTGTTGGCGAGCGGCTCTGAGGTTCACCTTGCCTGCCAAGTAGCACAGATACTATATGAGCAATCCAAGATTGCATCCAAGGTTGTAAGCGTGCCTGATTTAGGGGGTGCTGCAGCACAAAAAGAGGAATATAAGAAGCAGCTATTAGAAGGTGCTGCTGTAAAAGTCGTTATAGAAGCCGCAAAGATTATTGGTTGGAGTGAGGTGTTCGGTCAAATTGATTTGGCTATTGGAATGGATGATTTTGGGGCCTCTGCTCCAGCAGAGGTGCTATACAAACATTATGGGTTTGAGCCTCAAACCGTGGCTGATAGGATATTGAAAGTTTTTGATAAGCTAGCTAAATATTGACGTTAACTCTAAGATTGCCTCCTACTAATTGGTTACCCGGTAGAGCCTCAATAATTCATAACAAATATATTTATAACAAATAATTAATAAATTATCCATTGATTTGACCATAATGCATGTGTACAAAGCAAGAAGGGGTTATTAAAATAGAGGTCGATATGTTACCAGGTAACGATAAATTAAAGGCGCAAACGTTAATGACGGCAGCTTTGCAGTTTTCAGCGAGTTTCGGAGATTTCCAACGTTGGGTGCATGCTATAGTTTTACGCGAGGTTGAGTTGCATGATATTCACTTTAAAAATGGCAATGAGCCTACTGGTTTTCTAAAATCCTTGGATGAGGATTTAAAAGAGCTGCATGCAGATGCTATAAGAGCTCAGCCCAATGATAGCATTTATTTGGGAAATATTGCGATGAGCTTCACCTTTCTTGCAGGCCCTACGCCGGAGTATCTGCTGCACGTAGTCGATACGCTTTCAAAAGAAAATCTTCTGGATCTAACGCAGCTGCCGGAAAGAATGAGCCAGGCTATGTCAGAAGGCTTTCCTAAGAGGGTACTGAGTATGGTAGATGAGCGAGCGATAATGGTTGATCAAAACCTTACAGCGCTGCTAGCAGCTTACCCGAACTACATGCGTCATTCAACACTCAATATGACATATGCGCCGGAGACCGTTGTGCGTTGCCAAACGTTATTTAAACAAAATGATATTAAAGTGTCAGTAGACGAAGGGGAGCTTAAGAAGCAAGCAGAAGCGGTTGATCGTTCCTATAACACTGTCAGGACAACCGTCAAGAGAGAATGCATACAGATGATAGAGAAAATTGCGGCAGATTCCCCTAAAGAGAACGGCAAGATATTAATAGGTTAACCATTATATAACGTAAAAGGCATGTGGGGTGATTTAGACAGAGGCTTGCATACTAATCGTCGTCGTCATCCCCTTTTTTCCGCTGATGTTCTCTGATTGCCTCAGAAAGGCTATAACGCGGTTTATCGGGCTTTTGCAGCGCCTTACCATAGTCGACAAACCCTTCTTTTTCCCCACCAGTAAAGATTGTAGGAGAGGTATCAGTTTGATCAGCAGCCATCTGTGAGAGGCTCTGACCTGTCCTGTATATTGTACCAGGTGAGGTGATGGTTTTAGATATTGTGCTCTCCACCATCCCACCGACCATTTTGGCTATCCCTGCACGCATGCCCTCACTATCTCCAGCAAGTTTCTTCTCAATTGCTTTGCCAGCACGCTTGCCAAGTAATTCGCGCTGAGCGCCCACCCTAGCAGATGGTTCTACCATAGCCTTTTCCAATAGTTTACCGGCACGAGATTTATCAAACTGCTGGATTGCACCGCTATATAATTCGCTCATTGGGCGGCGCGCAGCTCCACTCAGAGTATCCACCAGTGCAGGTACTTGCTCCACGAAGGTGTAGAACAGAATAGAGACGAGTAAGAAGGATACGAGGTTTTGGAAAGTAAGGGAAGCGGTAACCTGAGAGGGATCCATGATTTGCCAAAACTTGATATTGATGATCTCCGTATCGAATAGATCTAGGCGTAGCGCTTGGCCTGATATTACTACAGTCTGCCAACATACTTTGTAAAATAGCATTTGTTGCATATTACCAACAATCAGCTTCACCATAAGCGCTAGTGTTGTGGCTATAAAAATCATCATCATAGCGGTGGCAATAAGCTGTTTGAGCCAGTCATCGAACATATTGCGAGTAAGGCTAAAGAGTACCATCACGATAAAGAATGGTCCAATAATCAGCAATAATGCCATGTTAATTAGTGCTAGCAGATAGATCAAAATACTTTTCATGACTCCTAGCAACATAAATACAACGCAAATGTAAATGAGCGGTATGAAGTATACTCTGTCGGTGAATAGTAGCGCCCATATTTTTATATGGAATGGTGATGATGTAAGCATTTTGACGATTAGGTCATATACGGACAGGGTCACAGAGCTTCCCTCTGGTATCAGGAAAGCTGGCTGGCCATCAGCGCTGGCAGAGTATACCGTTGCCTTACTGATTAAGTCAGCAATGTTTTGCGCACCTCCTTGGAAGAAATCAAATACATAGGTATTGAAGAAATCCCAGCTATCTGGAGATATAATGATGGTAATAAACGCAAATTTTAGCAAACGTATGATTATCTCTGCTTGATGCATCTTCATCAACCCAGCCATGAATAAAAATGCGCTTATACATACATATAGGAGTAATACGGCTCTAACAGTAATGACAAATCTAGGGTTTGACACTACCGACTTAAAAATGGCCTCTTGTACATTTTGTAAAACAGTTTGAACCATCTCTATGGTTTCAGAGACAAAGCCTTGTGCTGTATACACGCCACCAACCAGGGTTACGTTATAACTGCCTTCGTTATCCCCATAATAGTTATCGACGATTTTTAGATATAGTTTGCCGCTTTTGAAACCTGATTGTCCATTCGCTTGTGTATCTGTAACGGTAGTGAAATTGCCATTTACATCTATATCATAATATTTGGTGGCAGGTATCTGAAAATACTTACTGCCATCAGCCATAGGCTGTAATGGGCCAATACGGAAAGTTCTGAAAGTAGTGTTTGAGAGAGCTAGTGCATTGCCTAATTGATTTGGATCCGCAGCTTGGCCAGTATCAGAAAAAGCGATTAGACCATAAAGAGCATATCCTTGTGTTTCTTTGCAATATCCGCCGTTGTAGTAGATCTTTTTGCCGTCGGTCATGCATATAACATCCCTGGAAGAATTAGGATTACATATTGAGAGATCGCACTCGGGGGCGTTGAGTAGATTGACTGAGTCAAATCCCCAAGGATACCAACCCCCTTCAACATAGCCGCTGATGCCATTTTGGCTAAATAGCGCTTGCTCTGAAGTGAATGTGCCTGTATCTATCCATGGAGAGATTTGCGCATTTGCAGGAGTATCGCGCAAAAGTGGTGTCTGCGCATCTCTTGCTGGGTTGGCGTACACTGTTACTGTGCCACCTGTGCCAAAATCTCCTGCTGATATGCACTGGTCTGTTGACCCTATAGTTGGGTATAGCAGTAACATAGCCCACAATATGGTTAAGCACTTACAGTATTTAAGGAGTTTAATCATCATCTTCGAACTCCTCATCTTCTTTTTTCTTTTGGTCAAGACTTTTAGCGATGTCTGCTTTCTTCTTAGTGTCTTTTTCTGACTTTTCTTTGAGTTCTTCTTGGGTCATAAATTCTTTGTTCTGCTCTTTTAGTTCTGCTTCTCTTTCAGCAAATTCCTCTTTTCTCTCTTCTACCTTCTTCTCCAGTTTCTCTATGTATGCAGCTTGTTTTTTGTCAATCCGTGCTCGTTCTTTAGTGCCTTCTTCAAGGGTTTCTCTCGTTTGTGCTTCATATTCATTGTGAAGTTTTGATTGTTTGCGTTGTATTTCTGCCAGCCTTTCTTCTGTTTTTCTTTCTACATAAGCATCATATGCCTTACCGGTCAGATTTTTTTTATTTGCTTTATTTATTGCATCAGAATAGGCAGTTCGCTTGTCAAGTTCATAACTATCCATTTTTTGTTGATAATCAAAATGCTTGCTGGCTGCTTTAGCCGCGAATTTTTGTTCCCATGCCTCTTTTTCTGCTTTAGCCGCATCTTTACCTGACTCCAATTTATCTTCCGCTGATTTATATTTACCCTTAGCTTTATCGTACTTCATTAGCGCTTCTAAATCTTTTCGATCCTCTAATTCACGTTTCTTCGCATCCGCTTTCTCACCAGCTTTGACTAAGGCTTCACGTCTTTTAGCCATAGGTCCCTGTATAGCTGAACCCATAATCGCTTCAAACATGCTAGCAGCTTTGGTAAATGGGTTAGCTTGTACTGCCATGCCGCCTAAATGGACGCCGTAGTATGCTCCAGTAATTATTTGGGTGGCTAAACTGCACATTACATCGATCATGGAGTATGTGCCGATTGCAACTAATAGAAAGGCAAAAACCACGCCCAGAGAAGATATAGGAGCATCAAGATATCCGGTTGAGTGTGCGTAATTTAATGTGAAATAGGCATTAGCCCAACAGGCATCATAGTTGAATACTTTCATGGTCACGCGGATATAACACGCTTCACATGCGGTAAACCAAAGAGAGACATAGAATGTCATAAGCATTAGCTTGCCCATAACGCCAAGCATGGCAAACACCATAATTGGTTGGAAGCTAAAGGACATTAGTAATTTGATCCAGGAGTCAAAGATTTCTCTAGTTTTTGCGAATAAGATGAGCGAGATAAACAAAGGCGCGGTCATCATCATAACGGCAATACCTATTAGAGATAGTAAGAACACCATAATAGATTTGAATATTGCCATAGCATAGAAAACGCAGCCAACAATAATGGCAGCACCTAATAATGGGCCAAATAAGGAAGACATACAGAGTGCTTGCACTTTATGCCAGGTGGGGCCTCCAAGTAATCCTGATCCTTTTATACCGGTGCCGGATGGCCCAAATAGCATTTGCCCTATAGGTTTATCCATGTTGTAGAATATTGCGAAAGGGTCGCCATCGCGGAATCTAGCTAGTGCTCCTGGATCTACGTCGGGGTCTGAGTAAACCAGTGTCATAATTTCTAGCATGCCGCTGGTGAATAATGGGAAGAGGTATGTGTTGCAGAAGTTCCAGCCATCATTAAGTAAAACCAAAACAATAGATATTTTCATCACTCTAATAATTACTTCCTGGTGGCTCATTTGGGCGGTACCAATCATGAAGCTAAACCCAGTGAAGGTTATATATAGTACCAATAAGGCTTTGATAGCAGTTACTAAAGCACTATTACCAAGCATTTCTACGAATATGGTTCGTGCTACCCCCGAGGTACCGTCTTCACCGAAAAAGTAAGCGGAGATGGTTTTGATCATGGCATATATATAACCCATGATACTCCCTTGATTTTGGTCGGTTACTGATAAGTCAAAAGCATATTGCCCAACTGCTTGTCTGGCATCAATACTGTTGTTGACACTATCAGTCCATTGGCCCATTGGCTTCACACGGAAATATACCTTACCGGCGGTGCTGCTATCCAATTGTATTGTTTTTCCATACGGTATAGCGTCTGAATCGATACTTTGCCAGTTGGAACTATCCTTTGGGGTATAAGTAGGTATGGTAGTGCCTAGGCCAGTACCGGTAGATTGATCGGGGGGGACGATAGCGTACTGAAGGCCATCGCCATTGTTAAGGGGGCAGCCCTGCCAAGTGACGATAACGTGCTTGCCACCTACGTTATTGGCCCACTTATTGGTCGCCCCGGTATCATGGTGCCTGATTAATAAATTTGCTGGCATTGCGCTAAAGCCTTTAGCAATGCCAGCAAACGTGGCTATCTTGAATATGGGTTTGTTTGGTATAGGTTCAATCCCCAGCGAAGTGATAGCCCCGACAGCGCTGCCCATTAAACCCATTATTTTGACGTTATCATTGTTTTGTACGATTTGCCCTGGGGTTATGGAGCTATTTGATACGGAAGCAAGACAGGCATTAACATCAGCGGCGGTGGAAAGTGTAGTACAGTCGGGAGCGTTCGTAATCAGAAGTTGAGAGCCTGGTAAAACCTGGGTAGAACCAGTGACAACTCCATTTGCACCAGAATTTATGTCCAAATCATCTGATTCTAAATCTGGGTCGCAACTTGCATTACTACAGTTTTGTATATAAGGCCCTCCGTACATTATCGCGAGATAATCATTGTCTTGCACTTTAATGCCAGTGTCTGTCCAATATGGATTACGAGCATTCCATGAATTTATAGGTGTTGTATCGTTTGGATCTTGCGGAGTAACAGCCCAAGACTGGGTATGTTGTTGCCAAATATTAGGGTCTATAGAGTAAAAGCTTGGATAAATATCTACGGTCTGCGCGCCACACATATACAAGGCATTGCTGAAGTTGTAGGTTGCCATGTTTATTTTGAGTTGTATTTTATTATCAGGACCAGTGAGTATGCCTGTGTCGTAGTAGTTATATGCCGCAGAGTTAATGTTTGTCGGATCTTTTGAGCATCCAGCGGATAAGGTAGCTGCAGGTGCTAGGGTCCATTGATTCATAGTGAACGGTTGAGGTGCTGTCGGTATTCTATATTTTGCAGTAAATTGATCTCCTTTTTGGCAAGCGGCGCGACACTGGCTTATTATATCCAAGTTCAACCATCCCCCATCAGCTGCTTGTTTGGCAAATAATTTGGTGCATTCGGTAGCGCAAGTTGTATAACAATTATACCCGATTGGGTAAACTAGCATTTTCACTCTGCTAGTTGCGCCAAATTCATAAGAATAAACGCAACTATCATATACTCCTGCCGCCATGGCTTCGGTTGCTATGAATGCAAATAGAGACGCTAGAAATGAGACTACTAGATAAAGTGCTCGCATACTTAGCCTAATATTTTGCATAGTTATACCTTTAGCCTTTTGGCCATCCTGTTTAGTCGTCATCTTTATCAGCCAGACTTTTTGCGGCTTTCTTCGCTTTACTTTCTGCTGCATCTTTTTCAGCACCCTTGATTGCGCCACTGACTTTGCCACCAACCCAACCGGCTGCTTGGCCACCTTTGACAATAGGAGATAGTGCGCTCATGCCGCCAATCGCTAGCCCAGACAAGCTCTGTACACCTACTAGTATTTCCAAGAACTGCGCCACGGAGCCCAAGAAGAAGTAAAATAGTATTGCAAAGAGCATCAATTTCAGCATGGATTTCATATAGAGGTCTATATATTCTCTCTTCATGACGTGGAATTTGATGATTTTCCAGTCCACTTCTTCTAGCATGTTAGCTGATAAAGAAGATGGACTTATAGAGCATGGTTCAACTCCCGCTTTATTCATGTAGTTGCGATAGGTAACGCAGCGTGCGGAATCGTTAATTCTTTGCCCTGCAACTGTGGTTTCCCCCGCGGCGTTTTGTAGTGTTTGAGCGCATGGATCAGTATTGATGCTAATGGTTTCTCCCGGCTGCAATATAGTGCCATAGAAAGCGGCGTCAAATGTAGCAAGCATCAAAGCGACGAATGCCATGAGTAGCGCAGGGTAAAGCATGTAACCTAAAATCATTTTAATCCAGGTTTGGAATATTTGTTTAGTTGCTTCAAACAAGGCAAAGCATAGGATGATGGGCGATATAAGAGTTAATACTGCCAGCACGAACAAAGACATTATGTATATATGGGCGAAGCGAAAGATGATAAACATAAGCATCAGAGTATATATAAAGCACACGATACTGAAGATGAATCCTGAGCCGCCAGCCCAGAATGCTGAGCCAATGAACCATACAGAGAATAAGCCAGTCAGGGTGTAGCTACACGAACCCATATTAACGTAGTTGATAACTTTGCAGTCTATTAAGTCCCATATAGTCATCTGTACATATGGCAATCCCGCTGTACCCTCACCGCCTGCAGGGATTGGGAATGTGCCCTGGCTTAAAATTTGTTTGCCATTATACTTGTAGTTGCAAAAACCTACTGGATCATTAGTGTTTTGGGCTTGTAAGAAAATGTCCCCAAACTCTTCTGCTGCCCCCATAATAGCTGGCAATAAGCCACTTACCTGGTTGCCATTGATGCTATACCATGCACCCGCAGTGGTGAAGTATACTACTAGTGCGAATTTTACCACGAACATTATGTAATCACCGCGGCTTGGTTGCTGTGCCGCGCTCATAATTTTTATCCCTATAAGGGTCACATATAATACCAATACGGCAAATACTATTTGGCGCAGATTATTTTGAACTCGGCCGAAGAATGGAATTTGCTGTGTGCCCTCCATAGAGACTGGGCTGATAAACACTCTGATTAACATGTCTTTTATGCACCCTACTGTGGTACTAGTTAAGTGCATATCGCTTTTTAAGAAGCCTTTTACAGGTACGCCAGTATGACTAGCCTCATCTGTCTCACTTAAGGACTCACCGAGGCCTCTCAAGTCTTTGCGCCCATATAGGAAATATTCGCAGCGTGTGCCCGATATATAATCTAGTAGGTCGCGATCTAATTGCGGGGTCTCGGTTGGTGGGGCAACGAAGCTGCAGCCAATTCTTACAGGTGTTATTAGTCTAGGAGCAGCCACACATATATATGTTTTGCCTTCGCTAGTATCAAACTTGTAATAGGCGTTCAACTCTATTGTGCCGCGCATCATATATGAAGTGCCCGCTTTCATAACAACTGGAGTTACACCGTCAGCTTGTGGGTTGCATCTAGTTCTAGCGTTAAATGATCGGTATGCTTCATTTCCGGTGTCCACCAATACTATACCGCCAATTTTATCTTTCATCTTATCTAAAACAGTCGTAGTAACCGCACTATTGTTGCAATAGGTAGAACCGCTACCGGCATAGCCCCAAAAGCTGCCGATCATGTTGGCGTTTGTATCGCCTGGATTTACTTGTGTACCGCTAGTAGTGTTCAAATTAGGGTCGCAGGTGTAAAAATAAGGCACATCAGTCTGGGTTAGTGCCCCAGGGGCGTTATTTGCCCAGGTTTGCCCCACAGCATCATAAGTGCAACCCATGTTTTTGCCGCTTTGCGAGCTAGTGTTGTTTTGCGGTATCTTATTTAGTTCAATGTTTAGCCATTCGTGAGGATTCATTATGTAAACGTTGTTACAAACATCTTCAACGACTTTTCCCTCGACTAAAAAAGTTAGAGCCATTATAGCAAGTAGAACAAGGCCAGCTGGTCCGGAAGCAATCGCGGCAGCGCCAGTGATTGCGGCAAAAGCAGTGTAACCTACAGCACGTCCAGCAATTGAGCCAACTGCAGTACCGCCAGCACTGGAGTCTAGTGCTGCAATTGCATCTGGGGTAATGGTACCTGGGATATACGTATTGCCATATGAATCCATGTCTGCATAGGATTTTCGTTGTGTTGCGCAATCTGTATGTTTGGGGCCAGCTTTATCTTCTTGCGCATTTTCAAACACGATCATGCCGCTATAGGCATGCGCATGGTGTAAGGTAGCTGGAGCTAATACCAGGGCTACGCCTGCTGCTATAGAAAGAATCTTACGTCTCATCCCGCTCCTTTAACTTCTTCAAGAATTGTGGAATCCAGACCTTTGGATCATCTCCGTGTTTCTGGCGCACTTCATCCAATATGCCAACGGTTTCCGCTCGACCAGAAAGTATGTTGACAACATCATTCATGCCGGACAGGTCTATCGTGGCTACTACAGCATCATTACCTTGTTTGACTAGGAAGAATCTGGTACCTGGATCGGTGGTTCTGATAAGTTGATATTCTCGCTCGCTTAGCATGAATACTGTGCGGTAGGCGCTAGTAGCTTTTAGGTTAGGTAGAAATATCTGTGTTGCGGTTTGCTGAATTAATGTATCGCTAATGGCGCTTTTACTGGCATCTTCCACGCTTTGGGTAGCGAATACCACAAAGGTATTAAGTTTACGCAATACTTTGAGCCAATCCTTGATCTTTGGTGCAAAAACAGGATTGTCAATTAATGCCCATGCTTCATCTAGCACTATCATGCAAGGGGTGCCATCCAAAGATAGGTTGATACGGTGGAATATGTAAAGCAGAGCAGGACCTAGACTTGATTTGTCTTTCAGTAGTTCTGCCATTTCAAAGCCAAAAACGTTCGCTTTGCCAAAGTCTATGATATCCGTTTCATTGTCGAAAACGTTGGCATGAGACCCTTTGCTATGCCACATGGATAGCCTGCCAGCCAAGGTCCCCGGACCTTCAAGGCCAAAGAATGGGGCGATATTGCGCAGTCTCCTATCCTTCTGATCCAGTTTGTAATTACCGCTTATAGCTGAACTGATTATGGAGACGTCTTCTGAATTCACTGTTTCGCCATTAGTGGACACTAGCTGTTTGAGCCAGTCCATTAAGAATGTGCGGTTTTCACCGGTATCTGGTAGCTGTAATGGGTTAAATCCACAAGGGCTACCAGGATTTATGATAGTGTAGTTTCCACCTAATGCGCGGATAAATATTTCAGCGCCGCGGTCTTTGTCAAAGAAAAATAACCTGCAGCGGAATTTTTGAGCCTGAGCGCAGAGGAAGTTCATCATCACGGTTTTACCGGCGCCAGTTGGCCCGATTATAGTAGTATGACCAACATCACGTAAGTGGAAGTTGAAGTAATATGGTGTGCCAGAGGTGGTATCCAAAACTGTTACTGCATCGCCCCAATGATTGCCTTTTTTCTTCCCCAAGGGATAGTTATGCAATGAGTTAAACGCTGCAAGATTCAAGGTGTTTATGATCGCCTTACGTACTATAAAATCAAAATTCCCCGGTATTTGCCCCCAGAACGCAGGCTCCATATTTACTCTCTCGCGCACGCCAATACCACCAGTATCAGTTAGTTCCACTGCCGTTATAGATAGTATGTTTTCCAATTCCTTTACTGTATCTGCGATACACATTATTGAGAGATGGTGATTGCCGAAGTTAATCTCACCGCTCATTGCTTTATCCAATGCTTCAGTGATCTCAACTACTTGGGAGATAGCTTTATCCTCGGATTGGATCATCCTATTTTGTTGGATCTGCATTTTATTGATCGCAGACTGTTTATTAATAAACTCGAAGGATTGAGATATTACAAACTCAAATGGCATCTTTAGAAACGAATCCAACATTCCAGCCCAAGTTTTCGGTCCATATTCCTTAACACTTACTATGCCAGCGAATTTACTGTTTCCGTCCAAACCCTTGATCTCAATAGCCTTGCGTCCGAAATAGAGGCGAGAGTTAACGACGTATTCGTTTATGTTATTGATGGGAACAAGCATATTTGCCCCGTGACCACCGTTCACTATTCTGCTCATGAATTCGCCGATTTCAGAGAACGTTCCGTTTCTATTTCTGCGTACCCCTAATAATTTAGGGTTGTACTTGCGCACAGTGTTAGTTATCCTGTTCGCCGCTTCCTCCAGTTTTTCGTATGCTTCATTGAAAACACGCTTTTTAGCTGCCATTGCGCTGCCCTTATTGAACATGCTAAAGACATTTCCAATCTGGGATAATAGGCTGGTTTTAACCGTAATCGCTATATATAACTCATTGGCAAAAGCTTTATAGTTGCGATTTTTCTCACACCACTTTGTGTCTAGGTATTTGGCGAAGCCATCAGGCATATCTACGTTATTATAATCGCGAGGATAGGTTTCCTGCTGCCGTCTGATTATGTAAAAGTTCAGGCCTATATCAGCAGACGCCATCCCCTTTAACATCTGATTACGTGCCATTTTTTCCATGTCCAACACATCATCATCAGCCGTTTCAAAAGAGAAGCCAGTTAACATAACTACCTTCATCAGCTTGTCGTTAGAGGCTATAGTAGTGTCATCAAAATGATATTTAAATGGTATAAAGCCGCTAGCAGCATACTCCGTTTTAGAAATTATTTCGCGATCTAAGTGTTGTTTGAATATCTTTAGTAAATTGGGCATATGGATAACTTAAAACTGATCGTAACTGTTAGCGCCGTGGTAGAACCTGTTTTTACACCTAGAGCATTTTTCTGCTCTAACGCGGAAGAGTTCTATAAACAACGGTTCATTATTACATAGCATATATCCTATAAGGTGGATCGGTAACATCATCAGCAAGTATTTCACGTCAACCATTATTACGTAAGCCATCATACCTATCATAAGGTTGCTAACCGCAAACATATAACTCACCCCGAATATCATCGGGGGGCGAGTTAAACCCACGAATAGCGGATCCATTTTTAAACCATCAGCCATAAACCACCTCACATAAAACTTAGCATATTTCTAACTAATAGAGCAGTTTGAAACAAACATATATTCATCTTACCGTCTGAATTCTGCTCAAGCAAGCTGCGTGTGTGTTATGCTAATAGAAATTTGCGTTTATACATATTAGAAGGAGACGAGCCGCAGGAAAACTTGAGAGGTTTTTAAGGCGGCAAGGCAGGTTACCCGCTATACTAGGCTCTGGGATAAAAAGCGCATTATTTTAATGACTTTTTGGGTTTGTAGTATACACTGACGAGATATGATAGATGGAGTACAGTAATGGAAAAGCAATTAATGCCTATCAATCCAGAGGTTTTACGCTGGGCACGCGAGTCTATAGGATATTCTCTAGAGGAAGTTTCCAGGAAACAGGGGTTGAAAAAATTTGGAGAATGGGAAAGGGGAGAAGTTTATCCTACTTATGCCCAATTAGAAAAAATATCTGTGGCGTTGCGCAGGCCTATAGCGGTATTCTTTTTTCCTGCGCCTCCAAAAGAAGCCACGGTAGAAAAAGCGCTGCGCTCTATATCGCCAGATGATGTTCACAATTTATCGCCAGCGGTTAGATTGCTCTTTAGAAAAGCCCAAGCATTCCAAGTAAGCTTACGGGAATTGCATGCAAGAGAAGAAATGTTACAGACACGACGCATTGCTTGGCTTAACCGTTTGCAAGGTGCAGATATGGCGAGAGTTGCTCACATGGTGAGAGAAGTTTTGGGAGTATCCCTAGAAGCCCAACACTCTTGGCCTACTAGCGAGGTAGCACTGAAAGAGTGGCGTGCTGCTCTGGCCCAACATGGTGTGTATGTATTTAAAGAAGCGTTCCGAGACGATAAAATTTCTGGCTTTTGTATATACGACGATCTTTATCCTATAATATTTATTAATAATTCCATGGAAAGTAACAGGCAAATTTTTACTATTTTCCATGAACTTGCTCATCTCCTTTTTAAGGATAGTTATCTTGATATTTTTGATCAGCGGTTTTGGGATATTGATTATGAGCAGTCTTCTCATACCGAAGCAAAATGCAATGAATTTGCTGGTGAGTTTTTAGTGCCAAAGCAAGCTTTTTCCCAGACGATAAATGCAGGAGAGATAGATGATGCTACGTTGGTAAAGTTATCTCTTCAATATAAGGTTAGCAAGGAAGTAATATTGCGAAGATTTTTAACGTGGAAACTCATAGATAGGGTTTTTTATACCAAAAAGTTGTCTGAATGGCGAGATGTGTGCGCAAGCAAACAGTACAAAGAAAGAAAAACCAGCAATAAAGCTAAAGGAAATTACTATAATAGCAAGATGAGCTATCTAGGGGATGCCTACCTAGCTTTGGTGTTAAGAGAATATCACCAAGGCAAAATCGATTTAGAAGAAGCCTCAGCCCATCTAGATATAAAAAGCAAAGCATTTGCGGTTGTTGAAGAGAAGTTTCTTAATAGGAAGGGGCATGATGTATATTTTTGATACGGCTTCATTTGCGGATCTTTTTCGTTTTTACCCTAAACGCTTTCCTTCGTTGTGGAGAGAATTTAATTCTTTAGTTGAAGCCAGTAAAATAATATCGGTGAAAGAAGTATTAAAAGAGATAAAAGGTCGTAATGATTCATTATGCGAATGGGCTATAAAGAACTCCCAGCTATTTCAGGAACCCAGTACAGAAGAAGCTATATTCGTATCAGAGATATTTCAAGCCCCAAATTTCCAGCAATCTCTTGAAGCCAAGAAGCTTTTAAAAGGCGGGGCTTTCGCTGACCCTTTTGTTATTGCCAAAGCAAAAATACTGTCGGGCACAGTAGTGACACAAGAAAAGCTCAAGCCAAACTCTTCAAAAATACCTAATATATGCAGGCATTTTGGAGTTAAATGTATAGACCTAGAAGCATTGATGGAAGAAGAGGGTTGGGAGTTCTGATTGAGGGGACCCAAGTCTACGCCAGCTCTGCCATAATAATATGGGATTTTGAGATGAAATGAGAAGGGATGGGCAGAAACCTTGGCTCATTTCGTTGTATTATAACTTCTGCCTAAGGCCTTGAAAAAAATGGCTGACCAAGCCACCACATTCATCAGCCATAATCCCGCCATATACCGTCGGTCTATGATGGCAGGTGCTTTGCGAAAAGATTCTGGCGCCATGTTCAATAGCGCCGCTTTTTTCATCAAATGCGCCGAAGTAAAGATTGCGTATGCGGGCCCAAGATATGGCGCCGGCGCACATTGCGCAGGGTTCAAGAGTTACATAGAGATCGCAATCGCTCAAATTGGGTGTGCCTAGCGCTATTGCCGCCTGTTTCAGCGCATTGATTTCAGCGTGTCCTGTAGGGTCGCATTTGTTAATTACGGTGTTATGCGCCACAGCTATAACGCGTTGGTTGTGTATTATCGCTGCGCCTACCGGCACTTCGCCCAGGTCGGCGGCTAGTCTAGCTTGTTCTAGCGCCCTATTCATATGGTTATCGAACATATTGGCCATGAGTTAATTCAAAAACAGTGATGCTACTGCAGCTTCTGCTGCTGCTATTAGTGGCACTGGGATTGCCACATATACTATGTTAAGTGCGACGCAAATCCCTGCTACTATACGTATGGCAATAGGGTAATCAAAGTCCGCACGTTCTTTTGGCTCATCAAAATACATAACTTTTATTATATATAGGTAGTAGTAAGCTGCGATAACGCTGGCTAATACAGCCGTTAATGCGAGGAAATACCATTCTTGTTTCACTGCCGCATAAAGTACATAAAATTTAGCGAAAAAGCCAGCAAGAGGCGGAATGCCAGCCATGGAAAACATGATTACTGCAATGCTTGCCGCTAAATACGGATGAGAAGTGGCTAGTCCCGCAAATTTACGTATGTCTTCTTTATACTCGCCATCTTTCGTTAGCATCATAAGACACGAGAACGCGCCTAAAGACATCACCATATATATTGCTATATACATTAGCATGCCGCGCAAACCGTCTCCATCAACGCTTAAGAGACCAATAAGAGCAAAGCCCATGTGACCTATAGCGCTATATGCTAGTAAGCGTTTGATGTTATGTTGCACGATTGCGCCCAGAGCGCCGACCAACAGTGAGGCGACTGATAGGGCGCTAATCATCTGGGACCATTGTTCGGCATGATCGACAAATGCGCTGAACAGAAAACGAGCCATTAAGCCAAGGGTAGCTACTTTTGGGACTACCGCGAAGAAGGCGGTAATAAACATTGGTGAACCTTGGTATACATCTGGTGTCCACATATGGAAAGGTGCGGCAGATACTTTGAAGGCCAGCGCTGCAACCATGAACACTATGCCAATAATGAAAGCTGATGGTACGATCGTATCTTCAGCATCTAGATCAGGAGAAGTGTTTAGGTAGTAATTGTTAATGCCAGTAAAATCCAGTGACCCAGAAAAACCATATACTATGGATGCACCGAACAAGAAGAAGCAAGAAGCTAATGCTCCTAATACAAAGTATTTTAAGCCAGCCTCGGAGGAGAGTATATCATCTCGCTTAGATGCAGCCATAATATATAAAGGCAGGCTAGAGAGCTCCAAAGCCATATAAAGAGATATGATGTTGTTACTGCTCACAAGTAGCATCATACCAGTCACAGAAAGCATCATTAGTACTAATGTTTCCGGGACTATAGATTTATCATGTAAAGCAGCGGCTGGCAGCATAGCAATCATGCCAATAAACCCTAGTAAGATCGTGATTTTTAAGTAACTAGTATACGGAGAATAGACTAAGAAATTAGAGTTAAGGAAATAGTGGCTAACTTCCCCAAAGCATGAAATCAGCTGATAGGTCGCTACGATTACTGTGGCAAACGCAAAGCTGCTCAACATGCCCCATTTGGGTCTTGTGCTATAGCAAGAGAACAAAAGCAAAAGTATAGCACCAATTATTAGCGCTATTTCCGGCATTAGCAGTATCATATTATCCAGTTTCATAATCAGTCAGTCCTAAAGAATCATCGCATGCTTTTACCAGAAAGCTCAGCGATATTGAGCTGTTCCACTATTTGTTTGCTAAATGTTATGGTGTAATTAGTGATGGTTTTCGGGTATATTCCTAAGAAGACCACCATAATTACTATAGGGTAAAAGCTCAAGCGTTCTATTGCGGTCAAATCCTTGATCTCAAGTAATCGCTTATTACTGGTTGTGCCAAACATCACCCTTGCATAGAGCCATAGCATATATGCTGCGCCCAACACCATACCGGTAGCGAGCAACGCGCCGTAAATTTTCCCATATTCAAAGCTGGCTAGTAACACTAGGAATTCTCCTATAAAGCCAGAAGTTCCAGGCAAGCCAACAGAGGCTAGCATAAACACCATAAAGACAAATGCGTAAGCAGGCATCATGTGTACTAAGCCGCCATAGAAGGCGATTTCTTTAGTGTGCATCCTATCGTATAGGACGCCAACACATAGGAAGAGTGCAGCTGAAACCAAGCCATGGCTAACCATTTGGAATATTGCTCCATCTACTCCTTGTTCTACCATAGTGAAGATACCAGCGGTGACAAACCCCATATGTGCTACAGAGGAATAGGCTATTAGTTTCTTCATATCGGTCTGCATTAACGCTATTAGAGATGTATATATTACTGCGATGATACTGAGCCAAAAGATAAACTCAGAGTAGCTGTTAGAAGCATGAGGTAGCATTGGCAAGGAGATGCGCAAGAATCCGTAACCACCCAGCTTTAACAGCACTCCAGCTAAGATCACTGAGCCTGCGGTAGGGGCCTGCACGTGGGCATCTGGCAACCATGTATGTACTGGCCACATCGGAATTTTTACAGCAAATGAGATGAAAAAGGCTAACCATAGCCATTGTTGCGCCTCTAATGAGAATGAGGGTAATGTGCTGTTGAGTGTATGCATGTCAGTGGTGCCGACTGTGAAGTATATGTATAAAATCGCAAGCAGCATAAATACTGATCCCCAGAGTGTGTATAGGAAGAACTTGAATGCCGCATAGAAGCGCTCTTCACCGCCCCAAACACCTATGATAAGAAACATTGGTATTAAGCCTGCTTCAAAAAAGAGATAAAACAGTAATAGGTCGCTAGCGCAGAATACCCCTATGATCAATGATTCTAGCAGTAGGAAGCACATCATGTATTGGCTGATTCGCTTTTTGATTGGGTGCCAACTAGTTAATATACAAATGGGCATGAGAAAGGTAGTCAGCAGTATTAGGGCCAGTGATAGGCCATCTATGCCGAGAGAATAGGCTATGCCATACCCTTTAATCCAATCGTGATGTTCAGTAAATTGAAGATCAAGGCTGCTGGGGTTAAAATATGGTACCAACAATAAGGATAAGAGGAAGGTGAGTATAGTGGTCGATAATGCTATATTCTTAGCATAAATGTCACGTTTTTTTACCTTCAATAGCCCGCTCACAATGATGAGCAGCATGCCAAATAATGGTAGCAGTATTAGAGTAGTTAGAATCGGAAAATTAAACATAATGCATCATCAATATATTCGATAAACAACCCAAGTTATCAGGAAAAGAAGGCCTAATAGCATGGAAAAATTGTAGTGGAATAGATAGCCACTTTGGATAAAGCTTACAACTTTAGCGAAGCGATAAGAAACAGCGGCAGCGCCATTTGGAATGCCATCTATCCAACGTGCGTCTGTTTGTTTCCACAAGACACTTCCTAAGTACCGGGAGTTTTGCACAAACAGTCTGTCGTATAACTCATCAAAGTACCATTTGTTTAATAGAGTGGTGTGTAGCCATCGCATGTGCGCCTTCAATAAAGCTGGTAAATTTGGTCTGGATATATAAGCAGCATAGGCGAAAAGGATGCCAAGTATGCCAACCATCATCGGGAGTAATCCGACCCAGGCTTCTAGGTGATGCGCCATTTCTATTGGGTTATGACCAGCGACATATATACTATCTCGCCAAAATCCAGAATGTGGTGTAATCATCCCCATTCGTACACCGACCCAGCCAGATATGACAGAGCCTATAGCTAGCAGTAATAAGGGGATAGTCATTACTAAAGGGGACTCATGTACGTGTGACATGACTTCTTTGGAAGCTCTAGGTGTGCCGTGAAAACTTAAAAACAATAGTCTCCACGAGTAAAATGCTGTCATAGTTGCCGCGATTATGCCAAGCCAATATGCTAATGTTCCAGTGTTTTGGCCATGTGCATACGCTGCTTCTAAGATCATATCTTTGGAGTAAAAGCCAGCAAAGGGGTATATACCTGCAAGCGCCAGTGAACCAATCCACATCATCACATAGGTTGCCGGGATCAAGCGCCAGATGCCGCCCATTTTGTGGATATCCTGCTCATCGCTCATGGCGTGGATTACACTACCTGCTCCTAAGAATAGGAGTGCTTTGAAGAAAGCATGTGTCATTAGATGGAATATACCAGCTGAATATGCGGAGACGCCGCATGCGAAGAACATATAACCTAGCTGACTACATGTAGAATAAGCGATTATACGCTTTATATCGTTTTGCACCAAAGCAATGCTAGCTGCAAAGATACAAGTTACCGCTCCTACAATTGTGACCACATCTAAAGCGGTTTGCGAGCACTCAAATAGTGGAGAGCAGCGTGCCAGCATAAACACTCCCGCGGTTACCATTGTAGCGGCGTGAATCAATGCGGAGACTGGTGTTGGGCCTTCCATCGCATCAGGCAACCATGTATGGAGCCCTATCTGTGCAGATTTTCCCATGCAACCTATGAATAGAAGTAAACAAGTCATAGTTACCATGCCTTCGAGTTCTTCTGAGCCATATAAGTATTCTCTGGCATAACTAAAAACCCGTGTGAACTCTATGCTTTCGCACAATATATAAACACTAAATATGCCCAAAGCGAAGCCTAGATCTCCTACACGGTTTACTAAGAATGCTTTGATAGCAGCATTGTTTGCACTTGCTTTGGTATACCAGAATCCGATCAGAAGATATGAGCTTAAGCCTACTCCTTCCCAGCCAAAGAATAATTGAGCGAAATTGTCCGCTGTCACTAGCATTAGCATGCAAAAGGTGAACAACGATAAATATGCCATGAATCTTGGCTTGTGCGCATCATGACTCATATAACCCACTGAGTATATGTGCACTAGCGCTGAAACCCAGGTGACAACGATAAGCATAACAGCAGTTAAGGGGTCGATATATATAGCCCAATTCGCTTTAAAATCACCACTTTCGAGCCATGGTGCAATAGCTATATGTACTATATTGCCACCTATAATAACGTAATGGAACATAATAGCAGCGGCAACTGCTGATATTGATACTCCCAAGCAAGTTAAAAACTGCGCTACCGAATCAGAAATTCTTCTGCTGTTGAGTCCAACAAGGGCCGCCATAAACAATGGCGAAAACACCAGAATTATTGCTAGTATAGAATAATCTATTGCCATTTTTACCCCTTCATGATGTTGACATTTTCAATGTCAATATTGCCCTTATTACGAGAATATACAACAAGTATAGCTAGTCCTATTGCCGCTTCTGCCGCTGCCACAGTCAACACAAAAATAGCAAAGATCTGCCCGGCATAGTCTTGTAATGCTACCGAAAAAGCTACTAGGTTCAGGTTAACAGCTAGTAACATCAGTTCTATGGACATCAGTACCGTGATTATATTCTTGCGGTTTATTATTAAACCACAAACGCCTATTGTGAATAACACAACAGCTAAAAGCAGGTAATCTATAGTTCCGATATTTCCAAACAATACGTGATTCATAGTCCGCTAATCCCTTCTCCTGTTTTAACTTTTATAACTTCTACTGCTTCAAAGCGGTGCCTTGAGATCTGCTTAGAGATATCCTGGCGGCGCACTTTGGTGGAATGGCGCATGGTCAATACTATAGCGCCTATCATAGCAACTAGTAAAATCAGTCCTCCAATTTGAAATGGGAAGAAATACTGAGTATAAATTATTTGCCCTATGGCGCTGGTGTTAGGTATAGATTGCCTGCCAATTGCCGTGGTTATTTGATCAGCCATCATCTTGGATGGCGCGAGGGATATTCCATCATATAAGGCCAGAGCGACTTGTATGAAAAATAAGGCGCCTAAGGCGATAGCCAAATGGATGTTTTTAGTGAACCCCTGATGTTTTTCAGCAAAATCGACGTTGAGCATCATTACGACAAATAGGAATAGTACTACTACTGCGCCTACATAGACTATTATCAATGTCATGGCAATATATTCTGCGCCTAACATAAGCAATAAGCTAGCAGCATTGAGGAAAGTTAGTATCAAAAACAGCACTGCATGCACAGGTTGTCTTGCGCTTACAACGAGGAAAGCCGAAGTCAACATCACAACAGCAAACATATAAAAAATAAAATCACTCATAGTCTAAAAAAATCCAGAACCCATATTAAATAAATAAACTCCATCACAGTGATATGCAAGACAATTATGCATCTGGGGTCGGCACTAATCTTGGGTTAGGTGGAGTCAGCGCCACCTAAGACCATAAGCTCCTCTTTAAGCATTAATGCCGGAGGGAGGGAGATGCTTTTGCAGCGTAGTTCTAGCTCAACAATTTTATTCATTAGCTCGTATGCTTGGGCGCTATCCCATGTTTTAGCGGCTAGAGCTAGGTTATCTCTTTGTTTAAAAAAAACCTGTGGCTGTAGTTGTGCTACGGCAGTAGCCGCAGTTACCCCTTTGTTCATCTTTTCTTTTACTGTTATTAACTTTAAGCTAAAATTAAGTATTGTCCTTATAATCAGCATAAAATTTAAATCGTGGTATTCGATCCTAGCAAGAGCTCGCACCATATTCTTTGGGTCGCGTTTGATTATTGCAAGGCATAGGTCATCAAGTGAAAGCTCCGAGGCGTTCTCGTAAACCACCGCTAAATCCGCAATAGTTATAGGTTCGTTATTTTTATATAAGCAAACTTTTTCCAGCTCGTTATCAATCAACATTGGGTTGGGGGGCATGATATTGGCTAGCACTTCTACTACTCCTGTTTCTGTTTTAACTCCAAGTTTGTTGAGTGTGCTCCTTATGTGTTGTTGTAGTTGAGCGACATCTGGTTTATAGCAAGCGATAGACATGCCAGTTTCCAATTTCTCCACCGTTTGTCTTAAGGTAGAGCTTTTGGCAAGATCCCCGGCTACCATGATCAACATTTCCACAGATATTTTGCCCTGTAGGACTTTCTGGAGCTCTTTATTGCAGGATGAGCTGCAATCCTCCACTATGAGGATCTTTTGCGAGGCAAACAAAGAGTTAGTGCGCATCTCATCAATAAGGTGTACGGGGTGCTCTTTGATCTCGCTATAGCTAAGTTTTGTTATTTCAGCTTCGGGATATATCTGCTGCAATTTTTCTAGTACCATATGCAGG
This sequence comes from Pseudomonadota bacterium, assembly GCA_018242185.1. Classification (GTDB taxonomy): domain Bacteria; phylum Pseudomonadota; class Alphaproteobacteria; order Rickettsiales; family Midichloriaceae; genus SZAS-26. Next base: position 28,431 of record JAFECK010000007.1, read on the forward strand.
TTAGCATACACTATGGCATCTTCTGGGCCATGCAGTAGTATGAGTTTGGTTTTATTTATTGCGCCGTTTAAAAAGGTAGCGATTTGTTTTGAATATATATTCATTTAAAGTACTCTTCTAGGATATCAAACTTTGAGCGAAGACTATACTACAGTAAACAAGTAATTGCCAATGGGTGTTAAGAATGTTAACATGTTAGGCAAAATGGGTTATTGTTATGTCTATTGCTAAGATTATTAAGAAGTTGCCGCAGACTTATGCGTCCGATGTTAAAGTTAATTTAATAAATATTTTTGAATCAGGGCCGGTTGAAGGTTTAAGCGTAGAGCAGGTGTATGGCATAGCGCTTACTGCAGGGTATGCATTGGGTAACGAGCAAATGCTCAATGCGATTCGGGCTGATGCTAAATTGCACATAGAGGAAGCGCACGCCGATGCCTGTAAAATGGCGGTGGTTTTGATGGCGATGAACAACATGTATTATCGGTTCACCAAGGATTTGCTGGAAGATAGTGAGATTAAGTCTATGGAGAGCAACTTAAGCATGGAGCTGTTGAGTAAGCATAATATAAATGATGAGGACTTTGAAGTTTTTTGTCTAGCTGCCTCTATTATAGGTGGCTGCAAGTGGTGTATTGCTGTGCATTCCAAGAAACTGACAAAGCGTGGTATGAGTAAAATTGGCCTGCGTAACATCGCTAGGATTGTTTCGGTTATTAATGCTGCGGTGAGCGCGTTAGAGTTAGAGGGCATGCGTAGCTACGATTTCGCCAGCCGCGGTCCTAACCTATAGCGCCTTATTTTGATTTCATAAGATTACTAGTAGGAGATAGCCATGCAAGTTGCGATCGTCGGTAAGCCTAATGTTGGCAAGTCTAGTCTGTTTAATAAGCTGTGCGGGAAAAAGCTAGCTATAGTTGATGATACCCCTGGAGTGACCAGGGATCGTAAGCGTTATGAAGCGCGTATTGGCGATTTGAAGTTTACCTTAATTGATACCGCTGGTTGGGAGCATGATGACGCATTGCTCAAAGGTAAGATGAATGCGCAATCAGCCGCTGCGATAGCTGAGGCGGACATGATTTGGTTTACAGTGGATGGGCGTGGAGGGTTGACCCCCGATGATTTCGATCTAGCCCGATTAGTGCGTAAAACTAGCAAGCCAGTGTTGCTGCTTGTTAACAAAAGCGAAGGAAAGATAGGGATAGATGTCGGGGAGTTGACGCGCTTAGGGCTCGGTGAACCAATATACCTTTCGGTGCACGCTAGCCTTGGCTTTGAAGAAATATACCAGCGTGCTAGCAGATTTGCTAAAACTATCGCTTCAAAAGAAGAGGCGCTGGAGCCCGCTGAAGAAGATAGTAAAGCGATAAAAATGGCTATCATTGGGCGCCCTAATGTTGGTAAGTCTTCTCTGCTTAATAAGCTGTTAGGTGATGAGAGAGTAATAACTTCCGAACTTTCTGGCACTACAAGGGATACGACAACGCACCCTTTCCAATGGCAACAGCATAATTTTGAACTGATAGACACAGCTGGGGTGCGCAAACGTGGTAAGATTGATAATCGCTTGGAAGATATGTCGGTAGGCGAGTCTATCAACGCGATTAGGCGCGCCCACATAGTAGTACTAGTAATTGAAGCTACCGAAGGACTGCTGTCTCAAGATATGGCGATTGCCAATATTGCTATAAACGAGGGCAAGGCTTTCGTATTGGTAGTGAATAAATGTGATTTGATTCGGAAAAAGCGAGAGCTGAAGGATGAAACCGAGTATCAGTTGAGCCACCATTTGCGGGAAGTTACAGGTGTTCCTACCCTTTATATATCAGCGTTGCGTGATAAGAGAGACGTGGTGAGTGAGGTGCTAGAAGCAGCTGCAGGCGCGCATAAGCGCTGGGCGAAAAAAGTGGGGACTGGAGTGTTAAACCGCTGGCTGGCAGAAGCGACTGCGGCGCATATTCTGCCGCTGGCAGAGAACGGCCGGCGTATTCGCCTGAAATATGCAGTGCAAAATAGCACTAAGCCGCCAACTTTTACGATATTTGCTAATATCCCGGAAGATTTGCCAGATAGCTACACCAAGTATTTAGCCAACTCTCTCCGGGAGCATTTTGGTATGCAAGGGCTGCCGCTGCGTCTTAATTATCGCAAGAATGCAAATCCCTATAATAAAACTACAGTAAGCAGGAGCCCAAGAGGGTTTAATAAATCGTAATATTTGCGTTTATTGCTTTGCAATTGCAGTCTGGTGTGAGAAAAGCAAATAGACATATGCCGACACCAATGCCGAAGCAAAGTAGGTCTGTGCCAACTGCAGGGCTGGCTTCCAGCGCAGAGGAGGCGGTGGTGCCAGTTAGTATTGCCTGACTCTAAAAAGCTAAGGCCTATGTATGATCACCATTTCTTCCGCGTCAATGAGGCCGAGATTTTTTCGTGCAAGTTCGTCCAGCATGTCTATATCTAGACTATCTTGGCGCATACGTTTTACATATGCCTCTAATTCGGTTCGCTCTTGAGTTAGAACAGCTAATTTTTCATGCTTTGTTTGCATCTCAGTGCGTAGGTGTATGTATGAGAATATACCGCGCTCACCGTGTAGTGAGTGGTAAACGAAATAGGTGAGTAATAAATATATAGTGATGCCAAATAGGCCGAATTTGCGGCGCATGAAGGTTTTATACAGCATCATTTGCACCTGTGTTGCTTTGGTATGGCATGTCTTCGCCGAAATATACTTTCCTAGCAATATCGCTTTGTAAGATCTCTGCGGGAGACCCTTGGCTCATCACCATGCCGTCATATATCACATACCCCCGGTCGATTACCTCTAGTGCGGCTCTTACATTATGGTCAGTGATCAAAACACCTATGCCGCGGCCTTTAAGCTCGCGTATCATCTTTTGAATTTCAGAGGTGGCGATTGGGTCAATCCCTGCTAGCGGTTCATCGAGCAATATGTATTTTGGATTGGTAGCCAAGCATCTGGCTATTTCTACTCTGCGTCTTTCGCCACCAGAAAGCGCAGCAGCTGGTGCTGTTCTAATATGGCTGATCGCGAATGCGGCCAATAATTCTTCTAACTTTTCTAGTCTCGAGCTGTAATCATAGCCACGCACTTCTAGTGCGGCCATGATGTTTTCTTCAACGGTAAGCCCTCTAAACACAGATGATTCCTGGGGTAGATAGCCAAGACCTAACCTAGCGCGCTGATGTATTGGCAAGGTCGTGATATCCACGTCATCCAATATTACATTGCCATGATCAGGCATAATCAGTCCCATCACTATATAAAAACAGGAGGTTTTACCAGCGCCATTTGGTCCCATCAGGCCTACGACTTCTCCCCTATTTACCTCGAAGCTAACCTCACGTACTACACGGCGACCATCATATATTTTGCCAATGTTTACAGCTTTTAATAAGTGGGTCATATCTCCAGCCAATATTTATTAAGCTCCTTGCTCAAATGCTATTTTACAGATCTAGTTCGGCTATTGTTTTATCTAGCTCAGAACGTTCTTTGGAGGCCATAGCTTCGGCCCTAGCTTTTGCAATCGTATGAACTTTATCTAACTCTACTTGAGAGCACAAGCCCAACAATACAGGGTCCTTCGGTTTGATGTTGTTCATATTCCAGTGCGTACGGCTGCGAATCGACTCGATCATATTTCGAGTGGTGCCGATAAGCTTGGCAATTTGAGTATCGCTCATTTCAGGGCAATTTTTTAATAACCACGCGATCGCATCTGGCTTGTCTTGGCGCCTAGCTATAGGGGTATACTTTGCCTTAACAGGCTTGCCCCTAGCTTTAATTATGCGTTTTGCTTCCTCAGAAAGCTGTAGCCTAGCATTTGAGTCGTGCTCACAGCGGGCGATTTCTTCTTTAGTAAGCTGTTTAGACTTTACTGGGTCTTCGCCAATTACTCCGCGAGCCACCTCTCCATCAGCGATGCCTTGCACCTCCAGTGGGTGTAAATCGCAAAATTCTGCAATTTGTTCAAAAGTTAGTGATGTATGTTCAATCAGCCATACTGCTGTTCCCTTTGGCATCAAAGGTCTATTATGATTCTCATCCATAAGCACCCAAGTTTATTAATTACCTGAAATTTTTGCGCCAAACATCTGGCTGTTAGCGTCAAACGTCATTGTGATGTACGGTGCTTTTATAAAACATTGTGCCGTGCGTGTCAAGATTTTTTCACCAAACAGCGGTTATAATCGGGGGTTTAGATGGTGCTGACGCGTACCGCGCGGGTGCTATTAGTCGACTCCACCTGGCGGGAAAGTTTTTAATGCTGGGCGCTCTTGCAAAAATATATCAGCGGAGCTATATATGGAAGGGTAAGAACGAGAATGTTTCTTACCAAATGGAGGTTTATATGAATAATGTGAATAACAAAGCCGTGCGTTATGCCGGCGTCGAGCAGAATTATGATTACGGTTTGCGCGCATATTTAGTCGGTGTGTTCCGCTATATGGCGCTAGCTCTATTGATTACGGCTCTTACTGCGTATATGGTAGCAAGCTCGCCACAGGCTATTTCTGCGATTTTTGGCACACCACTAGGGTTGATAGTGATCTTTGCTCCATTGGGCATAGCAATGTTCATGGGCTTTCGCATCATGACCATGAGCTTTGAGATGGCACAAGGTCTATTCTGGCTGTATTCAGCGTTAATGGGAATGAGTTTGTCTGTACTATTCTTGGCATACACTGCTGAAAGCATAACCAGAGTGTTTCTGATCACCGCTGCTGTTTTTGGTAGCATGAGTATATATGGTCAGACTACTAAACGTGATCTTACAGAGTTTGGTTCATTTTTGATTATGGGATTGTGGGGAGTGTTAATCGCTTCGCTAGTTAATGTATTTATGCAGAGTACCGGGTTGCAATTCTTGCTATCTGTTGCTGGTGTTATAGTGTTTACAGGGTTGACAGCTTACGACACCCAAAGAATTAAAGAGATGTATTATCAAGTTGGTGGCCAGTCTGATGTGGCAGCAAAGATATCAATATTTGGTGCTTTGATGTTATATATGGACTTTATCAACTTATTTGTCTCGTTGCTCAGACTATTTGGTGAGCGCCGCGATTAAGGCATTTTAGTAATGATCATAGATCATTTAAAACCCGTGCGGTCTCTGATCGGACGGGTTTTTTGTATAAAACATCATGAAATCTGTTGCATTATCCAGGCCTCGTAGGTATGTTAGTGCGGGTTCTAACTTTTAAATAAGGATAATTGCATGAATATACATGAGCATCAGGCAAAAGAAATATTGCGCCAATATAACGTGCCTACACCTTTTGGTTTAGTTGCTTTTACCGCTGCGGAAATTGAGAATGTGGCAAAAGACTTAGCTGCACGCAATCCTGGAGGCGTATTAGTTGTAAAAGCTCAGATTCATGCTGGTGGAAGGGGTAAAGCCGGTGGTGTTAAGGTGGTCAAGAGTATGGATGAAGCAATCAGTGCCGGTAAAAATATGCTGGGCAAAGTGCTAGTCACCCATCAAACTGGTCCAGAAGGCAAGCTAGTACAGCGTGTGTATATAGAGGAAGGCTCAAATATCAAGAAAGAATACTATTTGTCATTGGTGATGGATAGGCAAAGCAGTCGTATCACCTTTATCGCTTCTGCAGAAGGTGGTATGGACATCGAAGAGGTCGCAGAGCATAGCCCTGAGAAGATAGTGAAGGTTACTGTTGATCCAGCGACTGATATCCAGGACTTCCATGTTCGTAAAATGGCTTATGGTATTGGTTTGCATGGCGAGCAAGTGAAGCACTTCGCAAAAGTGTCAAAAGCTTTATATAAGGCTTTTGTGGAAACAGATGCAAGCCAAGTGGAGATTAACCCACTGATTGAAACCAAGGAAGGTGCGTTTATGGCGCTGGATGCTAAGTTTAATTTCGATGATAATGGTTTGTTTCGTCATCCTGATATAATGGAGATGCGTGATGAGAGCGAAGAAGAGCCGCTAGAGATTGAGGCTTCCAAGTTCAACCTCAACTATATCAAAATGGACGGAACCATTGGTTGCATGGTAAACGGAGCCGGACTGGCCATGGCTACTATGGACATTATCAAGCTATATGGTGCTGAACCAGCTAATTTCCTCGACGTTGGCGGAGGCGCCACAACTGAGCGAGTTGCGGAGGCATTTCGTATTATTTTATCTGATAGCAATGTGAAAGGTATTTTGATTAATATTTTCGGTGGCATCATGCGATGCGATGTAATAGCACAAGGCGTGGTTGATGCTGCTAAGCAACGCCAACTTAACGTTCCAGTAGTTGTGAGGCTAGAAGGTACAAATGCTGCATTGGGCAAACAAATCCTCGAAAAATCTGGCTTGGCGTTGATCCCTGCAGATGATCTAGCTGACGCAGCGAAGAAAATCACTCAACAAATTAAATCACAATAAGGAGGCGCTAATGTCGGTATTAGTTAATTCAAACACTAAAGTAATCTGCCAAGGCTTTACTGGCGCTCAAGGCACATTTCACTCAGAGCAGGCGATAGAATACGGTACAAAAATGGTGGGTGGCGTGACTCCTGGTAAAGGCGGTTTAACTCACATTGGCTTGCCAGTATATAACACCGTCGAAGAGGCATGCCATAAGACTGGTGCTAATGCAAGCGTTATATACGTTCCACCTCCCTTCGCAGCTGATGCGATTCTAGAAGCGATTGATGCAAAAGTAGAGCTGATAGTTTGCATCACCGAGGGTATTCCAGTCATGGACATGGTTCGTGTTAAGCGTGCCTTAGTCGGTAGCAAAAGCCGTCTGATTGGCCCAAATTGTCCAGGGATTATTACCCCAGGTGAATGTAAAATTGGGATCATGCCGGGCTATATACATAGGCCAGGCAAGGTTGGGATAGTTTCTCGCTCAGGTACTCTTACATACGAAGCAGTTGCACAAACTACCGCAGTAGGGCTAGGGCAAAGCACTTGTATTGGTATTGGCGGAGATCCGGTAAATGGTACGAATTTTGTGGATTGTCTAGAAATGTTTATGGCAGATGAAGGTACAGAAGCTATCATCATGATCGGCGAAATAGGTGGGAGCGCTGAAATTGAAGGGGCGGAATTCATTAAAGCTTGCAAGAAGAAAAAGCCTATCGCTGGTTTTATAGCAGGCCGCACTGCTCCTCCAGGAAGACGTATGGGACATGCCGGAGCGATTGTTTCTGGTGGTGATGATACTGCTCAGAGCAAAATTGAGATACTCAAAAGCGCTGGAGTACATGTTTCAGAATCACCTGCGGACATCGGCAAAACTTTGTTTAACGCTTTGAAGGGATAGTGCTATTTATAGCGCCAACCTATACCAAAGTTCATTTAGGAGGCGATTATGGCGGTTATCACGAGGTTTGCGCCAAGTCCTACGGGGTTTTTGCATGTAGGTAATATCAGGACTGCTCTGGTGTCCTGGCTATTTGCCCGATCACATAATGGTGAATTTATCCTACGTATAGATGACACAGACACTAAGCGCTCCGAGCAAAAATATGTGGATGCAATCAAAAGAGATTTAGACTGGCTAGGCCTGCACTGGGATAAGGAATTTCGCCAATCCAGCAGGACGGAACGATACATCGCAGTAAAAGATGATTTGGTAAAATCTGGTAGGCTATACCCGTGCTATGAAGGCGTGGAGGAGCTGGAAATTAAGAAGAAGATCGCGCTAAATAGCGGTAAACCTCCAATATACGATCGCGCTTCCCTCAAGCTCACTCCGCAAGAGAAAGAGAAATTGATACAGCAAGGCCATAGCCCACATTGGCGTTTCCTACTTACTGCAGGGGATATATCCTGGCATGATCTAGTGCGCGGCGATATAAGCTTTGCTAGCCATAATTTGAGCGACCCTGTGTGGATTAGGGAGGATGGGAGCATGACCTACTCTATAGCTTCAGTGATTGATGATATGGATTACGGCATCACCCATATTGTGCGTGGGGAAGACCATATCAGTAACAGCGCGTTGCACGTACAGCTTTTTGAGGCCTTAAAGGCAAAGGTACCTCAGTTTGCTCACCTAGCGCTGCTTAGAACCAAGGAAGGAGAAATGTCCAAGAGAGTGGGGGGCTTTGAGGTGCAATCTTTGAGGGATGAGGGGATAGAGCCCATGAGCATTCTGAGCTTGCTAGCAAAAATTGGCACCTCAGATCCAGTAGAAGCTCGTAGTAACATAAAGGACCTGGTAAAAGAGTTCAATATTAGTAAATTAGGCAAAGCAGCTGTTTTATATGACCCGCAAATATTGCTGCGGTTGAATGCTAAAATAGTGCATGACATGCCGTATGACACATTACTCAAGCATAGTGATACTGGTAACCTAGATGAGCGCTTCTGGGAAGCAGTAAAGCATAATATCAGCACTATCAAGGAAGCCAGCCAGTGGTATGAGATTTGCCATGGTACGGTGCTGCCGGTTATTGAAGATGCTGAGTATATAAGTATAGCTGCGACTTTACTGCCGGAGGGCGACATTAGCACAGCTACATGGAAGGAGTGGACGGAAGTTTTGAAGAAGCATACAGGTCGGACAGGTAAAGAGCTTTATATGCCGCTGCGTATGGCCTTGACCGGTATGCAGCATGGTCCGGAAATGGCGCACCTGCTGCCGCTAATCGGCAGGGAAAAGGTGGTTGCGCGGTTGGGAGCGTAGGGTTAAAGCTTAAATAGTGTAAAGCTTGGGGTGCTCAAGGATGAAAAACCAAGGAAAATCTTATGATAACATTGCAGAGGGTTTTGCTAAAATGCGAGATTCTTTTAACACCGAGCAAAAATATCTCGATGCTTTAATACATTATATACCTGAACGAGCGCATATACTGGATGTTGGTTGCGGTTCAGGGTTCCCTATTGCCGATTATTTAATTAAGAAACATTTTCACGTAACCGGCATTGATGGGTCCCAAGAATTACTAAATATTGCTAAAAAGAAATGCCCGAAAATGCGAGGTTTATGTGGTGATATTCGTACTATTGAGTTCAATGAAACTGTTGATGCTATTGTAGAATGGTGGTGTCTTTTTCATCTTCCTAAAGCAGATCATGAGCTCATGATTGCACGTTTCGAAAAGTGGTTAAAGCCAGGTGGTATACTTGAGTTTACAAGCGGGGATAGCGAATATGAAGAAACCGACAGTAACATGCTCAACCAAGAGCTGGATTTTTACAGCCTCTCTCCTATTGTTTATGAACAGCACCTTAAAAAATATGGCTTTGAAATTCTTTTAAAAGAAAGCGATCAAGAACATCATCTTGTCTGGATAGTAAGAAAACAGGGCTAGAGAGAAGGTGGTGGCACGACTTACCGCTAAATAAACTAGCTTTGCCCCAAGAAAGCCATGTAAAGCAAGACAAAGGCACACAGCCCTGCAGCAAAGCTGCGCCCAAGTTTTTCCGTATACCTAGTAACAATAGCGCTGACCAGCAGAGTTAGAACTGCTACGAGGAAAAATATACTGTTGCTATTGCCAATAGCTTGGTTTTCCTCTAGATGGCTTTCTATTAAAGAGTAGATCAGCTCACCAGTAATAAAGCAGACAGTATAATCTAGTAACCGGTTAATACGACTGTTTTGCAAGATCTTCCGCAAATTTGTAGACCAAGATGGCAGTGAACGTATCGTAAAAGTTATGGCTGCGGCGCCTATTATTGTTTGCCACATGATCTTTCCTCCCAAGACGTTATGAGTATGGCTACCACCAGCCAAACTAAGATAAGCAGCTTTTTATCCATCACTTGTAACAACACTGGGGTCAGAACAAAGCCTGCAAAAGTAGCCAGTGGTATCATTACCTCTCGCCAGCGCAGCATAGTTAGGCAAGCAAAATATATCGGCATCATAATATGCGCCAACATCATCAGGAAGGCATCAGCGCCCTTGATTGCACCCAGCAAATAAAAACCAAGTATAGTAGCGATAAACCCGGAAGACCATATTGGTACTACCGTGCCCATATAAAAAGCAAACGGGTCACGGGTATGCTTATTAGCTGCAACCAGCATATAGCTGCTGTTAGCCATAAAGTAAGTCGCGGCAAATATCTTCCAGGGATGGCGTTGCCATAAGGGGATGGTAGCTGCGGTCATGAGCATAAATTTGAGGTTTAGTAGAGTTATAGTGGTAAGTACGGAGGTCAGAGGAATATCTTGGTTCTCGATAATAAAAGTTTGTGAGGGAGCAGCAAGCATCAATATTGTCATTGTAGCTGCTTCCAATATGGTTAGATGGTTTTGCTCAGCTAGCATTCCAAAGGCGCAATACACTAAAAATAAGGCGAGTGCAGCTGGCAGCGCTGACATCAGGCCGTCTATAAAACTACTGCGCATCATAATCAGTCCTACACATTAAACTTAAAGTGGAGCACATCCCCGTCGCACACTTTGTACTCTTTACCTTCAGAGCGTAATCTACCAGCATCCCTAGCGCCTGCTTCACCTTTATACTTCATATAGTCATCATGGCTGATTACCTCAGCGCGAATAAAGCCGCGCTCGAAATCTGTGTGTATAACTCCAGCAGATTGTGGCGCAAGCGTGCCTTCATGAATTGTCCAGGCCCTTGCTTCCTTAGGTCCTATAGTAAAGAAGGTGATTAATTTCAATGTCCTGTATCCAGCGCGAACTAGCTTGGATAACCCAGTGCACTCCAATCCTAGACTAGATAAAAACTCTGATCTATCTTCAGGGCTCTCCAGCATTGCGATCTCTGCCTCAATCTTGGCCGAAATAACCACACAGTCAGCATTGCGTGATGCTGCATATTCTGCAACTTTAGCGCTGTGGCTGTTACCACTGGCAGCGTCGCTTTCATCAACATTGCAAACATAAAGCACAGGCTTGCTGGTTAGCAATTGCATACGCTGTAAGGTGGCCGGCTCCACATCAGCAGAGGTAGCAGGTTGGCCGGTTTCCAACACTTTGATTACTTCTTTTATGTCATTAATCGTAGCTGCTGCTTCTTTGTCAATGCGAGCTTTTTTCTCAAGATTTGGTAGGCGCTTTTGTAAGCTTTCCAAATCCGCTAGCATTAGCTCTGTCTCAATAGTCTGGGCATCCCTTATAGGATCTACGCTACCTTCCACATGGGTTACATCAGGATCTTCGAAACACCGCAAAACATAGGCAATTGCATTTACTTCGCGAATGTGTCCTAAGAACTGGTTTCCTAAACCTTCGCCCTTACTGGCTCCTCTAACGAGTCCTGCAATGTCCACAAATTCTATCTGCGCCGGGACAACTTTAGCTGATTTTGCCAGGGCAGCTAGATTATCTAACCTCTCATCTGGCACGCCAACCTTACCCACGTTTGGCTCTATTGTGCAAAACGGATAATTAGCCGCTTCGGCCATCATAGCGCTAACAAGTGCATTAAAGAGAGTTGACTTACCTACGTTGGGAAGCCCAACTATTCCACATTTAAATCCCATACGTATTCCTTAGTTAAGTGCCAGGATTATACTAAATTCAAGGGTACAGGTCAACTTGATGTCTTGAAAATGTCACTCATACGCAAATTATTAATGGCTTTTTGTGCGGCATTCTCTGCGTAAATTTGGCGCCTGCTGCTGATTGGTAGAGATAGGGGAGTCAACTACTGTCATTGCAGCATATAATTGGGGGCTCGCAGCTCGTTTTTGTTCAGCAAAGTGCGCTCAAAAGTGTGGCGTGCGCGCATTGAGCGCGCATAAAGCCA
>JAFECK010000008.1 GCA_018242185.1 Pseudomonadota bacterium
GATAATTTCAAAACTCTGAAGGTGCTTCTGCAGGTTCATAGACTGCAAGCGGACTAAGGTGTGCAGTTTAGCCTTTATTTGATGGTTTATAGACTGTAACGCATTCTTTTGTAGGAAATTATACGCATCACCTTGAATCAGGTTATCTAGCATATCTCCTACATAAGCTTTAGCGCTATCACCTAGCCTCTCTCGCTTGCCACTCTCATGCCTAATCTCCTGTTGGCGGATGAAGCATAACAAGTAATGCCGCAGTATTAGGCTGGAGATATACTTTTTCTCCTCCTGCTTAGCTGACCAAGTGTCAATCTTGCCCACAGCGGTACTGATGAAAGCTATGACATCCTGTTTCTTAGTTAGATCTACCGGTGATGATTGGCTTGTTTTCCACGTCTTATATTCCTGACCGCTAATAGTGACAGCTGGATCAGCAGCCTCTAGTAACTCATCCCAAGATACTTCATCCGATAGTGAATTAAGATTTTTAGATAGACCTGGGAACAAGACATTCATCGCCGCTTTACATTCATCATAGGTAGTTTTGCCTTTGAGTGCTTTGCACAAGGTCTGGTATGGCACCTGTTTAAAGTTTTGCACCTGTTCCCAGTCGACCCGATCTAGCCACAGATTGATGAACTGCATAATCTGTAGTGCTTTGTCGCTAGCCTGAGTTAGTATAGTTGTTCTATCCATGTTGGCGTCGAGGCCAGCTAGGTCTCGTTTCCAATAACGCGGATCATTTGGTATAGTTGCATCGCATAGTACACATAACGGAAGGAATTCTTCACAATGATAACGAGCGGTTTCTAAAAAGTTGTTGCCGCTATGTTCCATAGATTGACTCTGCCAGTAAGGATCATTTGGATAATTCACTCCTAGAATAGTATTGCCGCTCCGGTATGGTTCAAAGCCATGGAGAATCGGCCTGATACTGCTATCGGCACGCTTGCCGGCAAACCATACTTTAAGGCACCTATCAACAATATTTGCATGTCCTATCCCCAAAAACTGGGCGTTTGCATAAAACAGGTCATGATCATCATTAATTTCGGCGATGTACCGTGCTGTTTGCATGCGGTGCTGGTACCCTGGCAATTGATCTACGGTTGGCGCTTGTTCTTCAGCGTTTCTCAGTATCAGAGTCAGTTTTTCAACCGTGCAATCCGCTCTCTCAGTCAGTGTCTTCAAGGAGCGTAATAAGCCTTCGATCGCTATCTTACCCTCTGCTAAGTGTCCAGAGTCATCGCCATAATTTTGCACGTATTCTTTACGAGTAATGATGTATCGGAAGTAAAATTCTAATATCTGCTCTACGTACTGGGGTCTAAATTCTGCAAGGATTTGATAGTAACTTTCTCGTATCCAAGCAATCTCTGCAGCTGTTAGTGCTTTTTCATCGTTAGAGCTTAGTCTCCGTGCGCCTAGATCTCGCCATAAAATAGCCTCTTGGTCTGCTCTAGTTGGATTATCATAACCGAGACGTCTCATATAATATGCCAGGCTTCCAACACCAGGTCTGCTGCCAGCATCATGCTCTCCTTTTGTTTGCTCAGGTAATAAACACATTTCTGGCGTGATAATAATCGGATCATAGAAATCACGCAAAAATAGGTTAAACCAACCCCAAAATGAATGCCGATATGGATCTAGGTTATCATTCTCGAATGTCTTGGCCACATCCATCAAGTAAACCGCGCCATGCTGTCCTAACGAACATCTTAGAGGGTGCTCTATATCATGGCCATCTGATTTTGATAAACCAGCCCTCTTGCGAGCTTGCTCGTATTCTGGCTCGGCATTCAAAGCAATCAGCTGCTGGTGCAGCATTTCAAGACCTTTGACGGCCGCATGATCCAGGATCCTATATAGCCTATACAGGTCTGTCTGCGCATTACCACTTAGGCCGTCCAGGATAATGGAACGCTTGCCATCGATGTAGCCTGTTGCTCGTGCCACTAGTGTTTGCTGTAGTCTAAAGGTGAATAGCTCATCATTACTCTGGGTCATCGCTTCAAAACGTGTCCAGAAATACTCGAACGCCGCCATAGTAGTTTCTAGGTCGGTATTGCCGGTGTGAGCAGACCTGGCGTTTGGCTTCTCAGTAGTATTGCTAGAGCTATTTAGTACAGCTTCCAAAAACTGCCGCTTCACTTCGAGTTTCCTAACCTCTATTGGCATTTCCGCATCTGCGCCCTTTCCATGCTGTATCTTCTTACGCGCTAACTGAACGTTTTCCAGCTCTTCAGCTAATTCCTCTAATTTATCCAACATCTCTGGACTTGCAAGATAACTCCAATCTGGGCGCGAAGTATTGTTGCTGATGCAGTTAATGAGTGCTTGGTACGTATCGTTGTTCTGCTCTTTTATAGCTTGTAGATGTGTTGTAACTCCTGCTAGTGCCTCCACACCATACACAGCGACGATGGATAGGATATTATAATTAACTCTATCTCTGCCGCACATATCCTGGAGGATCGTGCGCATATGGTCGTTTTTATAGGCAACAGGTAATTTATTATATAACGTATCAAGTAAAGGCTGCGGTGGGGGGTTATCTTGTAAGCCGCGGTAGTAGTTGATGTATTGACCTAGCGGGTCATCACCTGTAATAAGTCTAGCTCTAGTTATTGCATCTGGCCGCTCAGCGTCTTTGTGTAAAACATCGTTATCACCATCTTTTGGGTTATAGGCATTTAGCGCACGATAATGCTCGCTCAACAATGGCTGTTTTAGTGGGTCTTGATGGCTCATATTAGCAAGTGGGTCTATACGCAACTTGCTTTGGTTGCTTTCCTTTTCTTGCCTATATTTAGTAGGGCTCCAAGAGACCGTTTTAATGGGATAATCAGCGTTGGAATAAGGGGGTGGTATTTGGCTTGGGCGAGCTTTGTATGCATCTACCTTTACTGCTTTTTTACATACAAAGAAGCCTAAGGGTAAATTGTTGTAATCTAATCCGCCTTTAAAAAGGTGATAATTCTTGCACGCTAGTAATAATACTGACTCAGATATATGCCAGGAGTTCAGCCCCATATCTAGGGTATGTTTATGCATCAACATTTGCCAGCTAATACCGGTAATATCATCTTTATCGCCTAATACTTCCACGTGAACTGGAGCAGCCCCGGTCAGTCCTGAAATAAATCGCACATACTGACGGGCAACATAGCTGTAAGCCTGCTTGCCAAGTGCTGCAGTGGTCACGTTACTAGAGCCGCTAATGCGCCTAATCTCTTCCATCAAGTCAAATTGCTCTCCCGTTTTGCAGCGTGCTATTAGGGTATCGAACAGTCTTTCAGTTGTTGATAGGGTGCTGCAGTATTCTTTGAATATAGCTACCAAAAGAGGATAGGTAACGGCGCTAATTTCCTGCACTTTCTTAAGCCGTTCTCGCGCGGTAGCCTGCTGGCTCGACCGCCCCTGATCGTATCGCTTAGAATTGTTATATAATAAAGACGCTTTGGTTTGAGGGGCTTGTGTTAGTATGCTGGGATTCCAGGCATTATAGGTGCCTATGGTCAATGCCTCTTGTGCGTCTGCCTGTTCTGTAATGGCTGCTGGTATGCCAAGGAGCTCATCTAACCTGTATGTTCTAAATGTGCCATAATCATCCTTCTCCTCTTCGTCCGGTCCTCTAAAATTAACTGTGCTTTGATAGTTATGTTCCAGTACATGTGCCGCCTGTTGTTCTATGGTAAAGTCTTGTTGTATCTGAATCTGCGCTTGCACGGTGACTTGTGCTTGAACTTCAATATTAACCGCTACTTCCAACTCAGCTTGAGTTTTACCGATTCTGGCCTGCACATCTTCCATATAACGCCCCAATGCTCTTTTAGGAGTACTGAAGGCAGTAGTTGTCG
Source organism: Pseudomonadota bacterium (assembly GCA_018242185.1). GTDB lineage: Bacteria > Pseudomonadota > Alphaproteobacteria > Rickettsiales > Midichloriaceae > SZAS-26. The sequence goes on from JAFECK010000008.1 coordinate 3,861, forward strand.
ATACTGCGGCATACCTTGATTGCCATGCTTGTATGCCGATTTTCTGATGAGGCCAGATTGTTTCGTTTTGTACTACACCGCTTGCATTGTCTTGGCAAACCGATATCCATATTTTTCCGGATAGCTGGTGAGATTTTAGCCGGCGATTAAGCTCTTGGTAGTGGTTGCTGTCTTGACAGTGTAATTCCAGGGATTGTATTCCAAGCTCTTCCAGCTCCTTTAAGAATTCTTCTAAGGTTTTTAAAAATCTCTCAACTTGTTGCCTAGATATTCCTTCACGAGTCTCCGCTGTTACTTTTGGCACAGCATGTCGTTTTTGCTGGTCAGTCAACAGAGCATTGATATGTAGATTGCGTAACACTAAAGCTTGCGGTAAGAACGTGACATCATTCTGCTGAAGATCCCTCAGGCCTTTGATAATAAAGGCAAGCTTGTAATGCTCAGCAATAGCAGTATGAGCTTCAAACCCACATTTACTGCTTGGTGGGCCAATATCTAACTCTATAGTCTGCAATTGAAATCTATCTAGTTCTGATGCATGAAGTAAGGAATATTGGTATAAAAACGGCCTCCAGGTAGATAAAGACGGTGGGAGCGGAGTGAGGACATTGTCTATAATATAGCCATCCATTGAGGCTAAAGAAAAAGCTTTAGTTCCATTATTATGCCGAATTAGTTTCATTTTTTAAAGTATCGCAATTGCCTTATAATACAGTATCTATGATTGTTTTTACATTACGAGAGCTACACTGCTATTGTATTAGCCAAACAGTTAATAATAAGTTAAGCGCCATTGTAGCACAACATCGCGAAAATATCAACACACACCGCGCATAGGTTGTTGTCACGCACAAATACACAAACAGTTGCAGCGTAAATATTAATATGATAGAGCTAGTGCTTCTAAAGATTTATCAGGGGATAAAATGATATTCGCAGACGATTTTTGTAATGAAATAGAGGCTCAATTGGAGCCATATGATTTGTTGAACCACCCTTTCTACCAAGCATGGAGTAATGGGGCTTTGGAGCTAGCTGATCTGCAGGATTATGCCGCGCAGTACTATCATCATGTTTTCGAATTTCCGGCTTATTTAGCCAGACTATACGCAACAAGCCGTAGTACTAAGCAGCGCAAAGTGTTAGCTGGTAATTTTGCCGAAGAGGCAGTAGGAACTGATAACCATCCAGATCTATGGTTGCGCTTTGCTGAAGGCCTAGGGTTAGCCCGGGAAGCTGTGAAAGATGCTGTGATTAAAGAGCACACCCAGCGCTTAATCGATGGCTATAATGAACTGGCCGGCAATTGCCCGCGTGGCATAGGAGCGCTGTATGCATATGAAAGACAAACTCCGGCTATTGCTCAATCTAAGATCGAAGGTTTAAAAAAATTCTACAACATTGGGGATGTACAGTCGTTGCAATTCTTTACCACTCATATTGAAGCTGATAAATGGCACTCAGATGAATGCCGCGCTTTGGTTGTGGAGATGAGTCCAGCAGAGCAGGAAGAAGCGAAAGTTGGTGCCGTTGCAGGGGCAAAGCTGCTCTGGCAGTTCCTTGATGGTTGCACTGTGGGGCAAGAGCTAAAGTGTGCTGCCTGCTGAGTGCACATACCATAATCAGGCTTATAAACCGCTGACTTTACATTCTTTGCCGAGCACCAAGCTTTGAGTAACTTGCCAATTAGTCGCGCTTAGCAGTAAGAGCCAACAAGTAGTCAATATATTAGTTATTAATATGGAAAAATCTTTCCGCGACCCCTTCCACTATTTATCACATCAGGTTATATCGGCATCATAGAAATTTGAAGGTGTGTTCTTATGAACAGCATATGGAAGAAATTGGGTAATGTCATTCCGTCGCAGGCTGTAATTGAGCTTTACAAGCTTTATATAAAAATAATGATGTTTTATTATGCAGTAGCCATGTTTCTGGATACCGGCTTGCGCGGGAATGATAAAAATAGCACTACGCCAACCGAGCAGCGCCGTATTTTGCGGCCTCAAGGACGGGCAGCTAGTACTAGGCTTCAACAGCCTAGCTGGCTCTCCGTCCTTGGGATGCCTGCAATATTCTATATTCTCGAGTACGAGAAGCATGGTTTATTGCGGTTTTCAGTGCCACTTTTCGTGCTGATTATCCAAAGCTATTTACTATAGGAAACTGTTCGCCAATCATTAAAAACACGCATAAGTGTGAACCAATTTTAACGCCGTAAATCATAGCATCTTCTAAAAGCAGCTAAAACGCTGACATAGATTGGGTCGTTTTATTGGGGGATTCTGAGGTTTAAACAGCAAATTCTGAACGCAAGCTGGGATCAGCACTTGAACTATCGCTAACATCAGGATATGCTCTATAAAAAATAGGAAACAATATGCAGGAAACGACTATTGTTGAAGACATAGATTCCCATAGTATAACAATCAACTTTGGCCCACAGCACCCGGCCGCGCATGGTGTGTTGCGTCTGATATTAGAAATGGAAGGCGAACTCATTAAACGCGCAGACCCACACATAGGGTTGTTGCACCGCGGTACGGAAAAGTTGATTGAGTACAAAACTTATGTGCAGGCTCTCCCTTATTTTGATCGTCTGGATTACGTTTCGCCCATAGCGCAAGAGCATTGTTTCGCACTGGCTGTTGAGAAGCTTTTAAAGTGTGAAATCCCAGCACGCGCCCAATATATAAGGGTTTTGTTTGCTGAATTGACTCGCATAATGAACCACATCCTCAACATCACCACGCAAGCGTTGGATGTTGGAGCTATGACCCCATTATTCTGGATGTTTGAAGATCGAGAGGTAATTTTGGAGTTTTGTGAAAGAGTGAGTGGGGCACGTTTTCACTCCGCTTATATCCGCCCAGGTGGTGTGGCGCGAGACCTTCCAGATGGTTTGCTTGATGATATAAATAAATTCATCATAGGACTGCCAGCAAGGATCGTGGATATGGAAAATATGCTAACTGAAAACCGCATTTTCAAGCAGCGTACCGTTAACATAGGTGTGGTCAATAAGCAGCAGGCTATGGACTGGGGTTTTTCTGGTCCCATGTTGCGTGGTTCAGGTATTGCCTGGGATTTGCGTAAAGCGCAACCATATGAGATTTACGATCAGTTGGATTTCAAGGTGCCAGTAGGTAAGAACGGTGATTGTTATGATAGATACTTGGTACGGGTTGAAGAAATGTACCAGTCGATCGCATTAGTCAAGCAATGCTTGGAAAAGATGCCAGATGGTCCTTATCAATCCGAGGATCGTAAAATTAATCCACCTCCGCGTGAGGAGATGAAGGTGTCGATGGAGGCGATGATTCACCACTTTAAGCTGTTCAGTGAAGGCTTTAGTGTGGAGAAGGGAGAGACGTATACAGCTGTAGAAACACCCAAGGGGGAATTCGGCGTATACCTTGTTGCAGATGGCAGCAATAGGCCTTATAGGTGCTATATAAGGGCGCCTGGTTTTGCCCACATGCAGGCTTTAGAGTTCATGAGCAAAGGCCATATGCTTGCCGATGTGGTGGCTAACATTGGGACACTGGATGTGGTGTTTGGTGAAGTAGATAGATAACAAAAGATAGAGAAAGATAATGTCAGCAATTTTTAAGGAAGCAAAATTTGATCAGCCTGATTATTTCGAGTTTACAAAAGAAAATCTCGTCAAGGCGAAAAAGCTAATGGAGCAGTATCCAGAAGGAAAACAGCAGGCGGCTGTAATGCCACTCTTACATTTGGCGCAGGAGCAGCATCATAACTGGCTGCCGCGTGCTGCAATGTTTTATATAGCTGATATGTTGGAAATGCCGCCCATTAAGGTTTTTGAAGTGGCTCACTTTTACACCATGTATAATAAGCAGCCAGTTGGCCGCAATCTGGTCCAAGTGTGTCGCACTACGCCGTGTTGGTTGCGAGGGGCTGATGCTTTAAGTGAAGTGTGCCGTAATAAGCTCGGCATCGATATGGGAGAGACGACGATAGATGGTGCGTTTACTTTAATAGAGGTTGAGTGCTTAGGAGCCTGCGTTAACGCTCCTGTTGTGCAGATAAACAACGATTACTACGAAGACTTGAGCCCTGATGATATATCTGATATTCTCGATGAACTTGCGCAAGGTGATGAGCCGCGCGCTGGGTCATATCAGGCGCGACAATGTTCTGCGCCAGTTGGGCATGCTCATAAAGGTGCACCAGCTGCACGAGCACCATCTAAGCGGGTGCAAAAAAAGCCTGCTTTAGAAAACGCAAAGCTAGATTTTGGGGATGAATCCGGCAAAGATGATAAGAAATCTGTGAGAAATACGAAAAAAACACGGGCTAAGAAATAACAAATGCCAGTTACCATATACTCTCATATAGCGTATAAGTACTTGTCATACTTGATCATCACTATGTTAAGTGTGGCAGCCACTATCTGGCTGTTTGATACGATGGAATTGATGCGTATTGCGGGCGCTAAGCTCAGCTCCATCGAGTTGGCTAAAATGGCTGCGCTTAAGAATTATAGCCACTTACAGCATATATTGCCTCTGATTATTTTTCTGTCAGGTCTGCTGTTTTACTCTAATCTCTCATATCATCACGAGCTGATGATATGCCGGGTTTTAGGGATGTCCATCTGGCAGCTGCTACTGCCGGTAATCGCCATAGCAGTGGTTTTTAGCTTTCTGTGTATTACCGTGTTTAACCCTATAGGCAGTTCACTGCTCAAACGTTATGAGCATGTCGAGTCTCATGCTCTAAAGGGCTATACTAGCCTTTTATCTTTAGCTCCACAAGGTATTTGGCTGCGGCAGTATGACGCTGTCAATGAGCAGACTTTTATTATTAACTCTAAGCGGGTAAATCAAACTGATCATGAGCTTTTTGAGCTGGTTATTTTTGTTGTCAATAGCAAGGGAATGTTTGAACAGCGTATCGAAGCTGAGCGCGCTCAACTTAAGGAAAACGCTCTGGTTCTCAGTAAAGTACATATGACTACCGTCAATTATGAAGAGCGGACCATGCAGTCTCTTGCTATACCAACTACACTTAGCTTCACCCAATTGCAAGACAGTATAACCCCTCCGGAAACCGTGCCGTTATTTAAGCTACCTGGCTTCATTAAAGATGCACAAGATGCTGGCTTTCCTGTGTTGCGCCATAAGCTATATATGTATCAGTTACTGACTATGCCGCTGTTCTTCATAGCGATGGTATTGTTGAGCGCGGGGTTTGTTAATCTTGCGCCACGGCATGGTTCCATGGGTACAACCATGACACGGGGAGTGTTAGCGGTATTGGTCATACACTTCGCTAACGATATCATTAGCGCTTTTGGCACTTCTGGCACTATAGATCTAAGGCTTGCAGCTTTGCTGCCAGCGCTACTTGCTACACTGCTTGGCTGTTATGTGTTATTGCGCTATGAAGAGCATTAAAATACTCTAAGAGAGAGCATTGTAAGTGATATTGGCTACTTCTGCGATTGCCTGCGCTTGCATTTCTAGAGAAGAACCTCCTTCAGATGCAGTATACACTGATATAGCAATATGCTCTCCCTTAGGAGTTACGATAATGCCTACATCATTGGCATAATTGTGAACAGCGCCCCACCATGAGCCGGTTTTATGCATGAGTTTGGCCTCTTTAGGTAATAGTTTGCCAATTCGTGGAGATTTATTCTCAGTATGGCTCATAATTTCCAGCAAGAGCTCTGCTTCGCGAGGCTGTAAAATCTTATGCTCTTGTATTTGTGACAGTAGCGCAGTCATTGCCTTTGGTGTGGTAGTATCGCGTGTATCGCCGTGCAACCGCTCAGCTATACGCAGCTCGACTTCATCTGGGACCGCGTCAAAGCGTTTTTTCCAGTCTTGCAGGCTGCGTTGTTTTTGGGACGGGATATAAGTTAGGCCGCTACTATCTAGGAATAGCTGCAATATGGTGCGATCTATCCATATGTCAGTAAGTCCGTTATTATATAGGTATTGGCGTACTGCCTGCGGTCCACCGACCTCGGCAAGTAAGATATCGCTTGCTGTATTATCGCTGATGGCGATCATTGGTTCTAGTAAGTTATATATCGAAAGTTCTAGGCCAGGTTTGGTGAGAAAATAGCCCATTTTCCCGGATCCTGGAACTAGTTCATATGGTTCTATGCGGATCATTTTATCTAAGGTGAGTTTGTGCGTCTCAATCAAGTGTAATACAGATACAGCTATAGGCAGCTTAACTGTGCTCGCCATCTTGAAACGTTCATCAGCGCGCCACTCTAACTTTTTACCAGTTTCCATATTGACTGCGCTTAAGCCTATTTGGCTATGACTCTGCACTTCAAGCGCAGCCATGGTTGATTGGAATGTATTTTGCTCAGTCTTTGTCTCAATGCGCACGCATGCAGCCAGCACTAAAGTGCACATCAGTATCAGAAAAAACCTTATATACATAACCATACTTCAAAAGTAAGGGGTGCTTTTTAGCACCCCTGCACGCTTACCTTTAAAAGCCCATGGACATATCGCCCATGCCGCCCATACCGCCAGCACCACCTGAAGATTTGTTATCATTCTCAGGCTCATCAATGATGATCGCCGCTGTGGTGATCAACACGCAAGCAGTTGATGCAGCACTCTTAAGCGCAGTACGCACTACTTTTGTGGGATCTATAATACCAGCATCATAAGCATCTACATACTTCTGAGTGCGAACATCATAAATGTTATTGGTTTTATCTTTTTCCAGCAAAGTTGCCACGATCAAGCTGCTTTCCAGACCAGCGTTATCAATGATTCTTCGGCATGGTTGAGAAAGTGCGCCACGCATCAAGTCAATACCAGCTTGTTCAGAAGGGTTATGTCCTTTTAGTTTGCGCAGAGCGTGGTTAGCAGCGTATAAAAGAGCTGTACCGCCACCTGGCACTATACCTTCGGCAATAGCTGCTTTTGTGGCATGCGATGCATCGTCAACACGATCTTTTAGCTCTTTCACTTTCATTTCAGTTTCACCACCAACACGGATCACCGCAACGCCGCCAGTGAGCTTAGCTAAACGTTCTTGGAGTTTCTCGCGGTCATATTCAGAGCTGGTAGAGTCAATCTGGCCGCGAATCTCAGTTGCACGAGCTTTAATGTGGCCCATCTCACCCATGCCGTCTACTATAGTGGTATCATCTTTTGTGATAATAACTTTTTTAGCGCGACCTAAGTGGCTGATATTAATGTTTTCTAGTTTATGACCTAAATCTTCACTAATCGCCATGCCGCCTGTCACCAAAGCGATGTCTTGCAGCATTGCTTTACGACGATCGCCAAAGCCAGGCGCCTTCACAGCCGCTACTTTCAAGCCCCCGCGTAGTTTGTTAAGTATCAAGGTTGCGAGTGCTTCGCCTTCGACATCTTCCGCGATAATAACAAGAGGTTTAGCAGATTGCACGATAGATTCAAGCAATGGTAGAATCTGTTGCAAGTTGCTGATCTTTTTTTCTACGATAAGAATATAAGGATTATCCATCTCGCATTGCATCTTTTCAGCGTCAGTTACGAAGTATGGGGATAGGTAGCCGCGATCAAAATTCATACCCTGTACTATGCGTACCTCAAAATCATCGCTCTTATTAGCTTCTTCAACAGTCACTACGCCATCTTTACCTACCTTCTCATAAGCCTCAGCCAACTTCCGGCCGACTTCGGCATCACCGTTAGCAGAAACTGTTGCAACTTGCTCCATTTCTTCAAATGAGGTAACTGGTTTGGACATTTTTTCAATAGCATCAAGCACAGCTTTCACCGCTTTTTCAATGCCGCGTTGCACATCAGGGGGGTTCATACCGCCAGAAACAACTTGCATACCTTTTGATGCTATTGCGCCAATTAGTATAGAAGTTGTAGTTGTGCCATCACCGGCAACGTCATTGGTTTTTGTAGCAGCAATTTTGACAAGCTGAGCACCTATGTTTTTGTATGGGTTTTTTGCACCAATATTTTTCGCTACTGTAACACCGTCGCGTGTTTGCCTAGGTGCACCGTATTTACTATCAATGATAACATGTCCACCGCCTGGTCCTGCAGTCGCTCCTACCACATTGCTTGCCATTTCAATGCCTTCAAGCATTTCTTTACGGGCTTCGAACCCTTCAATAATTACTTTACTCATAATATTTCTCCATTTTTATTGTTTATATTGATCTATGTACTTAAGCATCACGTCTCAGAATTGCAAGAATATCAGACTCTTTCATAATCAAATATTCTTGACCTTCAATTTTAACTTCAGTGCCACCCCACTTTGCGAATAATACTATATCTCCGGCTTTGACATCGAGTGGGCGTATTTTGCCGGAATCATCAACATGGCCTTGCCCTACGGCGACGACCTTGCCCTGCACAGGTTTTTCTTTCGCTGTGTCTGGAATAATAATTCCACCAGCAGTTGTGTGTTCGGATTCAATGCGCTCTACTAACACTCTATCGTGTAGTGGGCGTATATCAGCGACTTTAAACGTCATTTGTAACCTCTTTATTAAGTTTAAGTTATTGCCTCAAGTGCCCATATAGCACTAGTTAGTTATATTTCAAGTGGTGATTTATAAAAAAAGCTGTTGCAATTAAGAAGAGCTGAGGTCATAATCGCACGGTGCTACGTCAAAGGCATGAGTACGTTATAGTACTCAGCCTTTGTATTGTGCCCGCGTGATGGAATGGTAGACATAACGGACTTAAAATCCGTGGGGAGTGATCCCATGCCAGTTCAAGTCTGGCCGCGGGTACCAACCTGACGGTGTTTATAATGGCCGAAGACCAAGAACAGTCGCAGAAGACGGAAGAGCCCACGCAAAAGCGTATAGAGGAAGCTATACGCCAGGGCCGAGTTGCTTTTTCTCGAGAAGTTAATACCTTCACGTTGTTTCTTATGATGGCGATTTTTATAAGCTTCCTCATGCCTTATACATTAAGGTATGGCAATTCACTGCTATATACGTATATAAGCGATGCACATTTGATAAATGTCGCTGATGCTAATGAAGCTGTTGGAGTGCTGAAACGCGTTATAGCACATATAGCTATTATTGCGGCGGCTCCTTTTTTGATTGCGCTTATTGCAAGTGTTTTGGGTAATTTCCTGCAAAACGGTTTTTTGATAGCACCTGAGGCTTTGCGCTTTGATCTCAGTCGTATATCAATAATTTCAGGATTACAGCGCCTTTTTTCCATGTCATCGGTAATGGAGTTTGTCAAAAGCCTATTCAAAGTATCTTGTGTGTCTATAGCAGCATATATGGCCATTTCACAAGATATTGGTTTGTTAGTCAATATTAAACAAATGAGTATGAGCGATTCTCTTACTCTTGCCTTGCATTGCTTAAATAGATTGCTGATTGCGGTGGTGGTTATGATGGGGATCATTGCTACCATGGACTATATTTATCAACGACATACCTATATGCAGAGTTTGAGAATGACTAAACAAGAAGTGAAGGAAGAGTTGCGCCAGAGCGAGGGTAACCCGGAAGTGCGTGCTAAGCTCAAATCGATTAGATCTGAGCGCTCTAAAAAGCGGATGATCACTATGGTACCAAAAGCAGATGTGGTGATTACCAACCCAACGCACTATGCAGTTGCCTTGCAATACGAGCCACAGCAGATGCACGCGCCTAAAGTAGTCGCAAAAGGTATTGATACTGTCGCTTTAAAAATCAAGGAAGTAGCGCTAGAACATAATATACCTGTTATTGAAAATAAAGTGCTAGCCAGGTTGCTTTATGAGACAGTGAAGCTAGATCAGTTCATTCAGCCAGAGCACTATGAAGCAGTGGCAAGGCTGATCTATAACATCCTGAAGATGAAGAACAAAGTGAAATAGTTGGTAATAAAGGTTTATTGCGCGGGTAACAGCTTCATAATGTTTTCCATAAGCTCTATAGGAAGAATAACTTCCAGCTCTAAAACCTTGATTTTTGCCCGGTAATCTTTAGGAAACTTCACTATGTCTTTGCTGGTTGTGACCACTTGTGCTTGGAGTTTTCCTGCTATGGTGAAAATATTTGCTATCTCCATCTCAGTAAAGCGGTGGTGGTCCGGGAAAGCTAGTTTGGTAAGTAATTTGGCGCCATTGGTTTCTAAACTATGCCAAAATTTATCTGGATCAGCAATAGCGCAAACGCCTACGCACTTTTGGTTGCGGATAATCTCTGGATTTTTAACCTGGAGTTGTGCCACATATAATGGTTTATCATTACTGTACTTACTAATAATAATAGGCGAGGCAGCATTGATGAGTAAAAATGCATTTGCTTTGCTGCAGCCATTTTTGATTGTCTGGCGTAAAGGGCCCGATGGAAGCAACAAGCCATTGCCAAACTGATTACCAGCAGTGATCATCATGATTGTGTAATCTTTATGAAGGGTGTTATTCTGCATCCCGTCATCCATCAGCAAGATCTCCGTACCATCTGCTGTGGCCGCGCGAGCTGATAGAGCCCGGTTAGCGCAAACGTAGGTAGGTGCTACATGCGATAGCAATAGCGCTTCATCGCCTACATCATCCGCGGTATGAACTTGTGGGTCTGCAACAATAACGCCTGTAGTGCTTTGTCGTTTGCCATAGCCTCTGGTTAAGATAGCCACTTTTTTACCAGCAGCCTGTAAATATCTGGCAATGGCCATTGTAGTGGGGGTCTTATGGCTACCTCCGATGTTTATGTTGCCAATACAAACTACGGGCACGCTTGATTTATATGGTCGGTTTAAAGAGCAATTAAGTCGATAATATAGCCACCATAGCAACGAGAAGGGTAATAGTAATACATTAATAATGCCTATCCTATTCCAGAATGGTGGCTTATTTTTCAGTATTTTCATCCACGTATTTTAGTAAAGTGTTAATAGTCTCAGTAAGTATATTCTCGCGGGAAGCAGAAAATTTCAAACAGTTATCCTTATAGCTTTGTAGAGCTGCTGCATCTTGCATCAGATGTATCGCGGCTTGTGCAACTGCTGCGGCATCCGCACATGTTATCACAGTATGGTGAGTGGTCATTTCCTCCATGATCGCTGTAAAATTATGAATATGCGGGCCAACTATAGGAACACACGCTAGTCTTGCTGGCTCTAGCATATTTTGGCCGCCATGGTCAATAAGAGAGCCGCCTATAAATGCCATTGGTGTTAGCCTATACCAGAGGCCGAGCTCGCCGATGGTATCAGCCACATAGATCTCAGCTTTGTCATTAATCTTACCGTTTTTGCTGCGTTGCGTGCTATTTATGCCTTGTTTAATAGCAGCCGCGATTATTGCTTTGCCATCCTCAGGATGGCGTGGGGCTATAATAGTTAATAATTGAGGGTATTTTTGGCGCAAACTACTATGAATGCTCAAGCAAACACTGATTTCACCATGATGTATGCTGCTGCATAAAAATACTGGCCGAAGGCCTATCTGGGCCTTCAACTGCTGTAGATTCTCTTCATTATACGTTAGTGGAGGGGTGCTATATTTGAGATGGCCTATATAGGTGATGTTGCGTGCGCCTAAGTTAGCGAAGCGTTCATGATCTATTTTTGTGGATGGGAAAATCAGATCAAAGAGCTGTACTAATGTTGCTGCAGTTTTTGGGTAGTTCGACCATTTATTGAAAGACTTGGTGGACATTCTCGCGTTCAGCAGGATCAGTGTAATGCTGTGCTTTTTTATACTGCGCAGCAAGTTAGGCCAAATCTCAGAATCAACAAATAGGGCGAGGTCTGGTTGCCATCTTCTTAAAAAAAGCGCGATATAAGGCGGAGCATCCATTGGTAGGAATTGGATAATTGCGGTTTTGTCTAAGCCTTTCAGGGCTGCTTGGTTGCCAGTTACAGTTATTGTAGTAATCAGGAAGTGCCAATCTGGGCGCACTTTGTGTAATTCATTAATAACCGGGACAATCGAGTTAACTTCTCCTACGCTTGCAGCATGCAGCCAAACCAGCTTGCCTCGTGGCCGTTTCGTATGGCTGATGCCAAAGCGTTCTAGCCAACGGCCTGGTATTTCTTTACCATGCCACCAGCGCTTAAGCACTAATAACGGTAGAAATGGCGTAGCTAAGTATGATAGTAGTGTATATAAATGCAGTAACATTATTCAATCCTCAATCCAAGTTCTTGGTCTAGTAAATCAGCTTGCTTTACCATGCGCTCTTGTAAAAGCTTTGTTTCTCCTGCTTCCCCATCCTTAAGTATGATTGGTGTGGTGATCTCAAAAATTATGGTGGAAAAAGGCAAAGGGATTATGAATCTATCCCAGCTCCTTACTATAACACTCCTGGAAGTGCTGTAACAGCATAGTAACACTGGCACATTTAATTTAGCTGCTATTTTTTGGGCATTGCTGTTGATGGTGTATCTTGGCCCCTTTGGTCCATCTGGGGTGACGGCTATTGAGGTGCCGGTATGTAAGCTGTGGATTATGTTTTTAGCGGCTTGCATGGCGCCTGTGCGCGAGGAGCCACGCAACGTTTTGAGTTTATGCAGTTGCAGAAACTTGGTGACATATTCTCCATCTCCATGAGTTGAAACTACGGCTGCTGCATCAGATTTATAGTGTTTGGTGAAGTAGGGTATCAACATTATACGGTTGTGCCAAAAAAACATAATTACGGGGTTGCGGCGCTGCAACATGCTGTCAACATCTGTATCAATCCTCATAATTTTTTTGGAGGTGATTACTACTATAGTCACGTAAAGTTTTATCAGTAATGCTGTCAAAGTAGGTAGGAATTGGTGTAGTATTCTAGGCATATTGTGGTATGGAATGATGACTACCCAGCAAAACCTGCTATATCAGAAGGAATGCCAAGCTCTTTGGTACGCACATTCCACTCGTTATTCGCAGTATTCATAGCATTGTTTACCGCGACGATGATAAGGTCTTCCACCGTTTCTTTTTCTTCTTCGTTTAACAAACTGGGGTCGATAGATATCTTATGCAACGATAGACTACCTGTAAGGCTTGCCCGCACCAAGCCACCTCCTGATACTCCTTCGAAAACTTTTTCGTTATGCTGCTTTTTAGCGTTTTCCAAATTCTTCTGCATTGCTTGCGCCTGCTTCATCAACTGCTGTACGTTCATATATCCTCTTGTGGTTTATTATTGCTTGTGATGAGTATAATGTATTAGCAATAGAATGTCGAGGTAGTTTTAAGGAGTGTTAAGCAAAGCTGTTTGACTATGTCAATCGTATATCTTATATTACGCATTGCTAATGCGGCCGTGGTGGAATTGGTAGACACGCAACGTTGAGGTCGTTGTTCCTCATAAGGGATTGAAAGTTCAAGTCTTTTCGGCCGCACCAGGCGTGTACAAACTGCTGTTTTCATCTCCGCGCAGACGGAGATCCAGAGTACGCTTATTGAGCCGATTTTCTGGATTGTCGCCTTCCCGGTAATTACAGGTTAATAGTTCGGCAACAACCTTGAGTATAACTATGGGCTAAGCAATGATCCAACTTTCTACAAACCACACTTCTCCCGTGCCAATCAATTTCCGTATTGCGCCTAGAGACCTCATGGCTAAGAGCATTTTTCTTCCAATACAAACAATACAGGCATTAAACAAAGCCGCTGATATCCTAAGAAATACAAACCAGGGATGCTATGAAATTGTGTTGACCAGAGGATATGTCAGTTGGGGCGCATGGCGGTATTTTTATGGAGTACTTGGTAAGGCTATATTTTGCCCTTTATACGGGGATAGTAAAACCGATGCTAAACTACTATTTAGCTCTAATGGCCATGATGATGGTTTGAGCGTGGATGTGCAGCTTTATGACGCCACCTTGCAACAAACGATCAAGTTTCTTTCATGGCGCAACATCTTTATATCTCGGGCCAAAGCGGAAAAACTCCTGGAAAGTAACCGAGACCTGATAGACATACTTGATGCATCAATGAAAGCGGCTGGGTTTATAGCACATCCGGACCCGAGAGAAAAGCTCCAGAGCCACTATAGGCTGGAGTCCAACGCTAAAAGCCTATAGCCGAACTTATCCACGAGGGCACCTCATCCCGTGTTATATACGCTGGTTTGTGCTTTGGCTGGTAACGTGTCGTTTACCACTTCAATAAACGTGCTATAAGAAACTACGCTATTCAGCTTTGTGATGGATTCAAGTCAGATCCCGAATGCTAAGGCGTGCAAACACTGCGGCTCTATTGCAATACTCTCGCCTGGATTAACATCTAGTGCGATGTACCCTGGTACATCATAGTTATGCAGGCAATGCACATATGATGATAGCAATTTCACTATATCTAGAGGTATAGCCGTGGTTAGATAGACAATTTCCATCATTGCTTCATTATTAAAATGCTTTTCTATGTGTAGAGTGAGTGTTAGTTCTACTAGTTCTCGTATGGACTTACCCTTTCTGCACCATATCTTATCCTAGGCACACTAAATGTATTATTCAAAATTATCAGCTTGCCTGTAGTGTCTATATGAAAGCGCGTGCGTACATTTTGCCTTACTGCGGTGGTTTCTTTAGGGCATAAAAATCTTATAAATACTGCCTCTACAACTGAGCTAAGAGTAAAATCGCCTGTTATTTCTATACCACCAGGTAGCCATGATATCCGCTGTTTAGCATCCATTTGCTCCCATAGCCAATCTAAAGACTTCATATTATTTGTCAGTAATGTCCTGGCTCATATCCCAATTTTGCAGTGAGTATCTTGTGCAGCATTCTCTTGTCATTTGCATCATTCGTGTTAAATAGATCGAAGTCTCTATCCTTAATATCCCAAGGTTTACAACCATGATCTGATGGGCTCTTTGCCCTTTTCACTTTATTCCTTCTTTCATTCGCGACATCACTTCATCATTTCCTAGTATCACCAGCAGCTCCATGATACTAGGCGAAGCGAAGGTGCCAATCACCGCTGCGCGCAGGGCCTGCATCACTTGAGCTGGCTTACACTGACAGGCATGTGCGACCTCCTGCACCATCTGCTGCAATAGCTCCATCTCCCATGCAGGCAGCTGTTGTATAAGCTCTAGCGCTGTACGCAGAATATGCTTCGTTTGCTCGGCTGCCATGATGTTGGCTGACTGAGTATCTAGCTCAACCTGCCGTTGCTCAAGTATATGTGCGCTTTCTGCCA
Source organism: Pseudomonadota bacterium (assembly GCA_018242185.1). Classification (GTDB taxonomy): domain Bacteria; phylum Pseudomonadota; class Alphaproteobacteria; order Rickettsiales; family Midichloriaceae; genus SZAS-26. Next base: position 18,975 of record JAFECK010000008.1, read on the forward strand.
GCTCTACCAGAGTCGCAGCCCGCGCTTTTAGTAGGCCTGCAGCTTTGCGTATCCTGCCGCCTAACGCTGATTGTGCATCAATCTTACGTGCGTCGCATATGTAGGCAGCTAGCTCCTCATCAGGCGTTTGCCTTAAGTAATGTGCATTGGTATGCTTCAATTTATCCCAGTCGAAGCGCGCCGGTGACTTATTTACCGCTGCTACATCAAACAGCTTAATCGCCTCTTTCCGGTCAATCAACTCCAGGTCTCCATGGCTCCAGCCCAAACGCAGGAGATAGCTGCAGATCGCCTCAGGTAGATAGCCCATAGCCTTGTATTCTCCAACCCCTAAAGCGCCATGGCGTTTGGAGAGCTTGCCACCGTCAGGCCCATGTATCAATGGTATATGCGCATATTTAGGTTTCTCCCAGCCCATAGCCTCATAGATCTGATTCTGCCTGAAGGTATTGGTGAAATGGTCATCGCCGCGGATAACGTAATTTACGCCCATATCATGGTCATCTACTACCACTGCCAACATATAAGTCGGCGTACCATCGGCTCGTAGCAGTACCATATCGTCTAGCTCGCTATTTTGCACGCTTACTTCACCATACACCGAATCATGGAGCAGGGAAACACCATCTTGGCGCGCTTTTAGTCTAATAACCGGCTTTTGGTCTGTTGGTGCTGTCAGCTCATTATCTCGCCACGGGCTTTGGAACTTCTGATGTGCTGATTGTTGGCGCATCGCATCTAGCTCTTCTTGAGTGACGTAGCAATAATATGCAGCTCCTTGCTCTACCATCTCCTTAGCCACCTCGGCGTGGCGCGCTTTTCTAGTGGATTGCAGCACTACATCTCCATCCCAGTTTAGACCAAGCCAACGCATGCCCTCATATATAGCATCAATGGCTGCTTGTGTAGACCTAGCCTTATCAGTATCTTCTATACGTAAGTAAAACTTACCGCCGTGGTGCCTGGTATATAACCAGTTAAACAGTGCAGTACGAGCTGAACCTATGTGTAAGAAACCTGTGGGGGAAGGGGCAAATCTTGTAACCAGCATATTCAGCTTACCTCAACGCAATGCTACTGTCACAACTGCGTAGGCAGGGGTCCAGTACGACAACGTCGCCCTAGGTCCAACACAGTTCTGAATTTCCGCCTTCGTGGGAATGACATCTACAGAAGTTAAACATATTCTCATGCAGTATCACCATTTAAACTTTTGGTACTACAACCATAAAGATCTGCCGACCTTCAAACTTCGGCTCAACTTCAATTTTGGCGTTTAATTCTAAATCTTTCTTTAGTCGATCCATCAAGGCGATACCTATGTCAGAATGGGCAATCTCCCTGCCCCTAAACATAAGAGATACCCTCACTTTGTCTCCCTCAGCGATAAACTTATTAGCATTCCGCAGTTTAACCTGATAATCGCCCTCGGCAATGTTAGGGCGGAGCTTGATTTCCTTTGTCTCCACAACCTTTTGCTTGCGCTTGGCTTCTTGCGCTTTCTTTTGTAGCTCGTATTTATACTTGCCATAATCCATAATTTTACAAACTGGCGGCGCCGCGTTTGGTGATATCTCAACTAAATCCAAACCGGCGTCTCTCGCCATATTGATAGCGGTGGCTACCGACGTAACACCCACCATGTCTCCTGCGCTATTTATGAGCCTTATTTCGCGTGCGGTAATATGACCATTCACTCTAATGCTCAATTTCAGATCTTTGCTTATATTGTTCTCCACAAATTAAGTTATAAAAACATCAGGCTAGCATGGAGCCTGTACTATATCTTGTATTGTAGCAAGGAACTCGTGTAATGCAAGTATTTGCTGGTTCTGGTCCCCTAATTTGCGTACAGAGACTTGTTGTTTATCCCGCTCATTGCGCCCCAATACTAAAATTATAGGTGTTTTGGCTAGTGAGTGCTTTCGTATTTTATAGTTAATTGTTTCGCTATCTAGATCCAGTATGGCTCGAATTCCCATGCTTTTTAGCTTATTAGCGACTTCTATAGCATAATCGGCTACCTCATCAGTAATGTTTGTGACCACCACCTGCACCGGCGCCAACCATAGCGGCAAATGCCCTGCGGTGTGCTCAAGCAATACTCCAACAAAGCGCTCTAAGGAGCCGAATAATGCCCGGTGAATCATTACAGGACGATGACGATTGCCGTCTTCTCCTATATAGACCGCATCAAAGCGTTCTGGTAGGTTGAAATCCACTTGGATAGTACCCATCTGCCAATCACGCCCTAGGGCATCTTTAATGGCGAATTCGATTTTCGGACCATAAAAAGCCCCCTCTCCTGGGCTTATTATATAGTCGAGGCTCATCGCCTTAATGGCCCCTTCTAAGGCTGCCTCTGCCTTATCCCATACCGCGTCACTGCCTATGCGCTTATCAGGTCTGGTAGATAGCTTTACTCTCACATTATTAAAGCCGAAATCTCTATATATAGTAAGCGCTAATTTACACATCAGCTGGCATTCTTCAGCCACTTGCGCTTCGGTACAAAAGATATGCGCGTCGTCTTGAGTGAAGGCTCGCACTCGCATTAGGCCGTGTAGGGCGCCAGATGGTTCATATCTATGCACTTTGCCATACTCTGCTACGCGCATAGGCAGATCGCGGTAGCTCACTGTACCACAGTTATACACCTGCACGCCGCCAGGGCAGTTCATAGGCTTGATAGCATACATGCGCTCCTCATTACCAGCATTAGCGGAAAACATGTTCTCGCCAAATTTTTCTGCGTGTCCTGAAGTGACCCAGATAGAATAGTCCATAAGTTCTGGAGTGCTGATTTCTGTATAGTTATAAGCAGCACAACGCCTACGCATATAGTTGATCAGATTTTGGAAAATCATCCAGCCTTTGTTATGCCAAAATACTGCGCCTGGAGCTTCTTCTTGAAAATGGAATAAGCCCATATCTTTACCTATCTTGCGATGGTCGCGCTTTTCTGCCTCTTCTAACATATTAAGGTAATTTTTTAGCTGCTCTTCATTGGCCCATGCGGTGCCATATATGCGTTGTAGCATTTGATTGCGGCTATCTCCGCGCCAATAAGCACCGGAAACTTTCATGAGCTTAAATGCTTTGATAAGGCCAGTGGAGGGCCCATGAGGGCCGCGACACAAGTCTGCAAAATCGCCTTGATAATATATGCTTAGCTCTTCTTGCGCTGGGATATCACGGATTATCTCTACTTTATAAGCCTCTCCTAGCTTTGTGAAGTAATCAATTGCTTCTTGCCGGCTCATAATCTTGCGAGTAATATTATGGTTAGCCGCTGCTAGCTGCTTCATTTTCGCTTCGATTTTTGCTAGATCTTCCATGTGGAACGGCTCATCCCGTACGAAATCGTAGTAAAAACCGTTTTCTATGGTTGGGCCTATCGTGACTTGAGTGTTCGGATATAGCTCCTTTACAGCATGGGCCATCAGATGCGCTGCATCATGGCGTAAGATCTCTAAGCCTTCTGCACTGTTGGTGGTGACTATCTCGACTTTGTCTTGGTTAGCTAGAGGTAGAGCCAGATCTTGTAGCTTGCCGTTGGCCTTAATAGCGATGGCAGATTTGGCAAGGCTGGTGCTGATAGCTTTCGCTAAGTCCATCCCAGTTGCTCCGCTTTCCAGTGCTTTGCTGTTGCCATCTGGTAGAATTACGTGTATCTGCGACATAGTATCACCTAGTATTGCTTATAAATGTTGAATACGGCGTAAGTTAGCAGAGAAAGTAGATGCGCGCAAGTGCTCTGCCAAATCTTAAATTCTCACTTGTCATTTTACAAGGCCCAGTATTTTTTATGTAATACTACATATCTGAGTAAAACTCTATGCGTTAATGATCTCAGCTATTTCCAGGCCGGCTATTCCCTCTTGCATAGCTTTTACAATTGGATTGCTCTGAATATTCTGTGCTTCCTGTTTTTGTATCGTTTGCCTCTGAACTTGAAGGGTATCTTGCCCTATTTTGGCTCCTTGTGGAGATACTTCGATTTGCCAATGAGTCCCCGTAAGCCTATTCAGCGTTTCACGTAAGCGTACCGCTAAATCTTTGGGAGCGCTGGCCTCTAAGGCGATTGATATATTGGTACCATCGATCGAAATAGGCCTAATTTCGCTCACTATATGGTGATATAAAGTCATCTCATTGTTATATAAGCATAAATCTGCTACGTCCTGGATGCTTTGCGGTAATTGTGCCGGCTTTGCTACCTCATTGCTAAGATTGAAAGTGGCTTGAGCGTTGGCCGTAGAATCAATAACTTCATTGGCTGCAGGCTTTAGGTTGGAAGCCGTGGGTGGATTTTGCGGACTTGAGGTATCACTAGCTTGACCTGCCAGCAGTGATTCCAGGCTTGGCATAGAGCTATAGTAAGCTAATCTGATGAGGACCATCTCTAGTGCTGCCAAAGGCTTAGTAGCAGCGCGCACTTCCTCAAAGCCTTTGAGTAACAGCTGCCAGCTTCTCGCTAAGTATGACATTGGTAAAGACTCAGCTAGAGGTTTTGCCAAGCTCATCTCACGCTCAGTGGATTGCGGTACGGCGTTGCTGCCCGAGGTTTTTATCCGTGTTAACCTATGCGTCACTTCCAGTAAATCTTCTGCTAACAATACTGGATCTGCTCCATCATCATATAGTTCAGCTAACATTTTAATACTCTGGGCGATATCCCCAGTACTCACGCTTGCAAATAATTCATAAACCCGGTGATAGTCGACTAATCCTAAAAGTTGGCGCACTGCTTCGCCTGAGAGCCTTTCTCCACCGCAGCTGGCAAGCGCCTGATCCAGAAGCGACAGGCCATCTCGTACTGAGCCACCCGCAGCAGAGGCCACTAGGCGAATTGCTTCTGGCTCAGCGCTATAGCCTTCTTTATCCAAAATAGCTTGGTAGCGCGCGGTTAGCTCCTCAATACTTACCCTTTTCAAGTCAAATCGCTGACATCTAGAAAGGATGGTCACTGGCACTTTTCTGATCTCTGTGGTGGCTAAAATAAACTTAGTATGTGCAGGTGGCTCCTCCAGGATCTTTAGCAATGCGTTGAACGCGTTATTAGACAGCATGTGTACCTCGTCTATGATATAGACTTTATAACGGGCAGATATAGGGCTATATTTCGCGTTTTCTATAATTTCGCGGATATCGTTGACCCCGGTATGACTGGCAGCGTCCATCTCAATTACGTCTGGATGGCGGTCACTGGCAATAGATGTGCAATTGGAACATACCCCGCAAGGGTGAATGGTGGGTTGCGTCAAAGCGCCGTCAGCGCCAAGGCAATTGAAGGCGCGCGCTAATATTCTGGCACTGGTGGTTTTGCCCACCCCTCTGATCCCAGTGAGTAAGAAGGCGTGCGCTACCCTTCCGCTTTCCAATGCATTACTCATGGTGGTGACTAGTACATCTTGGCCGATCATATCCTCGAAGGTTTGCGGCCTGTATTTGCGGGCTAAAACTTTGTAGTGCTGGGGAGGTGGCGTATTTAACGTTGCAGGTTGAACAGAAACACTTAGTTTTGCAGCAGGCTCGGCGATATCGCCAAAATCCAACTGAGCTGTGCGTTCATCTTGAGCTACATTAGCGTCAGCCCCTTGGCTACCCTCATCCATATCAAACAATCCAGACTGCATAATTTTCCTATATAATTATTTTACCCCACCCGCGCTAGTATTATGCTTAATTCATCTGCGGCTTTCAAGTTCCAAGTTGTAGTTAGTGATTATTCGATCTCACGTCAGCCTTAATACATGGTATTATCGGCTTTTTTCTTGTGTGAAATGCAATAGCATGGTACAATGCGTTAAAATTTAATGGTTGCGTATATGTTGAGTAGAAGTGGTAATAAGTGTTTATTTGCTTTGGGGGTGGGGGGAATAGGACTGATAAGTGCTGGTACATTTATTGGGTTAGCTGCTGCTGGTCATGATGTTGCCGCTATGAGTGTGGGAAGCTCGAAATTGGCTATGGTTGTAGCTATATCTGGTACTGCTTTATTTTTAATATCATTCCTCACAGCTTATAGGTTAGCGCCGCAAGATAAGCTGAAATTTACGCCTAAAGTGTTAAAACTGAATACCGAATGGTATGGAAGAATCTCCAATATAGGCTATAAGGACAATTGGCAAGTTTTAGCAGGTATAATCGGCATTTCAACAGTAATGGCCTATGTTGGTGTGCACCATGGAATTTCTAGTCTGTTTGCCAATATGAGTTTTGGTCCAAGTATCTCGATACAGGCTATTTCAGGTTTTGCAATTGGAGCAATAATGATGGTCGGTCTCGGTTTAATTGCAATCGGTTGGCGGCGCTTGCCCCGCGAAGCCTTCGCAGTAGAGGCCATGGCATTTGGAACATTAATTGCAGGTGCAACGGTAGTAGGTCCTATTCTAGCCCATATAATGGGAGACATGGCAACTAACAACGCTGAGGCGATAGCCTTGGAAGCTATCATTGCTATTAGCATCGCAAGTCTCTTTTTAGTTGTTGAAGAAGCTGTTAGCTGTGCGCTATCTGCGGGCATCTTCCCTGAGCATTTGGTTGTGATTGGGGAAGACGGGGTTTCATACCAAAGAATACCAATCACTGAGATAGTTTAATAAGCCGCATAACACCTATTTTCTCCTATATATATGCTACATGCAGGCACCACCTGCAGCCTAAAGCAAATAAATCTTTTGCATCCGCTTTGTTTGTATGCTAATAAATAGCGCGGTATGTTTTTATAGCGAGCGAGTTCGCTTGTGGTAGCGTCTTGTTGGTAAGAACTACTTAAGTAAGAACGCTAAATGATTATTAACTAAAAAGGAGTTAGCATGGCTGTTGATATCACTAAACCTAAACTCGATGACCAAGTTATTGGGATTGTATCAGAACATCTTCGTAGAGAGTCTTCAAAAATCCTTCTAACGTCTCGGTTTGCTGATGATTTAGGCGCTGATAGTTTGGATAGGGTAGAGTTAATCATGAAGTTTGAAGACAAGTTTGGTATTGAAATTCCTGACGAAGCTGCGGAGAAAATTTCCACTATCCAAGACGCGATTTCGTATATCAAAAATCAGCAAGATAAGGCTTAATTAGCCTGTCTCCATATACCTATAGGAGGTGCTTCAGGCTATGCCCCAGGGGTTATTACGAGTTGTTGTCACAGGTTGTGGTTTGGTGACGCCATTGGGCGTTGGAGTACAGCATTCGTGGAGCGCATTAGTTGGGGGGCGGTCTGGGATCCGCAAGATACCTGAGGGTATCTGTGATGTTAGTGCACTGCCGGTTAAGATCGCAGGTCTAGTGCCTGGTGCTGAGGAAATAGGTGGGCTTAATCTTGAGGATTATATAACACCACGAGATATCCACAAAATGGATCGTTTTATCCACTTAGCTATGGTGGCTTCCGCTGAGGCAATTGCAGATTCTGGGTTGGATATGAGTAATGAAAACCCTAACAATGATATGGGGGTAATGATAGGGTCTGGAATAGGTGGATTGCCATGTATAGAGCAGAATATCCATAAATTGCGCGATAAAGGGGTGCGCACCATTAGTCCTTTTTTCATGCCTTCTAGTTTAGCTAATTTGGCTGCCGGTCAAGTGTCTATAAAACATGGGCTGCGTGGGCCTAATAGCACAGTTTCTACAGCTTGCGCTACGGGCGCTCATGCCATTGGTGATGCGGCCCGAATCATTCAGTGTGGTGATGCTAAAGCTATGATAGCTGGCGGTACTGAATCAGTGATCTGCCCAATGGGCATTGGAGGGTTTGTTGCCCTGCGTGCGTTATGCACCAGCGGTAATGAAGCACCAGAACTTGCGTCAAGGCCATGGGATAAGAAAAGAGATGGTTTTGTGATGGGCGAAGGTTGTGGCGTATTGGTTTTAGAAGAATACGAGCACGCCAAAAAAAGAGGCGCAAAGATTTACGCCGAACTTAGCGGTTATGGGCTCTCAGGCGATGCTTACCACATAACTGCGCCAAGTAGTGACGGGGAGGGTGGTTTGCGTTCCATGCAGATGGCATTAAGAAAGGCTGGGTTGTGTCCTGATGAAATAGATTACATCAATGCGCACGGCACCTCTACTCCTGTAGGTGATGAGATTGAGCTGATAGCAATTAAACGCTTGTTTGAAGGGAATGCAGGCGGTGTAGCGATTTCTTCCACCAAGTCTAGTATTGGGCACCTGCTTGGTGCTGCTGGAGGAGTGGAAGCGGTATTTTCTATTATGGCGATGCAGGATGATGTCGTGCCGCCAACTTTGAATTTGGATGACCCAGCTGATGAAGCTATAGGGTTGAACTTAGTACCTAAGGTGGCACAAAAACGCAAAGTCAAAGCTGTGCTATCTAATTCATTTGGTTTTGGAGGGACAAATGCCTCGCTTATCTTCACCAAAATTGAGTAAGGCTCGCCGACCCAATTTCGCTCGTAAGTTTTTCTTAGTAGTAGCGATGATAATCATGATGCCGGTATTATTTTCTGCCTATTTAGGTGCTCAGATGTACAAATTGCCCACTAGAGCTGAGGATGCAGTAATCTTTATACCTATGAATAGCAGTTTAGCAAAGATAATGAGTATATTATATGAACATAAAGCGATCGAAAACGAGTTAACTTTTTCGCTTTGTTATCGAGCAGCGCATACTGTATATGGCAAGCATATTATTGCCGGGGAGTATATGGTTCCACAATCTTTGCGCCCTTATGAAGTGCTAGGTTTGCTGTTGAGCGGGAATGTGTTGAAACGCCAGGTCACTATCCCAGAAGGATTGAGTTTAAAGCAGATCATAGAGATATTAGATGACACCTATGGTTTGCAAGGGCAAATTGCGGTTAGCAATTACCAAGAAGGTAACGTGATGCCAGATACTTATCAATATGTGTATGGCACGCATAAGCATGCTATATTGGATCGTATGCGCAATAGCATGCAGACTTTCCTGGAATCAGCCTGGCAACAGAGGGTGCAACCTCATTTATTGCAAACTCCAGAGCAAGCTTTGGCATTAGCTTCTATTGTTGAGCTGGAAGCCATGGTGCCGCAGGAAAGGGGCAGGATAGCTGCCCTTTATTTAAGGCGGCTCCAAATAGGCATGCGCTTGCAAGCTGATCCTACAGTGTTATACGCGGTTAGCCGGGGTAGTAATAAGTTGCCTCGCCAACTGTTATATTCAGATTTACAGTATGATTCTCCTTATAATACTTATCGGTATACAGGCCTGCCTCCGACTGCCATTGCTGCGCCAAGTAGAGATTCGATCATAGCTGTGTTGCAGAGCTCACCTAGTGAGGAGTTATTTTTTGTTGCAGATGGGAGTGGAGGGCACCGCTTTGCTAGGAATTATAAGGAACACCAGAAAAACGTGGCTGATTATCGGCGGTTGCGGTAAGGGGAATGCTCACCCTATAGTAAATTACACTTTTTATGCGTACCACGCCACTTGAATGCGTGGATTATAATTCATTAAAAATTTAATATATTACTAATTGCACACAGAGAATTATTCTCCTATAAGAGACATCCTATTAATTTATGTAAAGGCAAAAAATATGAGACTTGCAAGGTTTGGATATCCCTCTTATAGGAGGGTTGCTCATAAAGTGGCGCTCACGGTTAGAACAAAGAGACCTTATTTTGATTTTCGTGGAGCTGAGATTCTCATGCTTCAGGGGTCTCAGGATGTCGATGATCTTTCTATAGCGCTGATGGAGGGCAACCTAAAGAAAGTTTATAACTTGGCAATGGATGATAAGCCCTTGTATATCAAACCAAAAAGTTTTGAGATCGCTAAATTGTCAGGATTTTCCACAAGTATGCTAATTCCACTGACTGCAGTATCGCCGCGGTATAGTCCGCTTAAAAATAAAGATCTTTTTGTTTACTGGTGTAATGAGGCCCAAAACATGGACACTGCTAAACAGGATTGGCTGTTTGGGAAAATTTTAGATCGTGCCGTATCTGACCAAGATCACAGTCTAGTAGAACGTATGATGCGCTGTGACACATATGGATTCCTCCACAATGACGAGAAAGCATTTCGTTTATTAGATCTCAACTTCATCATAGGTTTAATAGACAAAGGAATACAAGATTATCCTTGCACCATGTCAGCTATACATTTCGTGAGTTCTAAATTTTATGTGGACCCTTTGAAGTTTGTTAAAGAAGCCGAGGTAGAAATGCAAGCGCAGGCCAAAAAAGAGTTGGCAGAAAGTATAAAAAGACTAGATGAGGTGTACTACTCGGTCAGTAGCTAGCAACTGCATAAAATACGTGCTGTTGCTGTTTGCCATCTCTCCGTGGGACGCCTAGAGGCCAGCCCAAGAGTTAAAACGCAAGTAATAATTGCCCCATATACTAGCGCTTGCTAGGCTTGGGGCGGTCTTATAGATATTGTATTTTAACGAAGCATCTACTTCTTTTTCTTTGGATTGTGCGTCGCTGCTTCCTTAGCAAGGTGATGGCGAGTGCGCTTGTTTTCTCCCATCATCTGCTTGATCAACAATTGCTGAGTGATAGAGATCACGTTACTCCAACTCCAATAAACCACTAGCCCTACGGGAAATGCGGCGAACATAAAGAGGAATACCAATGGTAATAAACGCATGACCTGGGCTTGCGCTGGATCTGGCGGCTCTGGACTCATGCGCTGCTGGATATACATAGTCGAGGCCATTAGTAATGGGAACACGCCAACCATCAGCAAGGCTGGAGGAGCCCAAGGGATCAACCCAAATAGATTAAAGATCGTAGTAGGATCAGGAGCTGAGAGGTCGTGAATCCAGCCAAAAAACGGTGCATGCCGCATTTCTATGCTAACGTATAACACCTTGTAGAGCGCAAAAAACACCGGTGCTTGTAGTAAAATCGGCAAGCAGCCAGATAAGGGGTTGACTTGTTCCTTGCGATATAGCTCCATCATCGCTGTTTGCATGGCGCTGGCATCATCTTTATGTTTCTCGCGCAACTCGGTCATATGCGGCTGCAGCGCTTTCATTTTGTTCATTCCTTTATATCCTTTATAGGCTAGCGGGAATAATAGGATCTTAATCAAAATGGTCAGTATAAGAATAGCGATACCAAAATTACCCACGTAGCCATAAATGCTATGTAGAAGCTCTAGCAGCGGCTTGGTAATGAAGTAAAGTACGCCAAAGTCGACTGCTCTATCAAATAACGGAATATTAAAACGATTGCGGTAGAAATCGAGCAAATCCAGCTTTTTAGCGCCAGCAAAAAAGAACATAGCTTGACTGTTATTATTGCCAGTTTCTATTGTTACGCTAGCACTGCTCATATCAGCCTGCAAACGAGGTGCTCCATGAACATTAAAAGCGCTGTATCCCGCGTCAAAATCATTATGTGGGATCAGCGCAGTGAGCCAGTACTTATCAGAAAAACCTAGCCAGCCGCTATTGGTATGATAAGTGGGGGTGTTTTTCATATCCTCGAAAGCTATTTCTTGCAGCTTACCTTCAAACACACCGATACCGCCTTCGTGTACCACCATGCTAGAGTCCTTTTGGAAATCATCGATACGGTTAAGTAGTGCGTATTGCTTTAACTCTATAGGTTTGCCACTATTATTATGCACCGCTTGTTCCACTAAGAACATAAAATCGTTAGTCATTGTGAGGTGAATTTCAAACCGCACGCCTTGTGGGTTCACCCAGTGCAGTTTCACCATTTCATTAGCTTCTATATTAGATTTGTCTGCTGTCCAGAGAGTTTTGCTATTAGGTACTATGACTGTCTTATCAGGGCTAATCCAGCCAAACTCCGCAAAGTAGCTGTGATTAGTATGGCTTGGCGCTAGTAAGGTTATGTTATCGCTGCTATACTGGACACGTTCTCGGTAATTGCGTAATACCAGATCGTCTACCCTTGCGCCAACAAGATTGATAGAACCTAGAATCTCAGCATTATTAAATGTTACCCGTTCTCCTTTGTTTTTTCCCGCTTCTACCACATCAGCTGCTGACTCAACAATAGGTTGCCTTAGGGTATGGGGCGCGGCTTGCACACTAGTATTATCAGTTATTACTGCAGGATCTTGGTTAGCAACCAACGGTTTTACATACCATTCTTGCCACCCAATAATTATCATCATGGAAATAAACACGGCTATTAACGTTCTGCTTTCTTGATTCATATATGTTCCTTAGGGTTGGGTGTTTCGTTGCTTTACTGTGGGCACGGGATCATGTCCGCCGTCATGCCATGGATGGCATTTCATTATACGCGCTGTTGCAAGCCATAAACCTTTAAATGGTCCATGTATTTTTAAAGCTGAGCGCGCATAGTGCGAGCAGCTTGGCGTAAACCTGCATGAGGGCAATATGAGTGGGGAGATGCAATATTGGTATATCATGATCGCACAATCAATTATTAGATATAGTAGGCTGCTTGCCACCATCATTGGTATTTTGCAACTGCTTAACAATTTCTGCAACACAATACCTCAACTCACGCTTTAATATTTGATGATCCCGTTCTAACAATCGGCTTTTTGCGATCATTACTAGCTTATATCCCTGCAATCTTTTGTCACTGCCTAAGACCTCTCTGGCTAGTGCGCGCATCTTTCTTTTCGCTAAATTACGGACCACGGCATTCCCTACTTTCTTACTAGCTACAATCCCTACAGCTGGGGTTTGATTATCTTCTCTTGCTGCTAATATAACCCAACTCGCGGAAGGGAACCGAAAGCCTTGCGTGGCAAGCCTAGCATATTCCCGACTTTTAGTAATTTTAGTGAGATGTTGATCGCTACGCACTCAAAACCTTACGGCCCTTAGCACGCCTAGCACTCAACACTTTGCGCCCGCCCAAAGTCTCCATGCGAGCTCTGAAGCCATGACGACGCTTGCGCACCAAATTACTTGGTTGATAGGTTCTCTTTGTTGCCATAATCTTACCTTAATTCAAAATACAATCCCTTGCAGGAATAAAAAATAGTGGTACCCTTGTAGCACAATTAGCACACGCAAGTCAACCAACCTTTTAGCAGGAAATTAATGTCATCAAAAAAAGCGCTACAAACTATGGCAGATTTATATAAGGAAATGGGCAGTAACCAGCTTTATACTGAGCAACCACAAGATCATCGGCAAACTGCAATGGCTCATGCTCCTATTGCTAAGGCAAGTAAACAGGCTGCTTTTAGACAAGCTAACGATCATGGTAAAACTGTTTATGAGGGTGAAGCGCGGAATCTTGCTGATGCCTGCGGGAGTTTAGAAGAGCTGAGAAAGGCGGTTATGGCGTTTGATGGTTGCGAAATTAAAAAAATGGCTGTCAATACGGTATTTGCTGATGGTAATCCAAAAGCTGAAGTAATGCTAGTTGGAGAAGCACCAGGTGCGAATGAGGATCAGCAAGGTATACCTTTTTGCGGGCAAAGTGGAAAGTTACTGGATAATATTCTGGCATCTATTGGCTTGTCACGGCAGAATGCTTACATCACCAATACCATATTCTGGCGCCCGCCAGGCAACCGCCGCCCAACTCCGGAAGAGCTCAGGATATGCCGTCCTTTTGTTGAGAAGCATATTGCCCTCGTTGGGCCTAAACTCATTATCCTAGTCGGTAGCACCGCAGTAGAAGCGTTGCTGGAGAACACGATGTCTATGCATGAAATGCGCGGACAGTATTACACATACCATAACCGCTACCTCAAACAACCAATACAGACAGCGGTGATTTTCCACCCGTCATATTTACTGCGCCAGCAATCGAAGAAAAAGGAGATGTGGCTGGACGTGCAGAAGATAAAATATGAGCTGCTAAACAATAAATAGGGAGAAATATTATGGCAAAATCAACTGATCAGGTAAGAGGTATAGAAGATGCAAACTTTTGGTTATTGCAAAAGTTATTTCCGGAAAGACAGGCCTTTATAATAAATGCTAGGGCGCAAGGTACGAGCTTCGATGCAGCATGGGATTTGATGCGACAAGAGTATCCTATAAATGGGGAAGTAAGCGTAAATGCTTTATCAAGCCAAATGCAATCCATGAACATGGCCGGGAATACCGGCAAGTCCACGGGGTGGTAGGTTTTGCGCAATTATTGCTTTGTTTGAGCTTCTTCAACTTGAGATTTCGCGAACGCGGTTTCCAGATTTTTTAAGCCATTGCGTAAAGTTTCGGTATTGCCTATAGCACGCAGTGGTGCGTTATCCGGCCATATAGCAGCTGTCAAGACGCCTGCCATGCCAAGCACACCGCATATGGTTACCACTGTGATGAACTCCGGCATAACTTGGTGAATAGCCTCCAGCATCTTCTCGTTAAAAATATCCAAGCTGTTTTGTTTGACCGCCTCATCTATAGCAGTCTGCAAAGTGCCGTGCACCGCAAGATCTGCCGCTGCAGCTGCTGCGGGTATGCTTGTGCTAAGTATTGCAAAGCCTGTGATTGCTAGGATTTTGAGTAGATATACCGTAGTGTTCCTACCGGCATCTGGTAGCTCAGCTAATGTTTCAACAAATTTTAATTTGTTTTGATATAGAGCGCGTTCTTTTGGATCTTTTATCGAGGTTAGATGTATCTTTAATTCTAGTATTAGTAGTGTGTATAACTTGTCCTGTTCCTCGGTTGTCAGATACCTTGCGTCTCCAAGTTTCTGAACTCTTTTAGAATCATCTTCATCCGGGAATAACTCATCATGCAACTTGTCATATTGTTTCTTTAGCTCGAACGCCGGGTGATTAGCATCAGCTTCATTGTAGTTACTCCACCCCACCGCTCTATTGTATCTAAAGTCTTCTTTAAAGCAGTTTATTAAGTTTGATTCCCCAATGACGTACAATACGTTGAAAATATTAGTCATCTTTCCGGGGTGAGCAAAATTACCAATATCATCGGCTATGCCTTCGCGCGCGCTTTGTATTTTCTCTTCTAGAAACTCATTGGTTTGCCGTAGTGTTGGAAAAGAAAAAGCGCCGGGCAGGGTGATCCCATGTTCTTGGGTTTTTGACTGCAGCCCGGCCAAAATTATCTCTCTTGATGCTACATATCTTGTTGCTATATCTATGCTCGTCTGCGCGTCTTTACCCTTTGGTAGTGCCGCTGCATCTGCATAGTAAGATACACTGAAATTTATCTCATAATCACGCATCTGAGCGTCTAAAGACTTGAACTTCTCTTTAATTTCCTTCTGTAGCGCCCCTTTATCTTCCGGTGCTGCATTTTCAAGCTTCTCATATTTCAGCGTTATTTCAGCAGCAGTGAGCCTGATTTTATGTAACAGCTCCCAGTAATTTGGCGCTTGAGCATTTACTTGATTATAAAGCCCAGCAAAATCAGTGGCGTTATCGCAGCCATACTTGATGCCACTTTTCAGCCCTTCTAAGATTTTTGCCTCTGTGAAATCGCTTAATACATCATTTGCCTTAAAAGATGGTTTCATTTGTTCCTCTTTGTAATATCTACGTATAATAAATAATTTTTGCAGCTACATCACACCTCTCCAGCTTACCACATTAGATGCTGACCTGCCAACGCCCAGTTTTGTATTATGCGTAAAAAATTTGCACTTATTTACTTTTATTCAAAAATCACTGGCACTAAATATTTGCCTGCTTTACCGTCTAGCGGTGGCGGAAGGGTTAAGCCCAACACTCCTTGGTAGATACTATCTAGCTCACGAGCGCCAAGATTATGTATGTGAAGTATTTTAGCTGCTTGGATTGCGCCAGTATCGGTGATCTCCAGCATTATCTCTATAGTGGCGTTATGGGTGCGGTTGCGCCAAGGCTGCCTAGCGAGCATCTTATGCACTTGCGAGCTGATCATCTGGCTATAACGTATTTGCGCCAGTTCATCTTGTTTATTAGCTTGAGAATTGTCATTGCTAGTTTCCGTGGTATCGCTATGCTCATCTTCTTGTAGACGTCCTTTATCGAGCATGGTATGCTCAGCCACCCTAGCATTAGGAGCATACACGCTCTCTACAACTTCTAAAATATACTCATCTGGTAGTGTGGACTGCTGGGCATAAAAATTATTTGCACCCTCCCAAAACATATGTATAGCCAGCAACGCTACCAGTATATGCACGGAAAGAGACATAAGGATTGCCGCGTACACTGAGGTATTTTGGCGCTTTGCCGCCCTATACGTTCGCCATGTATATGCTTGGTCCTGCATTCCTTACTGTCCACCACCCAGGCTATGCACATAAATCGCCAGTTGCCGTATGGTAGATTCGGATAGCTTACCGCTCCAATACGGCATAATGCCGCCTCTACCATTATTGATAACATCATGTATAGTCTCCCGGCTGTTGCCATATAGCCATACCGCATCATTGAGCGCGGGGGCGCCCACATCGTAGTTGCCCTCGCCCAACCTGCCGTGGCAAGAAGAGCAGTTGTCTTGGAACAGCTTATCTGCTTCTTGGATCTGGTTATCGTTTTGCCAGCTAAGATCTCCTGCTTTAGCCTTATCTTGCCGCTCTTTTAGGCCGCGTACGTAGTCCGCTAATAGCCAAACTTGTTGCGGTGAGAGAATCTTATCCTTGCCAAACGCAGCCATTTGTGAATCTCTTGCCTCATCATGTCCAGATCTTATGCCATGTTGAATTGTTTTATATATATCATCGATCTTGCCGCCCCAGAGCCAAGCACCGGCGGTTAGGTTTGGATAGCCAGGGTTGCCATTGCCACCCGCACCATGGCAGACCGCGCAATTATTTTGGAATGCTGACTGACCTCCGGCCATCGCAAAACGGAGCAGTTCTGGGTTAGACATAATATCAGCAAACGAGGCTTTATCAAAGCTATCTTGATATTTAGCGCGCATTTTTAAGATGTCGCTTTGCGCGGCTGCGAGTTCCTTATACGAGCTCCACCCCAATACGCCATTATTATGCGGAGTTGGCCAGGACGGGTATAATATCCAATATACTAACGAGAACATCAGCATGCAGTAAAAAACCACCCGAAGCCACATTGGGTCTGGGTTGTCATACTCGGTAATGCCATCCCACTCATGGCCGGTGATTTGTGGCTCTTGCTGTGTAGACTTCGTTTTAGCTGGTTGATCAGTCTTACCCCTTTTTATTGAGGATATGGTTTTACTTTTTGGTTCTTTGTCCATCTTTTTTTACCTCATCCATTTTAAACGGGATCATGCTTTGCTCTTTATAAGACTTAGCAGATCCTGGTCGAAATAGCCAGAATACCAGGCCTATAAACCCTAAGCTTAGCAAGACGACCTCTATAGTTTGAATAGTTGTTTCATCCATGTGCTTACCAGTCTCTTCCTTTATTTGTCTTGAGATCGATGCGATTACCTAAGCTTTGCAGGTAAGCAACCAAGGCATCCATCTCAGTCACGATTGGGCTCTGCTTGTTAAACTTACGGATAACTGCGTTAGGGTAACGCTTCTTGAAACTTTCCACCAGTGCTGCATCTTCTTTCATACCCAATTGTACTTCGATATCCTGCAATGCTATCGCTATATCTTCATCTGTATAAGGCACGCCAAC
The DNA here is from genome assembly GCA_018242185.1 of Pseudomonadota bacterium. Taxonomy (GTDB): domain Bacteria; phylum Pseudomonadota; class Alphaproteobacteria; order Rickettsiales; family Midichloriaceae; genus SZAS-26. The sequence goes on from JAFECK010000008.1 coordinate 36,469, forward strand.
CATTTTGTTAATTTGCATAATTCTTTGCACCTTATAAGTGTCTAGGGTGGCGGTGGCTAGGAACGGATAATGCGGCATTATTGACTCAGGCACCAGGCTGCGTGGCGCGATCAAATGTGCTACCTGCCAGTCATCTGAATATTTACCACCCACGCGCGCTAGATCTGGCCCGGTACGTTTGGATCCCCACATGAACGGGAAATCATACATACTCTCAGCAGCGAGCGAATAATGTCCATAGCGCTCTACCTCATCGCGCAATGCCCTGATCTGCTGACTATGGCAGCCGTAACAGCCTTCACGCTTGTATATTCGGAACCCGGCTAACTCTAAGGGAGTATAGGCGCGTAAGCCTTCAACTCGTTCAATTGCTACTTCCTGTTTAAACAAGGGGAGAATCTCTACCATGCCACCAATGGCAGCTACTACCATGGTTAGCACTAGTAAGACAAATAGGTTGCGCTCAATCTTCTGATGGCCTTCAAACATTCTTTCTCTCCTAAGCTGCTGCAGCTGCAGGTGAGGCAGCTTTCATCATTATTGGCTCGTTTAACTTCTCTTCTTGAAGCATTATAGTCTTATACACATTGTATATCATGATCAAGGCCCCAATCAAGAAGCAAGAGCCCCCGATCATCCTAATGACATAATATGGGTGGAGTGATGCTACCACTTCCACAAAGGAATATTGCAAGAAGCCTAGATGGTCATAGCTGCGCCACATCAAGCCTTGAGTGATGCCAGCTGCCCACATCGAGGTGATGTAAAGAACGATGCCGATCGAAGCTAACCATAGATGAATACTCACCAGGCGCATGGAGTACATGGTTGGCTTGCCCCATAGAATTGGCACGAGGTAATACAATGCACCAAAGCTAATCATAGCTACCCAGCCCAGCGCACCAGAGTGGACATGGCTCACTACCCATTCGGTGTAGTGTCCTAAAGCGTTTACAGACTTGATCGCTAGCATTGGTCCTTCAAAGGTGCTCATGCCATAGAAGGCAACTGCGATCACCAAGAACTGTAGAACTGGGTCTTCACGCAGCTTATGCCAAGCACCGGATAGGGTCATAATGCCGTTTATAGCGCCACCCCACGATGGTAGCCATAGCATGAGAGACATGGTCATGCCCAAGGTTTGTACCCAATCTGGCAATGCTGTATACATCAAGTGGTGTGCGCCTGCCCATATATATAGGAAAACAAGTGCCCAGAAGTGCATGATGGAGAGCCTATATGAGTATACAGGCCTGTTAGCACGCTTTGGGATGAAATAATACATTATTCCTAGAAAGCCAGTGGTTAAGAAGAACCCTACCATATTATGCCCATACCACCACTGGATCATTGCGGATTGCACACCGGAGAACACATCCACGCTTTCTGGGCTATTCCAAGCCAGAGGTATTGCTATGTTATTACCGATGTGTAGCATAGCTACTACCATGATAAACGCCATGTAGAACCAGTTTGCAACGTATATGTGGGGCTCTTGGCGTTTCATCACTGTCCCTATATATACCAAAAAGTAGAATATCCAAACAATAGTAAGTAATATGTCCACCTGCCATTCTGGTTCGGCATATTCACGCCCTTGCGTGATGCCCATCATATAACCGCTGAGGGCTAAGATTAAGACTAGTTGATAACCATAAAACATAGGTCTTAGTAAGGCTGGGAAAGCGAGGCGTGCTTGACAAGTGCGTTGCACGACAAACAATGAGGTTGCAAATAGCACATTGCCGCCAAAGCCTAAGATTACGCCGCTAGTGTGCATAGGACGGAGTCTACCAAAATTACCCCAGCCCACGCCCAGGTTTAGTTCCGGAAACGCTAGCTGTGAAGCAATGATTAGGCCGAAGGTTAGTCCTGTGATCATCCAGAACAGTGTGGCGATAACAAATAGCCGTATTATGTCATCATCGAACTTACGTATTGCATTGGTTGCGGAACCCATCTATACCCCTAAAAATGTTATATGTAGGCTAGGGTAGCACCGATGTTTTGTGACATCAAGGTGTTTGGAGAAATTTCTATAGTCAGGACCCTGTTTCTATAGTGGGAAAATATGGATTGAATGAAAAACTTGTTGCAGGTATCGCTTAGTTTAGTTAAACTAAGTCTATGGTGGATAATAAACTAGAGTAAGGAGGCAATATGATGGAGTTTGAAATGCAATTCGTAAATATACATGATGCTAAAACTAACTTATCTAAGTATCTTGACCAAATTAAGAAAGACAAAGAAGTAATCGTTATATGCAAAAATGGTGATCCGATCGCGCAGTTAACTGAGTATAAACCCAATATAAGAAAATTAGGTACGCTTGAAGGAAAGATAGAGATATCTGAAGACTTTAATGAGCCATTATCTGATGAATTTTGGGGAGAATAATGAGATATATAATAGATACTTGTATATTGGTCTGGATTTTACAAGGTAATACAAGGGCATTAGGAGGATTGTCAGATATTATTCTAAATACTAAAAACGATGTGACAGTAAGCGTTGCTAGTTATTGGGAAATCATTATCAAAGAAGCGCGTGGTAAAATTATTATAAAAGACGATATTCTTAGAGGAGTGGAAGAAGCCGGAATACGTTGGTTAGATGTGAAGTTATTGCATGTCGAGCATCTGCAGCATTTGCCTGCGCTTCACAACGATCCATTTGATAGAATTATTATGGCGCAAAGTATTGTGGAAGGATGTGAAGTGTTAACGACTGATAGATATATTTTGCAATACAACCTGAAGGATCAAGCGGTAGTAAATTAGCGATAAAGGCGAATTAGTAGGCCTATCACCCCTTCTTTGCCTTTTTTGTTGTACTCTTAGAGGATAATTTGTTCGCACTGCTTTTCGTTGCTGCTTTCTTTGTTGTCTTGCTAGCTCCGCTTTTCTTGGCAGTGCTAGTAGTGGCAGCACTGCTCTTTTTGCGAGCAGCAAAACCGGAGCGTCCAGCTGCTTTAGGCTTGGCTAATATCTCCAGCGCTTCATCTAGTTCAATGGTAAGAGGATCGTGTTTGCGGATAGATCGGTAATTGCCGTCATTCTCCACATATGGGCCAAAACGACCAATGCCAGCGCGCACAGGCTTGGCATTTTCTGGGTGTGCGCCGATAACCCGTGGCAAGCTTAATAGGCCAAGCGCATACTCCAGGTTCACCTTTTGTGGGTCTATAGCAGCTGGCAAGCTACTGCGTTTGGGCGGGGTTTGCTCCAGTTGTACGTAAACTCCATACGGACCTTTTCGCAAGCTAACTTCATTACCGCTTCCTGGATCATTGCCAAGGGCGATAGGGTATTGTGGAGCCATCCCAGGCGCAGAGTTATTACCCTCAGGCTCATCGCTTGCTTCTACTGCATTCGCACTATTGCTTATATCTTTTGTGTAGTTACAAGTTGGGTAGTTTGAGCAACCGATAAATATACCAAATTTACCGAATTTCATGCCTAGCTGTCCATCCTCACATTTCGGGCATTTACGGGATTGTTCGCTATGGAATATGCTAGCTAGCAGCTGGCTTTCCAGTGTTTCCACTACTTCTTGACGGGGATGTTCCATAACTTGATCTGTTTTAGACTTGAATGGATACCAGAAGCCTTTCAACACTTCCAGCATCTGCCGTTCGCCGTTTGCTATATCATCTAGTTCGTTTTCTAAATCTGCGGTAAACGAATACTCAACATAATGTTTGAAAAAACTGGTTAAGAAGGTATTCACTAGCATGCCGCGTAATTGCGGTACGAATGTTTTTCGCTCCATAGCCACATATCCGCGATCCTGTAAAATGCCTATGATAGTAGGGTAAGTTGATGGGCGACCTATGCCTAGTTCTTCCATATTTTTCACTAAGCTTGCATCTGTATATCGTGGGGGAGGTTGTGTGAAATGCTGCTTAGGGGTGATCTTGTCGACGTCAACTTTGTCTCCAACTTTCATCGCTGGAAGCCTGGAATTCTCTTCATCATTTTCTACTGGCTCATCATCGTTATCTTCGCGATATACTTTTAAAAAGCCATCAAACACTGGAACAAGCCCAGTGGCTCTGAGGTGCTGCTTCTTATCATGATCGCTAATGTTGATCGCAGTAGCCTCAAATTCTGCATCAGACATTTGGCTGGACACAGTGCGCTTCCAAATTAACTCATAAAGTCTAAATTGGTCATGATCCAAGTATTGCCGAACATATTCAGGAGTGTATTCAATATTGGTTGGACGAATTGCTTCATGCGCTTCTTGTGCATTTTTTGTTTTGGTTTTGTACTCTCGTGGTGCAGGCGATAAGAAATTATTACCGTAGTTTTTAGCGATGAATGCGGTAATACTATTGCGTGCATCTGAAGATATTGTAACGCTATCAGTACGCATATAAGTGATAAGACCAACATTCTCTCCGTCTATACTAAGACCTTCATAAAGTTTTTGTGCTATTTGCGCAGTACGTTTGGCGGAAAAGCCTAGCTTCCGGCCGGCTTCTTGTAGCATTGTGGAGGTAGTGAATGGTGCGCTAGGGCGACGACGCACTACTTTCTTCTCTATATTGCTGATGCTATAATGTAGTCCGGTAATTGCTTTGACCGCGGCGGTAGCAGCGACTTCATTATTAAGCGAAAATTTTTCTAACTTTTTGTTGTTAAGATGAGTTAAAGCAGCTTGGAAGTTACCATTTGCATGCTTGCATTGAGCAGAGATTGTCCAGTATTCCTCTTTAATAAATTTCTCGATCTCTTGCTCTCGTTCACATACCAATCTTAATGCAACAGATTGCACGCGCCCTGCAGAAAGAGCCGTGCCTTTGCTACCTCGCCCGCCTGGGATCTTATTCCAGAGCACAGGAGAGAGAGTAAAGCCAACCAGCCAATCCATCGCTTGTCTCGTGCGTTGCGCTTCAATTAACGCCTGATTAAGATGGGCAGGTTTTTTGATCGCCTCTTGTACTGCTTTTTTTGTTATTTCATGAAATACTACCCGCCATACCTGCGTCTCTTTACCAAGGGCCTTTGTCTCGCGTAAGATCTCCATAATATGCCAGGCTATTGCCTCGCCTTCGCGGTCAGGGTCAGTCGCGAGATATACTGCATTGGATTTTTTTGCAGCCACTTCTATCTCTTTCATCTGTTTTGCGGCCTTTTCATTCTGCTTATAAAGCATGGAAAAGCCCGCGTCCGGTTTCACTGCACCCTCTTCAGATGGCAGACCACGTACGTGCCCGTAAGAAGAGAGTACCTTAAAGTCTTTGCCTAAGTATTTACCTATGGTTTTGGCTTTGGCTGGGGACTCAACTATCAATAAGTTCATAAATCTGTACCGGTAGAATTTTTATGCTAGCGAAATTACATGATCTTTTTAGGTATGCAAGTATATGTTTTGTTACTAGGGTGAAAAAGTGTTGCCGTGGGATTTGGAAACCCCCAGAAGTACACATAAGTCATCATAAAAACACTTTTAGAGAAAATAAAGGTTGCAGCGTCGATCTTATTTCGTTATACTCCTGACCCTGAATTAATGGTGTAGGCTTGCTGTCGGGCTGAAGTGGCGTACCTACAGAGTTTAGGAGAGCAAATGAATTTATATTTATATGAATGTGTTTTTATCGTTCGTCAGGATTTGCCTGTACAGGATGTAAATAAATTAACAGAGCGGTTTAGCGGTTTAGTTAACCAGGGTGGCGGGAAAGTAATCAAGAAAGAGTATTGGGGCCTTCGTAACCTTGCTTATGTTATTCAAAAGAATAAAAAAGGACATTATGTAATGCTTGGTGTGCAGGCTGGTCGCGAGGCTATGAGTGAGCTGGAGCGTAACATGATGATTAGTGAAGATGTGATTAATCAGCGAGTGTTCAGGGTGAACGCGTTAGATGATACTCCGTCAATAATGATGCGTGAGCCAGCTGATAGCAGCGCTCTAGAAGCTGAGCAGTAAAAAAATATAGGAGAGTTTTATGTCAGTTGATACAATGATTTCAAATGCGGTTTTATTTCATCGTAAAGCTAGCCATCGCAAGCCAATTAAAGCTCCGGTTTCTGAGCGGGGAGACGGGGAGATTGATTATAAAAACCTCCCATTGTTAATGAAATATATATCGCCAAAAGGCCGGATTATACCGCGCCGGGTGACAGGGCTGTCCCGCCAGGACCAGCGCAAGATAGCGCAAGCTATTAAACGTGCTCGTTTATTGGCGTTACTGCCATTCACAACAACTCTATAGGCGAGGTATTATGCAGGTTATATTATTAGAGCGTATCCATAGATTAGGTAATATTGGCGATGTGGTTGAGGTGCGTAACGGTTATGCGCGTAACTACTTAATGCCACGTAACAAGGTAATGAGGGCGACTCCTTCTAACCTCGAGCTATTTGAGCGTAAGCGCGCAGAGATGGAAGTCCAAAACGCTCAGAAACTTGCTGCTGCTCAAAAGATAGCGGATAAGTTGGGTGAGTTGGTGATTGTGATGATTAGGCAAGCAGCAGAAGATGGTAAGCTATATGGCTCAGTTCATGCTAAAGAGCTAGTTGCATTTATTACAGAGACTCGTCAAGTTGAATTGCCGCTTGATGCATTTGAAATTGGTCAAAAAATCAAAAGTGTTGGAGTTTATGATATCCATATCAACTTGCATCCAGAGCTGCGCTTGGTCACCAAATTAGTGGTGGCACGCAACCAGGAATCTGTAGACGCTATGCTATTTAGCTCCGCGCCTGCAGTTGCGGAAGCAGAACCTATGCCAGAGCAGCCTTCAAGCGCTACTGAGCCGGAGTAGTGATTCTCTAGTGATTGCTGTAAAAAACTGGCCATAAGTGTGCGTCGGTACTGTATGCGTGAATAAGGTAAGGACTTAAAGGTGAGGAGCAGCAATGGCTTATATATTCATGGATGAAAGTAAGGTATTTAAATCTATGCCTGATAAAGTGCGTAGGCGTCATTCTGGTGTATTGCATTGCAAGGAAGAGCTGCCTAAGGTTAGGATTAAATTACTATCTCTTCTCGCTGAAATTGTATTTAACGGTAAACCCTGGCATTACATTTTACTGGATGGTGTGGCCTACGCCCACTGTT
>JAFECK010000009.1 GCA_018242185.1 Pseudomonadota bacterium
GGGCGTAGGCCACACCATGACATCTTTTTTACAGTTTTTACGACAACCATCAGAATTGCATCATTTCCCAACGGCAATTACTTAATACAAATTTAACTCCGCGAAAGGACCCTGCAGCATCTAAAAAGAAACGTTCGTGCCCAATCCCACTCCAACATCTAATGATTTAGTGGTTACTCCATCATCTAGGCTGATATTAGCAACTGGTGCTTGCTCTGCCATAGGTAAAGGCATCTTTAATATAGCCCAATCTACTGATTTTTGCTGTAATTCAAATACATCATGGCCGCGTAAGAGTTTTATAGGTTGAGCGTTAGCTTTAGGGAATTGACCTGATACTTCCCGATGCACCGAGGCTGTTACGCCGATATGATCAAAGCTCTTTCGAGCCTTCGTTGGTGTACCTTGAGCCAATGCGTCCTGCGCTTGAACAAATATGCCGAAAGAAAAGTTGGATTTTGCTCCTGGTATCAGGTTTTTAGCCTGATCTTGGCGTATTTGTAATGTGCGAGCAGTAGTTTCGCTAGTCAAGGTTTCCATGCCGCAGTGTTTATGCTCTGCTGTAAATCTACTAGCTGGGCTGATGCCTCCAATAGAAAGGCGTGCGGCTTGTATTGCAAATTGATCTACTAGTGGACCACAAGACCAATCGTCGAACTGATATTTAGTCTGATCATTGGCCAGTAGATGAGCCCCAATGTAGCGCTGGCTCATATCATACAGTATGGGTTTTTCCTCGTCCGCGCAGCCCTTCATAGCTTGCAGCGGGCTGAAGTGAGAGATTTTCGTCTGTGCCCTGTTTATATGTGGTTCAATGGCTATGATAGCAAAGGTATTTAAATGCATGAGAACAGGGATAAGTATAAGCTTTGGCATTCCATCTTGTCCGTTATCTATTCCGTCCAAAATAGCATCAAATTTACTTTTTATCTCAGCAGGATCGGTGGTACTGACTGTGAGAATGCTATAGTATGCTACCTTACCTTCCAGCGGTTTTTCTATAGCTGGCACGAAATCAGCTTGGAATCTATCGTCTTCTACGAGCTGAAAATTCTGGAAACCTCCTACGCCTGCCTTATAAGTATTTAAACAGATAGTATGTTGACGAAATTCATTATTGTTAAAGGTGGAAAATAGAAGGTCAGATAAATCTGGATTGTCGTACCACCTGGTGGCGCTTTTATCAATAAATGCTGATTGAGATAGTATATGTGCTTGTTGCATGATTTGCCTCATAAATTGTTCGTTATACAAAGTTTGCGGATTTAAAAATTATCAACCCGTTCCCTCACTTTAACTTGAGAATATAAATATTATTTTGGAAAAGCCAAGATGGTAATGGCGCGACAATCTTGATGTTTATAGATGATCGGTGTAGGGCTGGTTGGTATGATTGTGGGTGTTCATGTCTGCTGCAGAAGTCGCTTCCCAAAAGCCACGCAAACTCCAGTCTCATAAGTACTTATCGACACCACTTAGTATTCTCGCGGATTAATATTACCAATATCACAATCATACCGGTAAACAGCTTCAAATCAGAAGGAGCAAGCCCTATTGTCAACGCAAAGCCTTGTATCTGTTGATATATGAGCGCGCCAATCAATGGAGCAGCCAGCTGAGAGCTCATAGTGCGCATACCTAGTAGCGTTTCGCCTATCATTAATGCAGCTAAGCCATGGATCACGATTCCTACTCCCATAGTCACATCCATGTAGCTCTGCATCTGCACCATAAGGCCACCGGCTAGTCCAGAAAGACAGCTGGCAGTAAATAGACCGAATAAGGTATATTTAACAATTGATATGCCTTGCTGTTGCGCAAAACCTTGGTTGAGGCCTACCGCTCTCAACCGTAAGCCGATATCAGTACGTAGAACGAGAGCAAGCGGAATTAGGCAAGCACTAAGAAACGCTACCAATATACATGTAGTTTGCACCTGATTGTTAGATGGGAATATCGATACTGTGTTAAAGAGGGCTACATTTGGCTTACCTAAGATACGCAGATTCACGCTATAAGCCATTGTGCTCAAGATAATCCCAGCAAGCAAAGTGTTTACTTTTAAGCGTAAATGTAGCAATCCAACGGCAACACCCATACTACCAGCGGCAAGCGTGCCAAATAGTATGGCAAGCGGTGCCGACAGCCCAGCATATAAGCAGCTAGCACACACGGCTCCCCCAACAGGATAGGCACCCTCCGCGGTTAAGTCCGCGAAATTAAGCAAGCGGAAAGGCACCATTATCGCATATGCGATGATCGCCAGTATCAGCCCTTGCGTCAGGCCAGCTAATATAAGGTCTAAGCTCATTTTTGCCCCATTCTTGCGGTCAGATCAAGGTCCTCATATTTATGGAACAGGGTCAAAAGTTCAGATAGGTTCATTTTTGCTTTCTCAGATCTTGCTATATCAAACACCACTTTGCCACCATGCAGCATGATTAGTCGATTACCGTATTTGAGAGCATCATCCATCCTATGAGTAATCATCATCGTGGTCAGATTGGCCTCTTTAGTAGCTTTTACGGTGTATTCCATCAACATTCCATGTGTTTTTGGATCTAGCGCTGAGGTATGCTCATCAAGCAGCAAAATCTTGTTTGCGGAGTGAATCGCCATTAATGTTGCAATTACTTGCCTCTGGCCCCCTGATAATTCTTGCATAGGTTGATTGATGCGGTCTTGCAAGCCCACACCAAGCTTAGTGATAATATCCACCGCCTTATCCTTATAGCGGCTATAAAATGCTAGTTGCGGCTTTTTAACGCGCATCTGACTTAAAGCAATATTCTCAAGCAGAGTCATCTCTGGGATCGTCCCCTTGTTTATATCTTGGGTCACTAATGATACAGCTTTGCTTCCATGGACTCCATCTATGAGCACAGTGCCAGAGTCCGGCTTATATTCTTGGCTAATAACTTTTAGCATAGTAGATTTGCCGGAGCCATTTGCACCAATTAGCACGCAAAAATCGCCGGCTTCAAGTTTTAAGTTGATACCATTTAGGATGGGAGTGAAGCGTCCTTCAAAAGACTTATGTATGTCAACCAGCTGTAACATTAGAAATCCTTAATTCACTATCTCTACATTTTTAAGGCCTTCAGGTATATTAATAGAAAACTCTTCTGCTACATGCTTGTTGATAAACCCGTGATGCTCCGCTTGAGTTGGGTATAGCGGAGTGAGTTTTCTGATATCCTCTCCATTCAGCAGTCTTGCAGCTAACTTACCAGCATTGCGGCCAACCATATCATAATCCACCCCAAAGCTTGCCAGCGCAATCCCTTCTTTTACCGCCTCTTGGTTTAGATTGAACACCGGTATGCCCATTTTCTTAGCCTCTGCAGCTATAGTTGGTAAAGTTGGTTGGATAGGTCCGCTTGACCCTACATATATGAAATCCGCCTTGCCCTTGAACTCCTGCATGCGAATGTGTACATCCCTGGCTTGATCTACAGGAATAGCAATCACCTCCATGTGTAGTTTGGCAGCAGCGGCTTGCATCATTTTAACTAACGCTAGATCATTGCTCTCTGCAGTTGCATAAAGTAAGCCAACTCTCTTAGCCTGTGGTATCAGCTTTTTTGCAAATTGCAGGAGAATTGTCAAATCTTGCCGATCAGAACTAACTGTGATGTTGCCTTCTGGTTGATTTGACGTTTTTAGCAACCCAGCCTCTACAGGGTCTGTAATCACGCTACATACTATAGGAATATCATGCACCGCAGTTTTAGCAAATTGCGCCACGGGGGTATTCAAGATAACCATCACTTTCGGATGGTGGCTCTTTAATGTGGTAATCACCTGTGGAATTAGTGCGGGGTCAAAGCTAGCATTACTGATTTCATAGCGGATATTTTGACCTTCTATAAAACCTAAGTCTCGTAGCTCATCTTTAGTCCCTCTAATGGCGGCATCTAGTGAGGAATGTGGTCCATAACTAGCAATAGCTACCAGAGGCAGCTTGCTCTCTAGGACTTTGTTCCTAAACTCGAACAGACTGGCAAGTGCGCAAGTCATGGTAATTAATATAAGGATGGTGGCGAAATGAATTCTTTTAAACATGTGAATACTCATTATGATTGGAAATTAGTTGGGTTATAAAAAGCAGGGCCTAACGCCACCGCCACCACCCAGTACCACAACTTTTCATCATAAGAACATGCATAACAAATACCAAATTTGACTATAATAGTCCATAGACAGAACTATAGCGAGAGTGTAACGCAAGCTAACAGAGAGAGTCAAGTATTTTAGAGAAAAATTATGGCAAAACCTATATTGACTGAGATAACAATAACGCTAGACTGGTATTGTCATACCAAATATAAGCGCGCCACAAATGCATATACACGCCATTAATACCAAGCAAACCGAAAGAAATAAAAAGCGAATAGGAACAAGTAGCGCTACTGAGTTTTCCGATTATTGCGCAGCTCTTGCAGCCAGAATAGATGAAGCGAGCGAGACAAATGTGGTTAGCATTGCCGAGCAGGTTGCGGCCATGGTCTCGATTCAAGAAACCAGCGGTTCAGTGGGATATCCTCCTAAGAGAAGAGAGGGTCTATTCGAATGTGGTGAGTACATGCTTGGCCAACTTAATACGCATTATAATAGAATGATGTTAGCTGGGCGTAATATTACTTCCGCTGATTTACAAAAGTTAAAAGAATCCCTACTTGCAACTGAAAAGCAGTTGACATACAATACCGAGGGGAGGATGCTGACGGCGGTTGTGAAGGAGATCGAGACCCTGTTGGCCGTAGAGATCACGAAGTTGGAGATGAAAATGCAAAGGGGTGCTTCTTCGCTGCGCTGAGTCTAATATTGATTAGCTATTGTAATCTTTAGAGGAATATATGACACAAATGCCCCTGCCTTTCGAACACCAACCAGAATATTTATCGCCGGATTTCATAATTGCGAGCAGTAATGCTGTTGCCTATCAGGGCATCATGGATTACGAAAGCTGGCCAGAAAAAAGAATGATCTTGCTCGGCGATAAGGGGTGTGGCAAAACGCACCTTACCCACATCTGGGCAGAAGTAAGCGGTGCACAGATGGTGCCGCATAGTGTGCACTGGCCAGTACCGTCTGAGCTAGCCCAAAGCAAGGCATGGTTCATAGATGATATATCACTATGGACGCACCGCTCCAAAACTCTTTTCCATTACATAAATTACGCCAACGAGTATAGCATACCTCTACTCCTAACTGCTCAGGAAATGCCTCACTTCTCTATTCCAGATTTGCGTTCGCGTTTAGATTCTATGCATAAGCTATGGATATACAAGCCAGACCAGTCCCTGCTCAAGGCGGTTATCTTAAAACAGCTGAGCGACCGGTCGTTGCAGATCAAACCTGAGGTGCTGGATTATCTGGGCAATCATATTGAGCGCAACTTTAGTAAAGTTTACAGTCTTGTAGATGCCATAGACCATATGGCAATGCGGGAGAAAAAAGGGGTGACGCTGCCGCTGATCAAAAAGATATTGCAGAATTAAGTGGTATAAACGCCTCTGAAGCCGTCTATGTTGGCACGCCCTTAAACCCTTGCGCTACTATAAATGCTTCAGCAGAGTCGTTGTAACTGGCTTCTGGCTTATATACCTGCACCTTCTTAAAGCTTTTGCGGATCTCTTGTAAGAGCTCTGCTTCTTCCCCGCCCCGAAGTATTTTGGCCACAAAGTTGCCATTTGGACGCAAATTAAGGCGGGCAAAATCTAGCGCCGTGCGCACCAGATGCATAATCCGCATATGGTCTACTTGCCTATCACCAGAAGCACTCGCAGCCATATCACTCAACACCACGCTTACCTTACCTTGAAAGGCTTGCTGGAGTAATTGCTGGTTGGCTTGATCACAAAAATCTCCCACGATCAGTTGCACTTCATCCAGTGGGATAATTTCCTGCAAATCTATACCAATAACTCTCGCCTGTGGGGCAACTTTCCGCACCACCTGTAGCCAGCTACCTGGCGCAGCTCCTAGATCCACGACCACCTGGCTCCCCCTTAATACATGGAACTTGTCCTCTATGCCAAGTAGCTTAAATGCTGCCCGTGATCTGTATTTCTGCTGTTTTGCCATAAGCACAAAGCGATCGTTAATATGTCGTTGTATCCACCTAGCAGATGCAGCAGTCCTACCTCTAGCGGTCTTGACATGCTGTTTCTTAAAACGGAAATCACTTGTCTGTGTCATAGTTTATTGGTTCTTTTAAAAGCTGGTTGACGAAATCCTGCACCCCTAAGCGACGGGCCTTCTTAAGACGCTCCGCTCTTAAGATCCAAAGTAGTTTACTCAGGCTTTTATCAAGATTGCGGTTAATAATAGCATAGTCGTAGTCATCCCAATGTTTCAAGTCATCATCAGTCCGCTCCATCCGACTGCGCACTACCTCATCTGAGTCCTGTTTACGGTCACGCAGACGATTTAGGAGCTCTTGTTTGGAAGGTGGGAAGATAAATACACTCACCACATCATCCCGTGCGATGGAGGTAAGCTGCCGGTTACCTCGCCATTCTATATCAAATAAGACATCTTCTCCTTTTTTGAGCTGTTCTTCCACAAAATCAAGCGGTGTACCATAATAGTTGCCAACGAACTCTGCATATTCTAAGAAGGCACCGTCTTTTATCATTTTCTCAAACGTAGGCCGATCAGTGAAGTAATAGTCAACGCCGTCGCGCTCTCCTGGACGAGGTGCGCGGGTAGTGTAGGAAATAGAAGTGTGGAGGTGCTTATCTTTTTGCAGTAGCATCCGGGCTAGGGTGGTCTTACCTGCGCCAGATGGAGAAGATAAAATAAACATTAATCCACGTCTTTTAATCTTAGCCATACCTAACCACGAGTCCATATTGGTGTTAATAATTATCATACTTGGATTGACTATTCAAGTGCTCATGCGGAAATATGCAGGGTCACCTCATGAAAAAATATTGCGTGATTGTGTAGTATAGGGAATATTAGCTTCGTGTTCTATACGTAGGTAATGATGCAAGAACAATTTGAACTTGGCTTTTTAGATATCTTTGCTAATCCTGATGACCCGCGGTCTAAAAGAAATAGATTATATAGCATGTCAGAGATACTGCTTGGCGCATTGTGCGCGGCTGTTTGCGGTGCAGAAGGGTGGCAAGATGTAGAGGATTTTGTAAGGCAAAATAGACTACTTAAATAAGATATTGCCTTATAAGAACGGCATCCCAAGCGATGATACGTTCCGCAGATTTTTTAGGGCCTTGAGTCCCAATCAGTTTCAAGAGCTCTTTCATCACTGGATTAGGAGTATACAGCCTATTATTAAGGATAAGATAATAGCCATTGACGGCAAAGCATCTCGCCATAGTTTTGATGAAGGGTCGGCAATGCTGCATATGATTAGTGCTTTTGCCACCGAGGAGTGCTTGGTTTTAGCACAAGAAAAGGTATCGGATAAAAGTAATGAGATTACCGCTATACCACGGCTTTTGGAGTGGTTAGACCTTAGGGGCAGTACTGTCACCATAGATGCTATGGGTTGCCAACACGCCATAGCTAATCAGATTATTAAACAGCAAGGGCAATATATTTTTGCGCTGAAGGGTAAGCAGAGCGGTTTAAACGATGACGTAGTGGGAGTATTTAGATGCTCAAAACAGTGTACCACAAGCTATTGGAAGCTCAACAAGCTCTACCAACTGGGCTAAGGTTATGCATTTATAAGGGATACAGAAGCTTAGCCTTACAACAAAAACTTTTCGAGGATCGTTATAATACCCTGCAAGCAATGTACCCAGAATGAGGGCATGAAGAGTTATTCCATGAAACAAGCAAGATGGTCTCGCCTGTGTTCAGCCCCCCTAAGGGTACATACAAGGAGACGGCCTATAACCGCCATCTGCTCGTTAAACTAACCCAAAAGGCTGGGCTTGCAATAACTTTGTTATGAACTTTTTATTGTATTCCGTTTAACAGGTAAGAAGAGAGTTAACCAATAATCAATATAAAAACTCTTGACGCCCCTTATATATGCGGCACATACTCGCCTTATTAACCAAAGGGAGGAGATATGCGAACCGTCTTCTATTTAACTATTATTTGCGTCGTGTGCGCCTGTCTGGTGCTATATGTGATGCTGTATTTATGGCTTATATGACCAGATAGTGCATGTGTGTATAAGTCATCTCCGCGCAGGCGGAGATCCATAACTACAATAGCCGTAAGTCGCATTATTTTCCAGATTCCCGCCTGTGCGAGAATTACAACGAGTAATATTAAAAACATCACCATGCAGTAAAATGATTTTTCATGAGGTGTCCCTGCGGAAATATGGGGTAAAAAACCCCTTGCTCATTGGCAATGCCTTGTGCTATAACCGACCCCGGATGGATGGCCGAGCGGTTTATGGCACCGGTCTTGAAAACCGGCGTACGTTTATAGCGTACCGTGGGTTCGAATCCCACTCCATCCGCCACCCTCTTTTCTTCTCCCCCTCTTTTTTCCTAATCATTCATAGCTGTAAACCCCGATAAACACTAACTCTCAAGTGTCGCTAACGTATTGATAGGGTTAAAAATAGTCGTTGACTTCCGGGTGATTTATGGGTAAAAGTGCGGGTATCAACTTATCTCATAAGAAGTTTTACCCGCATGGCACTAACTGATACCACTATACGTAACGCTAAGCGCCAGGATAAGCAATACAGGCTGGTGGATGGGGATGGCCTGCATTTGTTAGTTATGCCTAACGGGAGCAAGTATTGGCAACTACGCTACCGTTTTGCGGGTAAAGAAAAGTTATTGGCTCTAGGAGTATACCCTACTATCTCTTTGGCCGAGGCCAGAGAAAGGCGTATGGCAGCCCGTAAACAGTTGGCTAACGATATAGACCCTGGACAAGCTAAGAAGGAATCTAAGCGCCAAGTATTCTTGCAAACCCAGAATAGCTTTGAGCTGGTAGCCCGTGAGTGGCATGAAGGCCGCACATTAGGTTGGACCCCACACCATGCCAAGGATGTAATAAGACGTCTAGAAATGGATATCTTCCCGCCCCTTGGCAATAGACCCATTAATGAAATAACAGCCCCAGAACTGCTAGAAGCTATCCGATTGATAGAAAAGCGTGGAGCCATAGACATAGCGCACCGTGCTGTACAAACCTGCGGCCAAATATTTCGGTATGCTATAGCCACTGGCCGTGCTGAGCGTAACCCTGCCGCAGACCTGAAGGGCGCACTTAGAACGCGCGCTAAGGGTAATTACTCTTACCTAAAGGCTTCCGAATTGCCGGAATTCTTATCTAAACTGGCAGCTTACGATGGCCATATCCAAACCAAGCTCGCCTTACGGTTGTTACTACTTACCTTCGTGCGCACAAGCGAATTGCGTGCGGCCGAATGGGTTGAAATAAATTTCGAGAAGGCTGAGTGGCGTATTCCCGCTGAGAGAATGAAAATGCGTGAACAACATATAGTACCGCTTTCCAGACAAGCTCTGGCCTTATTACAGGAGCTCTATGGTTTGACAGGCCACACTCCATATGTATTCCCGGGCCAGAATAATCCCAGCAAGTTCATGAGCGAGAATACCCTGCTCTATGCGATATACCGCATGGGCTACCACTCAAGGGCCACTGGCCATGGCTTCCGTGCCACCGCCTCTACAATACTCAACGAACACGGATTCCGTAGCGAGGTTATAGAACGCCAGCTGGCACACGCAGAGCGTAACAAGGTACGCGCTAGTTATAACCACGCACAATACCTTCCAGAACGCCAGAAAATGATGCAGTGGTGGGCGGATTACTTAGACAAAGAAACGGGTATGGAGCAGCTTATGGAAGTAAGTTTTGTAGACGAGGGCAAAATCCAGGGTGACATTCTCCAGGCTGATATACCTCAAGATCAGCTTCCCGATGAACAACCGCGCAGAGAGGAAATCGAGATAGATGAAGTATTGGCAAAGTCTGGAGATACTGAATTAGTGACCGTGCTGGATACTAAAGTCGTAAAGGCTCTACTAGAACTGGCTAATTTAAAGGCCAACCGTAGCACTGATGTTGTAAAACCGCTTCCGCGTTCACATGGTGTTATGGCGCCCAGTGATGAGGGGGATGTACAGCAGGAGCAAGAGCCTTGGGCCCCGCAAGAAGCAGATTTGGATATATATTGGCTATCCCAGGTATTCATGTTCATCTGTTTGGTCCACTATAAATATGACCCCAGAGATGACGCCACATTAACTAAAAACCTATCCAACGTTGGCATTGTCCTAGATGGCATGGACGGGGCAAAGAAACGTAGTAACAGAACGTTCTATACTACATTAGAAGTGGCATGCGACAGGATGAAGCTCGAACCGCCGGATAAAGATACCATACGTTATTACTTAAGGCAGGGAGTATTTGTGACTCTAGGAAAATGTATGCCCATCAAGAGCCAACAAAGGGTTAAAATGAAAAAGAGCATCTATAAGCTTGTGGGCATCGTTGTAAGAGATAAGTTTTTAGATGATTTTTATGATATCCCGAAACATATACCCCATAAATTACTGCGGTTTCTTAAGGACTAATATTTTAAAAAAGTTAAGGGGAATTCCTCTTAACGCAAACCTGGTCTACATAGAATTTCCTAATCCACTAATGGATAAAATTAATTAGGAGAATTCTATGTTAAGTAACAAAGAAATTACACTACCAGAAACCGGCTTTATCCGGCTTCCGACAATATTAAAGCTTATACCCGTAAGCAAAACTACCTGGTGGGCAGGTGTAAAAACCGGCCGCTTTCCGAAATCGGTAAAGCTTGGGCCACGGGTTACTGCTTGGCGGGTTGAGGAAATCAGAGAGCTGATTGCCACCTTCAATAACACTAATAATAGCGGGAGATAAGATATGCAACAGAATACGCAGCATTTTAGTTTTGAAGAATGCCTGAGTATGCATGGCATACCGCAGCCACCTAGACCTATAGTACATGGTAGGTTTACTAGGTGGGGCCCTAAAAACCGCTATTACGCTATACGTGTCGGTGATGGTATACACTTTGGGGACTGGGGTAATGATATAGAATACACCTGGTTTCCGCAAAGAGATAAGCCATTCGCTGATGCAGAACGAAAAGCGCATAAAGCAGCTATCGCAAAAGCTATGGCGGATGAGAAGGCGGAAAAAGCCAAACGACATGAGGCAGCAGCTATCAAAGCCAATTACATATGGCAAAGATGTGAGAAGGACCCGGATAAGGTTGTCAAGCACCCATATTTGGTTAAAAAGCAGGTGCAGCCGCATGGAATAGGCATTTACAAGCAGTCCATCGTTATCCCCATTATGGATATCGCAGGGAATATATGCAGCCTCCAGTAAATACACGAAGGCGAAGATGTAGTCAAAGCCCAATTATTGCAGGTCAATGACAACAGCGCAGCCATACCGCCTACTGGATTTGAGCTGAGAAATGAGGGCTTATACTTTGGTGAAGATGAGAAGGACTGGGTTTGCTCAGCCATAAAGGTACTGGCTTATACACGTGATGAGCATAGTGCCAATTGGGGTAGGCTAGTAAGCTTTGAAGACCTGGACGGCTATCTGCATACTTTGGTCATAGCTATGGACCTAATGATTGGGGACTGCTCTGAGCTGTATTCTCTATTGCTATCGCACGGGCTTAGGGTTAATACCAAGCGCAGTATTAGAAATAAGCTGCCGGAGTACCTGCAGAATATTAAGCTTAGCGTTAAGGCTTTATGCACCTCGCGAATCGGTTGGCATGGAGATTACTTCATATTGCCGGAAGGAGCGATACCACCGACTGGCACTATCTACTTGCAGACCGATAACCATAACTTCGCTGGCTTCAAGGCCTCAAGAACGCTGGAGGAATGGCAGGATAACGTCGCCAAGCCTTGCCAGAGCAATAGCAGGTTGATATTTGCAATATGCTGTGCTTTTGCGTCACCTCTGATGCCTTCGCTCAATGCCGAAAGTGGCGGTTTTAACCTTAAAGGTACTAGCTCTATAGGCAAAAGTACGGCCTTACATGTTGCCGCCTCTGTCTGGGGTAGTCCTAAGTATACCCAGCAGTGGAAGGCGATTAGTAACGCTCTAGAAGCTGTAGCGGAAGCTCATAACAACGCCTTGCTGTGTCTAGATGAGCTAGGCCAGATAGATGGCAAGGATGCGGCGGAAATCGCTTATATGCTGGCTAATGGCTCTGGTAAGAATAGGCTGAGAGCTCGGGGCGGGCTACAGAAGCGGTTTGAGTGGCAGCTGATGTTCTTAAGCACGGGAGAGATTTCGATTAGCGACAAGGTTTATGACGCTGGCAAAAAAGCGCCTGCTGGCATATTAACCCGTATAGTTGATATTCCGGCTGACCCGCGTAAAGGCCATGGAATCTTCGATACCGTAGGTGCTTTCGACAATGGCAACCGCCTAGCGCACCACCTAAAAGAGCAGGTGGCGCGGTATTATGGGACCCCCATACGCAAGTACCTCCACCAACTGGCCTTAAACAAGGAACAGCTGGTCAAGGTAGCTGAGCGAGCAAACCAAGAATTCCTCTCCAAGTATGTGAAGGAAGGAGTCGATGGGCAGGTGCAAAGAGTTGCGAGGCGCTTTGCTATGCTAGTAACTGCAGGCTATTTGGCCATAGATTATCATATTCTACCGTATACTAAAGAGGAAGTCCTGACTGCTATCGGCGAGTGTTTCCAGGCGTGGCTTGAGGAAAGAGGCACTACTGGGGCGTATGAGCTGGAACACGCTATCAAACAGGTGCGTGGCTTCTTCCAGACTCATGCCTCTAGTAGATTTGCTGTGATGCCTTCTGATTACGAAATGGAAGACCCTTTTGCTAATTCTACGCAAGACAAAATCATCAACCAGGCAGGATTTAAGCGTAAGACCGCTACAGGAGATTACGAATTCTTTGTATTCCCAGAGACTTTCCGTAAAGAAGTCTGCCAAGGATTGAATCCGATTCTGGTCTGCCATGAGCTAGAAAAACTCGGCATCTTGAAGCGTGGTAGTAAAAAGAAGTTCACCAAATCCCAGCGGTTACCTACTGGCAAAGCTTATGTATACCATTTGCTTCCTAATATACTTACCGAGCCGGATGATAACCTGGACGCAGAAGTGGGTAATGATAATTCTGGGGGTGACGGGGGCGACAAGGGGCGACATAATTAGGTGAACCTTGAAAATAGCTTATTGGGGGCGACATGTCTTGTCACCCCTTACCGAATGGCCGAGGGAGTACGGGGATGCCAGAAGACATCGTTCTGGGTTATCTGCCCCTCTCTTGGCCTTAACTATATGCGGCTAATATAGCGGGATTAAGAGTGATGGCGCCCCCGGCACCCCCTGTTACCCCTTGAAAATGGGGAAGTGTTTAATGGATAGACTTGGATTACCTCCGGTAGAGAGCAATTTTTCACGGCTTTTGTTTCTCTAGCTGGCGACTTAATTTATTAAGTTTTACATTAACCTATTGATTTTCCTGGACTTTGTAAAATAACGAAAAAATTTTACAACTATGAGTTGACTTATGAAATAGCAGGTATAAGGTCGTTGGTGTTAGAGGATGTGGTAACGAGATAGTGCTATTCTATAGAACTATCTCGGAATATGCGCATTATCTAGTACTGGCTCACTCTGATGTGTTCAACAAATAACATTAAGTGAGGCTTTTATGCATAATCCAAAGCAAATGATAGGACACAATGAGAAGGCGCATAACGGACGCTCAAGAGAACGAGAAGAAATATCGCTGAAATTACGAAATTATTATAAAAATCAGGAATATAGCAATTTACAAAGATTTGTAACTGGGCAGAAATACCCTATATCTCAAGCATATGTTGGGTTAGTTATTAAGGTTGATACGACGGTAGACAAGGAAAGCAGCGTAAATACGGTAAGTGGAGAAGAACAAGTTTTGCAACAAGTGAAAAAGGTTGTCGCAGTCGAGGATATTTTTGCGCCCATTAGCGGTAAAACAGTGAAAAAGGTGGTCGTCTATGGAGAAGCTGGCTCTGGGAAAAGTACATTATGTAAACGTATAGTGACAGAGTGGGGGGAGAATAAACTGTGGGCGGATAATTTTGAAGCTGTCATAAGCTTATCTTTAACAAAGCTAATTTCTGGCTATAATCCCAGCAGCCCCCTCAATATGGCGCAGGTAGTGCGAGAGCAGTGTTTCGACGATGGCCTGAATTTACCTTCTTTAAGCGCTATAGAAAATTATTTAACTACTCATCAGGAAAAAATTCTGCTTGTTTTGGATGGATATGATGAAATTGCTGCTGAGATTGACCGACATGTGGGCTTGAAAACGCTTCTCTGTTTCTGGATGAGACAAAATAGCATGTGTGTCATCATAACGTCACGGCCAGTTGAAATCACTCAGATTGGAGGTGAGCCAGCCAAATTTGATAAGCGTATCGAAAGTGCTGGTTTTACGCCTGATAATATAATAAATTATGTAGAAAAATTCAGTCAGCATCATAGCCAAGAATTGTTAGCATTTCTCAGGTCTCATCCAAGTATATGGAGCTTAGCACATAACCCAATGCACTTGGATATGCTGATTAGTATTTGGAAACCTGAATATATAAGACGTGAATCTTATACGAAAAGCTGGCTTTATAGCGAAATCAAGCAAAGGCTAATCGAAAGGTATTTATTAGAAAGAAAACAAATAGATGTTAATACTTTATTGCAGGAAGAATTAGTAGCTAAAGCCAAGCATCTAGAAACAACCTTAGAAGAGTTAGCGCTCGCAGGATTCACTAATAACCACAGCAAGTTACCCGCCAAGCTTGTGCAAAAGGTGCTGTCCGATCTATCCCATAAACTTGAGGGGACCAATGATTTGTTTGCTGAAGTATTACAAAGTGGTTTTGTAACTACTGAAGGGAATTTTCGTTTTGAACGTGATAAAAATTTGGCATTCCTTCATACTACATTTCAAGAATATTACGCAGCTCAAGCAATTGTTCGCGGTTTCATAGCTTTCAATGGACCAGAGTACTATAGAGCGATGAAATTATTAAAAGAGCAAAAGTATTTGCTACAATACGAATTAGTATGGCCTTTTGTTGCGGGTATGCTATATGAACACGGGCGGACTTATGATAACTTTTTACCACTACTGAAATTTTGGAATATTTTTGAATCTGATCCCAGAGAATTGATTGGCCAAAGACATGCCTATTTGAACATCAAGCTGCTAGATGAATGTGCTGTAGATAGCACTTTACCAGGGTTAGATGTGATACATAAACAGGTCAACAGGTGGCTAAAATACAGTCTAGGCCTAACTCATATGAGGATATTCTCTACTTTATGGGATGCATTGGCTAGCACAGCTATCTTGAAATACCACCAAAGTACATATGCACTCTTACTAGAATATATGAACAATGGAGCAAGTGGTGCGAAATATGCTGCTACTGTACTGCTGGAGCGTTTAGGTATAGACATTAATAAGCATACTGCGTTTAAAAAATCAGCAATTCAAATGCTGCAGCATAAGAAGGATTATGTGCGATGGGGGGCATACAGGGTATTGGAGCGCTTAGCAAAGCTAGAAAATGATGAGTATAGACTGATTATTGAGATGCTAAAAAACCAAGATGCTCAGATCAGAAGGGTAGCTGCAGCGGTCTTGGCTGAAAGTATTACGCCAAAAGAAGAAGCTCTAGTAATGGAATTACTAAAATACTTAGAAGATCCAGAGTTTCAGGTGCAAGCAGCGATTGCTGATATAATTAATAAGAATGCTCCTAAAAATAATGAAAAAATTTTAAAGCAGTTGTTTAGTATGTTGCAATCTTCTGACAGTAACACTGTATATTTAGCGATGTCAATTTTACCTAATGTTATAGAAAAAGGTAATGTAGAATGTATAACTCATTTAAGTAAGGTAGCATTACAGAGACGTGATGAAGGTACTAGAGTTGCTGCTACAAAAACCATAGGCTCTATAGCGAATCCTGGGGATAAAGCGACTATAGATCACTTAAAAACAATATTCTTATTAGGTAACGGCGACCAAGTTGAAATTGCTGCAGTAGAGGTGTTAAGCTCTATAGCAAATCAGGGTCATAGTGAAGTAATTGAACTTTTGAATACTTGGTTTAATACAAGAAGCGGGCCAGTAAAAGAAGCTATTCGAATTGCTTTAAGTAAAATAAGTGTAATGCATAATCAAAGTAGTGATAAGCAGGCATTAGAGGAAGCAAGTCTTCTTAGATCGCCACATATAACCAGTAATTATGCGTCTAGTAGTATAGGCAGGTATATGGAGAATCCTATAAAAATAGAAGATTTGCTAAAGGTCATAGAACAAAGTAATAGAACTCATAAGATTAGTGCGCTCAGTACTTTGCATAGACTTGTTGGCTCTAAGCTAGCATCAGATTTGGTGCCCAAGATTTGGGCTATATGTACTGATACCTTAATTGATGCCGATTATAACGAAGATGATGGATTAGTTAAAGCTATTACAGATGTGATGGCCAAGCTAGTTTTAAAGAATTACAATGAATTATTGTCAACTGCTTTTTTTAGTGAGAGATTGGTTGGTATTGTAGGAAAAAACTGGCCAGTATTAAGATTAATACAAAGTTATGCGTATACAAATAACAAAGCTTGGTTATACAATATTCAAGAGAAGCATGAGTTATTTGGCCCGATTCTAATATGCAATGGTATCACTCTGTTTTATCTAGAGCAAAAGCCAGTAGTGCTGATACAGAATAAAGAGCAAATTATAGAGGTTTTAAAAGCTCTGCAACCGGCTTTACCTGGAAAATTTACTTCAGTTATTAATGCATACTTGGGATTTGACACATTGGGGTTAAAGGTAGGGCAGGTGATTAGCGAGGAACCAAGTGCATTACACAGAGCCTCTGCCTCCGGAAACTTGGCATTAGTACAGATCATTATCACTAAAGGTGAAGTTGACATTGACGAACAACGAAATGATAGTAAAAAGACGGCATTAATGGTGGCTGTGCAAAATGGACAATGGGCGGTAATGAAGTATCTTATTGAACAAGGCGCGGATATTAATTGTTACAGCGTATCCCCTACTGGGGAAAGGAAGAATGCTATAGATATTATAACTAGCATGCTTGATTTAGAAAAGCGCTTACGCCAAAAGGAACAATACCAGAAAATCTACGAGCTCCTTTTGGCCAACTATGATACGACTAAAGGCGTTATTAGCGGTCCAATGAATGCTGACAGAGTTAAGCAATTTATGAATGCCATAAGGACTGATGATAGAACAGCAATTAAGAAGTTAATTAGCGCTGATAAGACCGATTTAAATAATCCTATAGACATGGACAATGGTACGACAGCATTAATGTATGCGGTGCAAGAGCGCAGCTTACCAGTGATAGAAGAGCTGCTTAAAGCTGGTGCTGATGCTAAGCAACTTGATGAATGCCACAGAAGTGCAATAGATATTTGCTCATATAATATTGTATTATCCAGCGATACACGAGGAATAGTTGAGGCAGCAAATTTTTTGGTTGAGCAGCGCAGGCCTGTCAAGCAAACACGCTTATCTAAAGCCTTAGACAACGCTATTTTATGTGTCAATGATAATGCAAAGTTTGGACAGATTCTGGATGACATGCTTGGCTCCAAGGATATTACTGAAGATATAAATAACTCGAATTTGCGCATTATATATAAAATGCATCTAGAAAACATTACCGAACTACGTACCGATAGACAACCAATCCAATCTTTGGGTAATGACGCGCCAACTTTGCTACGAATGCGAATCTACCTATATGTGCGATTACTAGCTTATTGTTTTCATGATTCACTATCTGATGTAGTTCTGCCACCGATTGAGGGCGGGAAGGAAGTATTATTACAAAAGTTACGTGCTGAAATTGCAACAATTCTAGAAACTTTACATAATGAGCAAGTGCGCAATGCATGTGATAAATGCGAAAATTCCAAGGTTCTTGCTGCATTCCAGGCAAAAAACATACTCTCACAACTAAAATCTTTGCCGGCGGGTAGGGATTATAGCTGCCATTCTGGGTATATAGGAGTTAGCAAGCAAAGACCTGGGCATAGCCTTTATGTTAGCTTTACAAAATATGATGACAACAATGTGATTGTACGTATTGATAATAGATGGGTAAAAACTGGACGCATGGATGCTGACAAGCATGCTGATACCCCATGGATGACTCAAACAACATATTCTGTCCCTACTGAGAATGGAACAGAGCAGCATACAGTACAGAGGATCAAACCTTATTTGGTTGGTGCTGTAAGACTTGACGATATTAAACTGTTGCATTACATAGAGTCTGTATTGCATGCCATTGCATTAAGCCAGCATGATGATATAGCTGCTATAAATGCTATATATGGAACTGAATTTGAGAAGACATCAGGAGTGATGGAACATGCTGATAAATGGCCTGATCAAGATAGGCAAGGTGGGCTCACTAGCAATTGTACTATGAGCAGCCATAACTTTGGTGTTCTGGTTAGAAATGGTGAGGATTTCTTTCGGTGGACAGCTAATTGGGAAAAAAGCGTAATGTGGCAAGAGCTTAAGCCTGAGGCTACAAAATATACACACTCTTTTAGTGGGGGTATGAGAGGAGGATTTAATGACGGATTATATACAGCAGAATCTATATATACCGCTACAACCAGTTTAAATAATGCGCATAATACCACTGATTTAGGAGGATTGGTTACCACCACTTATATAGGAGAATCTACTTTGCAAACGAACACTTCTACTATAATTTCATCTAATAGCGCGCATAATGAGCTGATGAAGCGTTTTCAAAATTGTTTAGGAGTAACTTGGAATGAAGTATATATAGGTATAGCTGTAGAACAAGCATTGGTCAATAAAGCGAGAATTATTACTAGGCAAAATGGAGCAACCTTTAGACCTAAAGATAATAGTTATACAGAGTTTCACTTGAGATTTGCTGAACGTGATGAATTACAACAATTTGTTTCGTACTATAATATATCGTTTCCTGGACTTATAGCCACAGTTTCAAGCTATCAGCAAGGTGGATTTACCGCTATTGAGATGAATACTTCAATATTATATTCACAGGTGGCACCATCTTTGACATCAGTTGGTATTATAGCAACGAACACTGCTAGTACTAACTACAATGGCGTTTCTGCAGTAATACACGGCTCAAATTCAAGTAACACTTCCGTAGGAGGCAATACAACCTCAGTTGCAAATACCGCCATACAACGAGCGCTCGCATCCAATACAGCTGCAAAAAATGAGCAAAATCCTTGTATTATGTTGTAGCGCTTACATTGCGGAATTGTTATAATAGGCATCCAATCTTATAGAATCACGAACGGCAATTGTTATGCAAATTTTTATTAGAACATTACAGGGGAAAACTATAACAATCGAAGTTGAGTCTAGTAATACTATAAGGGAAGTGAAAGAAATAATAAGAAAAAAGAACCTTCCTAACACGATTATAGAGCTGTGTAACCTCTCTTCAAGTGGTAGCGTAGGTACCATCCAAAGCGTACTTGGTATATTAGATGATGACCGAACTCTGGCATCTTATAATATTTATAAAGAATCTACATTGTACTTACAGCTGGCTACTACATTTTTTGATATTACAGTCCAGCTCTGCTATCCATCTCTAAAAATACGATTTAATTGTAGAATCCGAAAAGGTACAACTAACGCTGATTTTAAAAATGAGATTAAAAAGCTAAGCGGTTGTCAATGCCAAAAGGTTATGTGTAATAGCCAGGATTTCACAGGAGATGGGGATGTAAAGGAATATTTAACGCAATGGATTGGATTTGTAAGAGAAGGTAGCGTAGTTACTGTGCAACTCAATGCCGAGCCCGAATGTAACTTTTCATATGAGCAGGAAAATCCACAAGCACCAATATTGTCTGATTTTCATAATATCCAAATTAAACCATTATCTGCGCCTCACGTTAATGATGCAATAAGGAGTGATGATGGCCATAATACTAACACCCAAAGCAGTTCTACTACACCCCTCCTCTCTAATACAATTACTCCTACTCCTTACCCAAAGTCCAGCTTGTGGCCTACACTAGGCCTAGGCGGGCTTATCGGCGGCGCAGCTGGTGGCGTTACCTACGGCATCCTATCTGGCACTACAAGCATAGCTAGCGCTGCACTAGAGGTGCAATGGGCTGCTACTATAGCTATTACTGCCTCGGTGCTCATTGGAGTAGCGATAGCCGGAGCTTATTATGCCATTAAGGAAAAATGACTCAAAGGGGATAGGAGCTTAGAACTTGGCTAGAACAGCTTTACAATGATCTTATGCACTATAACATCATCGCTGGTCAGTTACTTGACCGCAAAGGTGACTATCCCAGTACATGGGCCTTGATGAAGGCCTTTGACCATGCATGTTCGTTGAGGCATACATGCCCACGGCCTATGTACATATCTATTGGAGCATATACTGCTTATTTCATCTAGGAAATCCATAGAGAAGAAATCTGCTTGCTAGGCAAAAAGTAGGCAGGATGTTAGTAGCACGCTTCTAGCGCCACTGTAGCGGTGATAATTGTCGCGGCGACACTACTGATGGCGATAACTTGTAGGAGGGATAGCATTGGCAGGCTATACGGCTAAATCATGCTACCCCTGTCTCCCCTGACATAATTATAGGGGGCGCCACCGTAAGCTTGGTTTATAGCCTTGTCTCCCCCGGCATCCCCTGTCACCCCCGGTAGATTAACCATATGTTCACACTCTTTTTCTACATTGAGAGTTATCTCGATGGGTAAAGATATGTCACTAAGCTGGAATGAAATAAAACAACGGGCAATAGAATTTGCCGCTAAATACGCGGGTGTCACTAGTGAAAGCGCTGAGAAGCAAAGCTTTTATAATGACTTCTTTTTAATATTTGGAGTTAGCAGGCCTAAAGTAGCTAGTTTTGAAAACCCTGTGAAAATGGCTAACGATAAAAAGGGCCGGATAGACCTGCTGTGGAAAGGAGTATTAATTGCTGAGCAAAAATCGGCAGGTGGCAACCTTATTAAGGCGAAGCAACAAGTATTTGATTATTTCCCCGGTCTTAAAGAAAAGGACCTGCCTAGGTATGTCATGGTTTCGGATTTCCAGAATTTTGAGTTGCATGACCTAAACGAGGATAAGGAGTATAAGTGTAAACTAGAAGAACTCCACAAGAACATCTATCTATTTGGCTTCATTGCTGGGTATAAAGTGCGGCAGTTTAAGGACCAGGAGCAAGTAAATATTGACGCTGCTGAGCTTATAGGCGAGCTTCATGAGAGCCTGGCTGACAGCGGTTACACAACTCATGAGTTAGAGCAGTTTCTCATAAGACTCTTGTTCTGTCTGTTCGCAGACGATGCTGGTATATTCGAGCAAGGAATTTTTCAACATTATATCGAGGAACGTACTGTGGAAGATGGTGGCGATTTGGGTAGTCACTTAAGTCATATATTTCAAATACTAGATACCCCCAGCGAAGAGCGGCAAAACAACCTAGACGAAAACTTAAGCCGTTTCCCGCATGTAAATGGGCGGTTATTTGCTGGCCCACTTTCTATCCCCTCTTTTGATAGTAAGATGCGTAACCAACTTTTAAAATGCTGTAACTTTGACTGGAGCCAAATCTCACCAGCGATTTTTGGAGCACTCTTTCAATCTGCTACAGACCAAAGCAAACGTCGCAATTTAGGGGCGCACTACACTAGTGAACATAATATAATGAAAGTTATTCAACCCTTGTTTTTAGACGAGTTGCGAGAACGTTTTCAAAGGCATAAATCAAATAAAAAGGCGTTAGAAGAGTTGCATAAGAACATAGCTGGCTTAAAGTTTCTAGACCCGGCATGTGGGTGCGGCAATTTCCTGATTATTGCATACAGAGAATTAAGACAGCTAGAAATGGACATTATTAAAGCGCGCCTAGGTGCTACATTAGCTATTGATGCGGCAACCCCTATTTGTAACTTAGTACGCGTGGATGTTGATCAGTTTTATGGCATTGAGATTGAAGAATTACCTGCCAAAATTGCTGAAGTAGCTATGTGGCTAGTAGACCATCAGATGAATATGAAGCTCAGCGAGACGTTCGGAGAATATTATGTGCGTATACCCCTGAAAAAGTCTGCTAACATCATCCATGACAATGCTTTAAGGCTTGATTGGCAGGAGCTAATATCTAGACATGAGTTAAGCTATATATTGGGCAATCCTCCGTTTATAGGCTCAAAGTACATGAATAGCGAACAACGCCGAGAGTCCCAGGCAGTTTGGAAAGGAGTGAAGGGGGCGCCAGGGGAGAGTCCAATAAAATCCGGCCAAATATTTTAAACCTTGCAAAATAGCTGCTTTCAGCTTCTTCTTTGTCCAATCCAACCCAATTGAATAGCTTGACATCCAGAAATAGGAATGTACCGCTATAATGGAGCTGGCAAACAGCAACTTAAGGCTAATACAGCAAATGCGGCAAGCAGGGATGCTAGCTGGCATCAATAACTTGTACAGGATAGATACCTTGCTAATGCGGCTATTTCTGATTAAAGCTGGATTTCGACCAGACCAGCCACGAGTACCGGCTGGCAATCCAGATGGAGGTCAATGGACAAGAGAACATGGTGTAAAAATAGCAAGGGCGCTGAACCATTTGCGGCTGTATGCTAGACGTGAGTCAAAAGGTGATTGTGGTCGCTATGTTGCCAATGCCTTAAGAGAAGGTAAAATTGCTGATATATGGCAACATGGGGAGAATTTTGGCCCTCATCTACTGGCGAATGGCTTTTATATGGTGGTACCTGACCCCTGCCTGGTGATAAACATAAATCAGGTGATATAGCAGTAATCCAGCCCTGGCCTGGCAAAACCAGTGGTGGGAGCCATGGTCATGTGCAGATGTATGATGATAAAGTTTGGATATCGGACTTCGTGCAACCCAGGCCATTTTGGCCGGGCAAAGACTATGCTAAGTATCAACCTATTTATAAGATATACCGCTATCCTCACTAAAATTGAAATTTCCGTCTGGATAGCAGAAAATACCGTCTATAAGCCATTTCTCTCCACGCCTTACAAGTCTATAGCGACCCAAGATGTGCCAGGTTAATTCGGGAGACCAGGCGTACTCAACTATCGCAGTATCTTTCGTTTGCGATATAGTATGATAGAGGAATTGCCGGCTATAAGGATAAGTGTTCGTGCATAAGATAGGATCATTGGCTTGCACCAACTTTTTTGCACGTTTCAAAAGATTTATTTCTTAATATATTAAACACTTCTTATGGGGGCAATAATCATTCTATAAATACACTGAAGCTCGTTACAAGTGAGCGTCCTAAAGAGGTAGTACAAATCTTGTACAAACCCTAGGATTTTTGATAGCCTTGCTGGTTACTATTCGCTTTATCTTTTAAGGCTTGTATAGCTTTAGAGTCCAAGGAAATGGTACATTCCATGTTATCAAATTCAGGGTTGTTCCTAGCTAGCCCAAGGGTCGTTTGACAATAGTCTCGTACCAACTCTTTATCTATGCCATTTACCCTAATTGCAATGGTAGCATCGGTAGTTGTAGACTTAATCCTCTTCCAAGCAGTAGAAGACAGAATAAGCACTTCAATCTGCTGCCATTGCAGCTGAGAGTTGAGCACCTCTGCTGCTTTTTCAACACACTTCTGCTTATATTCCATAACCTTATTATTGTCTTCGCCCTCTGTGTCTAATGCTAAGAATGCTTCATAGAGTTGTATGGCTGCCTTGTAATTATTACTAGCTTGTGCCCATATTTTTTTACTGCCTTGACAGTCAGCCAGCCCTTCATATGCAATTCCAAATGTTCTATAATACTCTCTTTTTTCCTTATCTTCCATAGTTCGCCTATATTGGTCGCCCAATAATTGCTCAAAACAAGTCAATGCCTTCTTATAATACAAAATAGCCGATTCAAGGTTTCTCTGTGAATTAAGTGCAGTAGCATGATTGTTAAATACTATACCAAGATTTATCGATGTATGTACGGTATTTGCGCCGTATTGCTTTTGCATTTCCAGGGCCTTTAATAATAACTCACGTTGCATCTCCCAATCAGTCACATGATATGTAGCAGCATTGCTAAGGGTAGCAGCCAGATTCGTAGCAACTTTGCGCATTTTGTTAGAATGGCTAGGGATTTGAGAAGCCTGCTCAAAATCTTTCTGCGCAGAAGTAAGTAGCCCTAAAGCCTCGTTTTTATTGCTCCAAACCCTATTCGGGTCATTTATTAGCAAGCATTTTAAGTCGCATAGTTTTCTATATACATTACCCGCCTCTAAACTCTGCTTTAGTTTGGTTGGTAAACTGAGCAGAAGGGTCTTAGCTTCTACTTCTATACCATGGACTGCCTGCAGGTTTGGTCTTGCTTGAACTAAAGCTAACTTTAGCTCAACAATATTCACCAGTAGAAGCATATATCTGTCGCTCGAGCTGCGTTTCAGGACCCTGCTTTCCTTCTGTACTAACTGTTCTAGTTCTTGGATAACGCCACCTGCTTCTGACAGTTGCTGCGACTTTATAAGCCACCCACACTTGGTCATTAACCCGGAAAACTTAGTTTGCGGATTTTGGCTGTTAATAGCAGTTTCAATGTAAGCTTGGTCATAATGCCCCAATTGAGCATGGCACTGGGACACATTGGACTGAAATGTTTCTTTTAATTTTGGGTCTTGAACCAAGTGCTCTGTGATTGAATTATATAGCTCAGCAGCTTCGGCATATAAACCAACTTGAAACAAAGAAGCACCGCTATAGTGTATCACAATAGCCACTTCATCTTTAAATTTTGGGGGTGCACCTTGTAATACGGCACTGTCTATGCTGCTTATTATCTGTTTAGATAGCTCTTTTGCTTTGTCATACTGTCCTGCCAACACATAGGTATTAGCTAAGTTACTTTTTACTTCAAATTCATATGTGTCTATCCCAAAAGCTACTTCGTCAAATTCGATAAACATAGTAGGGTTAGATAAAACAAAGTCCACTCTTTCCATCTTTTCTCGCTCTACCGCTTTAGGGTTGCTTTTTAAGTGGTTTAACGCTTTCTCGAAGCATTCTACTGCTTGCTCATATAACCCCAATCTGGTGTGAGCTACTCCAATGTTATTAAGCAACATGGTGGTATTGGGTAGTTTTCCTGCTTTCCATTCATACACGGCGCTAATCGCAGCAAAATCTTGGAAAGCTGGCAGCACATCATCTTCAATTAGCAAAGTAATTTTTTCTTGCTCTAATGACAAACCTTCATGGGCTAAACCTTTATCTCTTGCCACTTTGGAGTTTCTACTGGCAACTTGTGAGATATTAGAGATAAATGCGTTACTAAACTGTCCTCGTTCTGCAATTTCGCTCACGCACTGGCCGATGACGGTTATTACGTGTTCCTTAATGCTTTGCTTAATAGAAGGCTCAAGATTAGCATTTGCCTCTACTTTTATTAAGAAATCTATCTCATTATGTATTTGAGCCAAGAAAGAATGGAGTACTACAAACTCATCTTTATGCTTAGCAGCTGCTGGATATTTCTTTTCTAACTCACCGACAGATAATATTGAGAACTCAAGCCCCTTATATTGTTCTAAACTAGGATAAGTTTTAGTTTTGCTCTCACTGATTTCGGTGAGCCATTTACTGTACTTATCTTGTAGAGAAGGTATTGAGGGTAAAGAGAAAGCGTTCTTATTGTTTAGCATCGTAATTAAAGCGTGCGTTTTCTGCCCTGTAATCACAGCAATTTCCTTGCACATGTTAGCCTTTTGCCCCTTATTATCTACATCTAATGCAGGGTATGAAAGGCGAGTGAGGACCTGCTTTAATAGAGATTTATATTCTTCACTTAACTTTTCTTCTATAATATATTGCTTGAGCTGCCTAATAGCTTCTTTCGTAGAGGAACGCTGCGCCTCATCGGTGATGTCTTTTAGGCATTTTTCAGCTTCAAGAATCTTACCAGAGTCGCTTTGCGCACGGCTTTGTTCTGTAAGTTCTTTTATGTTATTTGGCATGCTTGATGATGATGCTAAACCCATGAGATTAATATAAGCAGTGGAAGCGCAGACCTTTTTCACCAGTATTGCCTCACGTATCATACTCAGTACCTCTCTTTCCCATCTCACCTCTATAGGTTCGAATAAGACAGCATTTAATTTCCTAATATATTCACCGCATTTTCCTACTAATTCTGCACCATTGGCTATAGCGTCAATGGTTTTATGAGATAGCAATTCAGAGAAAGCGGTACCAAAGTCCTTTAGAAGATATGCAGCTCTATCAGCCGCTTGCTCATGAGAAAAATCTCTAAGTAGCATCTCATGTTCGTGAAGGAAGTTATCACGAATGTCATTAATATCGCTAAACAGAGAAACCAGGGCTTTTACCTCCTGAGTACTATTACCTTGGGCGTTATAATCAATTTTAAACTCATTGCATAACTCTCCTATAACCACCAGATTGCGAGCTACTACATACTTGTATTCTCGCAATTTAATACCAAAGTGTGGCAATGCTCTAGCATCTTGTATGGCCTTAATGGCAGCGTTCATTGTGAATAGCGCTATGGCCTGATAATGCTCTTGTATGAAGCTAGTAATAAAAGGCATCTCGGCTTCCACTAGGTTTAACTCCTCGGCGCTCTGGGAAGTAGAAAGTAATTCTTTTTTTATCTGCTCATCAACCACACACCGCTCGGCTTCTGCATTTTGTTCTTCTTTGAGTACCTCTTGTCGAAGTATATATGTTAGTTTCGCTTTTAATGTAGGAAGGTCGCTGTAAAGCTGCGTGAGGTTAGTATTTGGGTTTTTCTCAATAATGGTATGTAATCTATACAAATGTTCCCAGAATATGCGGCCTTTTGGGTTCGGGTTTTGGCGATTACTAATATTGCGTTGTATATAGCCATAGCGGTTTCTTATGCTATCTTCATTTTTATCGTCAAAAGAAATCCCTTCTTTACCACCGGCTAACTTGGAGACTTGTATAATCAGCTCGCCTCTCTTGTCCGGATTAGTCTCGCGTGCTTTTGTTAACTGAAGCATCGTAAAGAGTGTGTTTATATCTCTTTCCCTCTTTTCCGTCCTTAGAGTAGCATGCTCGTCTTGTTGTGTACTTGTCAGTTTCATTTTAGCCTCCTCGCCGCTAACGCGCGGCATATTGGGTGAATACACTTATTCCCTCACTCGTTAAGCTACTCCAAAATATTTTGGTTGCAACAACTTTCGGTTGAATTTTATATAATTTTTCTAGTTAATATATTAAATGCCGAGCAAATGGTTTTGCTCAAAAGTTTCTTCGAAATTAATGCACCGTAGGCTTACCACCCACCAAAAATTTTCTGGGGTACTTTACGGGGTATCTGGCGCCAAGCCACATTGGCCAGCTCAACAATACAGCACCTCACAGCCCGCAATATGAACGACACTCCGGAGTCCGATAAAATCCCATCCAATCCGATAAACCCTTAGAAATAGCCTGTTTCCCCATCTCCGCAGAGCATAAGGAGCTGTTAAAAAACCAAATCTTCGCCCTCTTGCCTGAAAGAGCGAAAAGCGCAGCTAGAGTCAAAATTCATACTCAGCACGGATCATCCACGGAAAATTCCCACACTAGTACACCGTCGGCTGTGATTGGGGTTATCGCAGCTGTTGCCACCGGGGTTATAGCTACTATAGTAATATTACCACTCGAACTTACTGGTACCACGGCAATATTCTCTACCCCTTGGATGTTTAAAGATATAGGGCTGCAAGATGCGCTCATAGCTGTTAGCGCGTTAGTTGTATTAGCTGCTATTGCCGGCATTACCACCACCGCTGCAACTAAGAGAGACCCTTCTGTATAGCGGATAATGCTATACAATCAAGGCTTGAAGTATGTTACCATGTGGCTAAAGCTAAATTTTGAAAGTAACATGGCGCCACGCGACTCCTGTTGATATTTCCCCGCTACTGTAGTACAACGGCCCAACAGAAGTGTTAACTAATATTCAATCTTTAGTGATACAATTAGCAAATCATGATATTGCGTTAGAATATAGCAAAAATAGAGAAATGAAATGAGAGTAATATGGCACAATAAATACGACTTTTCTCTGATTCAGAAAGAAGGGCGTGTTTTAGAAGATAGTTTATTTTCAGGA
The DNA here is from genome assembly GCA_018242185.1 of Pseudomonadota bacterium. Classification (GTDB taxonomy): domain Bacteria; phylum Pseudomonadota; class Alphaproteobacteria; order Rickettsiales; family Midichloriaceae; genus SZAS-26. The sequence goes on from JAFECK010000009.1 coordinate 28,191, forward strand.
ATAAGTTCGAGTTATATAGTCCAGGAAAATAGCGATACTGAAGTTAGAGAAGCTTTGCGAGCTGAAGAATGTAGACTTCGGACTCTTGAGATCGATTTATCCCTTAAAAATCAAGATATCAAGGTGCGTGAGCCACGCCCCGCAATTGAAGCATATTATAAACTCGCTTTCCTGCTACGATCCCTTAAGTATTTATTCAATAGCTATACAAATGTTGCTATGAGTAACCTGGCTTTTTTAGAACCAATTATCTGGCCTCAATCCATGGTATTGCGCAATGTAAAAGCAGAGATGTTACTGACAGATCAGGATAAAACTAACTTCTTGGGCAAAATAGAAAACGATAAGAAATCTCATAGCACACATGATTTTGATAGAAGAAAAGCAGATCACATTCGCACATTTGCAGAGAGCATCGCTGAAATGGCAACAAGTGGTACACAGTCTTTAGAGCTGCACTGCCTCACTAAAGCAGATTACGACGCAATCAATAAGCATTTAAAGGGCATGCAACTACCAAGCACTATGTATATCATAGCATGTTTGGATAATGAGCAAGGTGTAGTACAAGAGCAGACTATGTGGCCCACTGCGAAAGATAGTGTTCCGGTAAAAAAATGGCAACCTAGATTCGCCAATATAGAGTCCCCTAAAAGCAGCCGTGCTCCTATAGTGGACACGGGCAAGTACATGGAAGATGCTATACATAGGACTGGTAAAACCAAAGCTGAATTAGAAGTGGCCGTCAATATAGAAGCATCAGTGCAGCAGGCACAAGAGGTGCAGGCACAGCAAGAGATCATTGTAGAGCAGCAAGTTGAAAAGCAAGTGGGTGTGCAATATAACACCACCGCTCGCTTGCATGAGCCTCAGAACAAAGCAATAGATCAATATAGTCGTATTAGCGTAGTGAAATTTACTCCTAGGTTTGATGAGATCCTCGGTATCCCTACGGCAATAACTGAGCAAGCAAGGGATCAGCAAGCGCTTACAGTCGGCACTGACAACACCTGGGACCCCAGCATACTCACTATGGAAAGTAAAGAGAAAGCGCAAAAACTCTATAATCAATCTCAGCGTGTTCCTAAAGATCAAGAGAAGCATGTAGAAAAAATCAATTTCATCACGTATCCACTTATAGCCTCTATCTTTGAGGAATATTGCCGTTCTTTGCCGGCAACAGATCAGACTTTTACCACCTTGCAACAGAGAATCTATGAGCTAAATAAAAAGGGAGAAAGGCTTGACCTCATGGCTGAGATCAAGGCAATATCGGCCTCTAGTGATAAAATTCAAGCAGCAGCTGGTAAAAAAGCATATAGCTATATCGCGCACCAATATGTGCGCTTCATGTCAGGGCTAACTGGCGCTGCACCAGTGCAGTTTGAGGTGTTGGGCAATGACGATGAGATTGCTGGAATCAGCTGGCAAACGTTAATCCATAAACATACTTTGGAGAAAGGACTAAACTCTTGGAGCATTACTGAAGAAGCATTGCGGCTGGTTTGCAATCATTACGAACTTTTCAAAGGTGGTCTAGATTATAACAACCTCCCCCTCGGTTTCCGCTTACATACGTATACAGTGCAGGGGAAAGATTATAAAGGCAAGCCCAGCGAACTTAATAGGATGCAGACTGTTCAGAATCACAACAACTTTGAAGCATTGCAGTCTGGCTGGAATATGCAGGCTAGATACATAGGAGGCCCTCCAGAACACGGCAATCCGGCTGTTTCTATATGCTCTTTGACGTGGAGCATTCAGCAATACGCTCAGGATAAAAAGGCTCATGGCCATGATAAATGGCGGATTGATCCCATGATAGCTATGCGCTCCGATGATCCATTTATGCAGCAATATTTGATAAAGCATTATCAGACATTGAATGCTCATAAACCTAAGTACAGCAGAATGGGCAATACTTATGATCCCTATCTAGACCCAGATGTGCGCAGAGATCATGGCAGACCAGCCGTGATTCTGGAAGCTATGAAAATTCAAGGCGGCAACCTGCTAGAACAATACATCAACTATCACAGAGGGTTGCAGGATACCCTGCCTTCCCGGCCTCTTGTTGAAGTGTTATGCGACAAACTGCCTACGAATAATTTACCCAAAGACCCCAAGCAAATACGCGAAGTTATCGAAGGCATGTGCAGCAACCCAAAGACTCAGCGCAATATTCTTTCCATGGTAACGATACATGGTATGGAGTCTATAGCAGGACTAGTTTCATACCTACTAGCAATAAAACAGTATAATACAGATGTTTACCGAGCGCTCATTAATTGCATCAGCAGCAACAATTCCCGGCCAGATTGGAGCTACCTAGCCACTCCAGAGGTGTTAGATACCTTCGCGCAACTCGCAGATAATCTAAAAACTATCGCAGAAGCATACCAAAAAGCTCAAGCGGAATCTGGAGGTGACCAACGTAAGGAAGTTGATATTAATGCCCAGAAACTTCTGCTGAAAATGCAATTTTTAGAGGCGGTATTAAACAGCTCTAGTGGTCCAGCCGCGGGTGTTTCCGCTAAGTCTAGCCATACCGGCACTACTGATATACAAACTGCTATGGCAGTATTTGAGCATTTCTGGAGCCGTTTTGAAGCAATGGTGCCTAATAAAGATGTTATGCTTATCTTCCGCTTACAGGAAGAGCTGCTCAACCGCGTTGTTAGCACCCTTGAGGTAGATGGTAAAAAGAGGCGCTACATAATTTTGGATGGAGTGAGCGGAAATGCGCAAGTGGACCTATATAGATTATATCGCATCTTAGATCACGCCGCTGTAAATGGCGTAGATATGCTGCAACAGCAGATCATTGCTCTTAATGCTGAGCCTGAGTACCAAAAAACTCTGAAGGAAACGAGCCATAATCCTAATACCATAGCGCAGCATTTAGCCTATTTGAACGTTCCGACTAACAATATGCCTGTGAATTGGCACCCTATGCGCTGTTCGCTAAATCAACATGGGGCGGTTTATGCTATGGATCTAGCGCGTACGGAAATTAGCCCTGCTGATCGTCTGTTCGCAGCTGCTCTATGGGATCCTATTATCATCACTCCAGAAATGAATCTAACTCCCGGTGCAGGAATGAACTGGTATACAGGAGGGTATGGATACCTCAAGCCACCTGATGTTGGGCATTTGAACTACTATTACAATGGTACAGCAGGACAAAAAGGTTTATACGAAGGACCAGCCTGGCGTGCTTTATACGGCGGCACGCTTAATAGTAATGATGCGAAACTTATCTCTGCAGAGGAAATAATCTGGCACCGTACTTGGTACTATAAAATTATCGCTTCATTCAAACCAGAATATCTTGATAGCGTTCTAGAATTCTTCTTGGAGTATTCTATAGCCCGTAATTTTGCCATCATCCACCATGGCAAAGATACTCTAGACCTAGCTGAAAGCAAAGAAGAATGCGAAAGCTTCCTCAATGCACTTGTGAGATTGAGCTATACAAAAGAGTTTACTGGTCAAAACATGAAGCTACTCTTACAGGGCGTCAAGGAGAATATACGCGATAATACGCAAATGACTCGTTATAAGCAACGAATACAACGAGCTAAGTACCTAGTTGAGAACGGTAGTAATGAACATGATTTATTTTATATTATATCTCCTAGCTTACCGCAAGATGTGGTCACCCGGTGTACTAAAATCTGGAAAGCTAGCAAAAGAGCTAATGATAAGACTAGGGCAGTTTTTGCAGGCTTTGCGCAATACCAGCAAGCAAATGAGATTAGTATACAGTATCCAAATAGTATAAGCTGGGTCGGCCAAGGCGTAGAAAGCAACGGCAGTGATATTTTTGCCAATACCTTGGGTGATCAACATAAAAACCAAGAACTGCTTGCGTTATGTGTGCTGTGTGACGACAGCTTGCCAAAAGATCCGCGGGAATGGAAGCGCGATTTATCTACTTTTGATAGTGGTAAAAGCAACAAAGAGGCTTTGGAGCAACACACAGCCTTGGCAACCATGGAAGCGGTGAATTTGTGGCTGGACGAGATAGATTGGGCCTTGGTGCCAAACTTTCAGCAGAAGCCGTATGCTGAGCTATGCGCGGCCTTGAAGGGCAAGACTACATACGAAAAATGTAGTGAAGCGATGGTAGACCTATTCCCAGGCCTGATGAAAAGGAGCGATTTGATCTCCGCCAAAACCTCTTGGGGTAAGCTGTTAGCTTCTGATCCAGCAATAAGAATCACCGGCGAAAATTATAAAACATGGACAGTCTCTCAACACTATGCCAGCTGCCAAGAGAAAGAAAAATATGTAAGTGAGCATTTTGATAAAGAAACAGAAATACGAGATATCCTGACCTCCGCCGCCATTACTATTGATAAAATGACGACACTGGAGACGGAAAAGCAGCGCATAGCTCTGGTGATATTGCGACATTACCTACTCTGTTTCTTACCACATCAAGCAATACGAGGAGAAGATGGCCAGTTGAAGAAACTTGGGGATGACGCTAAAAATTATGTTGAAAACATGCTTGGTGAGTTAGTGCGGGGCGATCCATATGGTTTTGCGCGAAATAATACTGTTGAGGTCATAAACGCGAAAATAAGGGCTAAGCTTACAACATTGGTGCGGCTGCAATCTCTGGGATTACAGAAGAACATGCAGAATGTAGATCAAATTAAAAACGCCTATGATAGCGATTCACAGAATGCAGAAGGCATTGAGTTCTTATGGCAGATTATTCGTGCGATGACCATCAAGCAATCCTTTAAGAAGGAAGATCGCGAACTGAGCGCGAAAAATCTACTAAATAAACTTACCGATACTGCTCATATTTGGACAACGCCTTCGATGTTTATTGGGAGGAGCGGCAAGGATCAAAAGCAGCGATATAATCATAAGCTATATAAAAATGATTTCAGACTGTTTTTGAGTGAGGTGATGAAGTTTGCCACCTTTGCACAGGAGATCAAGGGTTATAACTTCAGCGAGCTGATACAAGCATCTTTTAATCTATACCAAATACAGGATTTACATCGCTATGATACGTATGAAGCAAGCTCCTCAAACTCCAGTTCGTCTAGCTTTAGTTCTTCTACTGTCCTTGAAAAGCAGAGCGCAACATCTATACAGCTAAAGCTTTTCAGAGTGTTGGAGAGGGTGTGCAGGCAACAAGATAAGATGCTGTTAATAAAATATGTTGCAGCATTTACAATACCTAAAGACGCTCAAAACATCCAAGAAAGCAGTGCAGGGCTAAAATGTTTTATGGAGTTGCTTGAAATAGCTCCTGATTTGATAATGAACCTAGTCTTTGCAGTAGACCGCCGCTTAGGCAAGAACCAAAAGCAACCCGCGCCTAAATTTATGGTAGAACTAACCAATAAGATGCTGTGGATGGGACCTGAGCAGCGGTTGAAATCTTTAAGGATCCTAGATCAGATTCTACGTAATAAATTTGATAACCCTGATAAAGCAGCGGCCAATACGCTAAAGAAAGAGAAATTAGCGACCAATGACTTGCCTATTTTAAACGCATTTCTAGAAAAGATGGCGCGATTGCAAGGAGAGCAGCTAGCCATGCTAGAAAAGTTGGTAACTCCGCCGATTTGCCACTCGATTAAGTTAAAAGAAGATTTGTTATTGAAAGATGTAAAAGAGCTAACCATAGAATATCTTCGTGATAAATCTTCTGCTTTCTTCCAAACTGCTGGAAATAACCTTGTATTTGGTTGGTCTAATAACAAGGATATAGAACTACGCATACAAGAAGATATAGCTATCTTGAAGCAACAGGTGGGCAAAATACTCATTAGAAAGGCAGTAGATAGTGATCCAAAGCCATTAAATCCAGAAGTAATAGAAAGATTAGTAGATTCTTATAAAGAATCAGAGGTTGCTTCTTTACAGCAGAAACTAGCAGCAATAGAACTAGATCCTAGTGCTATGGCAACAGTTATAGAATCTACTGTAGAAGAAAACGAGGCCACGTTTCGTCAGCAGTTAGAAGCTATGCGCGTTGAAAAGAAGGCAGATCAAAGCTGGCAAAATCTAGATTCTGGCACTATCGAAACGTTAGTAAGATACTGGCGAGAAATTATTGATACAGTCCGAACTGAGATTATTAAGTTATCTGATGATGACTTCATCAAAGGTTTAAACAAAGCAGTAGAGGCCTGCCAAGGTGATGGACTCAAGCAAGCGCAGAATATTGCTAAAGTATTTGCCTATATTGCAGTGGCAAGGTACCGCACTACCGGTGAATTCCCACGACCAATACAGCTTATTAGCGAACTATCTGCTAAAATGGATATCAACAAGAATTTTATACACGGTTTAAAAACTGGATCTGGAAAAACCTTAGTAATAGGTATAAGTGACACTTTTGATGCCCTACTTGGTGCCAAGGTGATTACGACCACCTCGACTTATGATCTCGCTTCTCGTGATGCGTTAAGTCAGAGAAAATTCTATAGCTACTTAGGATTAGAATCTGCAAACACTCCAATTACGCCTTTATCCACAACTATGCAGGAGTTTAAAAAATACAACATTCACTACGGCACTCTTTCGGATGTTACCTTATGGCGCCTCAACCAGCTGGCTCAAGGCGAACGTTTTTTGGATGACAAAGGTACGCCAATCCGCATCAGATTGAAGGCGGATGAAATAGACCGTGACGCACATTCCCCAGTTAAGCAGCGTCTGGCAAAAAGGGAAGAAGCTAGTAAAAGTAGTGCTGTTTGGGAGAAGTTGCTGTACCTAATCGTCGATATGGTGGATCAGGAAAAAAGTGAAAAAGACTCAACCAAGCTGTTGTATGCGCCATATGCTGAGAAGGATCAGAAGAGATTTCCTGCTGCTCAAAACCATAACAACCTGTTGGTATTTCTAAAACGCAAGTTAACAATATTAGATGCTGAGATACTGGCAAACCCTGATCCTAAGCGCAAGATTGAGTTAGAAGATGAATATAGCCTGCTCATTGAAGCGCAAAGCATGTTATGTACCATGGAGGATTCCAGTCCTAAAAACGAGTTAAAAAATGCAGCAGCTGGTAAGATAGATCGAGAAGCAATTCATGCCTTAATTGAAGCAGCAATTGACTCCAAAGCTGCGATGGAAAAATGGAAACCAGGTATAGATTATTATGATGTTCCAGAGTATAGCTGGAATGATCAGGGCCGCAACCCAAGTATAGCAGTGCAATATCGCAAAGTTTCGATAGTCAACGGTGCTTTTAATAAGGCCAGCCGCAGTATTATCTATGGCAAAGGGATGCAGCAATGTTATCATTTACGGGCAAATATTGCAGAGAAACAAAAGAAACAGCAGGATCCAGGCTATCAAGCACGTCACTTTGTTATCGAGCCTTTGAGTGACACCATAGCGATGAGTACTTCGCAGGAGGAGTTGATAGGAATTAATAGCCTGAAAGATAGTAAGGAGTTAGAAAATTTTGGTTATGAGACTACAGAAGGATTCACTGCTAGCATGGGTAATGACGATGATGAGCTGGAATTTATAGCGCATCAAGGATTCACACTGGTCAAATACCCTACTCATAAAGAGTGGCGAATTAAAGAGCTTTTTGAAGGCTTGCAAGTGCCAATACATCAAAGCGCAGGGTCATCACAAAAGAATGAGCATTTACTATTAGTTGAGAGTGTGGACGAACAGGTGCAAACTCTAATACAGATTGCCTTAGCAATAAATAAAGAAACTTTAGGTGATACGGGGAGGGCGCAACCCTTAAACTTATTGTGCGATACAGAAGCAGAAGTCAGGACTCTATTTAAGAAATTAAACGAATATATAAATAGGGATACAACTGGTAAATTACGCCAACTCTTTCCAGCAATCCAAACATACAGCAAAGGTACGGTGCAGGAGTTTGGTGAGGATGGGCAGCTATTCTTATATGATGGCAAAAACTATAAAGACGCATGGAAGAATCTTCACTCGCAGGATGAGGAACATAACGAGCAGAAATCCACTAATAAAGAGAAAGATCTGCACGAAAAAGTAGTAAAACAAATGACTCAGTTGGGGGTAATCACTATAGGTACCACAGGTACTATGGCGCGTGGTACTGATGCCAAAGCAGTACCGGTTTTCAATAAGGACGGCTCATCTGTCATGAAAGATGATAAACCCGTCACTACAAATCTTACCACCATTATGCTAAGCGCTAAGAATATGAATCCTAGTGACAATGTGCAAGGTCCTGGTAGAACTCATGGACGTTTTGAAGAAGGTCGCGCTGGGTTTATCTTAATCAAGCAAGATGTTGCGGATGGGCTTAATGAGAACGAGCAGTCTAAACCGCCTACTCAACGTACCCAGTATGAATCTAGCGCTATCATAGCCCTTCATGTTGAAGAGTTAGCCCAACGTAATGCTGATAGAAACCGGCAAGCGCGGGAAAAATCGAGGTTAGCAGATCAGATATGGAGATTCCTGCAATATACTACTTTCCGTATCTCAGCTAAGTTGAGTGATCAATCTTCAAGTAAAGAAAACCAAGAAACTCCGAAAGATTACGGACAAATGATCCATCTATTATCATTTGTCAATAGAAGGTTGCATGTGAAGCTGTCTGACTATTTCCAGAATCATCCCAAAGCCACCAAAGAACAGGCAAGTACAGATGTTTTCGCAATGTGGAAGGGGTTGGTGGACCAAGCCATAGAAACATTGTCAAATAAAGAACAACAAGAGCTATTATCAGGTATAGAGGAGGGTTTAAAAGTTCATGTCAAAAGCCGTGCTACTAGTGCTCGCTCAGTCTATAAAAATGTTTCAAAAAAGGACAAGAGTAACTTTTTCCGCGCATTCACGGTGCCTTATTATACAATAGATTTAATCAGCAACACTATTTTCCAAGGTATAACCAGCTTATTTACATACGAAATAGCAAAGAAAAAACATGCTGCTATTGTTGGTAATAGAGTAATTTTCATGTTATGCATGAGCTCTACTATGATGTTCGTGCCACCAATACTCACCAGCGCCTTGGAACAAGCTAGTATTCAACTATCAGTTAAAACTCTTCCAACTCCGCTGTCTGCAAAAGTGTTGGGAGAATTTCACTATCAAACTTTGCTTGTATATATGAGCATTGGTATGCTTTTAGGCGCTACATTTGGAGGTATTTTGCAATCTTCCAGTAAACATAATGCGCAAAACGAACTGCGTGAGTTGGTAGGAGCGCACACTACTTTGTTTTCTGGTATAGGGTCTGGTGCAGCTGCAGGGGGAATGTATGCATTGCAGCAGTATATACTGCAATATGGGGCCGAGGTTCTGATTAGTAAATACATTAGCAGCTCTATCTTAGCATCTCCAGAAGTGACGTTAGTTATAATGCTAACTACGCACTTATTCAGTGGCATATTATCGACTATAGAATATTCATTCATCAATGAAGCTATTAACAGAAGCATGGATATCTCTTCTGCATATAGTGGAACCAATGTTAGTTTGATAGAAAGATCAACATTGTAGCACATCTATAACCTAGTTGGACCCTAAGGTCTGGGCTGCGGGGGGTGGCAACACTAAATAAAAAATAAATAAAAATATCATCTCCTCCCCCCCTTCCTGATTTTTGTTACCTGGAGTACAGAACGCTATCATAACAAATTATATGGTAGCTAGCTATGTATGGCCGATTTATCATGCAAGACGGCATCTCTCCCTTATATGAGGTGATCAACAAAAACACTACGCACTTACGTCTTACAGCAAAAGAGCTGAACTACATCCACAACACTCAC